>NZ_AEEC02000005.1 GCF_000300975.2 Herbaspirillum frisingense GSF30 | reverse complement strand
ACAGTGTCTGCCGCCTTGATGCCTTTACCCAGTCGCAGCGTATCGATGTTGCCAACATTGTTGTCATAGTCGTTGATGGTTT
Source organism: Herbaspirillum frisingense GSF30 (assembly GCF_000300975.2). Classification (GTDB taxonomy): domain Bacteria; phylum Pseudomonadota; class Gammaproteobacteria; order Burkholderiales; family Burkholderiaceae_D; genus Herbaspirillum; species Herbaspirillum frisingense. The sequence goes on along the minus strand of NZ_AEEC02000005.1, from coordinate 200,009 downwards.
CGACGCCATCGCCCTGATTGAAGACATAGATGTCGTTGCCCAGACCACCATTCAGATAATCATTTCCTTTGTCGCCGGATAGCGTATCGTCGCCGTCGCCGCCATAGAGGGTGTCATCGCCACTGCCGCCCTCGATGGTATCTGCAAGTCGGCCCCCGGTGAGCACATCATTTCCCGCCATGCCGAGCATGCGGTTGTTCTGGTCTCCGAATCCGGTCCAGTTTTCGTTTCCGGAAGTGCCGGTCTGGGTCAGGCGGGACGCCAGGTCAGAATAGGCCCAGGTCGTGCCATCATCGAAGGTGATCTTCTCGATGTAGTAATAGCCTGTCAGGAAATAGTTTTCGATGGTGATGGCGTCAGTGCCCCAGGTCAGTGTCAAATGATTGCCGGACCGGGCAACGACGGTGTCTGCCGCATTGATACCTTTACCGAGTCGCAGGATATCGACGTTGCCGACGACGCGGTCAGGGCATGTCGCAGGTTGGCGGTGTTCAAGGTGGATTCCACGCTTTGCACGATGTCCGGACACAACCGCATGGGCAGCCCCGATACCTGCAAGACCCAGTTGGTATTGCTGCCGGCGATCAACGGACCCACGAACATCTGCCCGCCCCAGGGATTGTTGATCTGGGTACTGGCGCCGGCACCGCCCCCGACGTATTGCCGGGCCACGGCGGCGCCGCTGGCCAGCGTGCTGTTGTTGATCGGTGCGGCACCGTTATCGTTGGAAAAGAAATTCTGCAACGCCACCACCGTCTGCTGCAGGAAATAGGACGATGAGGCCACCTGCGTCTGATCCAGCTGCTGGCGCAGCACCACCAGCGAGGCCACCGCCAGGATGGCGGCAATGGCCATCGAGACGGATAACTCCACCAGCGTGAAACCACATTGGCGCTGTCGCAGTAGATGTGGCAGCGGCGCGTGACCGGGGGCGCCAGGCGAATGGGCGGCACATGACCGCCTGGGTAAGGAGAAACGGTTCATCGTAATTTGGTTTTCAGTAGCAGCACGCCGAGGTTGTCGCCAGCGTCCTGGCAAGCCGCTGCCAGTGCTGGAGGGGCAAGTTCGCGAGTCAGATTCTTGACGATGCGCGGGGCGGCCGGGCCAAAACCGCCTCCGATGGTGATCTCCGGCACGGCGGTGTTGATGGCAATGTTGCCGGTCCAGCCGACCGGGTTGCCCATACCACCGGGAAAGACCACCAGCGCATCGGCTAGTGGCGCCGACTGGTACAGCATTTCGATGCAGTGCCTGGCCGGGATGGCGTTGAGGTAGAGGCCCCAGGCCAGAGGCGCGGCGCCACCGAGCGCGGCCACGCCAACGGCACCGCCGAATGGATGGGTCACGGTCACGCGGTCGGTCCCAGGGAAGTTGATGATGAACTGGTTGAACGCGCCAAAGGACACCGCTCGTCGCAAGGACAGACCGGCGTAGCTGGGCAGTTGCGCATAGGCTTCGTTGACGCGCCTGATGGCATTGGCATTCTGCTCGGACAAGTCGTTGATACGTTGTTGATCGAGCAGCGAGGTGGCACCGGTGATGCCGCCCAGAACGATCATGCCAGCCAGGGCCACAGTGACCGAGAGCTCTACCAGCGTGTAGCCGGATTGCTGTTTTCTCATGAATGTGCGGAGGTATGTTTCGATGCAGCTCCTCTTAAAGGAACCGCATCGAAGGACATCACTTCCAGTTGACCAGGCCGATGGTGACGGTGCTGCTACCGGTGCCGCAGGCACGCGGATCGGTCATCGCTGCGATATCCAGATTGCCGTTTGCAAGATTGCCCTTAACGACCGCACCGCCGCCGGTAGTGCCGCCGGCCGTGGCACCGCCAGGTGGAACGGCTTGAATGGCGGCCAGAGTCATCGTGCCAATACCTGCAGTGGTAATGGAGCGGGTGCCGACCGTAGTTTCAGGTTGAACAAGAATGCCGCGTATGCCGGTGGCAGCCGCGGAAGTGACAATGTCAGCACAGGAAGACGCAGGAATGCCGGCGAAAGTGACGGCGTAGCCGGTGTTGGTTGCTGCTCCGGTAAAGGCCGTGGCGACATCCACGTTGGTGGCGTAACCAAAGCGATTATTCGCGATGCGGTTTGGGGGAGCGCCGAGAATGTCAAAGACACTGTCAAAGGCACCGAAGCCAACGGCCACGTCGGTGCTCAGACCGATGAAGTTATTGGCCCGGGCATAAATCTTGTCGATCTGTGCCATCAGGCGCGGGATGCCGCTGACCACATCATTGGCGCGCGATTGCCGCAGCACCACCTGCACCAGTGCAATCGCCGAGACCAGCAGCACGCCGGCAATGGCCACGGCGACCGACAGTTCGACGATGGTAAAGCCGCGTTGCGCATGCGGCAGGGTGCGCGGCTGGCGCGCCGGGTGAGGGGAGTAAAGCATGTCTGTATTCCTTGAAATAGGGTTAGCGCCGGCTGAAAGAGGGGGGCAGGCCTAACTGATGAGTGGATGGATTCTTGGCAAAGAACACCGCGCCGGGCCAAGGGTTGTCCCGTTCTTCATGCCACGTCCTGGCAGGCAACCAGGGTGTCGGGGCAGTCTTGCGCGCATGCGCCTTGCTTTCTGTCACGTCGTCGTGGTGCTTGTCCTTGGTTTGGCGATTTACTTCATCACGGGGCTATCTCCTTTCTCGTGGATCGAAACGCTTGGCCTGGATCGGCAGGACGAAGCGGCGCGAATAGCTCAGTACCCGCATGTAGCCGGGCAGGCGGAATTGCAGGATGTCGTCCTTGACGGCGCCAAACAGGCTTTGCACCGAGGCCAGGGCATCGACATCGATGTCGCTGGAGAGATGACCGATAAAGAAGTTTTCGGTCTGCGTCAGCAGGGAATAGCTGACCGAGGTCGGCGACTGGGTCGAATAGACGATGCCGATGCCGAACTTGGCGCCTTCCTTGGCAAAGCGGGCGTAGATGTCGGTGGTGTTCTTGCCGGCCGCCTCGACGGGGAAGATCATGTGTGCTTCTTCGAAGTAGATCTGCACGAAGCGCCCGGCCAGGGTGTTGGTGATGAATTTGCGTTCCTGCTGCAGGAACACGGCCGTGGAGATGATGCGCGAGAAGTAGCGCACGATGCGTTCATTGGCCGCACCCAGATCGATGATGACGGTCTTGCCGGTATCGAGGGCACGCAGGCTGTCATGCAGGAAATCGCTGGCGTTGGCGGAGTGGAACTGCAGGCATTCGCGCAGGAAATAGGGACCCACGCCATTGGTCTGGCAGAGCAGTTCCTGGATCACGCGGTCTTCTTCGTCGAACAGTTCGGTGCGGCCCACGCGCAGGTTGGGGTCGTTCTCGTACTTGAGCGCGAAGGCCGAGAGCACGCGGATTTCTTCGGTCATCTCGGTGAAGCTGGTGGGTATCGGCGGCGGCACCTTCGATCTGATCGCCTGCCAGGCCGCCATGCGCAAGCCCTGGGTGAAACCGACGTTGACCAGTCCACGGGCAGCGATGGCGGCGCAGACGACCTCGCCCGGCTCGAAGCCGGCTTCGTGCAATAGTGTCCAGTACAGACAGAGCTTGCGGAAGGCGGCCGCACTGTCGTCGGCACGCCCGGTCTTCAGGGCCGACAGGGCCGGAAAGCGGATCATCAGGAAGTTGCGTACCTCGGCAATCTCCAGCACCGAGGGCGTGAGCAGTTCGGAAAAGATCGCCAGGGCGCGGTCCGGGATGTCATAGAAGTTGTAGCGCAGGAATTCGCCGTCACCCCGGGGCTGGGTCGAGAGGTAGTACACCTGGACGCGCTCGGGGTAGGCCGAGGCGATGGAGAAATTGCCGTCCTGGGGATTGTCGTTGGCGTATTCGCCGTTGACGTCGAACACCAGCTGGCCGACGTGGCCACTCTCGCGGGTGGCATTGAGCACGCCCTGCATGAGCAGCTTGACGACGTTGGATTTGCCCAGCCGGGTCTTGCCGAACATGGCAGTGCGCTTGCCCACCACTTCATTGACGCTCATGGCCACCGGCGCCGTGTAGGCATGCTGGCCGATATGTTCGCCCCAGCGCACATGGCCCAGTTCGAAGGCTTCACCGACCTCGCCGGAGAGCGCCAGCAGGGCGCGCAGGATGGACTCGGGCAGCACGTGGCAGCCGCAGGTGGGGGAGAGCATCAGCCCACTGTAGCCAGGCAGACCGGCAAAGTAGCTCAGTTGCCCGTTGACCGGGTTGATGCGACAGCTGCCCATGACCCAGCAATGCAGTTCGCAACTGGTGCTGTAGCCATCGCGCCTGGCTGTGACCTGCAGGAAACGGACCAGGATGAACTCCTGCTGGCCGTGGAAGATCCAGTCGGGGGCGGCAACGGCGAGGAATTGGCCGGGTACGATGCCGGCGTCGCGCAGTCTCTCATAGGAGGAGCCTGCCTTGACCAACGGGCCGTCCTGGGACTCGACCCAGCCCAGGCTCCCTTCCCGATTGAAAAATGATTGCGCATCCTTGGATGCTGCATTGCCAGCCGCGGCACCGTTTGCACTGAGCAGCGTCACGATCGCCTTGGTCTCAGGCATGGCGGTAGTGGGCACACGCGGATTGATTCCGGTCGATGTCGTGTGCGGGCTGGTGGCGACAGTGGTGTTCATAAACGAGAGTGACTGCAGGCGATACTTCATCGCTACAGCGCTACGATCCATTGTTTTGACGGCTATACTTTAGCTAGTAAAACTACACGCCGGCTGACATTTCCTGACCGGATTGGTCGCCGCAAAGCCGCGCGGGCATTGGATTTCCGTCGATCAAAGGAAATCTGCATCCAGGCAAAACAAGGAGCGTGGATTCCTCGTTTCCTACAAGCGAATGTGCCGCCGTCCTATGCCCTTCGGAACAGGTCGACCCTTATCATCGAGCGATCCGGCATGCCGTCCGGCAAGTCCGCTGGCGCTGCCATCCCGCTCAAGGAGTCCGCATGACCAAGTTGCCCGCCGCCGATCTTCAACTGCCGCTGTTCGTCTACAGCCAGCGCGAGTCGCTGACCGAGAAGCGCGCCTGGATCGCCCTGCAGGAGCACCACCAGTACAGTGCCCGCCACTTCCGCCTGGAACGCCTGTTCGCCGCCGATCCCCGGCGCGGCGAAACCCTGACCGCCGAAGCGGCAGGTATCTATCTCGACTATTCCAAGAATCTCGTCACCACCGAAACCATGACCCTGCTGATGCAGCTGGCGCGCCAGTGCGGCCTGCAGGATCGGGTGGAGGCAATGTTCCGGGGCGACCGCATCAATGCCACCGAGCAGCGTGCGGTGCTGCATACGGCCCTGCGCAAGCCGGCGACGGAGCGGCTGGTGGTGGAGGGTGAAGACGTGATTGCGCAGGTGCAGGATGTCCTGGCGCGCATGGAGGTGTTTGCCGAACAGGTGCGCAGCGGCGCATGGACCGGGCATACCGGCCGGCCGATCCGCCACGTGGTCAACATCGGTATCGGTGGCTCGGACCTGGGGCCGATGATGGCGCACGAGGCCCTGCGCCACTACAGCCAGCGCGACTTGTCGCTGTACTTCCTCTCCGACGTCGACGCGGCGGCACTGCTGGAAACGGTGCGCGGCTTGCCGGCGGAGGAGACACTTTTCATCGTCTGCTCAAAGACCTTCACCACCCTGGAAACCATGACCAATGCCCAGGCCGCACGCCAGTGGCTGGTGCAGCAATTGGGCGACGAGGCGGCTGTGACCAGGCACTTTGTGGGCGTGACCACCAATATCGAGGAAGCCAGCCGCTTCGGTATCGATGAGCGCAACATGTTCGGCTTCTGGGACTGGGTCGGTGGCCGTTATTCGATGAGCAGCGCCATCGGCCTGTCGACCATGATCGCCATCGGACCGCAGCACTTCCGTGACATGCTGGCCGGTATGCACGCGATGGATGAACATTTTCGCACCGCGCCGCTGGAGCAGAACCTGCCGGCCATCCTCGGCATGCTCACGGTCTGGTATGGCAATTTCTTTGATGCCCGCAGCCAGGCGGTGCTGCCGTATAGCCAGTATCTCAAGCGCCTGCCGGCCTACCTGCAACAGCTGACCATGGAGAGCAACGGCAAACAGGTGACCCTGCACGGCGAGCCGGTGGATTACCAGACCTCGCCGGTGTATTGGGGCGATAACGGCATCAATGGGCAGCACTCCTTCTACCAGATGCTGCATCAGGGAACGCAGATGGTGCCGTGCGACTTCATCGGGTTCTGCCATCCCGCGCAGGCGCTGGGGCAGCAGCAGGAACTGCTGATGGCCAACATGTTCGCCCAGGCCGAGGCGCTGGCCTTCGGCAAGACCGTGCAGCGCGTGCGCGAAGAAGGCACGCCTGAAGAACTGGTGCCACACCGGGTCTTCCCCGGCAACCGCCCCAGCAACAGCATGCTCATCGAGCAGCTGACCCCCTATAGCCTGGGCAGCCTGATCGCGCTGTACGAACACAGTGTCTTTACCCAGGGTGTGATCTGGAATATCGATTCCTTCGACCAATGGGGCGTGGAGCTGGGCAAGCAGCTGGCCAAGCGCACCGCGCGCGAGCTGATCGATCACGGGCAGCCGCTACACCACGACAGTTCCACCAATGCCTTGATCCGGCGCTATCGCGCCTGCCAGGGCGGCACTGTCGCTAGCGATCCATCCAAATGAAGCGAAGCGGCCGCCTTGCGCCGCAGGGATCAAGGAGGAGACACCATGGGCAGCATCATCGCCGCACGATTTGAATTGCAGGACGAGGCGGCGCGTGCCGTCAACGCGCTGGTCGATGCCGGTTTCGCCCGCGAGCGCATCAGCAGTTTCTTCGTCAACCCGGCCGGGCAGCATGATCGTTTCGCCGTGGGCGGCGATCGGGACAAGTCGCCCGGCGCCGAAGAGACGGATAAAGGTGCGGCGGCCGGCGTGGCCGCGGGTGCCGGCGCCGGGGCTGTTGCCGGGGTGGCCGCCGCGCCCGTGGCTGGTCCCTTGGGGCCGGTGCTGGGTGGGCTTGTGGGTGGTCACCTGGGCGGTCTGGTGGGCAGTCTCAGTGCCACCGACGACGATCCGGTGCCGCGTCGCGTAGCAGGCATGCTGGTGGCGGTGCAGCTGGATGAATCTGCAGATGTCGCCGATTCCGCTGATGCCGTCAATTCCGCCGTCGAGCAACGCGCCATGAGGGTGCTGCAAGACCTGCAGGGTACTGATCTGGAGCGCGCGGAAGGCCAGATTCGCGATGGTGACTGGATCGACTTCGATCCTTTGATCGCACCGCAGTGGGTGCAGGGTGGCGTCGGCTGACGCAGTGCCGCGACAGGATCAGGGCCAGGCCCGACAGCACGCTGTCGGGCCTTTTGTCTTCCTGAAGGCACCGAGTGCAACCCCGGTCATGCACACCGCCGTTGACAGTTGATGAGTTTATGACTTTATAAGTCTATAATTGGGCGTAATAATTGATTACCAGAAATTCAGCGGGCGGGCGTACGACAGAACAATAAGAAACGCCAAGAGGGGGCGCTGCGATGGAAGGCAGCTGCGCCGTGAGAATGATCATGAAGCGGACGAACGCACATGAGATTATTGACCAAGGGCTTGTTGATCGTTGCCATCCCCAGTCTGGTTGAATTACTGCTGCTGGGGGCGCTGTTCAACTCACAGGACGATGCCGAGGAGGCCGAGCGCTGGGCCGCGCACTCGGCGCAGGTGATCAACCAGGCGGCCGAGGTGCGGCAACCGATGCTGCTGGAATCGGCCCGCATCCGCAATGCCATCCTCTTGAACCAGTCCGAGCCGATCAGTCGGCCCGAGATGTGGGCCGATCTGGAGGTCAAGACCGGCGAGCTGGTTCGGCTGGTGGCCGACAATCCCCAACAAACGACTGCAGTGCGGGCGCTGCACGACAGCATCGCGCGTTATCGCAGCTGGGCCGATACCGCCCGCGAGCGCATGCAACGGGGACAGCGCGATGCGCTGATCCGCGAACTGCGCGACGAGGAAGGGCCACATCGGCTCTCGGACTTCCTGAGCCGGCTGGATGGCTTTGTCGAGCAGGAGCGTCGGCTGGGCCAGCAGCGCACGGCGCTGCTGCAGTCGGCGCGCAATTCCCAGACCGCGTTGCTGATCGCGGCGGTGCTGGGCTCCATCGTTACTGCGGGACTGGCCTCGCTGGCCTTTACGCGCAACATCGGCAGCCGTATCTCGGTGCTCATCACCAATGCCCAGCGCCTTGCCGACGGGCAGCCGCTGGCGGCGCGGGTGGGTGGCAATGACGAGATCTGCCAGCTCGATGATGCCCTGCACCGCAGCAGCGAGCGCCTCAACGAGGCTTCGCGCCAGGCCCAGGGCTATCGTACCGAACTGGAACAGCGCGCACGCGAGCTGGCCGAGGTCAATGCCGACCTGCGCCAACAGACCCAGGACAATGAAATGTTCATCTACAGCGTGTCGCATGATCTGCGCTCACCGCTGGTGAACCTGCAGGGCTTCAGCAAGGAGATCACCCACACCACCCGCGAACTGCTGGCCGAAGTCGAACAACTGGCGCTGCCGGCGGCGGACAAGCAGCGCCTCAAGGCGCTGGTCGAGGAGGACATCCACACCTCGCTGCGCTTCATCCAGAACGCGGTTACGCGTTCGGCCGGGATCATCGATGCCATGTTGCGCCTCTCGCGTGCCGGCCGTGTCGAATACCAGCCGGTCATGCTCGACATGCATGCCATTGCGCAGCGCATCGTCGCGGCCATGAGCGGCAGCATCCGCGCCAAGGGGGCGCAGGTAGAGATCGCGGCCGATCTGCCGCCGGCCTTCGGCGACCCGACGTCGGTGGAGCAGGTGCTGGGCAACCTGGTGGGGAATGCCGTCAATTACCTTGATCCGTCGCGCCAGGGGCGTATCACCATCGACCACGTGCGCCACGCCGACAACATCGCCGCCGCGCCCAGCCTGGTGACCTACTGCGTGCGCGACAACGGCATGGGCATCGCACCGGCCTATCTGGACAAGATGTTCATTGCCTTCCAGCGTCTGCATGGCAACGCCGCGCCGGGCGAAGGTATCGGCCTGGCACTGGTCAAGCGGGTGGTGGAACGCCACGGCGGTCGCATCTGGGTGGAATCGGTGGAGGGGCAGGGCAGTTGCTTCTATGTGGCCCTGCCGGCGCGTCCGCCGGTGGCGGCATGAGCGCCGGCACCGGCGGGCAGGCATACATCACAGGGAGAGGGGCATGAATATGGAACAAAGCGTCAATATCCTGCTGGTCGAAGACGACGACGGCCATGCGCTTCTGGTGGAGAAGAACCTGCGGCGCGCCGGCCTGGTCAACGGCTTTACGCGCTTGCGCGATGGTCAGGAGGCGCTGGACTATTTCTATGGTGACGAACCGGCGCAGGGTGAATCGCAACAGCTGGTAGTGCTGCTGGACGTGAACATGCCGCGCGTGAATGGCGTAGAGGTGCTGCGCCGGATGAAGCAGGAGGCCTCCACCGCGGCCATCCCGGTCATCATGCTCACCACCACCGATGACCCCCGCGAGATCGCCCACTGCTACGAGACCGGCTGCAATGTCTACATCACCAAGCCGGTGGAATATGACGACTTCATCGAGGCGGTGCGCCGGCTGGGCTTTTTCCTGCAGGTGGTCAAGCTCCCCCTGGCGGGTCGTGTTGCGGATCGAGGCGAGAACGGGTCACGATGAGCGCCATCGCCGCCCACGTACTGGTACTGGAGGATGACGACGGGCTGCTGGCATTGGCCACCCGGGTACTGCGCAAGCAAGGACATCGCGTGACCGCCGTGGCCGATGCCGTCAGCGCCCTGGCGGCGGTGCAGCAGGAGCGACCAAACCTGCTCATCGTCGACTATCACCTGCAGGCACTGGAGACCGGTCTGGACTTTTTTCGGCAGCTGCGTGCATCGGGTCTGGACATTCCGGCCATCATGGTATCGGGCGTGTCCGACGATGCGCTCATCATCGAGGCGCTGCGTACGGGGGTGGCCGACGTGCTGCCCAAGACCACCGATTATCTGGACTATCTGCCGGCCGCAGTGGAGCGCCTGCTCCAGCAGCAGGCGCTGCTGCGCCTCGCCGAGGCCGAGCGCATGGCCCACGTGCGGGAAGAATTCGTGGCCGCGCTGGCGCAGGAATTCCGTGCCCCCTTGAATACCATCATCGGCTGGACGCAGTATCTGCTGCGCGACGCCACCGATGGCCAGCAGGTGCGCAAGGGGCTGGAAGTCATCGAGCGCAATGCGCGCCTGCAGGCGCAGCGGGTGGAGCAGTTGCTGGAACTGAGCCGCCTCATGGCCGGCAAGCTGCACGTGGACATGCAGCCGGTGGACATGGTCCGCGTGGTCGAACAGGGAATTGCGGCGGTACACGCGGTGGCCGATGCCAGGCAGATCCGCATTCATACGGTAGTCGATACGCCAGCGCCGATCCTGGGGGATCCTGCGCGGCTGCAGCAGGTGGTGGGGAACCTGCTGACGCACGTCATCCGCTCTACGCCGCCGCAAGGGCGCGTGCAGGTGATCCTGCGTCAGACGGGGGGGCAGGTAGAGCTGGAGCTGGGGCAGGCCTTGATCGACGCCGATCAGGCCAATGCGCCGGAGCGTGTTGGCGATGACGATGTCGAGGTCGACCTTGCAGGTGAGAGCGGCGTTGCGTCAGGATTGTCGCTGGCCATTGCCCGTCAGCTGGCGGAATTACACGAAGGGCGCATGCACGCGGAAGGTCTTGGCCCCGGTGTCCGTTTTCTGCTGACGCTGCCGCTGACCACTCCGAACTGAGCGATGTTGCCGGGGTGCCGGTGGCGGTCAGCGTCGCGTTCAGTCTGCCGGCGCCGGAATGGTGACGGTGAAGGTGATGATGTTGTTGTCGCAGTCTACAGTGATGCGGCCACCGTGGCCGTTGACGATCTCGCTGACGATGTACAGGCCCAGTCCCAGGCCGCGCGCATTGCGCTGGTTGCCCATCGACTCCTTCTTGTACGGCTTGAAGAGATTGTCGCGCACGGCGGCCGGTATCGGTGCGCCGTGGTTGGAGACCGAGATGGTCAGTTGTTCGTCGCGGCGGAACACGATCAGTGTAGAAGGCTTGCCGATTTCGCCATGGTGGCGCGTATTGGACAGCAGGTTGGACACCACCTGGCTGATGCGGTCACCATCGAGCCCGATCTCACCGCAGTCTTCGGCTTCCAGGATGATTTCATTGTCGGGATAGGCCATGCGGGCCTCGTTGACGATTTCCATCGCCATCTTGCGCACGTCCACCGGACGACGCTGGATATCCAGACCCATGCCGCTTTGCAGGCGGCTGATGTCGAGTACCTGCGAAATCAGCCGATGCATGCGGCTGGAGGAGGACGAGATGCGCTTGCTCAGGTTGGAACTGGAGGGTGAGTGCTCGCGCACCTCGATCATGCGGGCAGCCATCATGATGGCTTGCAGCGGATCGCGCAGGTCATGGCCCAGCGTGGCCAGCAGGGTTTCGCGGGCGCGCTTGACCATGTTTTCGTTGGACAGGGCCACTTCCTGGAAATCCAGGCGCAGCTGGCCGGCCACTTCCAGTTCAGTCTTGACCCAGGGCAGGCTCTTTCCGCGCACGGTTTCCTTCCAGACCGCGAAGGAGCCACGTGGCGTGAGTCGCGGGCCGAGCGGGCCGATGCTGTATTTCTTTTCGGGATTGCCACCCCAGCGCACGTCTTCCACCTGTTCGCTGCGGAACCAGAAGGCATAGCCGTCCTGTTCGCGGTAGAAGCGCACGGCCAGCACACCGCAGATGTCACCCAGCGCCTGCTTCAGGGCCGGGGCATCGGCGCCGAGGGCGCTGGTGTAGAACAGGTCCCCGGGTTCGTTTTCGTTGAGCCAGTTGATCAAGGCGTTGACCGCCTCGCGTGACGGTGCCTTGCCGAAGACCTGGGTCTTGCGGTCCATCGAGATGGCGCCGCCATGGCTGTTCATCAGGCGCAGGAAGCCCTCGTGTTCACCGGCCAGGGCCAGCACGATGTCTTCGCGGTCGGTGATGCGGGCCACGATCTCGCGCCGCAGGGAGGTGCTGTATTCCAGCGCCCGGGCGCGTTCGCCATTGAGGTTGCGCTCGACCAGGGCGCTGACGAACTGCGCCAGCAACTGGCAGGACATGCGCACCGCGTGCGGTACCAGGTGGGCACTCATGTGATGGCAGGCAATGAGTCCCCACAGCCGGTCGCCGATGACGATGGACAGGCTCATCGAGGCGCCCACGCCCATGTTGCTCAGGTATTCGATGTGTACCGGCGAGACGCTGCGCAGCATGCTGTGACTGAGGTCCAGCGGCCGCCCGGTCAGGGGATTGAGATCAGGCTCCAGCGCCACCGTGGGCGCCTGGACATCGGCGATCAGGCGGATCGGGTTGATCACGTACAGGCGTCGCGCCTGGGCCGGGATGTCGCTGGCCGGATAGCGCTGGCCGAGGAAGGGTTCGAGGTCTTCGCGCTTGTGCTCGGCAACGACCTCGCCGCTATCGTCATGCAGGAAGCGGTAGGCCATCACCCGGTCGAATCCGGTGATGCGGGCGATCTCGTCCACGGCCAGGGTCAGCAGGTCTTCCACGCCTTGCTGGCGCTGGATGCGCTGGATGGCCTGGTGCGCCGCCAGGGCGAAGGCGTCCAGCGACAGTGCATCGGCCGGGCGTTTCTCGAATTCGGCGATCAGCACGCCCTCGGACTTGTGGGTCACCAGATCGAAGGCGCCGGACGGCAGGGTGATCATGCGCGAATCGACATAGCCATGCTTGTCTTCCAGCGCGCTGTGGATCACTGCGCGGGCGCCGGCATCCAGGTGGTGTTCGCCCAGGGGGGCGCCCGGCGCGGGCAGCGCGCCAAGCAGGGCATCGGCGTTGGCGCTGCGCGAAGCGAGGCGGCCATCCGGCGTGAAGCACAGCAGGGCGCCGTGGCTCTGGATGGAACCGGGGATGTGGATCGGCTCCCGGTCGCAGTTGCTCAGGTCGACCGATCGTCGGCGATTTTCGTGGTACGGGTTGCTCATGTACTGCTTTCCCGAGGCCTGTGGAAACAGGGCGTCGAATTGCGGTCGCGCACATCTGGAGACGAACGCAAGTTGGAGGCGGCCCAAAGTCGGCAACGCACCTTTTCATTCCGCGCTGTTCCAGCTGTGGTCAAGCGCGGCGGTACGGCCCTTGTTTTCGGGAAATGCCAATTATAGGCGTGGTCCTGCATTTGGTGAACTCTGCATGTGAATTTAATGGCAGCGCCGGGAGGCCCCGATCCGTCCAGTCTCGCCAGCCGCCGGGATTTCCATTTTGTCCTACAAGGCAATCGGGAACAGTCCGATAGAACTCATCCGTGCGGGCTCTTAAGATCAGCAAAAACTCGCAGAAACAACGCGGCAGTCCGGTGCTTTTGTGCCGGAAGATGCCACACGGGAAAAGATTGCCCGGTTCAAGTGCTGAGACTTCGTGAGGATGCGTCAAATCACATCAGGAGGCGCTGTCAGGCTCTTCCAGTTTTGCGTGACATGGCTACAATGAAGTCGTCGATAGTGTGCTGAGCCGGGGTTACAACAGGGAGCGAACCAGTATGCTGTCGATGACATACCGGGAAGAAATCGAACGCTGTATCGGTCCGGCCAAGCCGCTGGCACCTGCCGGGACCGATGCGGACAATGGCAAGCTGACGTTGCAACCAGCCCGGCGCAGTCGGCATGCGTCGGATCTTTGAGCAGGGTAGCCTCATGGACAAGTCTGATTCCACCCATCCTTGCGATCCTCTCGTCGCCATCCAGCAGGGCGACTGGACCGCTTATCGCAACCACATCTCGACCCAGGCCGGGCACCCCGGCGAAACCGAGGACGAGCGCCCGAGCGCTTTTGCCGAGCCCGTACAGCAACAGGATACGGCGGGTGAGCCGCTGCACGGCGAGGAAGACATCCTGGCCTATCGTCGGCGCTGTGCGCGCGCCTACATCGGCATGAACGGTCGCCTGGGCGGCCGCGCCTACCGACCCAACGAGCCGGTGATCCTGACCCAGGAAGCGGTCCAGGAACTGGCCGAGTTGAATCGCCTGCTACGCGAAGAACGTGCGCTGAAGAAAAAAGCCGGCTGATACCCTGAGGCCGGGCGCCGCACCCTGTAGGTGCCTGACGCGACTTCGTGTAGGAAAACCGGAAGCTCCCCGCAAATGCAGATGCCATGCGGCTCTTGGCCGCATGCGCCGTTGCCCGCGGCGTGAGACGGCAGCGCGAGCGGGCGCGGGCTTCCCGTATAATCGTGCGCGTCATGCAGGGGCGCATGATCGACAATATCGAGCTCGCCGCACTATCGAGCTTGCAGTACGCAAGCGTCCCCGCTCGAAACGGATGCGAACAACAATGAAGGGACCCGTGGGCAAGGACGGCGCAACGTGATCGCGCAACGCCGTCATCCACGCGACCGACCTCGGTGCTCATAAAGGTAAGTTTCACGACATGGCAGAAATTTCTTGGTTGCGCGCAACCGGCCTGACCGCGCAAATCGTCGCAGCAACCGATTGGAGCGCCAGCCCCCTGGGCGCGCCGACCCAATGGTCGCCCACGCTGCGGACCACCCTCAATATCGCACTGCGTTCGCCCACGCCCAGTCTGCTGGTGTGGGGTGCTGGCCGTCACATGCTCTACAACGATGCATTTGCCGCCTGTATCGGCGCGGCCCACCCGGCCGCGTTCGGTGCTGCGCTGGCGGGTTCGCACATGTGGACCGGCGCCAGTGGCCGCTGCGAATCCGCCATCGAGGCCGCGTTCGCCGGCCAGCAACAGAAGCTGTGCCGTCTGCCCTTGTTCCACGATGACAACCAGGCGATCGCCACCGGCAATCAATGGGATTTCTCTTGCCTGCCGGTATGGGATGAGAAGGGTGAAGCAGGCGACGACCAGGTGGCCGGCGTCCTGTGTTCCCTGCACCGGGCCAGTGGACTGGATGCAGCGCTGGCCCATACCGACCTGCTGCGCGACCTGATGGAGCAGTCGCCCAGCTTCAAGGCCGTGGTGCGCGGGCCGCAGCACGTATTCGAGCGCGTCAATGACGCCTATTTCAAGCTGTTCGGCGACCGTCCGGTACTGGGGCTGCCGGCGCGCGAGGCCTTGCCCGAACTGTTGGATGAAAACCTCTTCGCGCTGCTGGACCGCGTCTATCAGACCGGGCAAGCCTATACCGAACGTGGCGCCCGCTTGTTCCTGCGGCGCTCGGAGGAGGGTGGATTCGCCGGGGCGGTGCTGGACTTCGTGTTCCAGCCCATCAAGGGCAGCGATGGCCGGGTGGCGGGCATCTTCATCGAAGGCAATGACGTCACTGATCTCCATGTCGCCGAGGAGCGGCTGCGCATCGTCGACCGTGCCGGTGGGATTGGCATCTTCGAGTGGTTTCCTGATTCCGGCAAGCTGGCGGTGTCAGACCGTTTCCGCCGCCTGTGGGGTGTCGCGCCGGAAGGCGAGGTGACCTCGCAGCAACTGGTGGACATGATCGATGAAGAGTTTCATCCCAACCTGGGGACGGTGCGTATCCGTGAGAGCGGCCCGCGCAATCCGCTCGAATACACCGAATACCACATCACCCGCCCCGACGGTGAGCAGCGCTGGCTGGCGCGCAAGGGCGAGGTGGTGCAGGACGATCCACGCGCCGGTGCGCGTTATGTGGGCGTGGTGTTCGATGTCACCTCGCGCAAGCTGATGGAACAGGCGCTGGCCGCCTCCGAGGCCAGCGTGCGGGCCAATAATGCCTTCGTGCGCCAGCTGCTGGATTCCACCGATCAGGGTTTCTTTTCCATCGACTGCGATGGCACGGTCACCCTGTGCAATGCCGCCTTCCTTCAGATGCTGGGCTATGCCAGCGAGAAGGACGTGCTGGGACGATCCATCCATGAAGTGATTCTGGTCCCGCAACAGGACGAGCCGGTCAGCCGTGCCGAATGCGCGGTGCTCAAGGCGGCGCGCGAAGGCATCACGGCCCATATCGACAACGAGGACTTCCTGCGCGTGGATGGCAGCAGCTTCCCGGCGCAATACCAGGCGCATCCGGTGTGGCAGGACGGCAAGCTGCAAGGGGCGCTGTGCACCTTCATCGATCTGACCGAGCGGCGTCGTGGCCTGCAGGCCTTGTCGTGGAGCGAGAGCCGCCTGACGGCCATCTTCAACCAGGCCTCGGTCTGCTTCTCCGAGCTGGACCTGCAAGGTAACTACCTGCGTGTGAACCAGGCGCTGTGCCGCATGCTCGGCCGCACTGAAGACGAGATGCTGCACATGACCCTGGCCGACGTCACCCATCCGGATGACGTGCCGATGAACATGTCCCTGTTCAACCGCTGCATCGAGGATGGCCGCTCCTTCACCCTGGAAAAACGCTACCTGCGTCCGGACGGTTCGACCTTCTGGGTCTCCAGCGACATCAGCCGCATCGTCGACGGCGAGGGCCGTCCGCAGGCCATGATCGCGGTCTCCACCGACATTACTGAACGCCGCCGCGCCGAAGATGCCCTGCGCGAACTCAACGACACCCTGGAGCAACGCGTGGTCGCCGAGATCATCGAGCGCACCCGCGCCGAGGCCGCCCTGCGTCAGATGCAGAAGATGGAAGCCGTGGGCCAACTCACCGGCGGCGTGGCGCACGACTTCAACAATGTGTTGCAGATCATCGGTGGCAACCTGCAATTGCTGCAGGGTGACCCCCGCCAGGATGATCGCAGCCGGCAGCGCATCCGCACCGCCATCGGCGCGGTCGATCGCGGGGCCAAACTGTCCTCGCAGTTGCTGGCTTTCGCGCGCCGGCAACCGCTGCAGCCGCGCAGCATCAACCTGGAACGTGTCGTTCAGAACATGGATGACCTGCTGCGCCGCGCCGTGGGCGAGAACATCGAGATTTCCACGGTGGTCACGCATGAACTGTGGAACAGCATGCTCGACCCCAACCAGGTCGAGAACCTGATCATCAACACCGCCATCAATGCGCGCGACGCCATGCCCAATGGCGGCCGCCTGACATTGCAGATCGATAACGTACAACTGACCGATCCGGCCTTCCTGTCACAGGCCGATCTGGCCGCAGGCGACTACGTCGAGCTGCAGATTTCCGACAATGGCGCCGGCATGTCGCCGGAGGTGCGCGAACGCGCCTTCGAACCCTTCTTCACCACCAAGCGCGAAGGCGAGGGCACCGGGCTGGGGCTGTCGATGGCATATGGCTTCGTCAAGCAGAGCAAGGGGCATATCAGCCTGCACAGCGAACCGGGCAAGGGCACGACCATCCGCATCTACTTCCCGCGTTGCATCGAGGACGAGGTGGTCGTCGACGACAGCCGCGACCTTCAGGTGCGGGGCGGCGACGAGACCATCCTGGTGGTCGAGGACGATCCCAACCTGCAGCTCACGGTCATCGACACGCTCTCGTCCCTGGGTTATCGCGTGCTCAAGGCCGACAATGGCGAACGGGCCTTGGCCATCCTGCAGAGCGGCATCACGGTGGACATGATGTTCACCGACGTGGTGATGCCGGGCAGCGTGCCGGTCACCGAACTGGCGCGGCAGGCGCGTCAGTTGCTGCCGGAGATCGAAATCCTGTTTACCTCCGGCTATCCGCGTGATGCCATTGTTCACGAAGGACGACTGGATGCCGGCGTGGAACTGCTCTCCAAGCCCTACCGCATCAACCAGTTGGCGCAACGGATCCGGCACATGCTGTCCAACCGGGCGCATCGCATCGAACTGGCCAAGGCCAGCCGGGAGCGTGACCTCGCCACGGCCTCGGCCACCATCCACGTCTTGCCGGTGGCCGAGCGCCACCACCAGGCTGATGCGACCGAGCAGCCACTGTCCCAGGAGGCTTATGGCACGGGCGGCCTCGCTGCAGGTGGCAGCGTCGGCGCGGCGGGCAGCGTGACTTCGCAGGATGCCGATGAGCCCGCACAGGCCGTCAGCGGACTGCGCCTGCTGGTGGTGGAAGACAACATCGACTCCCAGCAGCTGGTCTGTGAGTTGCTGGAGACCCTGGGCCATCAGGCGCGCGGCGTGGCCAGCGGCGAAGACGCGCTGCAGGCCCTGGAGGAGCAGCCGTTCGACGTGCTCTTCACCGATGTGAACCTGCCGGGTATCACGGGGGTGGAACTGGCCAAGCGCGCGCTGGAGCGGTTCCCGACGATGTCGGTGATCTTCGCCTCCGGCTACGGCGCGATGGTGGCACGCAACGTGGGCTTCCCGTCGCATTCGCTGCCCAAGCCTTACGATATCGATCAGTTGCAGGAGATATTGACGAAGATTGCGTTGGCTTGAAGCCTTGGGTCGGGTCTCAGATACCGTCCCTGCTCCAGCCTGCGCCGTAGCCCGGGCACAGCATCAGGAACTCCTTTGCCGTTGCGTCCTTGAAGTCCACGATCACAAAGGAATGGGAGTCATCTTCCAGGCGATAGCAGAGCATGCCCTTGCTGGCTTCAAACGCAGCCTGCTTGTAGTGCCTGTTCTTGAAGACGGTGATCTTCTCCGAGACGATGCGAAAAGCCACCACATCGACTGGCCCGTGCCAGAAGTCGGGAGGGACAAGGATCAGTTTGCAATAGAGCGCAATGGGAGCGGCGATGGCGGCGCCGATCAATAGTGATTTTATTGTCATGGATTCCCTCGCGATGATGCAGGGCTGGATAGTGGGAGCAAGTGACGAGGCAAAGATAAATTCATATGCCGTCTCGTAACCAGCCCGTGCCAAGGCCCGGGCAGATGATGAACTCTTCCAGGGTCGTTCCGTCCTTTGGGTCGAATACGCCGAAAGACCAGGTTATTTCGTAAAGGCGATAGCATTCCGTTTCCTTGAAGACGGTAAAAGCCACTTCCTTCGAATCCTGGGTCTTGAAGACGTCGAGTCGTTCCGAGATGAATTTCACTTTTTCAAGATCGATAGTCGCGAAATGAAACCGTGGATCGATCAGGAGCGCATGTCCAAAATAGCTGACAAGCGATCCGAGGATGACGCCCTTTAACCATTGGGGAAGCGTCATTGTCATCTCTTCGGATAAAAGTTCTTTTTGACCAGGCGCCTGGATTTCCCCAATGCGGCAAGCAGTTCTGCTGGCGTTACCGGGGTAGGGGGCCAGCGTGGATCGTGCGCCAGGATTCCGACTAGTTCGAGAACGTCAGCGACGTTGGTCGAACAGGAGTTGTCGAGAAGGCTGTAGCTGCTTCGCGTCCCGTTGGTTTCCCGGATCAGTTGCCTGTCCTGCTCCACTCTCCGCTTGAGTTCAGCTTCCACCTTTCGCTTTTCCTGTGGCGATAGCCATAGCAACAGGCCGATGCTGTCTCGGTAACTTTGACCCTCGATTGTTCGGTCTTTAAGTGTTTTCTGGATTTCCCCGCCGTATAAATAGATGTTCTTCGGCATGACCACGTATTCGTCATGCGCACGCGTATAGACAGTGTCATCAACGACGATGGCGACGTGTCCCCACTGCGACCCCAGGCTAAAGATCCGCGAATCTCCAAAGATCACTTCCACGAATTCGCGTTGCACCGTGATGGTCTTCTCGCTGGTATCGGAGACCGGCGTCAAAGTCCGCGTGTCGACCTTGCGCAAAGTCTTACCTGTGCTGGGCGATCTGAGCTGCTTCTCCATGCTCAGCCCTCCAGGAAGATGTCCACCGGATGCTGTTGCGCAACCGTGGCGGAAAGGTGCGTGCGCCCGAAGGCATCGCTGGTGCCGAATTCAGGTGCGGAACCGGCGATCACGAGCGCATATTCGGCATGGGCGAGCGGCTCGCCATGCTGGTCCTGGATGACGAAGCGGTCCTGATAGGCCGGTGCGTCCTTCTTGCCAGGATGGGCGCCACTTTCCGGTTCCATTCGACGGCCAGCGCCAGCCATCACCGCGACCTTGGCTTGCTGCTGGGTGGCCTGCAAGATGGCACCGCAGGAAGTCTGCATTCCTTCGACAGCGACCTCGTGTCCCATGTAACGGAAGCTCTCTACTCCGCTCAGGATGAGGAAATCGCGTTTGCACTGTGGGCAATAGCCACCATGGCCGACGCCGGCCACCGGTTTGCCGAACAGCTTGAAATGGGGGAATCCGTCCTTCACGGTGCCGCCGTGGGAGGTCGGGTCTCCCGCCCGGATGATGGCTTTGGACATGTGCTGCTCCTTTGTGGTCAAAAAAGCAGGGACAGTAGCGTCAACACATCGGCCTTGAGCACCGCCACCGAAGGAAGGATGGAAATACGGTAATTCTTGCGATTCAGGCTCGAAGGGATTCGATGTGCCAGAAAATGGGCCAGCGCGTCACGGGGAGGGCCGACGAAGCGAGCGGATGCAAAAAACTGTACACGGCGGTTTCCTTTTGCCTTCAGATTTCTTACAATTAATAGTAACCATTCTCGTTCTTATTTAATAATTGAATGGTGAAGGGAAATTTTTGATCGTGCTGCCTTTTCGGGCGAGTGCGTCATCTGTCTGCCCGGGAAGTCAATGCTGCAGCTTGCCGTTGGCCACGCTCTCGGTGGGCTGGCGGCCTGATTCAGCCCGACATTTCCACTCAGCCGTTCTACCGTTCTGCGGTTTAGCCACCTGCCCAATCAGCCTTACTGACCCTCATGCGCGCATTGCTCGTTCTTCTCCACCGCTGGTTCGGCCTTGCCGTTGCCGTGTTCCTGTTCATCGCCGGTGCCACCGGGGCGCTGATTTCCTGGGACCACGAACTCGACGCCTGGCTCAATCCGCAGCTGTTTAATGCCCGCAGTGCCGATCAGCCCGGTGCCGGGGCGCCATTGCCCGGCCTGGAGCTGGCGCGCAGGGTGGAGCAGGCCGAACCGCGCCTGCGGGTGACCTACGTGCTGACCGAGGCCGAGCCGGGCCATACCATCGGCATGATGGTCGAGCCGCGCCTGGACCCGGCCACCGGCAAGCCATTTGCGCTGGATTACAACCAGATCGCCGTCGATCCGGTCACCGCCGAGATCCAGGGCCGGCGCATGTGGGGTGCCATCTCGCTGTCGCGGGAAAACCTGCTGCCCTTCCTCTACAAGCTGCACTACACGATGCATCTGCCTGATATGGGCGGCATCGAGACCGGTATCTGGCTCATGGGCATCATCGGTATCGTCTGGATGCTGGACTGCTTCATCGCGCTCTACCTGTCCTTCCCCAACTGGCGGAGCTGGCGCAAGTCGCTGGCTTTCCGCTGGCGCGAGGGTGGGCACAAGCTCAATTTCGATCTGCACCGTTCCGGGGGCGTGTGGGTCTGGGGCCTGCTGCTGGTGCTGGCGGTGACCTCGGTGTCGATGAACCTGGAGCGCCAGGTGATGCGCCCGATCCTGCAGACCGTCTCCACGCTGACAGCCGGTCCGTTTGAGACGCGCACGCCGCTGGCGGCCGACAAGGTGCCGGAGCCGCGCATCTCGCGGGAAGAAGTGGTGGCGCTGGGCCGGGCGCAAGGGCAGAAGCTGGGACTGGATGAGCCGGTGGGTGGGGTCTTCTATTCCGGCATGTTCGGCGTCTATGGGGTCGGCTTCTTCCAGCCGGGCAATGACCATGGCGACGTCGGGCTGGGCAATGCCTGGCTGTATTTCGATGCCATGACGGGCGCCTATGAGGGCGGCAAGATTCCAGGCCGGGGCAGTGCCGGGGATATCTTCCTGCAGGCCCAGTTCCCGCTGCATTCGGGCCGTATCCTGGGGCTGGCCGGGCGGGTGATGGTGTCCTTGCTGGGGGCGCTGGTGGCCATGCTGTCGGTGACCGGGGTGATCATCTGGGTGCGCAAGCGCAAGGCACGACTGCAGCAGCGTGAACGGCTGGCCGCACAAAAGACACCGGCCCGCGAGGGGCCGGTGGCGGAACTGCGGTAAGCGGGTCGGCGCCGCGTCTATGCGTCAGTGCGCCATCAGGACCGGCAGCGTCATGGTCTTGAGGATGGTCAGCGTGACCCCGCCCAGCAGCACTTCACGGAAGCGGGTGTGGCCGTAGCCGCCCATGACCAGCAGGTCAGACCCCTTGTCGGCGGCCAGCGAGAGCAGGGCGTTGCCGATGTCCAGCGGGGTCTGTTCCTGCGCCACTTCCACCTTCACACCATGGCGCGCCAGATAGAGCGCGATGTCGGCGCCGGGTTGCTCGCCATGGGTGCCCAGGCGCTTGTCGGAATTGAAGATCACCACCGTCACGTTGTCGGCCTGGCGTAGCAGCGGCAGGGCAGCAGTGATGGCGCGGGTGGATTCCATGCTGCCGTCCCAGGCGATCAGTGCGTTCTTGCCGACGTGCTTGAATTCGCCGGCGCTGGGGATGATCAGCACCGGGCGCGGTGCGTTCAACATCACATATTCGGGCAGGTCGGTGAGGAAACTGTCGTCGGCATCGTCCAGGTCGGCCTGGCTGACCACCACCAGGTCGGCATAGCGGGCTTGCAGCGCCAGGCCACCTTCGGCGTCGTCGTCGACGAAGCGCTTCTCGCAGGAAGGCACGCCCACGCTGTTGGCGATCTTGTCGAAGTTCTCCAGGGCCGCCAGGGCGCGGTCGCGGAAGCCATCCATCTGCGCGGCCACATAGGCGGCGCCTTCCATCGTGATGAAACTGGAGATGCCGCTGACGGCGCTGCCGATCAGGTGCGCCTGCTGGGCGCGGGCCAGTTCGGCGGCGATGCGGATGCGCTGGGCGGCGTGACGCGACTGGTCGACATGGACCAGGATGGACTTGTAGCTCATGGTGGCTCCTCGGAAATATCGGGTAGATCAGGTGGGACGGCACCCGGGGCGGGATGCCATGTATCCAGACTAGGCCGCTCCTGCCCGGGCGTCCAGCGCAAATGCGGCGCTGATTGACACATGTCAATCGCGGCCGGCATCACTTCGCGGGCAGAATTCGGCGCGCCAACGATAGGCGCTTGCAGTGCGGTGGCGCTGGCTGGGTTATCCTTGTCAGCTTTGCGGTCTTTCCGTCATCCGACATTGCGTCATTGCCTCAGCGAGGAGCTTGCATGCCATCGATCTTCCATCTTGCCTACCACGTGCGCGACCTCGACCAGTCGCGCCGCTTCTATTGCGACCTGCTGGGTTGCGAAGAGGGCCGCAGTACCGACACCTGGGTCGACATCGACTTCTTCGGCCATCAGCTCTCCTTGCACCTGGGGCAACCCTTCGCGGTGAGCAACACCGGCAAGGTCGGCGAGCACATGGTCCCCATGCCACACCTGGGAGTGATCCTGGAGCTGCCCGAGTGGCAGCAACTGGCTGATCGGCTGACGGCCAGCGGCCAGGTCGAATTCGTGCTCAAGCCGCAGATCCGCTTTGCCGGTGAGCCGGGCGAACAGGCAACCATGTTCTTCCTCGACCCCTCTGGCAACCCCATCGAGGTGAAAGGCTTCAGAAGCCTGGCGCAGGTGTACGCCAAATGAGTCAAGGCACGACGATCCCCTTCGTCAGCCAGGGCGATGCTGCCTCGGTCGCCGCCTGGCTGCAGGCCCTGCGCAATGCCATGCCGGAGGAGCAAGTGGTGGCCTTCGCCGATCTGGACGACGCCCAGCGCGCCCAGTGCCGCCTGGCCATCGTCGCCAACCCGGACCCGGCCGAGCTGAAGCAGTTGCCGCAACTGCAGTGGGTGCATAGCGTGTGGGCGGGGGTCGAACGGCTGGTGGCCGATCTTGGTCAGTCCGACCTGCAGATCACCCGGCTGGTCGATCCCCGGCTGGCGGCGACCATGGCCGAGGCCGTGCTGGCCTGGACGCTCTACCTGCATCGCGACATGCCGCGCTATGCGCAGCAGCAGCGCGAGCAGCGCTGGCAGGGGCTGGACTACGTCGCACCGGAACAGCGTCGCATCGGCCTGCTGGGCCTGGGCGCGCTGGGCGAGGCAGCCGCCGTGGCACTGCGCCAGGCGCGCTTCCCGGTGGCGGGTTGGAGCCGCAGTCCGCGCCAGCTGGACGGCGTGGAGACCTTCAGCGGCATGCAGGGACTGACGCAACTGCTCTCACGCAGCGATATCCTGGTCTGCCTGCTGCCGCTGACCCACGACACCCGTGGCCTGCTGGATGCGGCGCGCCTGGCCTTGTTGCCGCCGCAGGCGCAACTGATCAATTTCGCCCGTGGCCCCATCATCGACGACGGCGCGCTGCGCCAGGCGCTGGATGCCGGCCAGCTGAAACATGCGGTGCTGGACGTGTTCGCCACCGAGCCCCTGCCGCCGGCTTCCTGGCAATGGACCCATCCCGCGGTGACGGTCTTGCCGCATTGCTCGGCCCCCACGGATGCCACCACGGCCTCGACCATTGTGGCGGGGAATATCCGGTATTACCGGGAGAGTGGGGAGATTCCAGCCAATGTGGATTTGGGGCGAGGTTATTAAGGGGATTTTTTGCTGAGTATCTCAACCTCAGGCTGGAACCGATGTTTCTTGGCGACGCAGAGAAAGTGACAAGCGTCCAGGCTCGGATAGTGTGTGGGGAGTTGGCAGACCGCGTGCGGAAGGGGAATTTGCACGAGCACGATTGCCCGACGGAACGTGATGCATTTACGCCCACTTACTGAAACGGTTCCTCAAGCATGCGGGCAAGATACTCGCTATATTGCCCGAAGGTCCATGTTGTGTAATCGTGTGTAGAATCTATCTTGCTGTGCATGGACAGCGCATCCCTCATCAAACGACTCAAGGCCGACGGCTGGTACCTGGTGCATACAGCAGGCTCACATTACCAGTTCAAACATTCGACCAAGCCCGGCAAGGTGACGGTGCCGCATCCCAAGAAAGATCTGCCCTTGGCAACCCAGAAAAGTATTTTCAGGCAAGCCGGCCTGAAGTAAGGCCATCAGGAGAACCCCGTGCTTTATCCAATCTACGTTCACAAGGATGCCAATAGCGCCTATGGTGCGGCCTTCCCCGACTTTCCTGGCTGCTTTGCGGGAGCGGACGATTTGCAGGACCTGCCGGCCGCTGCACAAGAGGCGGTGGAAGTGCACTTTCACGGCGAGACAGAGCCCATCCCTCGGCCTAGCGCGCCCGAAGACTGGTCCGATGATGCGCAATTCCAGGGCGGCTACTGGATGCTGGTAGAGATTGATTTGTCACGCGTCAACGCCAAGGCGATACGGCTCAACGTCAGCCTGCCGCAGAGCCTGGTAAAACGCATCGATGCCGTTGCTCAGGCGCGCAGTATGTCGCGTTCTGCCTTTCTGGCCCTGGCGGCAGAACATGAAATGCAGGTCGCCAGCCGCTGACGTCCTGTTGAGGACTCCCGCAGCAATTACTGTGCTCCGCCGCCCCTCCCTCAATCCAGCCGATAATCCTTCCCGCACGCTGCCGCCGGTGGCAGCGGTTCGCCCGCCAGTTCCAGCAAAGATCGCTCGATTTCCAGACTGATGGCATCCAGCGCCAGGCCATTGGGGGAGCAGGCGAAGGGCAGGGATATTTCGCTGGCGATGGCTTCCAGCGCCAGGAAGGTGTAGGAGACGAAGACCGAAATCAGCGGTGTGGCAACGCCGATGGCATCGACCAGCCCGAACGGCAGCAGCAGGCAATAGATGTAGACGGTCCGGTGCAGCAGCACGCCGTAGGCAAAGGGGATGGGCGTGGAGGCGATGCGCTCGCTGGCGCCGATGCAGTGGTTGATCTCGTTGAGCTGCTGGTCGCAGGTCCACAGGCCAGTGTCGCTGAGCCTTCCCTGCCGGTTGGCCTGGGCCAGCATGGCGCGCAGCTGGTCCATCTGGTACACCGGGAGGTATTGCACCGTGCCGGCGGCCGCATCGGCCTCAGCCGCGCCCGGCAGCAGGCGCGCCATGTCCTCTCGTGGTGAAGTCTTGCGCAACTGGTGCTTGAGCGCATAGGCCAATGCGATGATGCGACGGATGAACAACTTCTTGTGGGCGGCATCCTCGCCCGTCACGCCATAGCGCAAGCCCTGCGACGCCAGCGCCCGCGCTGCAATCAGCAGGGCACCCCAGATCTTGCGGCCCTCCCAGTAGCGGTCATAGCTGGCGCTGTTGCGAAAGCCCAGGAAGATCGCCAGCGCCACGCCCAGCAGGGTGAAGGTGGAGGTGTTCAGCGGCAGCTTGTCGCCGAAGATCTTGCCGTCGGTCAACACCGCCAGGGTGGAAAAGGCCGTCATCATCAGCATCTGCGGCATGATGGTGCGCAGCACCGAGCCGTTCCAGACGAAGAGCATGCGGAACCAGTGGGGCTGGGGGCGAACGATCATATTGGCTTCCCGGAACAGGAACGAAAAAGTCGAAGCCCCATGTTAATTCCGCGCCGCCCCGGCAAGCGTAGACAGATGACGCCAGCGTCCGCACATACAGCGGACCGCCGTCCAGCCCTTACTGACGGGCGATGGTGAATCCGATGGTGTTATGTCCGCCGCCGCTGCTGGCGAAGGCCCGCCCGCCATGCATGCGTGCCACCGCCTTGACGATGGCCAGCCCCAGGCCGTGGCCATGGCTGCCGTTGATGTCCTGGCGGGCGCTGTCGACCCGGTAGAAGCGGTCGAACAGGCGCGGCAGGTGCTGTTCGTCGATGGCGGGGCCGGGATTGGTGACCGCCACCCTGACCATTTCTTCACCTGCGGAAATATCGATGCGCAGCATTGCGCCTTGTGGTGAATGCTGGATGGCGTTCTGGATCAGGTTGGTCAGTGCCCGCTTGAAGAGCGCCGTTTCCATGGTCGCCGTGGCCTGGGTGTCGCCGGCGACCGTGATGCCCATGCCGGCATCGTCCAGCACGAACTCGAAGAAATCGGCAGTCTTCTGCACCTCCGCAGCCACCCGCGCCGGCACCCGGGCGGTGGCGGCCTCGCCCTGGTCGGAGCGGGCCAGGAACAGCATGTCGTTGACGATGGAACGGATGCGGTCCAGTTCTTCCAGGTTCGATTGCAGCACGTCCTTGAACTCGCCCGCGCTGCGTTCGCGCGCCAGCGCCACCTGGGTTTCGCCGATCAGGTTGGCCAGGGGCGTGCGCAGCTCATGGGCCACGTCGGCATTGAAGGCTTCCAGTTGGGTATAGGCCTGTTCGATGCGTTCCAGCGCGCCATTGAAGGCGTCGGCCAGGACCGACAGTTCTTCCGGCAATGCTTCCACCGGCATGCGCGCCGACAGCTTGCGCGGCGAAAAGCTCTGGGCGCGGACCGACATGCGGCGCAGCGGTGCCAGTCCGGCGCGGGCGATCCAGTAGCTGGAGATGACAGCCAGCACGATGCCCAGCAGCGAGGAGATGCTGGTCCCCAGCAGGAAGGTACGGCGCATCTCGAAGTAGGGTTCTCCATCCACGCCCACCGTGACCCGCACTTCGGGGCGCTCCTCGAAGGCCGGCAGGGTGCGCGTCATGATGTGCAGGGGGAAGCGGCGTCCCGGCAGATGCAGGCGGCCGACCACCTTGCCGTCGTCGTGGGTGATGGCGGTCGGGGTCAGGCGGGTGAGGTCGCCATAGGTAAAGCGCGGGTCGTCGCTGGCGATCCAGAAGAACACGTGCTGGTCCGCCTGCGACAGGGTGGAGAGCTTCAGCTGCACGCGTCCCCAGCGCTCGGTGTTGCCGGCGCGCTCGATCTGGTAGCTGATGTCGTTGAGGGTGGTGAAAAGGGCGTCGCGCTCGTGGCGCAGCAATTCGCCCTTGAGGACGGTGTAGAGCACCACGCCAGCGACGGCGAAGATCAGCAGGGCCGAGGCGGCCGACATCAACACCAGGCGCGCTGTGATCGATTGTCGCAGCGGCAGCCGACGTCGGCGGGTCGGTTGCGCCGGCGGGGCGGTCTGGAGATCGGGCTCAGTCATCGCCGGCGTCTGCCGCAGCCCGGGGCTCCAGCACGTATCCCATGCCGCGCACGGTATGCAGCAGTTTCTGTTCGAAGGGCGCATCGATCTTGGCGCGCAGGCGCTTGATGGCGACTTCGACCACGTTGGTGTTGCTGTCGAAGTTCATGTCCCAGACCAGTTCGGCGATGGCGGTCTTGGACAGGATCTCACCCTGGCGCCGTGCCATCACCGCCAGCAGGGCGAATTCCTTGGCCGTGAGGTCGATGCGCAAGCCGCCACGAAAGGCCTTGCGCGAGAGCAGGTCGATCTGCAGGTCGCCGATGCGCAGTTGCGCCGGCTCCTGCGCGCGACCGCGCCGGGTCAGGGCCTGCAGCCGGGCCAGCAGCTCCAGGAAGGAAAAGGGCTTGATCAGGTAGTCGTCGGCGCCGTCGTGCAAGCCCTTGATGCGGTCTTCCACGCTGTCGCGGGCGGTCAGCATGATGACCGGGGTCTGCTTGACCGTGCGCAGCGAACGCAGCACGGCAAAGCCGTCCAGCCCCGGCAGCATGACGTCGAGCACGATGACGTCGTAGTCATGCTGGATCGCCAGGTGCTGTCCATCCACCCCGTTGGAGGCCAGGTCGACCGCGCATCCCTGCTCGGTCAAGCCCTTGCAGAGGTATTCGGACATCTTTTGTTCGTCTTCGACTATCAGGATCTTCATGCGGTCTCCATAGCCTGCGCCGGGGCAGGATCGCCCGGCATCAGTCCATGCCGGATTCTACCGTCCCGGCTTTTTATCGGTGTGGTCTTGTTTCAATGTTCCACCTGCGGCGGCTGTTGGGCCAGGCGGGCGGCCTTGCGGGCTTGGCGTGCCTTCTTCTTGCGTTCATACCAGTAGTGCGCCCGGTCCAGGTAGAGATAGACCACCGGGGTGGTGAACAGGGTCAGTGCCTGCGACAGCACCAGTCCGCCCACCATGGCATAGCCCAGTGGCCGGCGCAGCTCGGAGCCGGCGCCATGGCCCAGCATCAGCGGCAGGCCCGACAGCAGGGCGCACATGGTGGTCATCATGATGGGGCGGAAGCGCAACAGGCAGGCCTGGTAGATCGCTTCTTCCGGCTTCATGCCCTGACTGCGCTCGGCGGTGAGGGCGAAGTCGATCATCATGATGCCGTTCTTCTTGACGATACCGATCAGCAGGATGATGCCGATCAGCGCGATCACCGACAGGTCGTAGCCGCCTATCATCAAGATCAACAGGGCGCCCACGCCGGCCGAGGGCAGCGTGGAGAGAATCGTCAGCGGGTGGATGTAGCTCTCGTAGAGCAGGCCCAGCACGATGTAGACCGCGATCAGTGCGGCGGCGATCAGGTAGGGTTGGGACGACAGCGAATCGCCGAAGGCCTTGGCCGTACCCTGGAAATTGCCCACCAGCGTCTGTGGCACGCCCATCTCGTCCTTGGTCTTCTGGATGATGTCCACCGCCTCGCCCAGGGACACGCCCTTGGCCAGGTTGAAGGAAATCGTCACCGCCGGGAACTGGCTCTGGTGGCTGATCGAGAGGTAGGAGGTCTTGGTCGTATCGACCTTGACGAAGGTCGACAGCGGCACCTGCTGGCCGGTCAGGGGCGAGGTCAGGTAGAGCTTGTCGAACAGGGCCGGGTCCTTCTGCAGCTGCGGCGTCACTTCCAGGATCACGCGATAGCTGTTGATCTGCGTGAAATACTGCGCGACCTGGCGCTGGCCGATGGCGTCATAGATGGTGGCGTCGATCAAGGCCGGCGAGATGCCGAAGCTGGAGGCGCGGGCGCGGTCGATGGTGATGACGGCCGCCGCCGCCTGGTTCTGCTGGTCCGAGGCTACATCGGTCAGCTGCGGCAGCTGGCGGAAACGCTCCAGCATGCGCGGCGCCCAGACGTTGAGCTCATCGAGGTCGGTATCGGTGACGGTGTACTGGTACTGGGTGCGCGAAAGGCGGCCACCGACGTTGATGTCCTGGCTGGCCTGCATGAACAGGTTCACCCCCTGCACGCGTGCCACCTTGGGTCGCAGGCGGGCGATGATCTCGTCGGCATTGGTGGTGCGCCCCTGGTCCTTGGGTTTCAGGGCGATGAAGAACTGCCCGGTGTTGAAGGTGGTGGAACCGGCGCTCATGGCAAAGCCGATCACGTCCGGGTCCTGGCGCACCACGTCGGCCACCTTCAGCAGGCGTTCATGCATGGCCGCCGAGGAAGTGTCCTGCGAGGATTCGGCAAAGCCGACGATGACGCCATTGTCCTGCTGCGGGAAGAAACCTTTGGGGATGAAGATGAACAGCACCACCGTCAGCGCCACCGTCGCCAGGAAGCTCATGAGCGTGATGAACTGGTGCTTCATCACCACATCCAGCCCGCGCTTGTAGCCGGCCAGCATGGCGTCGAAGCAGCGTTCGAACCATTGATACAGCTTGCCGTGGCGCTGGCCGTGTTCGTTCTTGAGGAAGCGCGAGCACAGCATGGGCGTCAAGGTCAGCGAGATCACCACCGACACGCCGATGGTCAGCGTGACCGTCACCGCAAACTCGCGGAACAGGCGCCCGACGATGCCGCCCATCAACAGCAGCGGGATGAACACCGCCACCAGCGAGACCGAGATCGAGATGATGGTGAAGCCGATTTCGCCCGCGCCCTTCAAGGCCGCCTCCAGCGGTGACATGCCTTCCTCGACGTAGCGGTAGATGTTTTCCAGCATGACGATGGCGTCATCCACCACGAAGCCCACGGCGATGGTCAAGGCCATCAGCGACAGGTTGTCGAGGCTATAGCCGACCACGTACATCACGCCGGCCGTGCCCATGATGGCCAGCGGCACCGTGACCGAGGGGATCAGGGTGGCCGCCACGTTGCGCAGGAACACGAAGATCACCATCACCACCAGGGCGATGGTCAACACCAGGGTGAATTCCACATCCTCCACCGAGGCGCGGATGGTCTGGGTACGGTCGATCAGGGTGTTGACGTGGATGGCGGCCGGAATCGCTGCACGCAGGCGCGGCATGGCGGCCTTGATGCGACCCACGGTCTCGATCACGTTGGCACCGGGCTGCTTGGTGATGGCCAGCACGATGGAGCGGCCGTTGGTGATGGTGTGGTCCGCCGTGTTGGCAGCACCCGAGAAGGCCCAGGCGGCGATCTTGTTGTTTTCCGGCCCGTCGATGGCGATGCCGATGTCCTTGACCCGGATCGGCGCGCCATTGCGCCAGGCCAGGACCATGTCGTTCCACTGGTCAGCCTTGAGCAACTGGTCATTGGTATAGACGGTAAAGGCCTGGCGCGCGCCATCGACCGTGCCCTTGGGCTGGTTCACGGTGGTGGTGGCGATGACGCCGCGGATGTCTTCCAGGCTCAGGCCCAGGGTGGCCAGCTTGGCCGGATCGACCTGGATGCGCACGGCCGGCTTCTGCTGGCCGTTGACGTTGACCAGGCCGACGCCGGAAATCTGCGAAATCTGCTGGGCCAGGATGTTGTCGGCGTAGTCGTTGACCACCGTCAGCGGCAGCGCATCGGACTGCACCGACATGATCATGATGGGCGAGTCGGCCGGGTTGATCTTGCGGAAGGTCGGCGGATTCGGCAGGTTGGACGGCAACTGCCCGGTGGAGGCGTTGATGGCCGCCTGCACATCCAGCGCGGCGGCATCGATGTTGCGGTTCAGGTCGAACTGCAGGGTGATCTGGGTCGTGCCCAGCGTGCTCTGCGAGGTCATCTGCGAGAGCCCGGCGATGAGCGAGAACTGGCGCTCCAGCGGCTGCGCCACGTTGGAGGCCATGGTCTCGGGACTGCCCCCGGGCAATTGCGCAGTCACCTGGATGGTCGGGAAGTCAACCTGCGGCAGCGGCGCCACCGGCAGCAGCGGCCAGACCGCGATGCCCACCAGCAGGATGGCGATGGCCAGCAGCGTGGTGCCGATGGGGCGCTTGATGAAGGCGGCGGAAACGCTCACTTGGTGTTTCCTTTCGCATCGGTGCCAGCGGCGGAACTGCTCTGGGTCTTGGCAGGCTGCGGCTTGCTCTCGACGATGCGGCTGCCCGGCTTGAGCTTGTACTGGCCGTCGATGACCACGCGCTGGCCAGCGGTGACACCGCTATCGGCGGCCAGCACGGCCACGCCGTCCTGGATGCGATCGACCTTGACCGGCTGCATGTTGGCCTTGTCGTCCTGGTCGATGGCATAGACGTAGGTACCCTGCTGGTTGCGCTGGATGGCGGCGGCCGGCACGGTCAGGGCATTGCCGTGGGAATTCATCTGCAGGCGGGCATTGACGTACTGGCCCGGCCACAGCTTGTGCTCGGCATTGTCGAAGCGCGCCTTGAGCTGCACCGTGCCGCTGGTGGTGTTGATCTGGTTATCCAGCAGCACCAGCTTGCCGGTAGCCAGTACCTCCTGCGAGTCGCGGGCATAGGCGCTGACCTTGAGCGGCTGCTGGCTGCTGCGCTGGGCGCGGTTGATGGCCACTACCGCCTCCTCGGGCAGGGTGAAGACCAGGGTGATCGGATCGATCTGGTTGATCACCACCAGGCCATTGGCATCGCTCGCATGCACGATGTTGCCGGGGTCCACCAGACGTGCGCCCACGCGCCCGGAGAGCGGGGCGTTGATGGTGGTATAGCTCAATTGCACCTTGGCATAGGCCACCTGGGCCTCGTCGGTCTTGACCGCCGCTTCCAGCTGCGCCACCAATGCCTTTTGTGTATCCAGCTGCTGCTGGGTGGCCGCGTCCTGGCCGCGCAGGGTGGTGTAGCGCTGCAGGTCCAGCCGTGCATTGGTCAGGGTGGCGGCGTCCTTGGCGCGTTGCGCCTCGGCCTGCGCCAGTTGCGCCTGCAGGGCGCGCGGGTCGATCTGGGCCAGCAACTGGCCTTTCTTGACCTCTTCACCTTCCTTGAAGCCGACCTTGTCCAGTTGGCCGTCGATGCGGGTCTTGACCACCACGCTGGCATTGGCCGTGACCGTACCCACGCCGGCCAGATACAGCGGCAGGTCGCGTTCCTGCACGCTCGCCAGCGAGACGGCCACCGGTGGCGGCGCCTTGGCCGCCGGCTGGTCGGCGGCGCGGGCGTATTCGACATAGGACCAGGCGCCGATGCCGGCCGCCAGGATCAGGGCCGTGGCAACGAACACGGCGAGGGGAGAGCGCTGGGGAGATTGGGGTGAGGTGGTCATGCCTGAAACTCGTCCTGAAATGATCGCTGTTGATTCGGAAATGGGTGCGTGGCCGCGCTCAGCGGGCAGCCATCGGCGGGGCAGAAGGTGTCGACGTTGCAGCATCAGCGGCCCCGGCCGCTGCAGCCGCTTCTGCCTGCCAGCCACCACCGGTGGCCTTGATCAGGGCGACGCTGGCCACCAGTTGCCGGCCCAGCAGGGTCACGGCATTGCGCTGGTTGGTCAGCGACGTGGCCTGGGTGGTCACCACCGACAGATAGGTGACGGTACCGGCCTGGTACTGGCGCATCGCCAGTCGTTCGGCCAGTTGAGCCGATTGCACCGCCTGTGCCTGGACCGCGCTTTCCTGGTCCAGCACGCGCAGGGTGGAGAGGTTGTCTTCCACTTCCTGCAGGCCACCCAGCACGGTCTGCTTGTATTGCGCCACGGCGGCATCGAAGGCGGCCGTGGCCGCATCGTTGCGGGCGCTGCGGGCGCCGCCGTCGAACAGGGTCTCGGCCAGCGCCGCACCCAGCGACCAGACCCGGCCGGGGGTGTTGAACAGTTGCGCAAAGGCCGGGCTGTTGTAGCCGCCGCTGGTGGAGAGCGTGAGGGTCGGGAAATACGCCGCCCGTGCCACGCCGATGTTGGCATTGGCGGCAGCGGCCAGGCGCTCGGCATTGGCGATGTCGGGGCGGCGTTCCAGCAGGTCCGAGGGCAGTCCGGCAGGAATCTGCGGCAGGCTCGCCTGCAGGCGCTGGGCATTGGCGTCCATGGCATCGTCGCTGGCGGTGGCGGCGGCCACCGGTGCCAGAGAGAAGGCGGCCGGCGCCTTGCCGATCAGCATGGCGATGGCATGTTCCAGCTGGTTGCGGGTAGCGTCGAGGTCGATCAGCTGGGCCTGGGCGGCACGCAACTGGGTTTCGGCCTGGGCCACATCGGAGCGCAGGGCGGTACCGGCTTCGTATTGATGGGTGGTCAGTTGCAGCGAGCGACGATAGGCCTCCACCGTGCGACGGTACAGGTCCTTCTGCAGATCGGTCACGCGCAGTTGCAGGTAATCCTGGGCCAGTGTGGCCTGGATCGCCAGGCGCGCCGCCGCCAGGCTGGCCGCACTGGCCTGGGCGCTGGCATCACCGGCTTCGGCGCCGCGTCGGATGCGGCCCCAGACATCGGCCTCCCACGAGGCATTGAGGCCCACCGTATAGGTGTCGGCCAGCCGCTGCACGCCGTTGCTGTTGGTCTGCCCGCGCGCGGCGCCGGCCTGCAGGCCGACGGTCGGCCACAGGCTGGCGCGGGCCAGTGCGGCGGTGGCCTGGGCCTGGCGATACTGGGCGGCGGCCTGCTGGATGGTCTGGTTGGCGGCGTTGGCCTGGGTGATCAGGTCATTGAGGATGGGGTCGCCATAGGCTTGCCACCAGGGCTGGTGGTCGTCGACCTGGCGCGGCGTGGCCTGCTTCCAGGGGCCGGCTTCCTTGTAGGCCTGCGGCAGGTCCATGGCCGGGCGCACGTAGTCCGGGCCGACTGCACAACCGCCCAGCAGCGCGGCCAGCAACAGCACCGTCATTCCCTTCTTGGCGCGGAAGGGGGTTCGATTATTGGGATGAGTGAAATGACGGGTACTGACGCTGGCTGCGACGCGGCGAAACGGGACGACCATAGGGCTCACGGAGATGGCTTGCGGATGACGGACAGACCGACCCCGGCGCCCCTCAGCGCCCGTAACCGGCCCCTGCTTAGGACGCTAATGTAAGCCTTGCCCCTCGACGTCAGGCTGACATCAAGATGACAATTCTGTCAGCCAGGGCGGGGACCGGTGTAGGCGGCGCGGGGACGGATCAGGCTACCGTCGCGCCCCTGTTCCAGCGCGTGGGCGATCCAGCCCAGCGAGCGGCCCAGTGCAAACAGGCCGAAGGCGCTGCCGGCTGGCAGATCCAGATGACGGCGCAGCGCCGCCAGGGCGAAATCGACCGAGGGGGCATGGCCGGTCAGCTCCCGCACGGTCGCGATGGCGACCTGCCAGCGGGGATGGGCGTCGAGGAAGCCCTCCAGCAGGGCCTGAGCCCGTACATCGCCCTGCGGATAGAGATGGTGGCCGAAGCCAGGCAGGTCATCACCCCGTGCCAGCCGTTCGCGCAGGGCCTGGGCCGGATCGGCCGCTGTCTCCAGCATTTCCAGCAGCGCCTCGACGCGGGCCGTGGTGCCGCCGTGCAGCGGGCCGCTCAGCGCCGCCAGCCCGCCCACGATGGACGCCTGCAGATTGGCGCCGGTGGAGGCAATGCAGCGGGCGGTGAAGCCGGAGGCATTCAGTTCGTGGTCGGCGCACAGCACCAGCGATCGCCGGACCAGATCGGCACCGGCCGCATCCAGTTGCCAGGCCCGGGCGCACTGCAGGTGCAGGGGGGCAGTGGAGGGCCTGCTACCCAGCAGGCAGGCTGCCAAGCGGCGCACCAGCAGGCCGGCGCTGGCCAGTCGGCGGGCCGACGGCAATTGCCATTGCGCGCCGATGTCCTCGGCACAGGCCAGGGAGAACAAGGGCAGCAGTGTCTGTTCGGCGCGACGTTCACGCCACTGCGCCGCCAGTGCGTCAAATCCTGTGGGCAAGCAGGGCGCGGCCTGGTCGAAGGCCTCATCCACGGTGCAGCCCCAGAGCAGGGCGGCGGCCTCTTCGACGCTGGCCTGCGTGCTGAACTCCACCGCATCCTGGCCGCGATAGTACAGGCGCCCATCTTCGATCAGCGTGAGCGCCGACTCCAATACCGGCAAGCCCCAGTCCAGCGCCGCCCGCGCCACTTCGCGTGGCTTGCGGCCACGGGTGCGGTTGACCGCCAGACGTTCCACTTCGGCGGCCAGGTAACGGCTTTCCCGCGCTTCTTCCCCCGGATGGGCGTGCAGCAGGCCACGGCTGACGTAGGCATACAGGGTCTGGCGCGACACGCCCAGCAGGGCGGCGGCATCGGCGGAAGAAAGATAGGTGCTCATGGCGGGTCCAAATCGGTCGATAAGTTGATTAAATTAATCAATATTGACGATTAATTCAAGCGGAGTAAGCTGCAGGCATTCCCCCCTTGCCCGACACCGACCTTACTTGAGGAGCCCACCATGACCCAGCCCGACCCCACACCCGCCTACGCCATGCTGGCCGAGATCTGGAACGCCCTGGGCGGGCCGGCGGCCGC
The DNA here is from genome assembly GCF_000300975.2 of Herbaspirillum frisingense GSF30. GTDB lineage: Bacteria > Pseudomonadota > Gammaproteobacteria > Burkholderiales > Burkholderiaceae_D > Herbaspirillum > Herbaspirillum frisingense. The sequence goes on along the minus strand of NZ_AEEC02000005.1, from coordinate 164,011 downwards.
GCTGGAGACCGTCACCCTCAGTGGTGAGGGTGCCTTGCCCTCGGTCTTTGCCACCAGCGACCTGGCCCAGGCCTCGGTGGCGGCGGCCGGGATGGCGGTGGCGCAGTGGATCCACAGCAGTGGCGCGCCGCTGCCGCCGGTGCAATGCGACCGCCGTCTGGCCTCGATGTGGTTTGCGTCTTCGCTGAGGCCCCAGGGCTGGCAGGGGCCTTCACTCTGGGACTCGGTAGCCGGCGATTATCGTGCGCTGGATGGCTGGATACGCCTGCATACCAATGCCGCTCATCACCGTGCGGCGGCGCTGGCAGTGCTGGGGCTGGATCCACTGCAGGCGAATCGCGAGGAGGTGGCCCGCGAGGTGGCGCGCTGGCACTGCGCCGAGCTGGAGGCGGCGGTGGTCGGTAACGGCGGTTGTGCCGCCGAGATGCGCAGCCAGGTCCAGTGGGCCGCGCATCCGCAGGGCATGGCGGTGGCCGGCGAACCGCTGGTGGCCAGCCATCTGGTCGACGCCGGTCCGGCCACGCCGCGCCCCATTGACCCGTCCCGGCCCCTGGCCGGCGTGCGCGTACTGGACCTGACGCGGGTCCTGGCCGGCCCGACCGCCACACGCTGCCTGGCCGGCTTCGGCGCAGAGGTCCTGCGCATCGACCCGGCCCGCTGGAATGAACCCGGCGTGGTGCCGGAAATGACCCTCGGCAAGCGCTGCGCCCATCTGGAGCTGGACCAGCCCCAGGACCGCGCCACCCTGGAAACCCTGCTGACCCAGGCCGATGTGCTGGTGCACGGTTATCGCGCCGATGCCCTGGAGCACCTGGGCCTGGGGCCGGCCCGGCGCCGCGCCCTGAACCCGGCCCTGGTGGATGTGGCACTGGACGCCTACGGCTGGAGCGGCCCCTGGGCCGGCCGGCGTGGCTTCGACAGCCTGGTGCAGATGAGTTGCGGCATTGCCGATGCCGGCATGCGCCAGCACGGCAGCGACAAACCGGTCCCGCTGCCGGTCCAGGCGCTCGATCACGCCACCGGCTACCTGCTGGCCGCGGCCGCTGTGCGCGGGCTCACGCTGCGCCAGACCAGCGGGCAGGGCAGCCAGTACCGCCTGTCGCTGGCACGCACGGCCCATCTGCTGGCCGCCTATCCGGTGACGCAGGCGCATTCCGGCTTTGCTAGCGAAAGCCCGCAGGATCTGGATGCGCACCTGGAACAGACCTTCTGGGGCCCGGTGCAACGGCTGCGTGCGCCCTTGCAGGTGGCTGGTGCGCCCATGCACTGGAGCCTGCCGGCCGGGCCTTTGCGCTCGGCGCCGGCACGCTGGGGCTGAGCACGGCGGCTTGAGGTAGGATGTGCATCCTTGTCATAGGAGACCCACCATGCCCTCGACCGCCCGCAAGCTGCTGACCCAGAACAAGGGACTGCTGGCCTTCATCGCCCTGATGGTGGTGTTTCGCAGTGCCATCGCCGACTACAACGTCGTTCCCAGCGGCTCCATGCTGCCCACCGTGATGGTGGGCGACCGCATCCTGGTGGACAAGCTGGCCTACGACCTGCGCCTGCCGCTGACCCATATCAGCCTGCTGCGCCTGGGCGAGCCGCAGCGCGGCGACATCGTTACCGTTGATTCGCACCAGGCCGGGGAGCTGCTGCTCAAGCGCATCGTCGGCCTGCCTGGTGACGTGGTGGAACTGCGCGACAACGTGCTCACCATCAATGGCCAGGCGGCCAGCTATGGCCAGGCCCAGGTCAGGCCGGTGGCTGGCGACGGCGCGGATGATGCCGTCTACCGCGACGAGCGCATCGACGGCATGAACCATCTGGTACGCCTGTCGGAATCGCATCCCAGCCTGCACAGCAGCTTTGGCCCGGTAGTGGTGCCGGCGGATCATTACATGATGCTGGGCGACAATCGCGACAACAGCATGGATTCGCGCTATTTCGGCTTCTTCGCTCGCAGCGAACTGATGGGGCGCACCAGCCGCATCGCTTTTTCGCTGGACGCGGACAAGGGCTACCGACCCCGGCTGGACCGCTTCGGCCGCCTGCTGGATCCGGTCGACATCCATCATCAACAGCAATAACAGGCGCTGCTCCATTGTTGTCGTAAAAATCTGCGTTTTTTTGCTGTCAATTGCTCAAGTTGTCCAAAAGCATGCCGTTACCAGAAGCGGAAAACATGCAATTGCCATCTGGAGCACATCATTTCTCTCACCTTCATCTCCGATCCGGCCACCGGTCGCCGCAGGAATGCCGTCAGTCATGACGCCATCCTCGATGCCACGTATGTGATGCTCGAGGAGATCGGCTTCGACAAGCTCTCCCTGGAGGGCGTGGCGGCACGCGCTGGCGTGGGCAAGGCCACCATCTATCGCTGGTGGCCCAACAAGAGCGCCCTGGCCATGGAAGCGCTGCTGCGCGCGGTGGAACCGATGCCGGCCATCGGCGACAGCGGTTCGGCGCGGGAAGATATCGGCTTGCATATGTTGCAACTGTCCCAACTGTTGCGTGGCAAGTCCGGTCGTGTGGTGCGCGAGATGATTGCGCTGGCCCAGTTCGATGAAGAGAGCAAGCGCATCTTCAATGACAACTATCTTGAGCCGCGCCGCCTGGCGCTGGTCAATGTCCTGCGCCGCGGCGCCCAACGCGGTGAGTTCAGGGATGATGCCGACCTGAACCTGGTCTTCGATCTGCTGTATGCCCCCTTGCTGCAGCGCCTCCTGACCGGCAGTGCCGACATCGATGAACGCCAGATCCAGTCCCAACTGAAGCTGGTCCTGGGCAGCATCGCGCTGTCCCAACCCTTTTTAGCGACCAGTAAAATTTCGAGCCAACAAGCGTAAATTTTGTTGAGCAGTAGATAATTTGCACCTAGAATCCGAGACGAAACGTATCGTATTGGTTCTGGGAAATAGACTTTTTGTCTTTTGAAACAGGAGTGCTGGCTTTTTTAAGGGGCGTTTTTTGTAAAGAAAACGGCTCCGGCCTCCTTCCTCTCCGCCGCCGTGCGCGAGGGGAATTCTCATGGAAAATGCGAGCCGCCATCCTTTCCGATGGCTCGCTGCTTCCCCCGTGCCTGCCTTGGCAGGCGCTTCCCTGACCTTTACGTTGATCCGGACTTATATCACCGGCGGCTCCCTGCGGGCTGCCGGATAACGGTTGCCGTTCCGCATTTGGGCGCCTTCGGGCGGCGGTGCGGCGACCCAGGGGCAGACAATACATGCAAGTGCAAGGGGGAAATATGCACGGCGAGTCGATGCAGCAATGCGCGGGCGCAGGCGGGGCCTGGCAGCGCGAGGGACACTGCCGACGACAACGCCAGCTGCGGCGCTGTTGCCTGGCAGGCGTGGTAGCCATTCCGGTGTTATTGGGTTTTCTCTGGCTGCAGTTCGCCGCAGCGCGCAGTGGCGGTGAACTGTTCTACGCCGATCAGGTGTGCGGTTGCCGTGACGTGCTGACGCTGTGGGTGAGCGACTATGTGTGGACGCAGATGATCTGGTTGCCGGGCAATATGCTGTTCCTGCTGATCTGGATCGCGCTGGCGGTCAAACTGTGGAGCAGCAAGCGGCGCATGTGCTGAAGGCAGCCCTTCTGGCTGCCTTTTCACCCTTTTCACCTTTTTCGCCCTGTTCACTCTTCTCAACCGTCGATATGCGCCACCAGCGGCAGGTGGTCCGAGGCCACCCGTGCCAGCGGCGTGCGATGTACGTTCACCTGCAGCAGGCGCTGGCGCGGGCTGATCCAGATACGATCCAGCGCGAACAGCGGCCAGCGTGAGGGAAAGGTGCGTGGTGCCGGTGCCGCCTCGAAATGCGACACCAGCCAGCGCAGCGTCCGTCCCCACATGAACCATTCGTTCACATCGCCCATCAGGATCACCGGCGCCTGATCAGTATCGAAAGCCTGGAGCAGGCGCTTGATCTGGTCACGCCGTTCAGCCGGCTTCAAGCCCAGATGGGTGGCGACCACTCGCAGCATGTGGCCGTGGCAATCGATATCGGCATCCAGCGCGCCGCGCGGTTCCCGGCTGCCGAAGGAGAGGTCCAGGCTCTGCTTGGCCAGGATGGGATAGCGGCTCAGCACCGCATTGCCATAGCGTCGTTGCGGCGTATCGATGGTCGCTCCTTCAGCGGCGAAGAAACCGGTTTCCTCGCGCAGCAGCGCCAGCACATCCACCTGCTCCGTGCCGCCCAGCGGCACTTCCTGCAGGGCCAGCACATCGGCATCGATTTCGCGCAGGACCTGGGCAATGCGCAGCGGCGAAAACAGGCCATCCATTCCGACCGCACCATGGATGTTGTAGGTGGCTACCGTGAGCGGCCAGGGATCGAGATCGCGCAGCGGCACGTCGGCCGTGCGCACCAGTTCGGCGTCCGCTTGCCGTGTCGCTTCGTGCTGTCCCTGGCGGGGATGCACGGAGCCCGAGGTCCCCAAGGTGTCGATCCTCATCAAGCCTGGCGCGCCTCGATCGGATGATCGGCCTGGACGCGTGGCAGCGGGTCGTCGCGTCGCACGGGCTGGTCGGTCGTGGTCACCGCACCGGTGGTCTTGCCCATTGCATTGCGTGACGGCTTGCCCGGTTTCGTCTTCTTGTCGCGCGGCTTGAGCAGCTTCTGCAGGCCGAAGGCGGTCAGCATCAGGGCAGCCGTCACGCCCGCCAGCACCAATACCGTCTGCAGGCTGGGATGGCGGATCGCCTCGGCCAGGTTATGCGAGAACACCACCGTCAACACGATGCCCGGCACCATGCCGATCAGGGTACCGAGCAGGTAATCGCGCAGTCCCAGATGAGAAGCACCGGCCACCACATTGACCACCGTGAAGGGTGCAATCGGCAGCAGGCGCACCACCGCCATGGCGGCGATGCCGCGCTGGGCAAAGCGTCGGCTCAGATTGTTGATGCGCGGGCCCAGCATGTCGCGCAGCGCGTCATGGCCCAGCCAGTGACCCAGGCCGAAGCCGAGCAGGGCGCTCAGACCCACCCCGGCCGTGGCGTACAGGCCACCATTGACCGGCCCGAAGACCACCCCCGCCACTGCGATCAGCACCGTGATCGGCACCATCAGCATCCCCGCCACCACGAAGGCAGCAATGACGATGGCGGGTGTGAAGGGCATCTTGTCCACGCTGCGCGCCAGGGCGATGAGCGAACTCAGATTGATCCAGTCGCGCAGCGGCGTGAAGCGCCAGGCCAGTGCGAATACCACCAGTGCCACGGCCAACATGCCCAGCCCGATCATGCGGCGCGGCACCGGCTTGCGGGCGCTGCGCGGCACATAGGCGTCGACGATCTCGTCGGGGCTGACCGGGCGCTCTGGATCGAAGACAGCGTTGTCCTGGGTCAGGGCGTCCAGTTCGGGTATCAGGCGCGGGTCCATCGGCCGCAGTTCGCGCTGCTCGGGCTGGCGCAATTGTTCGATGGCCGCATGCAGGCCGGCCTGCTGGTCCATGGCCTGTTGCACGGCGGCCGGGCTCACGCCCAGATGTTCGGCCAGCAGGCGATTGCGCATGAGGGCGATGGCCTCGGCGATCTCGCGCTGGCGCTGCGCATCGCCCTGGACTTCGACCGTGAGATTGCATTCAGTATCGAAGCCCATGGAACGGTTGCTCATATTGGCCGAGCCGACCGAGAACAGGCGGTCGTCCATGGCGAAGACCTTGCTGTGTACGTTCAGGCAGCAGCTTTCTTCCAGCCCCGGCAAGTGCGGGCAATACATCTGGTAGCGCGCTTCGGCGGGCGGCTGCTGGCCTTCCAGCGCATTCTTGAGCCGGTGGTGGATGCGCGCGCGCAGGGCGCCCATGGTGGCCTGTTCCAGCCAGCCGCTCTGAGTCTGCGGGGAAATGACGGCCACTTCCGGGCCATCCGTTTCGCGCAGGCGGGCGCCGATGGCCTCGGCCAGCACGTTGGAAGTGAAATACTGGTTTTCGAAGAACAGATGCTGGCGGGCGGCAGCAATCGCATCCAGATAGAGCTCCCGCACCTCGAACACGCCCGGCCGGTCTTCATAGGCCGGTTCGGTACGGGAGATGCCGATGCGCAGGTCGCGCAGATCCGGCTCGAAGCCATCGGGCCAGAGCTCGCTGGCAGATGCTTGCGATGGCTCTAACCGGGGCGAGCGACCTTCAGCGCGTTCGGCATAGCCTGCCAGCGTCCAGCGGCGACGCGCCAGGTCGCCCAGGGCACGCGCCACATCGCCATCGACCATGGCCTGGACATCGTGGAAGGGGGCGTAGGGCTTGTCGTCCGGATCGTGCCGCAGCGGGTTGTCGGGGGCATGCTCGGGCGTATCCCAGCGGCAGCGCGTCAGGTCCAGGCCGCCGACGAAGGCCAACTGATCGTCGATGACCACGATCTTCTGGTGATGCGAGGCGCCCACCGGGTGACGGGCGTCGGTGCGGAAATGCAGGCGCTTGTTGCGGGGGCGACCGGGCTTCCTCGCCATCATCCATTCGCGCTCCAGCGCATAGAGCATGGCGTAGTCCCAGTTGAGCACACGGATGTGCAGCGCGGGCTGCCGCTCCACCAGCGCATGCAGCAGGTCGCCCAGCTGCTCCGGCAAGCCATCGTCACTGCCCTGCGGAACGAGCACCGTGCGGCTGTCCAGATCCCAACCCAGGATGTATACGCTGTGGCGCGCCTTGACCAGCGCACGCCGCAAGGCGCTGAAATAGTCGGCCGCGTCGATCAGCAGCTTGAAGCGGTCGGCGTGCTCTAGCCGCCAGCAATTGCGGCCAGGCTGCAACAGGCCGGGAGTGGGATTGTCCTGCAGGGTGGGCGACGGCATGGGGGCCTCCGGGTGCGCGGTCTTGTTCTTGTGATTGGTGTGGGTCTGGCTTGCCGCTCAGGGCTGGCCGACCGAGAGCGGATGCTCTTCGCCATCGGTCGAGGCTGGCCGCTTGCCGGCAGGCGCCTCATCCTGGCCTTGGTCCTGGCCCACCTGCCGATGCGCAGGTTGCGGCTGCTGGGGCAGGGCGTGTGGCTTGCTCTTGTCCATGGCGCCTTCGCTGGCGCGGGTGGTGTCTTCGGGCAGGGGAATGGCTTGGCTCATGGGAGTCTCCTCATCATCGGATGCGATTGTTCATTTCACTGTGGTGGCTGGCCGTTGGAGGCGGTCAGGCCGCCATCCACGGGCATGTTGACGCCGGTCACGAAGGCCGCATCGGGGCTGGCCAGGAAGGTGATCACGGCAGCGATTTCCTGCGCCTCGGCGCCACGGCCCAGGGGAATGCGCTCGGCAAACTTGTCCTGCAGGACCGGGTCGTCTTCCATGTCGGCCGTCATCGCGGTGTGCGTGAAGCTGGGGCAGACCGAATTGACGCGCACGCCCTTGCGGCCGAAGTCCATGGCCATGGCGCGGGTCAGGTTGACCACGGCGCCCTTGGAGGTGTTGTAGGCCGACAGATTCCAGTCCGCCCCCAGGCCCGAGACCGAGGCCACGTTGACGATGCAGCCGCGCGTCTTCTGCAGGTGCGGCATGGCTTCACGCGCGCCATAGAAGACGCCGTTCACATTGGTGGCCTGGACGCGGTGCCAGTCTTCCGGGCTGACTTCGGTGACGTTGCCTTCGGCAAAGATGCCGGCATCGCTGACCAGCACATCCAGACGGCCGAAGCGCTCGATGGCGAAGGCCACCATCTCGCGCACGTCTTCGTGGCGGGAAACGTCGGTCTCGCGGGCTGCCGTGCGCTCCGACGGCAGCGAATCGAAGACCTTGGTCAGGGCCGCCGCATTGCGGTCGGCCAGCAAGACCTGGGCACCTTCATCGGAAAACCGCCGCGCAGTGGCCTCGCCGATGCCGGAAGCCGCGCCCGTGACGATGACGACCTTGTCCTTGAAGCGCTGCAGATGGGAAGGGTTCAGTGGATGCATGCGGACTCCTTTGCAAATCGGAGGAAATAAAGAAGAAATGGTGGATGGCAGGCAGCCTGAACACCAGGAAGACCAGGGTAGAACCAGGATGCCAAAGCCTGACGATAGCCAACGATAGGCCATGGCCCGCCATCGGAACATCGGACAGCTCCCCAAGCTGCTGTAGGAAGACGCTGTCTCAGTTCGTGTCGCGGGGGGAGGTATCTCCTGCCGCTTGAGACCGGCCTTCTCACTGGCAGCCGCGGCCTGAATGCGAGCTATTTCCTGCGCCGCTTGTCACAAATGGATTGTCACGTAGCAGTAATACTTCAATGCAACAATGCGCCCCGCATCCAGACCGGTCGCTCATTTGTTCATGTTCCAGGGACGAATGTGAAACAAATGACAACACCGGTTCACCGCCATCTCAAGGGGAATTCCATGACCATCCGCATGCGTATCACGCTCCTGGTGATACTTACCTTCGTCGCCATTGCCGGCATCGGTGGCTACGCGATGTACCAGTCGCGCAGCAGCGCCGTCGAGGTCCGTTCCGTCACCGAAGGCGTGATGCCCAGCGTGCTGGCCTCGTCCGACCTGATGGGGCAGTTGAAGGACGTACAGTTGGCGGCCATGGTGATGGTCACCGAGAGCGATACCCAGCTGGTCGCGCAGGAAAACGACAAGCTGGCCGAAAAGAAGGCCGTGCTGGAACAGGCCCTGGCGGCCCAGGCCAAGCAGGCTGAAGGCGTCGCCCAGCGTGGCCTGATCGAGCAGGCCAGGGAAAGCCTGGACAACTACTTCGGCGCCATCGACACCACCGCCAAGTTCAAGCTGGCCGGCAAGAACGAGATCGCCCAGGCGCAGTTCTTCGGCGGCGTGATGCAGTACCAGAGCGAACTGGAAGGCATCGTCAACACCCTGCGCATCGAAAAGAACCGGTTCAAGGACAATGCCATCGCCTCGCTCAACGGCAAACTGGCCCAGACCACCACCACCATCAGCGTGGTCACGGTGATGGCCGTGCTGCTGCTGGGGGGCATCGGCTTCCTGCTGTATCGCCAGATCACCGGCCCCATCAGCCGCATGGCGGCGATGATGGGCGAGATCGCCACCAGCCAGGATTTCACCCGTCGTCTGCCGGTGCAGCGCATGGATGAGGTGGGTCATTCCATCGTCGCCTTCAACGGCATGGTGGAGAAGATCGAAGAAGCCTCGGCCCAGGTGCGCCAGAAGACCGCCGACATGCAGGCCATGCTGCAGAACATCCCGCAGGGCATTCTCACCATCGTCGACGGCAACCGTATCCACCCGGAGTACTCGGCCTTCCTCGAAACCGTCTTCGAGACCACCGACATCGCCGGCCGCGACGTGATGGAACTGGTCTTTGCCAATACCAACCTGGGCGCCGATACGCTGTCGCAGATCGAAGCCATCGGCGGCGCCTGCATCGGCGAAGACGTCATGAACTTCGAGTTCAACGAACACCTGATGGTGGGCGAGATCGAAAAGACCATGGCCGACGGCAGCAAGAAGATCCTGGACCTGTCCTGGTCGCCCATCACCGACGAGAGCGATACGGTCATCCGCCTGATGCTGTGCGTGCGTGACGTGACCGAGCTGCGCCAGCTGGCGGCGGAAGCCAACGAACAGAAGCGCGAACTGGAAATGATCGGCGAGATCCTGGCGGTGGCTGCACCCAAGTTTGCCGAGTTCATCGGCAGCGCGCGCCGCTTCCTGGACGAGAACGAGCAGATCGTGCACCAGAACCCGGAAGCGACCGCCTTCGCCATCGCCAAGCTGTTCCGCAACATGCACACCATCAAGGGCAATGGCCGCACCTATGGCCTGCTGCACCTGGCCAACGTGGTGCACCACGCCGAACAGCACTACGACGACCTGCGCCACCCGGCCAGCGGCGCCGTGTGGAACCAGCAGGAACTGCTGCAGCAACTGGCCCAGGTGCGCGAGTTCATCGACCGCTACGCCCGCATCAATGAGGTGACCCTGGGTCGGGGCAGCAGCACCGCCAGCGCTGGCGAACAGGTGCTGCCGGGTTACGAGCGCCAGGTCCTGACCATCGACCGCAAGCACATCCAGGAAAGCCTGCAGCGCCTGGAAAACGTCAACACCGCCAACCTGCACGAACTGGTGGCCGTGCGTAACGACGTGCGCCGTACCCTGCGCCTGCTGGGCACCGAAACCATTGCCGACGTGCTGGCCCCGATCACCGATTCGCTGCCGGCGCTGGCGGCCGACCTGGACAAGGCGGCACCGGTCGTGGACATCGAGGACAACGGTTACGTGGTCCATAGTTTTGCCGCGCCGCTGCTGCAGAACGTGTTCATGCACCTGATCCGCAATGCCATGGATCACGGCCTGGAAGGGCGCCAGGAGCGGGCCGCCAAGGGCAAGCCCGAGACCGGCACCATCAAGCTGGAGACGGGCGTGATGGACGACATGTTCCAGCTGGCGCTATCCGACGACGGCCGTGGCCTGGCGCTGGAAAAGGTGCGCCAGATCGGCATCGAAAAGCAACTCATCACCGTGGATCAAGCCCTGTCGGACGCCGAGATCGCCCGCCTGATCCTGCAACCGGGCTTTTCCACCCGCAGCGAAGTGACCGACGTTTCAGGTCGTGGCGTGGGCATGGATGCGGTGCTGGACTTTGTCACCCGCGAACATGGGAAGATCGAGATCCGCTTTGCCGATACCAACGAAGGCGCCGCCTTCCGCCCCTTCCAGATCATCGTGATGCTGCCCGAGAGCGTGGCGGTGGAAGTGGATGGCATCGACGTGCCTTACCCGGTGGCCGGCCAGGTGGCGACGGTGCCGGTCGCGCTGCCGCCGCAGGACGGCAATCCCCAGGTGGCCTGAGGGCCGACCGGCATCGGGCACCCAAGCACGAGAAGCAAACGCGGAAGCAAAAAAACGGATGAGCATGTTCAATTCGATCCTCCTGGTGGCGCTGGGCGCCGCCCTGGCCGGCCTGCCGATGACCTGGTTGTGGCTACGGCAGAAGCGTCGCGTCGGGCAACTGTTCGATGCCGGCCAGCTGGAGCAGGCCCGCGACCAGGCATTGGCGACGCTAGCGCAGCAGCAAGAGCAGTGGGCCGCCCATCAGCAGCAACTGGAACAGCAGCAACTGGCCGCCGAGCGCCACATGGCCGAGATGCGTCACGAGAGCGAGGCCATGCTGGCCCGCCTCAACCAGCAGCAAACCGACAGCCTCTCGCGCGTGATGCAGAACTGCGACGCCTCCCAGGACACCATCGGCAAGCTGCTAGGCCTGGTGCGGACCTTCGAGCGCTGGCACGACGACATGAACGAACTCATCACCCACAATCGCGACATGCACCGCATGAACGACGAGTTCGCCCTGATCGTGAACCAGGTCATCATCGTGGCCCTGAATGCTTCCATCGAGGCCGCTCGTGCCGGCGTGCACGGGCGCGGCTTCGCCGTGGTGGCGCAGGAGGTGCGCGACCTGGCGCAGCGGGCCGAGAAACTCTCCAAGAGCTACCGCGCCAACCTGTATCAGAACGACCTGATCACCACCACCACCTTCCAGGACCTGCAGGCTGGCGGCAAGATGATCATGGGCGCCGTCATCGGGCTGGACCTGATCAACAAAAAGACCAGGGAAACCCTGGCCCAGGCGGCATGAGCGCCCACGACATGGACGAGCTGCAGGCCGTGGCCCAGAGCATCGCCGAGGAGCGCATCAGCGCCAGTGCCCGCGACGGCTTCGACACCCTGTTGCAGCAAGCCCTGCGCGGCAGCCTGGTGCCCTCCGGCGCCGATGCGGTGATCACCGCCGTCGAGGTGGACGATCTGGCGGAAAAGAAGATGGTGGTACTCACCATTTCCTCTTACCTGTTCCGCCTGATGGTGATGTTCCATTTCACGCCGGACGCCGCCACCAAGGGCCACTTTGCGCGGCTCGCGGGTGACGGTGCGGCTGAGGTGGGGGCAGAGGGCGAGCAGGCCTTCATGGATGCGCTGGCCGAGTGCGGCAACCTGTGCTGCGGCATCTTCAATCGCGAGCTGGGGCGCTTCTTCCCGCACCTGGGCATGTCCACGCCCAACGTCATCGACACCCAGTGCCTGCACTACCTGCACAAGCTCAGGCACGCCCATGTGCGCCACTTTGCCATCGACATCGACCAGTCGCCCCGGCTGCATGTCTCGCTCTGCGTATCGGCCTATGACCGGCTGGACTTTGCCGTGTCGGCCGAAGAGCAGGCAGACACCACCGGCGAACTCGAACTGTTCTAGACCTCCATCAACGATCCGGGGAACCCACACCATCATGCAAGCCAGCGCCAGCCTCGACAACACCATCACCAGCAAGGTCCTGGTCCTGGACCGTGACGCCGACTGCTACGACACCATCAAGTCCTTTTGCGAACGGCATCAGCTGGTCGGCCTGAAGGCGCATGAAGAACACGTCATGGCGGTCTTGCGCAGCAACGTCGACCTGGGCGGCATCATGCTCTCGGAGAGCCTGGCCGGTCTGGGCGAGGGCGGTCGCGGCCTGGCCCGCCGCATCCGCGAGGTGCGCCCGGAGTTGCCCCTCTTCCTGCGCCGCCGCCGTGAAAGCGCCGATACGCCATTGGCCGAGCGCGACAGCGAACTCTTCAGCGCCGTCTACCGCATCGACGACATCGAAGCCCTGGCCCCCGCCGTGGCGGCCTCCATCTTCAGCCAGCGCTACCCCAATGCTCTGGTGCGTGGTATCGCCGAAATCAGCCGCATGGTGCTGGAGAGCCAGTTCCCCGGCATGCAGGTGGAGATCGACCAGCCCTATCTGGTGCGTGACCGCATCATCTTCGGTGAAGTCTTCACCCTGATCCCGCTGGAGAGCAGCTGGTGCCGTGGCTACATGATGCTGCAGGCCGAGCAGAAGACCCTGCAGGCGCTGGCACCGGAAGCGGCTGACGATTTCCGGCAACTCAACAATGCCCTGGGCGAACTGACCAACCTGATCTGGGGCTGGTTCAAGAACCGCTTCATCAACCAGAGTCAGCCCATCCAGCAGTTGAGCCAGGTGCCCATCATCATCAACCACCAGCATCGCTACATCTCCTTCGGCTCGGACGATGCGCAGCTGTGCTTCAAGTACGTGCTGCGCCGGGACGACGGCGTGCCGCTGGTGCTGCTGCAGCGCTTCATCTTCAACCTGTCCTGGTCGCCCGAGGATTTCCGCGAGAACCAGACCTCGGTGGAGGAACTGTTCGAATCGGGCGAGCTGGAATTGTTCTGACCTGGCTGCCGCGGCGAAGATTGCGCCCCTCATTTCCCTCATCCCCTCATTGACACAACCTTAGTGAAAGAGAATTCAACATGGCACAAATCCTGGTAGTGGACGATTCGAGCACCGTGCGCGCCGAAGTCGGCGACTTCCTCAAGAAGAACGGCCTGGACGTGGCGCTGGCCGTGGATGGCCGCGACGGCCTGAACAAGCTCAAGGGCGACCCGGCCATCAAGCTGGTGGTGTCCGACGTGAACATGCCCAACATGGACGGCCTGACCATGGCCGAGAAGATCCGCAGCGAACTGGGCAATGCCAGCGTGAACATCATCATGCTCACCACCGAGAACTCGCCCATCATGAAGGAACGCGGCAAGGCCGCCGGCATCAAGGGCTGGATCGTCAAACCCTTCAAGGGGGAGGCAGTGCTGCCGACTTTCAAGAAGCTGGTGGGGGCATAAGCTTGTTCCTGCATCGCTGAAGTCCTCCCGCGAAACACCAAAAAACAATTCGGCCTGCAATGCAGGCCGAATTGTTTTTGTCAGACCCGGTTCCGATTAAATATAGCTACAAATAATCCTTGTAAAAGCTGATTAAATGTAACTACAATAATTAATGGAAATCCTGTTCGATCCCCATAAAGACGCCATCAACAAACACAAACATGGCGTTTCGCTCGCAAAAGCCGCGGCTATCGAATGGGAGAGCGCCTTGATCACGCTTGATGACAGAATCGACTACGGCGAACAGCGGGAAATCGCGATCGCCTACATCGGTCTGCGACTTCATGTGGTGGTCTATGTGCAACGCGCGTTTGCCAGGAGGATCATCAGTCTGCGCAAAGCGAACAAAAGGGAGATTGATCGATATGCCGAAGCTTAAACAGGGCACCATCCTGCCCACCCCCGCGGAAGACGCGCAGATCACCGCTGCGGCGCTGTCCGATCCCGATGCACAGCCGTTGAGTCCGGCCCAACTGGCTGCGTTGCGGCCTGCACGGGGACGCGGCAGACCCGCAGGTAGCGGCTCCAAGGTGCAGGTCACAATGCGTTTCGACGTCGATATCGTCGAAGCCTTCAAGCGCGGCGGCGATGGTTGGCAAAGCCGCATGAACGGTGCCCTGCGCGAATGGCTGACACAACACCAATGACCATGGTCGGTGATTGATGGCGCGACCGCGTCTGCCTTCACTGCTCGTGTAGTTTCACTGCTCTTCCAGCACCAGCTCAAAGCAGATCAGCACCGGATTGCAGCCCCGCGCCAGCACCCCTTCACAGACCTGGCCTTGCGGATTGACCAGGCCGATATCCAGGCGGCCGATGCCATCCCGCACTTCCCCGGCACGGATCAGGATTTCCGTGGCGCGGTCATCCAGTACGCGGCCGTCCTCGAACTCGGCGCCGATGATGCTGCCCACGCTACCGCGCACGATGGCGTTGCGCATGTCGTGGGCGGCGCAGGCCTGCTCGACGGCCAGGGTCAGGTCCTGGTCGGGCCGGATGCGGGCCAGCACCACGCGCTTGCCGGTGGCGACGACGGCCTGGTCCGATAGGCGGGTGGGGTAGAAGAGGGTGAAATTGGTTTCCGGATCGTAGCGCGTGGCCATGGTGGCGTCGTGCAAACCCCAGGCCTGGGCCGGTGCGGCTTGGCCGACGATGGTCTTTTCCATCATCAGGTGGCCGCCCTGACGCTGGCCGTCGCGACCACGCCAGATGGCGTGGCAATGCACGAAGGGCTCGCCGTCCTTGCGCCCATAGGTGGCGCAGGCGTATTCGATGACGGTGCCTTCTTCCATCGCATGCGGCGCGCTGTAGAAGGCGGCATGCTGGTCATCCACCGCCAGCGCGGGCATGAGGAAGTGCAGCGCGGCGATCTTCAGATTGGAAAAGCGCACGGTACCGCCATCGAGCCCGGCGCGCGAGAGCGGGATGCTGATCGCGTCGCGCAGGCTCAGGCCCGCCTCCAGGGTGAAATCAAGCTGCATGGCCTGGCCTTCCAGGCTGACGATGCGTTCGGGTTCAGGCGGGCCGGGATGGCGGACGGTACGGGCGAAGGCTTGCGGGGTGGGCATGCGGTCTCCTGGGTAAGGTGTCAGGGCGCGGCTTTGGTGGGCCGTCGGATAGCCGGTTCGTAGGCGGCTGGTGTGGTGAATTATCCTGCGTTCTGCGTGGGATTGCTGGTGAATGTTTTTAACCGGAAGGTGTTTCACCGGGTGGGATGTTCAATTGCTCAGTAGTGGAAGTGACGAGAATTTCTTCCTGAAGTCAGCTTTATCTGCCCAGAAGTCGCGGCGTGGCTATATTTGGCCTTGATGAGACAACTTTCCAGAACATGACGAGGCGAGATGAAGGGCGCTAACTACATTCAAATGATCCGGACTCCACGTTACGGCGGGGAGGGTAATCGGATTCCCAATGAAGTAGTGGGTGCGACCATGGACGGCTTGACGCCGATACAGGCATGGCGCGAGCATCTGGGGCTGACACAGGCGGTCGTCGCGCAACGCCTCGGGATTAGCCAGGCGCTCTATGCAAAATATGAGAAGACCCTGAGGCCGAGAACATCCACGATTTCAAGGATTGCGGCGGCCTTGGGTATCACGAAGGAGCAATTGCAGTTCTGAGCGGCAATTGCAGCTGTGCCTTGACGTTACCTTCTTATGCTTGCTAGTCTCCCTCATCCCATCAAAAAAATATGGGATCGAGTTTGGCGACTCGAATACACCTAGCGCGGACGTCCGCCTCTTTTTGGCGGCTTTTTTACGTCCGATGCCTGAGCACGTCCTTACCATGGCGGGCCTTGGCAGGGATACCTTCGGGTATGCCGGCGGCGCGGGTGTGCCGGTTCGCCAACCTTGTCTTGTGCCCGCCACCTCCATTTGGCGATGGAATGGTGGGTGATACCCGTCACCCCAGGAGGCAATATGCTTAATCCTCACTCGCCCGCGTTATCCCAATCTCCCTCTTTTCAGCCTTTTTCCTGGCACAACGCCGAGGTTCCACCGTCCCGCAAGAAGGTTCTTGCTGAATACGCTCAGGATGTCGGCACAGGTGTCGCCACGTTGCTGTCCCTGATCGAATACAGCGAAATCGAGGCAGTCGACGAGCGTCCGCTATTGTCGGAAGTAGACCGGGGGACTCTGCTGCGTCTGGCGATCACCGCCAGCAAGATGCTGGCCAGGGTCGCTGAAGAAGATATCGACGTGGCCAATACGGTGAAGCCGCTGTAACGCCGCATCCAAGGGGGCAGCACTCCGTTGCCCCCTCACCAATACCTGCAATGCAGTCTCGCCGATCAGCCTTCGTTGGTCGGCTCAGCCGATTTCTTCGCCTTGTAGGCCCTGACTTCTCCGATCTTCAATCCCCTGGGCAGCAGGCCATGCTTGGCCCAGCCCACCCGTTGCGCGTGGTAGATGCCGGTATGGCCGGAAAACAGGTAAGCGACCACGCAGGCCAGCGCTGCAAACGGGCCGATTTCCGGGCCGAACAATTCGATGGCCATGATGGTGGAGGCAATCGGCGTATTGGCCGCACCGGCGAAGACGGCCACGAAGCCGATGCCGGCCAGCATCGAGAAGGGCAGGTGCAGCAGCGGTGCCAGGGCATTGCCGAGGGTGGCGCCGATGTAGAACAGGGGCGTGACTTCGCCGCCCTTGAAGCCTGTGCCCAGCGAGGTGACGGTGAAGACCATCTTGCCCAGGAAATCCCAGGGTGCCAGCGGCTGCTGGAAGGCTTCCACGATCACCGGAATGCCCAGGCCGATGTAGCGATCGGTGCCGATGGCCCATACCCCGAGCGCCACGATCAGCCCACCGACGAAGGGGCGCAGCGGCGCATAGGCGATGCGGCTTTTCATGAAGGCTGACAGGCGATGCGTGCTGTTGGCAAAGACCATACCGATCAGGCCGAACACCACGCCAGCAGCGATCACGGCGGCCACGCTCCATAAGGCGACGGGGGCGCTGCCGCTCATGAGGTAGTGGGTGTGATGCACGCCCCAGGCCAGGCCGACCTGGTCGGCGGCGATGGCGGCGATGAAGCAGGGCAGGATGGCGTCATAACGCATGCGGCCGATGGCCAGCACTTCCAGCCCGAAGATAGCGCCGGCCATCGGGGTGCCGAAGACGGAAGCGAAGCCGGCGCTGATGCCGGCCATGAGCAGGATACGGCGATCTTCGGTGCGCAGGCGCAGCAGGTGGGTGAGCTGGTCGGCCAGCGCGCCACCCATCTGCACGGCGGTTCCTTCGCGCCCGACGGAGGCGCCGAAGAGGTGCGACATCACGGTGCCGAACAACACCAGTGGCGCCATGCGCAGGGGGATCACCTTCTTGGGGTCGTGGATTTCATCGATGAGCAGGTTGTTGCCGGCTTCGACCGGCTTGCCGGTGTGCAGATAGAGCCAGCCCACGATAAAGCCACCCAGGGGCAGCAGCCAGATGATCCAGGGATGACCCTGGCGCCATTGCGTGGCGTACTCCAGCGAGAACAGGAAAAAGGCGGAGGCCGAGCCTGCCAGTACGGCGATCAGGCAGGCGATCAGGCACCATTTGACGATGTAGGGCAGCAGATAGAGCTGTTCGGGGTATTTGTAATGTTTCATGTTGCCAGGATTATAGTGAACCAGCCTGGAAACACGGAGCGCAGGAAGCGCATGAAAGATGAAGGTGCGCGCCTACAGCCCTGGGTCGCCAGGTCACTGTAGGCATCATCAGCCCCAACATGATGTTGGTGGCGGTTTGAGGAGGAATGCCATCTCCTTGACGCCGATGGTAACAAGTTTGCGTCAGATCGACAACATAATGTCTATCGGGGTTGATGTTTCGCGATCCTTATCGCTCAATCCGGGCCTTATAGCGGGTCCGGCACCAGTTCCGGGATGCCGACCACCACCGTCCACGGTTGCACTTGCCAGCGCGTGACCAGACCCTGGGTGACATAGGGATCGGCGGCGGCAAAGTTTTCGGCATGTCGGGCCGCACCCTGGAACAGCAACAGGCCGCTGGACGGGGGATTGCCGACAGCGCCGCCGGCCAGCATTTCGCCGCGGGCCACGGCTTGCCGGCATAGCTCCAGGTGGGCGGGGCGCAGGGCGGTACGGCGTTCCAGGTAGTCGCCGACGAATTCATAGCTGAGCAGGTAAAGCATGACGGGGCTCCGGTCTGCGTGGAAAAGGTGGATAGCATCGCTGAAGAAGCCTGCACTTGGCAAACATTTAAGCTGCAGGAACGTATCGGCGAATTGTCCTTCAAACGCCTGACCACCGCGACCAGTGCGGTCGTGGCCATGACCAATAACAGGGGAGCACCGGTGAAAACCTTTCATTGCGACAATTGTGGAATGCAGGTCTTTTTTGAGAACACGGTCTGCGGGAATTGCGGCTGGATGCTGGGTTATCAGCCGCAATTGCAGGCCATTGCCAGCTTTTCGCCGCTGGAGCCGGTACAGCCGGTGGATGGTGAGGTGGCAGCGGAGGCAGCGGAGGCGGTGGCCGAACCTGGCCCCGGGCGCTGGCGCAGCGTCAGGCCGGAGAACGAAGGGCGGGTCTTCAAGCAGTGCCTGAACTACTGGCGTGAAAACATCTGCAACTGGATGCTGGACGAGCGTGAGCCTCATGAGCTGTGCGCCTCATGCCGTCTGACGCGGGTGATCCCCAATCTGGAGGAGGGCAATAATCGCGTGCTCTGGAGTCGCCTGGAAACGGCCAAGCGGCGCCTGCTGCATTCGCTGTGGACCTTGCAGTTGCAGCCGGTGCCGAAGATGGAGGATGAAGAGGCCGGGCTGGCCTTCGAGTTCATGCAGGATCTGCCGCATGGTGAACGGGTGCTGACGGGGCATGCCGACGGTGTCATCACCATCAACATCGCCGAGGCCGATCCCGCCTATCGGGAGCAGGCGCGGGAGCAGATGGCCGAGCCTTACCGCACGCTGCTGGGGCATTTCCGGCATGAGAGTGGTCATTATTATTTCGACCGGCTGGTTGCGCCCACGGAGTGGTTGGCGCCGTTCCGGGAGCTGTTCGGTGACGAGCGTCAAGACTATGGCGAGGCGCTGAAAACGCATTACGAGAACGGTCCGCGCGCGGACTGGGATCAACATTTCGTCAGCGCCTACGCCAGCAGCCATCCCTGGGAGGACTGGGCGGAGACCTGGGCGCATTATCTCCACATGTTCGATACCCTGGAGACGGCCTATGCCTGCGGCGTGCAGCTGCGGCCGCGTCATGAGGGCGAGCAGAAGCTGGTGATCAAGGCGCCACCAGTGGCGGCGGGCTCGTTCGACGAACTGGCGCGGGAGTGGTTTGCGCTGACCTATGTGCTCAACAGTCTGAACCGCAGCATCGGGATGCCGGATTCCTATCCTTTCACCCTGACCACGCCGGTATTGGAAAAGCTGCGCTTCGTTCATGAGGTCGTCAATGGAAAGCGGAAGGCGGGCATGGCTGCGGTGCAGGAGCAGGCGGCATAGTGCATTGCCATGCGGCCTTCGGGCGCGCAGCCATAAAAAAACCCGGAAGCAGCTTCCGGGTTTTTCTTTGGGCGGGCCGCTATTGCGGCCTGGTCCTATGGTTCAGTCCTCCCTGGCTTCAAGTGCACGGTTCAGGCTCAGCGCAGCCAGCGAGCCTACGGCGCCGGAGAGCAGGTAGAAGCTCACGTAGGCCATGCCGAAGTGGGCCGACAATCCCAATGCCACCAGCGGTGCGAAACCGGCGCCGACCAGCCAGGCGAGATCTGAAGTCAAGGCCGCGCCGGTATAGCGATAGCGGGCCTTGAAGTTGGCGGTCACCGCGCCGGCTGCCTGGCCGTAGGACAAGCCCAGCAGGGCAAAGCCGATCAGGATGAAGGTGTTCTGGCCCGATTCGCCGCCATTCATCAGGCTCGGGACGAAGGCGGAGAGGATGGCGATCAGCAAGGCCATGGAGCCCAGCGTGTTGCGGCGGCCGAAGCGGTCCGCGACCAGGCCCGACACCACGATGCCCACCGCCATGATGAGGCCGCCCCAGATCTGGATGACCAGGAAATCGGCGGCTTCACGCAGCGAATACAGCTTGATCCACGACAGCGGAAACACCGTCACCAGGTGGAACAGGGCATAGCTGGCCAGCGCGGCCAGGGCGCCGATGATGATGTTGCGGCCCTGGGTGGTGGCCAGCTCTACCACGCCGGCCGGTTCCAGCTCGCGTTCATCGAGCAGCTTGGCGTATTCCGGCGTCGAGACCAGGCGCAGGCGTGAGAACAGGGCGACCACGTTGATGGCGAAGGCGACGTAGAACGGATAACGCCAGCCCCATTCGAGGAAATCGGCCGTGGTCAGGCTGGAGAGCATGTAGGCGAACAGGCTGGCTGCCACGACGAAGCCCAGCGGCGCGCCCAGTTGGCCCAGTGCGGCGTACCAGCCACGCTTGTGCTCCGGAGCGTTCATCGCCAGCAACGAAGGCAGGCCATCCCATGCGCCACCCAACGCCAGGCCTTGACCAACTCGTAAAAGCGAGAGCAAGATGATCGCCCAGACGCCAATGTGATCAAAAGTTGGTAACAAGGCAATGCCCGCAGTCGAAAAGCCGAGCATGAACAACGCCAGCGTCAGTTTCACCTCTCGGCCGTAGTGCTTTTGAATCGCCATGAAGATCGTGGTCCCGATGGGGCGGGCCAGGAAGGCGAAGGAGAAGATCACGAAGGAGTAGAGCGTGCCTTCCAGTTTCGGATCGTTGGGGAAGAACAGGGTCGGGAACACCAGCACCGAAGCCAGCGCATAGACGAAGAAATCGAAGTATTCGGACGCTCGTCCGATGACCACGCCGACGGCGATTTCACCGGGTTCGATCCTGGCGTGGTCGTGGGAAGTGGAAGGTTGGTCCGATTGCGGTCTGAATTCACCCGAACCTTGACTGTTGTGGATGCTGGTGCTTGCCATGGCTTTGTCTCCCACTGTTAGAGGTTTAGTCGCAGTACGTACTACTAATCCCATCCTGGCAGGTGGCAGCTGACAGGGTGGGACAAAACGTCCAATCGCCAACACACTTTATTGGCGTTACATTACCACGCTCTGATACATACGACTGGAATTTTCCTTCATGGTTTCTCAAATCCTTCGTCGCGGATTGCTCCTGCTTCCTGCGCTTTTGTTGGCTGGGTGCAACACCGTCGTGATGAATCCTTCCGGCGACATCGCTAACCAGCAAGCGCGCCTGATCGTCATCTCGACCGCCTTGATGTTGCTCATCATCGTTCCGGTGATCATCCTGACGCTGCTGTTCGCATGGCGTTATCGCAAGAGCAACACTTCTGCTCCCTACGAGCCGGACTGGGATCACTCGACCCGTCTGGAGCTGGTCATCTGGGGTGCCCCCCTGCTGATCATCATCGCCCTGGGCCTGTTGACCTGGATCACCACCCACACCCTGGACCCGTACCGTCCGCTCTCGCGTATCGACGCCGAGCGTCCGCTGGCTCCGCAGGTCAAGCCGCTGGTGGTGGAAGTGGTGGCGCTGGACTGGAAGTGGCTGTTCATCTATCCGGAACAAGGCATCGCTACTGTCAATGAGTTGGCCGCGCCGGTGGATGTTCCCATCCAGTTCAAGATTACTGCGTCCAATGTGATGAATTCCTTCTACATCCCTGCATTGGCCGGCCAGATCTACGCCATGCCGAGCATGGAAACCAAGCTGCACGCGGTCATCAACAAGGCCGGCGAGTACGACGGTTTCTCCGCCAACTACAGCGGCGCCGGCTTCTCGCACATGCGCTTCAAGTTCCACGGCCTGGACCAGGCTGGCTTCGACGCCTGGGTGCAGAAGGCCAAGGCTGACTCCAGCAAGCTGGACCGTGCCGAGTACCTGAAACTGGAACAGCCCAGCGAGCGCGATCCTGCCCGCCTGATCGGCAGCGTCGAGCCGAACCTGTTCCACGCCATCGTGAACCGCTGCGTGGCTGCCAACACGGTTTGCATGGACAAGATGATGGCCACCGACCTGAACGTGAAACCGGGCCAGCAAAAGGCTGAATGATTTCCTTGCCTGGTAGCCGTATCAGCGCAGCAGAACACCGCTGCGCCCCAATTTCCTTTTTCCCCGGGAAGTAAAGATGTCTGACAATTTTGACCTGATAAAGCTGATCTTCGGTCGCCTCAGTCTGGAAGCGATTCCATACCATGAGCCGATCCTGATCGGTACCTTCGCCATGGTGGCGCTGGGCGGCATAGTGGTACTGGGCCTGCTCACCAAATATCGCCTGTGGGGCATGCTGTGGCGCGACTGGTTCACCAGTATCGACCACAAGCGCATCGGCATCATGTACATCGTGCTGGCCATCGTCATGCTGCTGCGTGGCTTTGCCGATGCGGTGATGATGCGCGCACAGCAGGCCATCGCCTTCGGCGACAACGCCGGCTTCCTGCCGCCGCACCACTATGACCAGGTGTTCACCGCCCACGGCGTGATCATGATCTTCTTCGTGGCCATGCCCCTGGTGACCGGTCTGATGAACTACGTCGTGCCCCTGCAGATCGGTGCGCGCGACGTGGCCTTCCCGTTCCTGAACAACTTCAGCTTCTGGATGACCACCTTCGGCGCACTGCTGGTGATGGCCTCGCTGTTCGTGGGCGAATTCGCCCGCACCGGCTGGCTGGCCTACCCGCCGCTGTCGGGCATCCTGTACAGCCCTGACGTGGGGGTGGACTACTACATCTGGGCCTTGCAGGTGGCCGGGGTAGGGACACTACTTTCCGGCATCAACCTGGTGGTGACCATCGTCAAGATGCGCGCCCCGGGCATGAACATGATGAAGATGCCGGTCTTCACCTGGACCTCGCTCTGTACCAACGTCTTGATCGTGGCAGCCTTCCCGGTGCTGACCGCCGTGCTGGCCATGCTGTCGCTGGACCGCGTCTTCGGCACCAACTTCTTCACCAACGACATGGGCGGCAACGCCATGATGTACGTGAACCTGATCTGGATCTGGGGCCACCCCGAGGTCTACATCCTGGTGCTGCCGGCCTTCGGCGTGTTCTCTGAAATCGTCTCGACCTTCAGCGGCAAGCGTCTGTTCGGCTACACCTCCATGGTCTATGCGACCGTGGTGATCACCATCCTGTCCTACCTGGTGTGGCTGCACCACTTCTTCACCATGGGTTCGGGCGCCAGCGTGAACTCGTTCTTCGGCATCACCACGATGATCATCTCGATCCCGACCGGTGCCAAGATCTTCAACTGGCTCTTCACGATGTACCGTGGCCGCATCCGCTTCGAAGTGCCGATGCTGTGGACCATCGGCTTCATGATCACCTTCGTCATCGGTGGCATGACAGGCGTTCTGCTGGCCGTTCCCCCTGCCGACTTCGTGCTGCACAACTCGCTGTTCCTGATCGCTCACTTCCACAACGTCATCATCGGTGGCGTGGTGTTCGGCATGTTCGCCGGCATCAACTTCTGGTTCCCGAAGGCCTTCGGCTTCAAGCTGAACCAGTTCTGGGGCAAGTGCTCGTTCTGGTTCTGGTTCGTGGGCTTCTACCTGGCCTTCATGCCGCTGTACGTGCTGGGCCTGATGGGCGTGACCCGTCGCATGAGCCACTTCGACGACCCGTCGCTGCAGATCTGGTTCGTGGTCGCTGCACTGGGTGCAGGTCTGATCGCTCTGGGCATCGGTTCCTTCATCATGCAGATCGCCGTCTCCATCCGCGATCGCAAGAAGCTGGCCGACGTCACCGGCGACCCGTGGGATGCCCGTACCCTGGAATGGTCGACTTCCTCGCCGCCGCCTGTCTACAACTTCGCCTTCACCCCGGTCGTGCATGACAACGACGCCTGGGCTGACATGAAGAAGAACAAGTATCAGCGTCCGCTGGGTGACTTCGTGGAAATCCACATGCCCAAGAACACCGGTGCCGGCTTCATCATCGCTGCGCTGTCGGCAGTGCTGGGCTTCACCCTGATCTGGCACATGTGGCTGCCGGCCGTGGCAATCTTCGTCGTACTGGTTGCCGCCACCATCATCCACACCTTTAATTACAACCGCGACTACTACATCCCGGCCGACGAAGTCGTCCGTGTCGAAGCAGAGCGCACACGTCTGTTGAATAGCCATGTCTGAAGCAATCAACCACACGGCCGACGCGACGCCTAGCTCGCGCTATTTCGTCCGCCATCACCATCCGGAGAACGGCACCCTGCTGGGCTTCTGGATCTACCTGATGAGCGATTGCCTGATCTTCGCCTGCCTGTTTGCGTGCTATGCCGTGCTCGGCCGCAACTACGCAGGCGGCCCGACCGGCGCCGAGCTGTTCGACCTGCCGCTGGTGGCGCTGAACACCGCGCTGCTGCTGCTGTCGTCGATCACCTACGGTTTCGCCATGCTGGCCATGCAGGCCAAGAAGCAGCAGAACACCATCATCTGGCTGGTCATCACCGGTCTGCTGGGTGCCGGCTTCATCTACTTCGAGCTGTATGAGTTCCTGCACCTGATCCACGAAGGCGCCGGCCCGACCCGCAGCGGTTTCCTGACCTCGTTCTTCGCCCTGGTCGGTACCCACGGTCTGCACGTCACCTTCGGCATCATCTGGCTGATCGTGCTGCTGTTCCAGATCAACAAGCATGGTCTGACCGAAGCCAACGGCCGTCGTCTGATGTGCCTGTCGATGTTCTGGCACTTCCTGGACGTGGTCTGGATCGGTGTCTTCACCTTTGTCTATCTGATGGGAGTCCTGCCATGAGCCGCGGCCACCAAGAACACCCGGCCCGTCCGATGGGCCACCACGATGACCATGGCCACGGTCATGGTCATGGCGACCACGCCGCCCACGGCACGATGAAGGATTACGTCACCGGCTTCGTGCTGGCCGTGATCCTGACCGCGATCCCGTTCTGGATGGTGATGAACAAGTCCATCTCCAGCTCGGCCACGCTGGGCATCGTGCTGCTGGCCTTCGCGGCCGTGCAGATCGTGGTGCACATCAAGTACTTCCTGCACATGAACGGCAAGTCCGAAGGTGGATGGAACATGCTGGCGATGATCTTCACCATCGTCATCGTGGTCATCACCCTGTCCGGTTCGCTGTGGGTCATGTATCACCTGAACCACAACATGATGCCGACCATGTCGCCGGAAAACATGCCGACCGAAACTGTCCCGCAATCGATGCAGGGCATGCAGGGTATGCAACACGGCGCAGCCCAATCGAAATGAGCCCGACGCCGAATCAAGGCGTGAAGCAGGGCAAAGAAAACGGAGCGGCGCAAGCCGCTCCGGTATCCCGCACAAAGGCCAGCCTGCTGTTGCTGACCCTTTTGGCGGGATTTTTCTTTCTGGTCTTCGCCGCGCTGGGAAGCTGGCAGGTCTACCGCCTGCAATGGAAGCTGGACCTGATCGCCAAGGTCGATGCCCGCGTGCATGCTGCACCCGTGCCCGCCCCTGGCCCCCAGGAATGGCCGCAGGTCTCGGCCGAACGTGACGAATATCGCCGCGTAAGCCTGTCCGGCCGCTACCTCTACAGCCAGACCGTGGCCGTGCAGGCCAGCACCGACCTGGGCAGCGGTGCGTGGCTGCTGACGCCCTTGCAGCTGGCCGATGGCACGCTGGTCCTGGTCAATCGCGGCTTTGTCAACGTCTCGCCGCTCAAGCTGGATGCCAACGGCCTGGCCGATGCACCGGCCGGCCAGAGCACACAAGTAGTCGGGCTACTGCGCATGAGCGAGCAGGGTGGTGGTTTCCTGCGCAGCAATGACGCAGCCCAGAATCGCTGGTATTCACGCGACGTCAAGGCCATCGCCCAGGCGCGTGGCCTGTCGGGTGTGGCGCCGTACTTCGTGGATGCCGACAAGCCTTCGGCCGAAGCCAACGCCGCCGTGGCACCGGACGCGCAGAAACCGGTCGGTGGCCTGACCGTCATCGCCTTCCACAACAGCCACCTGGTCTACGCCCTGACCTGGTATGCCCTGGCCCTGATGTCGCTGGGCGCAGGCTACTGGGTGATCCGCGATGAGCGCCGCTGGCGCCAGCGCATCCAGGAAGCCCGCTCCAAGGGCTGACACGCATGACCGCCGCCGACACCTTCGCCAAGCGCAAGACCCTGCGCGAGCGCTGGCAGCGCCTGCGCCAGGGGGAGCAGAACCCGGCCGGCCACCAGAACATGCTGCTGCTGATCCAGCTGCGCTGGCTGGCGGTGCTGGGGCAGGTGTCCACCATCGCCTTCGTGGTGCTGGTGTTCGACCTGCACCTGCCGCTGCCGCACATGCTGGAGGTGCTGTCCTGCCTGATCGCCTTCAACATCGCCAGCCACCTGCGCTGGCATGAACGGCGCATCGCCACCAACGCCGAACTGTTCCTGGCCTTGCTGGTGGATGTGGCGGTGCTGACCTTCCAGCTCTATCTGAGCGGCGGCATCACCAATCCCTTCGCCTTCCTCTACCTGATGCAGATCATCCTCTCGGCCGTGCTCCTGAAGCCCTGGTCGAGCTGGGCCATCGTCGGTGTCACCATGGTCTGCCTGGCCGGGCTGGCGCTGTTTTCCGAACCGCTGGCCCTGCCGCCGGACCACAATGCCGGCCTGCTGAGCCTGTATGTGGAAGGTACCCTGATCTGCTTCCTGCTCAATGCCGGCCTGATGGTGTTCTTCATCACCCGCATCAGCAGCAACCTGCGTGCCGGCGACGCCTTGCTGGCTGACCTGCGCCAGCGTGCCGCCGAGGAAGACCACATCGTGCGCATGGGCTTGCTGGCCTCCGGCGCCGCCCATGAACTGGGCACGCCGCTGGCGACCGTCTCGGTCATCCTCGGCGACTGGAAGCGCATGCCCGAGATCAGCCAGCGCCCGGACATGCTGGACGACATCGCCGAAATGGAAGCCCAGCTGCAGCGCTGCAAATCCATCGTTAGCGGCGTGCTGCTCTCGGCGGGTCAGGCCCGTGGCGAATCCTCGATCAAGACCACCCTCAACACCTTCCTCGACAGCGTGGCCGAGGACTGGCGCAAGACGCGCCCGGTGGAGGTATTCCAGTACCGCAACCTGATCGAGCAGGATGTGCCGGTAGCCTTCGACTCGGCCATCAAGCAGATGCTGGGCAACGTACTGGACAATGCCTTCGAGGTCTCGCCGCACTGGCTGGCGCTGGAAGTCAGGCGCGAGGGCGATCTGCTGTTGATGGAAGTGACCGACCAGGGGCCGGGCTTCCCGGAGTGGATGATCAACCAGATCGGCAAGCCCTACCAGTCGACCAAGGGCAAGCCGGGTCGTGGTCTGGGCCTTTTCTTCGTGGTCAACGTCGCGCGCAAGCTGGGCGGACGCGTCTGGGCCAGCCATCGCAGTGGTGGGGGTGCCTGTGTCACGCTGGAGCTGCCGCTGTCGGCCATCAGCCTGGAAAGCCCGCCCGAGGTTGCGCCGGGCAGTGTGGCACCGGATTTTCCGACCGGCGCTTGATGTGCCGCAATGTGCCGCAAGCCGCGCCCGCCGGGCGTTTGACTGCCATCATTCCTTTTTCTTTTGCTCGCTGCCATGCCGGGCGCCGTCTCGACATACAATAGCGCCCTGGGAAAGCAGATAGAAGAAATAGGGAATGTACATGCCGGCTGATCGCCTGCTCCTGATCATCGAGGACGATGCCGCCTTCGCACGCACCTTGGGGCGCTCCTTCGAGCGCCGTGGCTACACCGTATTGCTCGCCGCCAGCCAGGAAGAGGCGGCGGCTCATCTCAAGGAACACCAGCCCGGCTATGCCGTGGTCGACCTGAAGCTCGGTGGCAATGCCTCCGGCCTGGCCTGCGTGCAGATGCTGCATGCCCACGACGAGAACATGCTGATCGTGGTCCTCACCGGATTTGCCAGCATCACCACGGCGGTGGAAGCCATCAAGCTGGGCGCCTGCCAGTACCTCGCCAAGCCCTCCAATACCGACGACATCGAAGCCGCCTTCGGCCACGTGGCCGGCGCCTCCGAAGTTGAATTGCCGGCCCGCGCCACCTCCATCAAGACCCTGGAATGGGAGCGCATCCACGAGGTGCTGGTGGAGACCGATTTCAACATCTCCGAAACCGCCCGCCGACTCGGCATGCATCGCCGTACCCTGGCGCGCAAGCTGGAGAAGCAGCGGGTCAAGTAAGCCAAGTAAGCATCAGCAAGCATCAGCAAGCATTCAAGCAGCTACCCAGGCAGCGCCAGACCAGGGCAGCAGTGGTTATCATGGCGCCCGCAGACCAGGCAAGGCCATCTCATCAAAAGGGAATGACGTGAAACAGTTCAACTTCCAGTTCGACTTCCAGCGCAACATCCTGTGGGCGGCCAGTGCCGCCATCCTGTCCCTGGCCGGCGCCAGTGCCACCGTCACCGCCAGCGCCCAGGAGACCATCAGGATTGGCGAGATCAATAGCTACAAGGCGCAACCGGCCTTCCTGGAGCCCTACCGTCGGGGCTGGGAAATGGCCCTCGATGAAGTCAATGCCGCCGGTGGCGTGCTGGGCAAGAAGCTGGAAGTGATCGCCCGCGACGACAACGGCAACCCCGGCGACTCCGTGCGGGTGGCCGAGGAATTGATGGCCCGCGAGCGGGTGGCCTTGCTGTTTGGCGGCTTCCTCTCCAACACCGGCCTGGCGCTGACCGATTACGCCCGCCAGCACAAGGTATTCTTCCTCGCCGCCGAACCGCTGACCGACAAGATCGTCTGGCAGAACGGCAACAAGTACACCTACCGCCTGCGCCCCTCCACCTACATGCTGGTGGCCTCGGTGGTCAAAGAAGCCGTCAAGCTGAAAAAGAAGCGCTGGGCCATCGTCTACCCCAACTATGAATACGGCCAGTCGGCCGTGGCCAGCTTCAAGACCCTCATGAAGCAGGCCCAGCCCGATGTGGAGTTCGTGGTCGAACAGGCGCCGCCGCTGGGCAAGATCGATGCCGGTGCAGTGACCCAGGCCCTGGCGGACGCCAAGCCCGATGCCATCTTCAATGCACTGTTCGCGGCCGACCTCGGCAAGTTCGTGCGGGAAGGCAATACCCGCGGCCTGTTCGATCATGTGGAAGTGGTGTCATTGTTGACCGGCGAGCCGGAATACCTGGACCCGCTGAAGAACGAAGCCCCGCAGAACTGGATCGTCACCGGCTATCCCTGGTACGCCATCAACACGCCCGAGCACAAGAAGTTCGTCGAAGCCTACCGCAAGAAATTCAATGACTACCCCCGTAACGGCTCACTGGTCGGCTACAGCGCCCTGATGTCGATCGCGGCCGGCATCAGGAAGGCCGGCAGCACCGATGCCGACAAGCTTGCCGCCGCCTTCTCCGGCCTGAAGGTCGACACCCCGGTGGCCAGCATCGTCTATCGCCCGCAGGACCACCAGTCCACCCTGGGCGCCTTCGTCGGTCGCACCGGCATCAAGGATGGCAAGGGCGTCATGACCAGCTTCAGCTACGTTGACGGCGCCAGCCTGCAATTGCCCGACGACGAGGTCAGGAAACTGCGCCCGGCCGATTGAGTGTCGTCGTGGTGATCTTCCCTTCCGGCGACCGCGCGTGACGCCATGACTCTGGCCAGTCTCACCGTGCAGATGGTCAATGGCCTGGCCGATGCCTCCGCGCTGTTCCTGGTGGCCGTCGGCCTGTCGCTGATCTTCGGCGTCACCCGCATCGTCAACTTCGCCCATGGTTCGTTCTACATGCTGGGCCTGTACCTGGCCTATAGCCTGGTGGAGCGGCTGGGCGCGAGCGCACTCGGCTTCTGGGGCGCGGTCCTGCTGTCGGCCCTGATCGTGGCAGCACTCGGCGCGCTGGTGGAGGTCGTGGTGCTGCGGCGGATCTATCGCGCGCCTGAGCTGTTCCAGCTGCTGGCCACCTTTGCGCTGGTGCTGGTGATCAAGGACGCCGCCCTCTGGTATTGGGGCCCGGAAGACCTGTTCGGCCCGCGTGCCCCGGGCCTGGGCGGGGCCGTGCCATTGCTGGGACGGCGCCTGCCGCAATACGACCTGCTGCTGATCTTCATCGGCCCGCTGGTGCTGGCGCTGCTGTGGCTGCTGCTCAACCGCACCCGCTGGGGCACATTGATCCGCGCCGCCACCCAGGACCGTGAAATGCTGGGCGCACTGGGCGTGAACCAGGCCTGGCTGTTTACCGCCGTATTCGCCCTGGGCTGCTTCCTGGCCGGCCTCGGTGGCGCGCTGCAGGGGCCGCGCATGCCGGCCAACCTGGCCCTGGACCTGGACACCATCGGCAACGCCTTCGTGGTGGTGGTGGTCGGCGGCATGGGCTCCATCGGCGGTGCTTTCGCGGCCGCGGTGCTGATCGCCGAAGTCAAGGCCCTCTGTATCGCCGTGGGCAACGTCTCGGTCTTCGGCTTCGACCTCTCCCTTTCGCGGCTGACGCTGGTGGTCGAATTTCTGGTGATGGCCGTGATCCTCGTGCTGCGCCCCTGGGGTCTGTTCGGCAAGCCGCTGGCGGCGGTGCGCGTGGCGGCGGCCCATGCCGCGCCGCTGGAAGCAGGTGGGCGCGTTGCGCGCCTGGCCGGGCTGGCATCGCTGCTGTTGCTGCTGGCCCTGCCGCTGTTGGCGGGGCGCTTCCCCTATCTGCCGGTATTGATGGTGGAAATCCTGATCGCCGTGCTGTTCGCCGCCAGTCTGCATTTCCTGATGGGGCCGGGGGGCATGGTGTCCTTCGGTCATGCCGCCTATTTCGGCCTGGGTGCCTACGCCGCCGCGCTGGTCTCGCTGCGCCTGCAGTGGCCGCTGCCGCTGGCGATGCTCAGCGGCGCGCTGACGGCGATGCTGGCCGCCCTGTTGTTCGGCTGGTTCTGCGTGCGTCTGTCTGGCGTATACCTGGCCATGCTCACGCTGGCCTTTGCGCAGATCGTCTGGGCCGGCATCTTCCAGTGGGATGACCTGACCGGCGGCAGCAATGGCCTGGTCGGTCTGCGCCCGGGCGAGGCGCTGGCTTCCCCCGTGGCGTATTACTACCTGGCGCTGGCCTGCGCCGCGCTGGGCGTATACCTGTTGCGACGCGTGGTGCAGGCGCCATTCGGCCTGGCCCTGCGCGCCGCCCGCGACGCCCCGGTGCGGGCCGAGGCGCTGGGCATGGATGTGCGCGCCCTGCAGTGGGGCGGCTTTGCCGTGGCCGGTCTGTTCTGCGGCCTGGCGGGCGTGCTGTTCGCGTTTTCCAAGGGCAGCATTTCTCCCGAGGTGGCCAGTGTGGGACGCTCGGTCGATGGGCTGGTGATGGTGCTGCTGGGCGGCGTGCAGAGCCTGCTCGGACCCTTGCTCGGCGCTTCGCTGTTCGTCTGGCTGCAGGATCTGGTGGCACGCGAGACCGATTACTGGCGCGCCTTGCTGGGCGGGGTGATCCTGTTGCTGGTCCTGCTCTTCCCGGGCGGGATCGTGGGTGCCTTGCGCGGCTGGCGCGGACGGGGGGAGGGCGCATGAGCCTGCTGCACGTGCAACACCTGTCCAAGACCTTCGGCGGCGTGGCCGCGCTGGATGATGTGTCTTTCGAACTCCCGGCTGGCCAGATGCTGGCCCTGATCGGCCCCAATGGCGCCGGCAAGTCCACCTGCTTCAACCTGATCAACGGTCAGTTGCGCCCGGATGCCGGCGCCGTGCTGCTGGCGGGCGAGGACATCGCCGGCATGCCGGCGCGCCACATCTGGCAGCGCGGCGTGGCCCGCACCTTCCAGGTATCGGCCGCCTTCGGCTCCATGACCGTGCTGGAAAACGTCCAGGCCGCCTTGCTCTCGCACCGGCGCCAGTTGTGGCGCTGGTGGCGTCCTGCGGCTTCCTGCCTGCGCGATGAAGCCATGGCGCTGCTGGAGCAGGTCGGCATGGCAGCGCAGGCGCGCCGTGCCTGCGGGGTACTGGCCTATGGCGACATCAAGCGGGTGGAACTGGCCATGGCGCTGTCCAACGCACCACGGCTGCTGTTGATGGACGAACCCACCGCCGGCATGGCGCCCCGCGAGCGCCTGCAATTGATGGCCCTGACGCGGCGCCTGGTCAGCGAACGCGGGCTCTCGGTCCTGTTCACCGAACACAGCATGGACGTGGTCTTCGCCTTTGCCGACCGCATCATCGTGCTGGCACGTGGCCAGTTGATCGCCCAGGGTGAACCCGAGTCGGTGCGGCGCGATGCCCGCGTGCGCGAGGCCTATTTCGGCAGCGGCGCCAGCTTCGGTGAGGCCAATATGGGGAGCCCGGCATGAGCGCTGCCTTGCTGCAGGTCGAGGCGCTGAACGCCTTCTACGCGCGCGCCCATATCCTCTTCGATGTCAGCCTGGAGGTGGGCCGGGGCGAAGTAGTGGCCCTGATGGGCCGCAATGGCGCCGGCAAGTCCACCACCCTCAAGGCCTTGATGGGGCTGCTGGAGGGGACGCGTGGCAAGGTCAGTTTCGGCGGTCGCGATCTCAACCGCCTGGCACCGTATCAGCGTGCGCGGCTGGGCCTGGGCTTCGTCCCGGAGGACCGCCGCATCTTCACCGAACTGAGCGTGCTGCAGAACCTGGAAGCAGGGCGCCAGCCACCGCGTGCCGGTGCGCCGGTCTGGACAGCGCAGGCGGTGTTCGATCTCTTTCCCAACCTGGGCGCCATGCCTGAACGCCCGGGTGGCCGCATGAGCGGTGGCGAGCAGCAGATGCTGACCATCGCCCGCACCTTGATGGGCAATCCCCACCTGCTGCTGTTGGACGAACCTTCCGAAGGGGTGGCGCCGGTCATCGTGGAGCAGATGGCGACCATGATCATCCGGCTCAAGGAACGCGGCATGTCGGTGTTGCTGTGCGAACAGAATACCCACTTCGCCAGCCTGGTCAGCGACCGTGCCTACCTGCTCGATCAGGGCCGTATCCTCCATCACGGCAGTCCCCAACAGGTGCAAGCTCATCAGCAGCAGTCCGGCCTGTAGCAAGGGCTTCAAAAGGATGTAACAAAGCACCGTCGCGCTTGTTGCAATTGCGGGGGAACCGTTGAGCCTGCCTGTGTCCAAACTCCTGAAAACAGCTTGTTTCAGCTCGCCTTTTCTTGCCACGCTGCAACCGAGCCCACCCAAACGGAGAAGAACACAATGCCCACACTTGCCAAGCGCCCTCCGGTGCATTGGCCTGCCGACGACTACAACGATGCAGGATTACGTAACGACCACGCCAAGGTCGCGGTAGGCGATGACGCCAACGATATCTTTTTTGCCGCCGTCGAAATGACGCGCATGCCGATGATCGTGTCCGATCCGAACCAGCCGGACAACCCCATCATCTTCGTCAACAATGCCTTCATCAACATGACCGGCTACAGCCGGGCCGATGTGATCGGCAAGAACTGCCGTTTCCTGCAAGGCCCGGAAACCGACCGCGCGGTGGTGGCGCAGGTGCGCGAAGCCGTGCTCGAACGGCGCGAGATCGCCACCGAGTTGCTGAACTACCGCAAGAACGGTTCCACCTTCTGGAATGCGCTCTTCATTTCACCCGTCTATGACCAGCATGGCGAACTGAAATACTTCTTCAGCTCGCAACTGGACATCAGCCGCCGCCGTGACGCCGAACAGGCCCTGGGCCAGGCGCGCAAGATGGAAGCACTGGGCCAGTTGACCGGCGGTATCGCGCACGACTTCAACAACCTGCTGCAGGTCATCAGCGGCTACCTGGACATCATCAACCTGGCCCTGCGTAGTCCGGTACCGGACCTGGGCCGCGTGGCGCGCAGTACCGACAGTATCCGCAAGGCCTCCGGCAAGGCCGCCATGCTGACGCAGCAATTGCTGGCCTTCGCCCGCAAGCAACGACTGGAGGGGCGTACCATCAACCTCAATTCGCTGACCGAGGGCTTTACCGATCTGGTGCAGCGTACCCTGGGGGGTGATATCCATGTACGCACCGCACTGGCGCCTGGCCTCTGGAATTGCCGTCTCGACCCGACCCAGATGGAGGTGGCGCTGCTGAACATTCTCATCAATGCCCGCGACGCCATGGCCGGCAAGGGAACATTGCGCATCCAGACCAGCAATGAAGACCTGAGCAGCGATGAACGTGCCTTGCAGTTGGGCTTGAAGCCGGGCCTCTATGTCTGCCTGGCCGTGGTCGACGACGGCCCCGGCATTCCGCCCGACATCCTGCCGCGCGTGATGGACCCCTTCTTCACCACCAAGGACGAAGGCAAGGGGACCGGGCTGGGCCTGTCCATGGTCTATGGCTTCGTCAAGCAGTCGGGTGGTTCGGTACGGATTTCCTCGGGGCCGCAGGGGGGCACGACGGTAGCGATCTACTTCCCGGCCACGCAGGACCAGGTCGGGGGCAGCTTCGAGTATGACAACCGCACCCAGAGCCAGGGTGGTCACGAGCACATCCTGGTGGTTGACGATAGAATCGAGGTCGCCGAACTGGCCCAGGACATGCTGGAAAGCCTGGGCTATCGGGTGCGCATGGTCAATTCCGCCAACGAAGCGCTGCAGTTGATCCGTGCCGGCGAGCCGGTCGATCTGCTCTTCACCGACCTGATCATGCCGGGCCACATGAATGGCGTGGTACTGGCGCGGGAGGCGCGGCGCATGTTACCTTCGCTCAAAATTTTATTGACTACCGGTTACGCCAGCGAATCGATAGAACGGCATGGAGCCGACGGAGAATTCCCCGTCCTCGACAAACCGTATCGTCATGATGAGCTGGCCCGCAAGATCCGCATTGTCCTCGACGGCGCCACTGGCGTGAGCTGAAAACAATAACAACAAGCCGTCCGCCTCTGCCCGCTCTGCCCGAACAAAGGGAGTCGTCCATGCAATTGGATCATCTGTTGGCCAGGGCGCAGTCCCTGGCCTACCGCATTTCCGCCGATTTCAACGGCCAACCGCTGCCGCCGGACCGCCGCGCCTGTGCTGCCATCGGCTGCCTGACGGTGGCACAACAACATCACTGCGGCATCATCCTGCTGCTGCGCGATGACATGCCGGTGCACGCCTCGGCCTTCGCACTCATCGGTCATCAGATCGAGACCGCCTTCAATGCCCTGTGGCTGTGGTATTGCGCCAGCGATGAGGAACTCGGGCGCTTCCTCGCCGACGGCAGCGGCAAGACCATGCGCCAGCTGGTGGCGCAGGTCGACGGCGTGCTGGCCGGCAGCGACGGGCCGGAGGCAGCGCTCCTGCGCGATCACTGGGCGCGCCTGAGTGACTTCGTCTTTTCCGGCGAGCGTCGCATCCGCCACTGGCTCAACGCCAATGAGGTCGATGCCATGTATGCCGAGGAGGCCGTCATCGAACTGCTGGAACTGTCCAATTCCATCGCCGAACTGGGCCTGGCCAGTTTCCGCACCATCCACGACAAGCATTTCACCGCACCGCGCAGTGGCGAGGCAGCGCCGGTCAGGCTGGATCTGGCCAAGTGAGCCATGCCGTTGCCTGCGCCGCACTCATCCCGGGTGACCAGGGCAGGCAGCCCAGCAGCGGAGCCGGCAGGCGCTGCGCCAGGCTCTCGATCATGGCCTCGGCCTGATCTTCCTGCGCATCGATCAGGTTGGCGACCCAGCCAACCAGCGGCAGGCCCCGCGCCCGCACCGCCTGGCAAGTGAGCAGTGCATGATTGATGCAGCCCAGGCGAATTCCTACCACCAGCACCACCGGCAGCCCCAGCCTGGCCACCAGTTCGTCGCTGTTGTGGCGTTCATCCAGCGGCACCACGAAGCCGCCTGCCCCTTCCACGATCAGCACATCGCAGGCCTGCATCAGCTGCGCATGACATTGCGCCAGATGGTCGAGATCGATGCGCCGTCCTTCTTCTTCGGCGGCGATATGAGGTGCGGTTGCCCGGCGAAACAGATACGGGTTCACCAGCGCTGCCGGCAGCGCCACGTTGGCGGCCGCCTGTAAAGCCAGCACATCCTCGTTGCACCACTGCCCGCCCTGCAGGAAGGCACCTGAGGCCACCGGCTTCATGCCGCCAGCACGCGCGCCCCGCGCCGCATGCAGATGGATCAGCGCCGATGCCACCAAGGTCTTGCCCACGCCGGTATCGTTGCCGGTGACGAAATAGCTGCCTCCCATCATGCTCCCCGCATCTCGGCGAAGGTGGCATCGAAGGCGGCATGCAGGCGCTCACCCAGCCACTGTGCCTGGTCGGCATCGAGGATATAGGGCGGCATCACATAGACGCTGGTCCCGATCGGCCGCACCAGCAGTTCGCGCTGTGCCGCCTGTGCCGCCAGCCGGCGCGAAAATCGATGGCTGGCCGCCTGAGCCGCATCAATGTCATCGACACCGTCAAGCACGGCATCACAGGCCCAGATCAGGCCGCGCTGGCGCACGTGGCGCACCCGGCGGTCCTGTGCCAGCGGGGCCAGACCTGCCGCCAGCACCGGGGCGAAGTCGCGGTTGCGCTGCAGGACCTGTTCATCCTCGAAGATCGCCAGCGTCTCCAGCGCAGCACGGCAGGCCAGGGGATTGCCGGTATAGGAGTGCGAATGCAGGAAGCCGCGACGCACATCGTCATCATAGAAGGCCTGGTAGATCGCCTCGCTGGACATCACCAGCGACAGCGGCAGGTAGCCGCCGCTGATGCCCTTGGACAGGCACAGCAGGTCCGGCCAGATACCGGCCTGCTCGCAGGCGAAGAAGCTGCCGGTACGGCCGCAGCCGACCGCGATTTCATCGGCGATCAGGTGCGCTCCATAGGTGTCGCACAGGCCGCGCAGGCCGCGCACATAGGCCGGCTCATACATGGCCATGCCGGCCGCGCATTGCACCAGCGGTTCCACGATCACGGCAGCGATGCGTCCCTCGCCCTGTTGCAGCAGTCTTTCCACATCGGCCAGCGCCTGCCGGGCGACATCGGCCGCGCTTTCGCCGTCGCGGGCCTGGCGTGCATCGGGCGAGCGGGCCACGTGCGCCGGCCGCAGCAAGGCTTCGTAGGAGGCGCGGACCAATGGGGTATCCGTCACGCCCAGCGCCCCCACGGTCTCGCCGTGATAGCCGCCGGCGATGCAGATGAACTCGTTCTTGCCGGTCTGGCCCGCGTTGCGCCAGGCATGCACGCTCATCTTCAGCGCGATCTCCACCGCCGAGGCGCCGTCGGAGGCGTAGAAGCAATGCCCCAGCGCCTGCCCGGTCAGTGCGCCCAGGCGTTCGGACAAGCGCACCACCGGCTCATGGGTGAAGCCGGCCAGCATCGCATGTTCCAGGCGCCCCAGCTGATCGACCAGGGCGGCATTGATGCGTGGGTTGGCATGGCCGAACAGGTTGACCCACCATGAACTGATCGCGTCCAGATAGCGCCGGCCCCCGGTATCGACCAGCCATGCGCCGTGGGCGCGGTCGATGGCGATGGGGGGCGTGCTTTCGTGACGGCGCATCTGCGTGCAGGGATGCCAGACGCTGCGCAGGCTGCGGGCGGCCAGGGAGTCTTGCGGCTTCATGCGTGGGCTCCTTCGTCCGCCAGCGATCGCAGGGCGGCGATCAGGTGGTCGACCTGTTCGGGCGTATGTACGGCCGACAGGCTGATGCGCAGGCGGGCGCTGCCCTTGGGCACGGTCGGTGGGCAGATCGCCGGCACCCAGATGCCGCGATCGCGCAGCGCGGCCGCCAGTGCGCGGGCCGCCGCGTTGTCGCCGACGATCAGGGGCTGGATCGCGGTGGAAGAGGGCAGCAGCGCCCACGGCAAGCCGGCCAGCCCCTGCCGCAATTGCGCAGCCAGTTCGCGCAGACGTGCGCGCCGCCAGTCGTCCCGGGCCATCAGGGCCAGGCTGGCCGAGGTGGCCACCGCCAGGGCCGGCGGGTGGGCGGTAGTGAACATGTAGGTGCGTGCGCGCTGCGTGATCCATGCAATCAGCGACGCCTCGCCAGCGACAAAGGCGCCGGCCACGCCGGCCGCCTTGCCCAGCGTTCCCATGCAAAGCACGTGGGGCGAGCGCACCCCGGCCTGCCCCAGGCTGCCGCTGCCGTGCGGGCCGAGCACACCCAGGCCGTGGGCATCATCCACCAGCAGCCAGGCATCGTGTTGCGCGCACACGGCGGCCAGTTCGGCCAGCGGCGCCAGGTCGCCGTCCATGCTGAAGACTGCATCGGTCACCACCAGCCTGCGCCCGGTGGGACAGCGCGCCAGCACCTGCGCCAGCCGCGCCACATCGTTGTGGGGAAACACCTTCAGGCTGGCCCCGGACAAACGGGCGCCATCGATCAGCGAGGCATGCGCCAGCCTGTCCACCACCACCGTATCGCCGGCCCCCACCAGCGCGCCGATCACACCCAGGTTGGCCATGTAGCCACTGGAAAAGGACAGCGCCGCCGGCAGTCCGACGAAGCGTGCCAGTTCTTCCTCCAGCTTCTCGTGGGCCGTGCTGTGACCGCTGATGAGGGCTGACGCGCCAGCCCCCATGCCGTAATGCTGCAAGCCCGCGATACCGGCCGCCACGATCTCGGGATGCCTGGCCAGCCCCAGGTAGTCATTGCTGCAGAAGGACAGCAGCTGCCGTCCTTCCACCATCAGCAGCGGCCCTTGCGGACCATCCACCACGCGCCGCGTGCGCAGCAGGCTCTGGCTGGCCAGTTGGGCCAGCTCATCGGAAAAATCATGCATGAAAGGTCTTTCAGAACACCAGCGGCAGGTGATCCAGCGCGCTGTAGGCGGCATGCTGCTGCCGCCGGGGAGGGGTGGCCGACAGTGCCAGGGTGGGCAGGCGTTGCATCAGCGCGGTGAAGGCGATTTCCGCCTCCAGCAGGGTCAGTGCCGCACCCAGGCAGACATGCGGCCCCTGGCCGAAGGACAGGTGCATGCCTTCATCGCGCCGGATGTCAAAGTGCTGCGGCCCAGTGAAGCGGCGCCCGTCATGATTGGCCTGCCCGATATGCAGGATCACCAGTTCACCCTGTCGCAGCGTCCGGCCCGCTACCTGCAGATCGGTCAGCACACGGCGCCCGGTGTATTGCACCGGGCTGTCATAGCGCAGCATCTCGCGCAAGGCCTTACGCAGCAGGGTGGGATCTGCCTTGAGCGCCGTCCATTGCGCAGGATGCTGCAGCAGCGCCAGCAAGCCGTTGCCCAGCAGATTGCGGGTGGTCTCGTAGCCGGCAAAGAGCAGTGTGCAGCACTGCGCCAGCATTTCGTTGCGGTTGATCCGTT
Organism: Herbaspirillum frisingense GSF30; assembly: GCF_000300975.2. Taxonomy (GTDB): domain Bacteria; phylum Pseudomonadota; class Gammaproteobacteria; order Burkholderiales; family Burkholderiaceae_D; genus Herbaspirillum; species Herbaspirillum frisingense. The sequence continues at coordinate 124,874 of NZ_AEEC02000005.1, read as the reverse complement.
GTTCCCGCTGCGCCTGCAGCAGGCGCGCGACCAGGCTGTCGGGCGGCAGGGTGTCGGCATCTTTCACGACTTCACCAAAGAAGTCGCACAGCGCTGCCATCGCCGCCTGGGCCGCCAGGGTCTGGCCCGCATCCGGCGTGGGGCTGCCGATGAAGGCGGCCAGATCAGCAGCCCAGTCGATGAAGGCCGCTGGCACACGGTCCGGCAATCCCATCAGGCCGGCGATGGCCAGCGCCGGCAGTGGCCGGGCGAAACGGCTGACGAAATCGAAACCCTGCGGCGCCAGCGGATCGGCCACGATGGCATCGATCAACTGACCGGCAATGCGCGTGATGGCAGGCCGTTGAGCCTCCAGGTCGGTCGGCTTGAAACCCGGGTTGAGCACGCCACGCAGACGTCGATGGGCGCGGCCGTCGAGCAGCAGCACCGAGCGCGAAAAGAGTCGCTTGAAACGGCGTTGTGCTTGCAGTTCGGCCGGCGCGGAGTCCAGTGCATCCAGTCCAGCCAAGCCACTGTTGATCCAGCGCGCCCCGCGTCGCACCGACAGGCGCGGATCGCGCAAGCCTGCCGCCACCGCCTCGTAATCGCTGATGAGCCAGGCGCCACCGCAATGCGCGGCGCTCCATTGCACGCTCATCAGGCCGTCGCCGGGGCGGCCTGCAGACCCAGCCGGGACAACAGGTCCAGGTCGGACGACACCGGCGCATTGGCCGTGGTCAGCAACCTGGCCCCGAGGAAGATGGAATTGGCGCCGGCCGCAAAGCACAGCGCCTGGGTGGCGTCGCTCATGCTCTCGCGTCCGGCTGACAGGCGGATCACCGCGTGCGGCAGAGCGATGCGCGCCACCGCCACGGTCCGTACGAATTCGAATTCATCCAGCGGCGGTACGTCCTCCAGGGGGGTGCCGGCAATCGGCACCAGATGGTTGATCGGCACCGATTGCGGTGGCACCGGCAGGCGCGCCAGCTGTGCGATCAGGCCGGCGCGCTGGGCGCGCGTTTCGCCCATGCCGATGATGCCGCCGCAGCAGACTTGCAGGCCCGCCTGCTGCACCCGCTGCAGGGTATCGAGCCGGTCCTGGTAGCTGCGGGTGGAGATGACCTGCCCGTAGAAATCGGGAGCGGTATCCAGATTGTGGTTGTAGTAGTCCAGACCGGCCTCCTTCAGGGCCTCGGCCTGCGCCTGCTCCAGCATGCCCAGGGTCATGCAGGTTTCCAGGCCGAGGGCGCGCACCTCGCTGACCATGCAGGTCAGTGCCGCCATGTCGCGCTCCTTGGGATTGCGCCAGGCCGCGCCCATGCAGAAGCGGGTGGCCCCCTGCTCACGGGCGGCGCGGGCGGCCTGCACCACCTCGTCCACCGCCATCAGCTTGCCGGCCGGCACGCCCGCCTCCTTGTGATGCGCCGACTGCGAGCAATAACCGCAGTCCTCGGCGCAGCCACCGGTCTTGATCGACAGCAGGCTGGACAGCTGCACCTGGTTGGCCGGGTGGTGCTGGCGATGCACGCCCTGCGCCTGGAACAGCAGATCCAGGAAGGGCAGTTCGAACAAACGTTCAACCGCCGGGTTGGACGCCGGGACGCTGGCCTGCGGCGGCAGGAAGTGCAGGGGAGCGCTGGCCGGGACGGCCGCGGAGGAAGGGCATTGGCTCATCGATAAAATCCGGTTCGTGAGTAAAAAGGCTTAGAATTTCGTTCCGGCGGATTCTATCTTCGTCCAATTTCGTTTAACAATTTCTTTTTTAATAGATTATCTATACTTTGGCCGTATGAAAAATGACCCAGGCAGTACCGTCGCCCGCATCGCCGAGGTCTTGCGCACGCGCATCATTCGCGGCGAAATCGCAGGCGGGGCGGCCCTCCGGCAGGATCACGTGGCGCAGGAATTCCAGTCCAGCCACGTGCCGGTGCGCGAGGCCTTTCGTCAGTTGGAAGCAGAAGGATTGCTGCTCACATTGCCCCGTCGCGGGGTACGGGTGAGCATGGTGGACCGCGCAGCGGTGAAGGAAAATGCAGAGATGCGTGCTGCCCTGGAGATCCTGGCGCTACGCCATGGTGTACGCAAATTCACCAGTGAACACATCGCCCGGCTGGAGCAGGCGCAGGACGACTGTGCGCGGGCGGCCTCGCTGGTGGAGTGGGATGCCGCCAACAACCTGTTCCACGACATCCTCTCCAGCGAATGCGGCATGCCGCGTCTGCTGGCGGTGTTGAAGCAGCTGCAGCTGACCAATTCGCGCTACCTGTTCTCGACCGGCTTCAAGCGTGGCTGGCAGCCGCGTTCTGATCACGACCACATGCTCATCATCGACGCCCTCAAAGGCAAGAAGACCGATCGCGCCGTGCAATTGCTGAGCATGCATATCGGCACGATGGAACGGGTCGGCTTCGTGGCGGCCTAGTCGAGTCGGGTCAGCCTGGTCAGCCGGGTTAGCCATATACGCTAGCCCGGCAGGCCGGACAGGCTGAACTGCGACGGCGGCACGCCCACATGGCGCGTGAAGGCCACGCTGAAGGTGGAGGCCGAGCTATAGCCCACCTGCTGCGCCACCTCCGCCATGCCGGCGTCGGCCCGCAGCAGCAGGCGCTTGGCCAGCGCCATGCGCCAGGCCAGCAGGTATTCCATCGGCGCCAGTCCCACCTCGCGCCGAAAGCGTTCGAAGAAGGACGAGCGTGACAAGGCCGCCTCCCGTGCCAGCATGACCACGTTCCAGTTCTCCGCCGGCCGCGCATGCAGGGCACGGATCGCCTGCGCCAGGCGGGCATCGGCCAATCCGCGCAGCAGGCCCGGCGTAGGCGCCGCACCGGCCTCGGTGGTCGAACGCAAGGCCTCGATCAGCAGCACTTCCAGCAGGCGTGCCAGCACCATCTCCCGCGCCGGCCGGGCGGCGCGGAATTCCTCCCCCACCAGCTGGGCCAGCGTGCTCAGGCGCGCATGGGCGCGCACCACCACCAGATCGGGTAGCAGCGACAGCAGCAGCGGCGTATCGGGCGAGTCGAAGACGCAATGACCCACCACCAGTTGGACTTCCGGCGTCAGCTCCAGGGGTCCGAGGTGATAGCGGCCATCGGGCAGGCGGGGCGGTGGATTGTCTTCGTCCAGCAAGGCGGTGTCGCTGTCCTGCAGGCTGGACAGCGTAAAACCCTCCAGCGCCGGCGCCAGCACGAAATCACCCGCCTCCAGGACGATATCCTTGCCATCGTCGCGCAAGATGCGGCAACTTCCCTCGATAACGGTGCAATAGAAGGCCAGATCGGAACGCGAACGGCGCACCCGCCAGCCGCCTGCCGCTTGTACGTACTTGGTGTAGCGGGCCGCCGGTTGCAGCAGGGTGACGACCTCGGCCAAGGGATCGATGGAGTCGGACATGTCTGGACGATTGCAAATGAATGATGGACTCTGGATTGTAGCAAGTCCGGTGTGCTGCGCCTATTCTTCGTCCTGTCGTTCCCATCCATTCAAAGGAGTCCCTCATGAAAACCATCCTCATCACCGGCTGTTCTTCCGGCTTCGGCCTGGAAATCGCACGTTACTTCCTCGACCGCGACTGGAACGTGGTCGCCACCATGCGCAGTCCACGTCATGACCTGCTGCCGGCCTCGTCCAGGTTGCGCATCCTGCCGCTGGACGTCGCCGATGAGGCCAGCATCCGCGCCGTGGTCGCGCAGGCCGGCCCGGTCGACGTGCTGGTCAACAATGCCGGCATCGGCGCCCTGGCCGCCGTGGAAGCCCAGTCACCGGCGCAGGTGCGCGAGATCTTCGAGACCAATACCCTGGGCAGCATCGCCATGTGCCAGGCCTTCATCCCCCAGATGCGCGAGCGCGCCCAGGGGGTGGTGATCAACGTCACGTCCTCGGTGACCTTGCGATCCTTGCCCTTGCTGGCGGTCTATACGGCCAGCAAGGCCGCCGTCAATGCCTTTACCGAATCGATGGCGCTCGAACTGGCCAGTGTGGGCGTACAGGCGCGCCTGGTCCTGCCCGGCCGCGCCCCGTCCACCCGGTTTGCGGAAAATGCCCGGCCGCGCATGGAGGGCGCCATCCCCGACGCCTATGGCGCGCTGGCGGCCCAGGTGTTTGCCAACTTCCAGGACAACACCCAGGTCACCCATGCCAGCGACGTGGCCGAGGCGGTGTGGCAGGCAGCCACCGATCCGGGCGCTCCGATGCGTATTCCGGCCGGGGAAGATGCCCGGGAATGGGCGGCGACAGTGGTGTGAATGATGTCCGGGTCTCCTGCAATGGGATTCCAGACATCGGCGGACGCATGGAGCGAGTCGAGGAAATCAAGCGGCGCAGCGTGGCCGAGATATAGCTCTGACGAGCGGAAGAAGTGAAAGTTGGGGTAGGGTGGTGATGTATGGATTTGTGTTCCCATTAAATCCATACTAATATCGGCATGGTCACGCCCGCCCGCCTCTTTCCCTCTTACCCTTCTTCACGTTGGTTCGCCCCATGAAAAAATCCGCACGTCCACAGGACTGGGTCGGCAGCTTTGCCGCCAATGGCGGCCCACGCTATCTGCAGATCGTGGGCTTCATGGAACAGGCCATTTCCGACGACCGCCTCAAGCCCGGCGACCGTCTGCCCCCGCAGCGCCAATTGGCAGATCGTCTTGACGTGGACCTCACGACCGTCACCCGCGCCTATACCGAGGCGCGGCGACGCCACCTGCTCGAAGCGCGGGGCGCGGCCGGCAGCTTCGTGGCCGCTCCCAAGGTGGACCTGAGCCAGGTGCTGGACCTGTCGATGAACATTCCACCTCCGCCTGCCGGCATCGACCTGGACGATCTGCTGCGCCAGGGTGTCTCGCAGGTCCTGATCCATAGCGACGCCGACCTGCTCATGACCTATCACCTGGGCGGCGGCAGCAGTGCCGACCGCGCTGCCGGCGCGATGTGGTTGCAGGAGCCTTTGGGCCACATCGACGAAAGCCGGGTGCTGGTCTGTCCCGGGGCGCAATCGGCGCTGGCCGCCTTGCTGCTGTCGCAGACCCGCCCGGGTGAGGTGATACTGGCCGAACCGCTGGCCTACCCGGGACTGCTGACAGCAGCGGCCCAGCTGGGTCGCCGGGTGGTGGCGGTGGGTGTGGATGGCGAAGGCATGCGACCCGACCTGCTGGTGACGCTCGCACGCAAGCACCAGGCGCGCGTGGTCTATCTCAACCCGACCCTGCAGAACCCCACCACCCATACCATGCCGGCCACGCGCCGGGCCGAGATCGCGGCCGTGGCGACCCGGCTGGACCTGCGCATCATCGAGGACGATCCCTACTGGCGCTTTGCCGCCCAGCCGCCCCGGCCGCTGGCCTACTATGCGCCACGGCATGTGTTCCATGTCTCGACCTTGTCCAAATGCCTGTTGCCGGGGCTGCGCACGGCCTATGTGGTGATGCCTGAGGGCCAGGAGCAGGAAGAGGTGCTGGGGGCGCTGCGTTCCTTCGTGCTGATGTCGACCCCGCTGATGACTGCGCTCTCGACGCAGTGGGTGCACGATGGCACGGCCACATCCTTGCTCGAAGGGATCCGCAACGAAGCCTGGGCCCGTCAGGAGCTGGCCCTGCGTACGCTGGGAGATCCCGGACTGGCCGGGTCGGGCGGGATTCATCTGTGGCAGGCACTGCCGGCCCACTGGAGTGGCCAGGAGTTCGTCATCAGGGCCGGCCAGGCCGGCCTGAACGTGGTCTCGCACAGCAGTTTCGAGGTGGAGCCGGCGCCGTCGGGCCAGGGCTTCGGAGGCGGAGGTGCGGCGCATATCCGCATCTCGCTGGGACGCTCGCGCAGCCGCTTCGAACTGGTCAATGCCTTGCGCCGCCTGAGCGAGCTGACCCGCCGCCGCAGTATGCGGGAAGTGGTGGTGTAGCCAGGGGAGTGAGTGAGATGCTAGTGCGGCGCTAGTGCGGCGCTAGTGCGTGAGGGCCGAGGCCGCCGGGGACATCCCCGTATGGCGACGCGCTGCCGCCAGGATCTCGAAAGCGGCCTCATCTTCGGAGTGGGCCGCCAGCGGCAAGGAGCCGCGGCTGATCTCGGTGCGATCCTTCAGGATCGCGTAGGAGCCTTTCCAGCGGCCTTCGCTGTCGTCGGCCTGATAGACCAGCAGATAACCGTCGAATTCGATTTTCTTCATCGTCATTCTCACCAGGGCAATGAGGTGTCTGAGCTGCCTGAGGTGTCTGACTCCGCCGTCAGGGCGGGGCGGTCAACTCAACAGCAGCAGTTTGCCGAAGTATGCCGCGCAGATCGGCGGCTGGATGTCGTCCGCCTGCGCAATCGTTTGTAGGACAAGAGCTATGGCATCATGCGCGCTGACTTGTCGCCTTGTTTGCTACCTCCGCCACCTCCGCCACCTTCATTCGCCACCATGGAAATCCGCCAGCTCCGCTATTTCGCCAGCATCGTCGAACACGGCAGTATCGGGAAGGCCGCCCTGGAGCTGGGCATGGTTACATCGGCCCTGAGCCAGCAGATCACCCGCCTGGAGACCGAGCTGGCCACCCGTCTGCTGCAGCGCACCTCCACCGGCGTGGTGCCGACCGCAGCGGGCATCGCCTTTCTGAAGCAGGCCCAGCTGGCGTTGCGCCACATCGACGATGCCGCCCTGGCGGCGCGGCAGGCGCGCCTGTCCGGGCATGTCAGCGTGGGTATGGCCTCCAGTACGGCGGGGGTGATGGGGCTGGCCTTCATGCAGGCCATGCACGAACGCTATCCGGAGGTGCGTCTGCGCATGGTGGAAAGCCTGTCCGGTCACCTTGGCGCCATGCTGGGCGCGCGCCAGATCGACCTGGCCATCCTGTTCCAGGAAGAACCGGCGCAACGCTGGAGCGTACTGCCCCTGCTGGATGAGCGGCTGTTCGTGATCGGCGCCCCCGCGCTGGCCGGCATGCCCGTTGCGCGCCAGGCGCGCCTGGGCAAGCTGGGCGACTTGCCCCTGATCCTGCCGACCCGCAAGCATGGGCTGCGTTCGCTGCTGGATTCGGCCTTCCGCCATGCGGGCTACACACCCAATATCGTCCTTGAGGTGGATGGCCTGCCGATGTTGATGGACGCCGTGCGCGCCGGCATGGGGGCCACCATCCAGCCTGGTGCGGTGCTGGCCCGGGCCGAGAATGCCGACCTGGCCAGCGTGCCGGTGGCCGATGGCGATGCCTCCCGTCCCAACCTGATCGTCAGCGTCTCCGATGACGAACTGTCTCCCGCCGGGCTGGCCGCCCGGGTGCTGCTGGCCGAGGTGGCGCGTACCCAGGTGGGGCAGGGCCGCTGGCCCGGTGCTACCCTGCGCGGCACCGGTCTTCACGAAAACTGAACACCCCTTGCCGGCGCGCCGATAGCGGCGCACCGGCAGGCTGCCTATAGTCGCCTCCCTGGACATATCACAAGGAGGGGACGGCGATGTTGGACGTTCTGGTTATTGGCGGTGGCAACGCTGCCCTGTGCGCGGCCCTGATGGCACGCGAGGCCGGCGCCTCGGTCATGCTGCTGGAATCGGCGCCCCGCGCCTGGCGCGGGGGCAACTCACAACACACCCGCAACCTGCGCTGCATGCACGACGCACCGCAGGACGTGCTGGTGGAGGCCTATCCGGAAGAAGAATACTGGCAGGATCTGCTGAAGGTCACCGGCGGCCTCACCGACGAACACCTGGCGCGCCTGACCATCCGCGCCTCGGCCACCTGCCGGCCCTGGATGCGCAAGCATGGGGTACATTTCCAGCCGCCGCTGTCGGGCGCGCTGCATGTGGCGCGTACCAATGCCTTCTTCATGGGCGGCGGCAAGGCGCTGGTCAATGCCTACTACCGCAGTGCCGAGGCCCTGGGCGTGGAGATCCGCTACGAGACCCCGGTGGACGCCATCGAACTGGATGGCACGCGCTTCGTCGCTGCCCGCAGTGGCAGGCAGCGCTTCACCGCCCGCACCTGCGTGCTGGCCGCTGGCGGCTTCGAATCCAATCGCGAATGGTTGCGCCAGGCCTGGGGCCAGAACGAGCGCGGCGAATGGCCGGCCGACAATTTCCTGATCCGCGGCACCCGCTTCAACCGTGGCGAGCTTTTGCGCTACATGATCGAGGCTGGCGCCGACAGCATCGGCGATCCCACCCAGGCCCACATGGTGGCCATCGATGCCCGCGCTCCGCTCTATGACGGCGGCATCTGCACCCGTATCGACTGCGTCTCGCTGGGCGTGGTGGTCAATCGCGACGGCCGGCGCTTCTACGACGAGGGCGAGGATTTCTGGCCCAAGCGCTACGCCATCTGGGGCCGCCTGGTGGCGCAACAGCCGGGCCAGGTCGCCTATTCCATCATCGACAGTCAGGCCATCGGACACTTCATGCCACCGGTGTTCCCCGGCGAGAAGGCCGAGACCCTGGCCGACCTGGCACGCCAGCTGGGGCTGCCGCCGGCACAGTTCGAACAGACCGTGCACGACTACAACGCCGCCTGCCGCCAGGGAAGGTTCGACCACACCGTGCTGGACGACTGCCATACCGACGGCCTGCAGCCCCCCAAGACCCACTGGGCGCGGCCGCTGGAGCGGGCGCCGTTCTACGGCTATGCACTGCGACCTGGCGTGACATTCACCTACCTCGGTTTGAAAGTGAACGACAAGGCCCAGGTGCATTTTGCCGGCAGGCCCAGCGACAACCTCTTCGTGGCAGGCGAAATGATGGCCGGCAACGTGCTCGGCAAGGGCTATACGGCCGGTGTGGGCATGTCCATCGGCACCGCCTTCGGGCGCATCGCCGGAGTGCAGGCCGCCCAGTTCGCCACCCGATCTTCCGGAGTTTCCCATGCAGCAGCTTGAAGCCCTGACCGATGCCGCCCGCCGCGACGCGCAGGGCGGTCCTGCCAGCCTTGCCCCGGGAGGGGCCCGCATCATTCCCATCCTGCCCGTCAAGGCGGCGCCGCCCATGAACGCCGACGAGGCCGAAGTAGCCCGGCAGATGCAGATCTGCAATGCCTGCCGCTATTGCGAAGGGTTCTGCGCGGTGTTCCCGGCCATGACACGCCGCCTGGAGTTTGCCAAGGCCGATGTCCATTACCTGGCCAACCTGTGCCACAACTGTGGCGCCTGCTATCACGCCTGCCAGTACGCGCCGCCCCATGAATTCGCGGTCAACGTTCCCAGGGCCATGGCGCGGGTACGGCTGGACACCTATTCCAGTTATGCCTGGCCGGCCGCCGCCGGCGCACTGTACCGGCGCAATGGCCTGACCCTGGCCCTGGCCTTGGCGGGCAGCCTGGCCCTGTTCCTGTTGCTGGCCCTGGCGCTCAACGGCACGCTGGCCAGCAGCCCGGCAGGCGGCAATTTCTATGCGGTGTTCCCGCATGGGCAGCTGGCACGCATGTTCGGCGCGGTGTTCGCCCTGGCGGTGCTGGCGCTGGGCATGGGTGTCAGGCGCTTCTGGCGTGATATCACGGACGGCACGGCCGGTGCCCCGGGCAGTGCAGCGGCGGCCGAGGCCACCCGCGACGTGCTGGCCTTGCGCTATCTGGATGGCGGCCACGCAGAGGGCTGCAACGAGTCCGATGACGGCTACACGCTCATGCGCCGACGCTTCCATCACTTCACCTTCTACGGTTTCATGCTGTGCCTGGCGGCCACCTCGGTGGCGACCCTCTACCACTACCTGCTGGGGCTGGAGGCGCCATACCCCGTGCTGAGCCTGCCGGTACTGCTGGGCACGGCGGGCGGCATCGGCCTGCTGGTCGGCCCCGCCGGTCTGCTGTGGTTGAACCTGCGGCGGCATCCGGAGCAGGGCGACCGTCGCCAGCGGCCCATGGATCGCGGCTTCATCGTCCTGCTGCTGCTGGTCAGTGCCACCGGTCTGGCGCTGCTGGCCTGGCGCGACAGCGCTGCCATGGCGGCCCTGCTGGCCCTGCACCTGGGCTGCGTGATGGCCCTGTTCCTGACCCTGCCTTACGGCAAGTTCGCCCACGGCATCTATCGCAGTGCCGCATTGCTCAAGTCCGCCATCGAGAAGCGGCAGCCCCTGCGGCACGATCCCGGATCGGCCTGATCCCGGGCCGGCCAGCGCGCCGGCCCACCCGGTTTTTCATGAACACAACAGCAAGGAGACTTTCAGCATGAGCACCCAACCCGAGACGCGCGGTTCGCGCGCAGGCGCCGTCCTGCGCGTGACCAGCGGCAATTTCCTGGAGCAGTTCGATTTCTTCCTGTTCGGCTTCTACGCGACCCACATTTCCAAGGTCTTCTTCCCCACCAGCAGCGATTTCGCTTCGCTGATGCTGACCTTCGCCGTATTCGGTGCCGGTTTCCTGATGCGGCCACTGGGTGCCATCGTGCTGGGCGCCTATATCGACGAAGTGGGCCGCCGCAAGGGCCTGATCGTGACGCTTTCCATCATGGCCAGCGGCACCATCCTGATCGCCTGCGTGCCGGGGTACGCCAGTATCGGCCTGCTGGCGCCGCTGCTGGTCCTGATCGGACGTCTGCTGCAGGGTTTCTCGGCCGGGGCCGAACTGGGCGGGGTATCGGTCTACCTGGCCGAGATGGCCACGCCCGGCCGCAAGGGCTTTTACACTGCCTGGCAGTCGGCCAGCCAGCAGATCGCCATCGTCATGGCCGCGCTCATGGGCTATGCCCTCAATCTCTGGCTGGATGCAACGCAGATCGCCGCCTGGGGCTGGCGCATTCCTTTCTTCGTGGGCTGCCTGATCGTGCCGTTCATCTTCCTGCTGCGTCGTTCCCTGCAGGAGACCGAAGCCTTCAAGGCACGCGCCCATCGTCCCGCCTTGGGCGAGGTCTATCGCACCATGCTGGCGAACTGGAAGACCGTGATCGCCGGCATGCTGCTGGTGGCCATGACGACCACCACTTTCTACCTGATCACCGTCTACACGCCGACCTTCGGCAAGTCGGTACTCAAGCTCTCGACCCAGGCCAGCCTGGTGGTGACCTTGCTGGTGGGGCTGTCGAATTTCTTCTGGCTGCCCATTGGCGGCATGGTGTCCGACCGTATCGGGCGGCGCCCGGTGCTGCTGAGCATCACCGTGCTGGCGATCCTGACCGCCTATCCCGCACTATCCTGGCTGGCCGCCGCACCCAGTGTGGAACGCATGCTGCTGGTGCTGCTGTGGCTGTCGTTCTTCTTCGGCATGTACAACGGCGCCATGGTGGCGGCACTGACCGAGATCATGCCGGAGCAGATCCGCGTGGCCGGCTTCTCGCTGGCCTTCAGCCTGGCCACCGCCGTATTCGGCGGCTTCACCCCGGCCATCTCCACCTGGTTGATCGAACTCACCGGCGACAAGGCTGCGCCCGGCTACTGGCTGACCTTCGCTGCTGTCTGCGGCCTGTCGGCTACGCTGATCCTCTATCGTGGGCAGGCCGTTGCGGTGCGGGCAGCCGCCTCGCGGGCAGGCTGAGCGCTGCCCGGCATCTGTCGTTTCCCGGCATTCAATGCATTTAATGCGTTCAGTGCACCGTAGCCGGCACCAGCAAACCATTGAGCGCATCGCCGACGATCAGCGAGGGCAGGGAGCGGTGGTCGTTGGCGAGGATGACGCTGTCCTTCTCGACATCGCCCGGCAGCACCAGCTGCGCGATGTAGCGGCAGTCGCTGCTGCAGGTGTAGCGCAGCACGGTCTGGCCGCGCACCGCCTCCAGGATGGTCTGCCCGTGTTCCACGCCGTAATAGCGCACGCTCACCAGTTGCTGTGAGGCGTCGGCATCGGGGTCGCGATAGAAGTACGTGCCGCGTTCGACCCGCGTGTAATGCGGCCACGGCATGCTGCCGGCTGGCGCCAGGCCGTCGATCTGGCGCGCATCCAGCCCCAGCCGCAAAGCTTGGGGGAGTGGCACCGGTACGGCGGCTTTGCCCTGGTCGCTGATATCGGCCTGGCCTGCGGCGGCGGACAGTTCGGCCTGACGCCGACGGTACCAGTCCAGCAGGCAGGCGCGGTCACTGCAGTGCTGCTCGCGCCAGCGCCATTGCGCATCACTGGCGGCGCGAAAGGCGCGCTTGTCGGGGGCCATGTCGCGGGCCTGGCGGAAGGCCCGGCCCAGGGCGTCATCCATGGCCGATAACTGGGCATCGCCACAGATGGTCTTTTCGTTGCGGGAAGCGGCCTTGCCGCAATCGAAGCTGGCGGCCAAGCTGCCGGAGGCGAGCAGGAGCGCCAGCAGAGCCGGCAGTGCTGGCAAAGCGAGATGGGAGAGCTTGTTCATGGCGAGACTGTCCGTATTGCGAGCGAATGACGGGCGCCAGCTTCGCATTGCGCGCCCCGACGCAAAACGCGGAGAAGACAGGGAAAATTTCCAAAATCTTTGCAACTGAAAAAGCGTGTTGGGTTTGTCTTCACATTCATCGTGCTGCCTGCCCGCGCAGGCCATGTCACATGGCAGTAGAATCGCGGTCTTCATGCCATTTGCGCGATCCGCGCAAGGCACACAACCAGCACATAACCAGCACGCAGCAGACCGGTGACAGGCACAGAGGACAACACCCCGCAATCGCAATTGCGCCCAGGCGAACGTGCCGGCTTCATCCTGAGCCGACACTGGCGCGACACGCCGGCGGGCGTCGAGATCGAGCTGTGGCTGGCCACTGACAATGGCCCGCAATGCCTGCGCCTGCCGCCGCAGGAGGCGGTGGCCTTCGTGCCGCAGGCGGAGGCCGAACGGGTAGACGCCCTGATCGCCGGCGAGCGCGGCATGCAGTTGCGTCCGCTGGAACGACTCAAGGACTACAGCCAGCGGCCGGTGATGGGCCTGTATGGTCGCCATTACCGCAAGCTGCTGAAGATCGAAAAGGCGTTGATCGCTGCCGGCATCCCCGTCTATGAAGCCGATATCCGGCCGCCCGAGCGCTACCTGATGGAGCGCTTCATCAATGCACCACTGGCCTTCCACGGCGTGGAAGATGGTCACGGCGTGCTGGTCGAGGCGCGCATTCGCCCCTTGCCGGGCTACCGCCCGCCGCTGAAGCTGGCTTCGCTGGATATCGAGACCAGTTGGCAGGGCGAGCTCTACAGCATCGCCATCGAAGGTTGCGGCCAGCGCAGCGTCTATGTGCTGGAGCCGGACAGCGGAGCCGCCGGGCAGTCAGGCGAGGCGGTCGCCAAGGCGGCCGAGGCCGGTTTTGCGCTGCAGTTCTGCGACAGTCGTGCCGCGCTGATCGAAGCCCTCAACGACTGGATGGCGCGCCATGATCCGGATGCCCTGATCGGCTGGAACCTGATCCAGTTCGACCTCAACGTGTTGCAGAAACAGGCCGACAAATACCGCGTTCCGCTGCGCCTGGGCCGGGCCGGACGGGCCCTGGAGTGGCGCGAACACGGCCTGCGCGCCAACCACCTGCTGGTGTCGGCCCCGGGGCGGCTGGTGATCGACGGCATCGAAAGCCTGCGTTCGGCGTTCTGGAATTTTCCGTCCTTCAGCCTGGAAAACGTGGCACAGACTGTGCTGGGCGAGGGCAAGGCAATTGCCACCCCCTACCAGCGCATGGACGAGATCGACCGCATGTTCGCCGAGGACAAGCTGGCCCTGGCCACCTACAACCTCAAGGATTGCGAGCTGGTCACGCGTATCTTCGCGTACACCGACATCCTGTCCTTCCTGCTGGAGCGCGCCAGCGTCACCGGCCTGCAGGCCGACCGCAGCGGCGGTTCGGTGGCGGCGTTCACCCATCTCTACCTGCCGCACATGCACCGCAAGGGCTATGTAGCGCCCAACCTGGGCGAAGCCGAGCCGCTGGCCAGTCCGGGCGGCTTCGTCATGGATTCGCGCTCGGGGCTGTATGACTCGGTGATCGTGCTGGACTACAAGAGCCTCTATCCGAGCATCATCCGCAGCTTCCTGATCGACCCGGTGGGGCTGGTCGATGGCACCCTCAACGAGCCGGAAGAGGAGACCGTGCCCGGTTTCAACGGCGGGCGCTTCTCGCGTCGCAGTCATAGCCTGCCGGCCATCATCGAGCAGTTGTGGCAAGCCCGGGAAGCCGCCAAGGCACAGGGCAACAAGCCCTTGCAGCAGGCGCTGAAGATCATCATGAACTCCTTCTACGGGGTGCTGGGTTCGACGGTGTGCCGCTTCTTCGATTCGCGGCTGGCATCGTCCATCACCCGGCGCGGGCATGAAATCATGCATCGCACGCGTGAACTGATCGAGGAAGAGGGCTTCGAGGTCATCTATGGTGATACCGATTCGACCTTCGTCTGGCTGCGTCGCGCCCACGACGACGAACAGGCGCGCCAGATCGGCCTGCGCCTGACCGGCCGCATCAATGACTGGTGGCGTCAGCACCTGGCCGATGAGTACGGGCTCGAGAGCGCGCTGGAACTGCAGTACGAGGTGCATTACCAGCGTTTTCTGATGCCCAACGTGCGGGGCGCCGATACCGGCAGCAAGAAGCGCTATGCCGGCTATGTCCGCAGCGCCGACGGCCAGGACAAGGTGACCTACAAGGGGCTGGAAACGGTGCGCACCGACTGGTCGCCGTTGGCGCAGCGCTTCCAGCAGGAGCTGTATCTGCGCATCTTCCGGGGTGAACCCTACCGCGACTACATCGTCGGCTATGTGGCCGACCTGTTTGCCGGCCGGCTGGACGAGCTGCTGGTCTACCGCAAGCGCCTGCGGCGCCAGCTGGACCATTACGAAAAGAACGTGCCGCCACACGTGCGGGCGGCGCGCATGGCCGACCAGGTCAACCAGCAGGACGGGCGCCCCCTGCAATACCAGCAGGGCGGCTGGATCAACTACGTCATGACCACGGCCGGCCCGGAGCCGCTGGAAAAGCGCAGTGCCGCCATCGATCATGGGCACTATCTGGAGCGCCAGCTGGCCCCGGTGGCCGATGCCATCCTGGTCTTCGTGGGCGACAGCTTTGCGGCCGTGACCTCACCCCAGCAGGAATTGTTCTGAAGCGCCGCAGAATGAAAAAAGGCCGGATTCGATGAATCCGGCCCTGCTTGTCTGCGCTAGCACTGGTCAGTGCAGGCGCGAATCCGACTCACGTCCCGAGCGCGGGTCGTACTGGACGCGCAGCGCCACCGGCTGCTGGCGCGGCTTGTGGTACAGCTTGTGGCGCAGGAACAGACCGAAGGCCAGCACGCCCGCGAGCACATAGAACGCATAGAAAGCCGCGAGATAGCTACCGTAGTGAAGCAGGGTGTCGATGATGGCCATAGGTCCTCCTTGGGGAGTCATTCAGTGTCGATGGCCTCATCGTATGCCGGGACGTCGGTGGCGGATATCAGGGTTTTTCTGATGTGTGTCGCTGCAACGGCAACTGTACCTCGACGGCTCGCGCCCCGTCAGCGCCCCGGACCCGGTTGCACCATGGCGGCGGCAGGCGGCACTTGCAGATGTTGCAACAGCTTGGACACCATCAGGATCACGGTCAGGCTGACGATGCAGAAGAACACCGCCAGCGGCGTCAGGCTATGGATGGACACGAAGCCGGCCAGCCCCATCATCCCCGAGGACACCAGCAGCAGCGCAAAGCCGAGGATGGCACTGGTCAGCCCGGCGATATGCGGGAAGATCGAATTGCCCTTGGCCATCAGCGTGGGATACATGGCGCCGGCGCAGAAGCCCATCACCAGCACCGGCGTGATCAGCGTCCACACCTGCAGGCCCACGGTCAGGGCCAGCGCCAGCATGACGAAGGCGGCACCGGCCATGACCCGCGCACCGATGCGCAGCCGCGCTTCGGCACTGGGCAGGCGGCGATGCTGGATGCGATTGGAAATGCCGCCCAGGAAATACATCATGCCGATGGCCAGCGCCATATAGCCGAAGAAGGTCGGTGGCTGGTGCAGGGTGTTCTGCACCATGAAGGGGCCGACGATGTTGAACACCAGCAGGATGCTATAGCACAGGCCCTGGGCCAGGAAGCAGCTCTGGAACACCGGGCTGGCCAGCACCATGCGGGCATTCCTGAACAAGGTCCGGGGGTGCAGGTGCACCGGCTGGGCCAGCGTCTCCCGGTAACGCCACAGGATGGCCCACATGGCGAAGGAGTAGATCAGCAGGAACACCAGGCAGGAGCGCCAGCCGAAGGCTTCCTGCAGGTGCGCGCCGATCACCGGGGCGACGATGGGCGCCAGGCCCCAGGCAATGGCCATGTAGGTGTAGGCATGCACCAGCGCCTGGCCGGCAAAGGAGTCGGTGATGATGGCCTTGGCCAGCAGGTTGGTGGCGGCGATGCCGAAGCCCTGCAGGATGCGGGCAGCGACGAAGGTTTCCAGGTTGGGCGCCACCAGGGTCAGCACGCAGCCCAGCGTGAACAGGCCCAGCCCCAGGGCCAGGATGCGTTTGCGGCCGAAGGCGTCGGCCAGCGGTCCGAACACCAGCTGTCCGAAGGCATAGGCGATCAGGTAGCCGGTCACGCTGGTCTGGATGGCCTGGGCCGAGGTGGCGTAGTCGATCGCCATCTCCGGCAGCGCCGGCACGTACAGATCGATGGCCAGCTGGCCGGCCGAGGCAAAGGCGCAGATCAGGAACAGCAGGAAGCGCGGGTGGTTCGGAGACGGCTTGGCAGAAGAGCTCATGAAGGGGGATGCTGCGTAGACAAAGACCGCTATTGTGAACCTTGATGCAGTTTTCTGCTGGCAGCGGCTCAGCTCGGCCGGACAGTCTGCATAAAGTTTCATTATTGGCCAGAGCAGAATGGCAAGTTCTGATGCCTGTAAAACATCATCTTGTAGAAATAATTCGAGACGAGAGCAGTAAACTTTCGATATTCGACTCTCCTCGTTCCCACGGACGTATCGTCTGCCGACCGCAAGCCAGCGCGTCTGCCGCGGCAGGTGGCGCGGCGGCAGCTGCCAATTCCTTGGGGGAGGGAGATATCGTGAATTTCATTTTTCGCCGGTTTTCGATCCGGCAGATCTTTATCGCGCTGGTGACGGTGATTGCCATGCTGATGGCGCTCATCGTGCTGGCCGCCTATGAGGAGGAAAACGCCAACATGGCCCTGAACCGGGCCAATGAGCAGCGTTTCAGCTCCTTTCTGCTGGCCGCCGAGCTGCGCCAGAGCTCGGACGACCTGACCCGGCTGGCGCGCACCTACGTGGTCACCGGCGATCCGGTCTACGCCCAGCACTACCAGACGGTGCTGGACATCCGCGACGGCAGGCGAGCACGTCCTCAGCACTACGAGCGCATCTACTGGGACTTCTTCGATGCCGAGGGGCGTGCGCCGCGTCCGGACAGCAATGTCAGTGCGGCGCTCACCGATCTGATGCGCGAGAACGGCTTCACCGCCGCCGAGCTGAGCAAGCTGACCGAGGCCAAGAACATTTCCGATACCCTGGTCCAGATCGAGACCCGTGCCATGGAGATGGTCAAGGCGCAGCGCGCCGCCGGTGCCAGCGCCAACCGCAACGAACTGGAACAGGCACGGCAGATGATGCATGACGCGAGCTACCACCAGAACAAGGCCCGGATCATGCACCCGGTCGACGAGTTCTTCGCCATGCTGGACCAGAGGACGGCCGGCCAGGTGCAACTGGCACAGGAAGCTGCAGACCGCATGACGCGCGTGGTCTACCTGCTCATCGGCGTCAGCCTGGTGGTGCTGACCGGCACGCTGCTGGTGGTGTACAAGGCCATTGCCGGTCCGCTGGCGGGGGCGGTGGAGGTTGCCCGGCGCGTCTCCCATGGAGACCTGACGGCGCCGATCGATGTCGGCTACAAGGGAGAGACCCGCATGCTGCTCTACGCCTTGAAGGAAATGCGCGACGGGCTCACCTGCATCGTGCGGCAGGTGCGCGAGGGGGCCGACTCGATCCGTGTATCGGCAGCCCAGGTCGCCTCGGGTTCCCAGGACCTGTCCTCGCGCACCGAAGAGCAGGCCGGTTCGCTGGAAGAGACAGCAGCCTCGATGGAGCAGATGAATGCCAACGTGCAGCGCAACGCCGGCAACGCCCAGCGCGCCAGCCAGCTGGCTGGTACCGCCTCTCAGGTGGCGCGCGAGGCGGGGTCGGTGGTGGCCGAGGTGGTGACGACGATGGCCTCGATCAAGGATTCCTCGCACCGTATCGTGGAGATCATCACGGTGATCGATGGGATTGCCTTCCAGACCAACATCCTGGCGCTCAATGCGGCGGTGGAGGCGGCCCGGGCCGGTACCCAGGGACGCGGCTTCGCGGTGGTGGCCGGCGAGGTGCGCAACCTGGCGCAACGTGCCGCAGCCGCTGCCAAGGAGATCAAGCTATTGATCGACAATTCGGTGGACAAGGTGGAGAGCGGCAACCTGCTGGTCAAGAAGGCCGGTCAGACCATGGCGGAAGTGGTCGAGAGCGTGCAGCGGGTCAACGACCTGATGGGCGATATTGCCAGCGCCAGCGTGGAACAGTCCAGCGGACTGCAGCAGATTTCGATGGCGGTCAAGCAGCTTGACGACGTCACCCAGCAGAACGCCACCCTGGTCGAGCAGACCTCGTCGGCCTCCGACTCAATGCAGGAACAGGCCAACCGGCTGGCGCAGCTGGTCGGGGAATTCAAGCTCTTGCCCAACTTCGACGAGGAAATCCCGCTGCTGCTGGTGGATTAGGATACTTTCACAAGCTCAGCTGAGCAGGCGTGCGCGCAAGGCATCGAAGCGCGCCGGCCATTCCCGGTGCCAGCGCTCGCGCAGGGCCGGTGCCATCCAGGCGGCATCCAGGCCGTTGAGCATGAAGCCACGCAGGGCATCGATGTCGGCGCCCAGCTGCAGCATCATCAGCCAGGCGCCGGTGGGCGTGACCAGATGCAGGGTCGGATCGTCGGTGTTGGGGTGCAGACGCAGGCCGGCGGCCAGCATCTGGCGGATCGGATGGTCCTGCGCCCAGCGTTGTGGCGGCAGGGTGCGCAGGTAATAGGAATTGGTCGGCACCACGGTAAAGATCAGGCCGCGTTCGATGCAGCGCTGCAGCAGCGCCGGGTTGTCGACGATGGTATAGCCGTGGTCGACGCGGTCCACCTGCAGCAGGTCGATGGCGGTGGCCACGTTGTTCCAGGGCATGCCGAATTCGCCGGCATGCGCGGTGGTCTTCAGGCCAGCTTCACGCGCCAGGCGGTAGGCGGTCTTGAACAGCTCGGGCGGACGGTCGTTCTCGCGGTAGTCCATGCCGATGCCTACCACCTGCGGCGCCGGATGCTGCAGCATCCACTGCACCATGCTCAGGGCCTCGTCGGGGCTGGCTTCGCGGTCGATGCTGGGGATCAGGCGGCCGATGATGCCGATGTCCCGTTCTGCATCCACGATGGCGCGCACGATGGCGTCTTGTGCGGCGTCATAGGCGATGCCCGAGACCCGCACCGTGCCGGTCGGGTTCCAGAAGAATTCGCTGTAGGCCACACCGTGTTGCCAGGCGTCCTGCAGGTATTCGTAGGTGATGCGGTAGAGGTCGTCGGGCTGGCGGATCAGCACGGCATCGAGGGCGCGCAGCACGCGCAGCACGCCGACCGGCTTTTCGCCGCGGGTGTAGAAGGCTTCGATCTCTTCGGCCGAGACCGGATGGCCGGCGCGCGCGGAAAGTTCGCTGAAGGTCTGGCGGCGCACCGCGCCGAACAGATGGCAATGCAATTCGACCTTGGGCAGGGCGCGCACGAATTGTTCGAGCGTCAGCGGGCCGGTATCGGTGGGGTCGTTAAAACTCATAGACGAAACATCGCGGAAGATCGGTTCAGGGAGGAGTCGCGGGGGCGTCTTCAGGACAGCGTGCCCAGCAGCTCCTGCATCATGCATTGCATGGCACGTGGGCCGTCGACGGTCATGGCGACCTCGGTATTGGCCGGTGCGCGCCGGGGGACGCGGAATTCGCACACCGTCATGCCCCGCGTGAGCCGGCCCTGCAGTTCGATATCCACCCGCGCCGAGCGGAAACTGAACAGTTCCGGACGCTTGAGCCAGATCGCCACCGCCGGGTCGTACATCGGCATGGGCACCGAGCCGTCCGGACTGCGGATGCGCAGGTAGGCATCGAAGTAGCCGGCCAGCCAGCGGGCGCGGGGCGTGCCCAGGGCGCGCACCTGCTGCACCTCGTCGGCGGTCACCAGCAACTGGCGGCACAGGTTCAGCCCGAACATGCGCAAGGGGATACCCGACTGGAACACCACATCGGCCGCTTCGGGATCGGCAAAGATGTTGAATTCGGCGGCCGCCGTGTGATTGCCCTGGTCGGCCGAGCCCCCCATGAGGATGATTTCCTTGACCATGGAGGCGATCTCGGGCGCACGCTGCAGGGCGATGGCCACATTGGTCAGCGGCGCGATGCACATGAGGGTGATCTCGCCGGCGTGCAGGCGGATCGCCTCGATCATGGCATCCACCGCGTGCGGCAGCGGCGAACGCTGCAGTTGCTGCGACTGGCGCGCTTCGAGTTCGGCGATATCGACCTGCGGCAAGGCGTCACCGGTGGTGGCCATGCCGGCCTGGCCGAGGATGGATTGCGCGGTCTCGATGTTGCCGGCCAGCGGCTTCTCGCAGCCGGCATAGACCGGCACATCCAGCTGATAGTGCTGCTTGATGCGCAGCGCATTGTCGTAGGTGGTCGCCAGCGGCGCGTTGCCCGCCACCACCGACACGCCCAGCCAGTTCACGTCGAGGTTGGCCGACAGCATCAGCATGGCCAGCCAGTCGTCGAAGCCGGGGTCGGTATCAAGCCAGATCTTGTGCATGTTCTTGTTTTCCTTGGAGGGTAGGGGCCTGCTCAGGCCGGCAGTGTCAGGGCTTGTTCCAGCGGCAGGTGGAAGGCCACGTCGTCGCCTTCACGGGCTAGTGCCTGGGCGGCCGGGGCCATGCCGCGCACTTCGCCCAGGGCAGTCTGCAAGAGATATTCCACCGATTCACCCAGGAAGCCCCGTGACAGCACGCGGCCCCGGTAGCTGCCGCTGCCGACCTGGACCTGCTGCACGCGCCAGCCGGCGCAGGCGGTACCAGCGGGCAGGCCAGGGCAGGGCAGGCTGCCATGTTGGCCATGTTGGCCGTGGAGGGCGCCGTCGCGGTAGTCGAACAGGTTTTCGAAACCCATGAAATTGGCGACGAAACGGGTGCGCGGGGCATTGAAGAGGCGCTCCGGCGTATCCAGTTGCTCGATCTTGCCGCCGTTCATGACCACGATGCGGTCCGACATCGCCAGCGCTTCATCCTGGTCGTGGGTGACGTAGAGCATGGTGATGCCCAGCTCACGCTGGATGCGGCGCAGCTCGGCGCGCATCTGCACGCGCAGCTTGGCGTCGAGGTTGGAGAGCGGTTCGTCCAGCAACAGCAGCTTGGGTTCGATCACGATGGCCCGTGCCAGCGCCACGCGCTGCTGCTGGCCGCCCGACATCTGCGCCGGCAGGCGTGCTTCGAAACCGGCCAGGCCGACCGCGGCAATCACCTTCTCCACCCGCTGGCGCAGTTCGGCCGAGGGTACCTTGCGCAGGCGCAGGCCGAAGGCCACGTTGTCGAACACGTTCAGGTGCGGGAACAGGGCATAGGACTGGAACACCAGGCCGATGTCGCGCTTGTTGGGCGGCAGGCGGCTGATGTCGCGTCCGTCCAGCGTGATGCTGCCGGCGCGCAGCTCGATCAGGCCGGCGATGGCGCGCATGGTGGTGGTCTTGCCGCAGCCGCTGGGGCCGAGCAGGGAAATCAGCTCGCCCCGGGCCACGTCCAGGTCCAGCCCTTGCACGGCGGTCTTGGCATTGCCGTAACCGAGGGCGACTTGCTGCAGTGTCAGGTAACTCATCACGTTCTCACATCACATGTATTTGGAAATGCCCAGCGCCTTTTCGGTGACCAGCACGAAGGCCATGGTGAACAGCACCAGCAGCGTGGACAGCGCCGCGATGGAAGGATCGAAGCTGTTTTCCATGTGGCCCAGCATCTCGATGGGCAGGGTGCTGATGCCAGGTCCGGTCAGGAACAGCGACACCGGCACCTGGTTGAAGGAGGTCACGAAGGCCAGGAAGAAGGCCGCGATCACGGCGCCCCGGATATTGGGCAAGACCACCAGGCGGAAGGTCTGGGCGCGGGTGGCGCCGAGGGTGATGGCGGCTTCCTCGATGTCCACGCGCAGGTTGGCCAGGCTGGAATAGACCACCCGTACCGCATAGGGCGTCAACAGGCCGACGTGGCCGATCAAGAGACCCAGGAATACTGGCGCGTCGATCACCAGCACGAAATGGCGCAGCAGGCCCAGACCCACCAGCATGGCCGGGATGATCAGGGGCGAGGTCAGCACCTGCTTGATCACCGCCATGCCGGGCGGCGGCATGCGTGACATGGCATAGGCCACGGGCACGCCCAGCAGCAGGGCGATCACGGTCGCCAGCAGGCCGATTTCCAGGCTGGTACCGAAGGCCTGGCGGAATTCGTCGGCCTGCAGCACCGCCACGATCCAGCGCAGCGAATAGGAGGGCGGCGGGAAGGCCAGCGTCTCGCCGCCGCTGAAGCCGGCCAGGAAGACGATGATGAACGGTCCCAGCAGGAACAGCATCACGGCCCACAGCACCAGGCGCGGGAACAGTCCTTGTTTCATGTCGTCCTCCGGGGAGCGGCAATGCGTTTCAATCCGGCGTTGACGGCCAGCGTCATCGCCACCAGGATCACCGCGATCACGTTGGCGGTGCCGAAGTCACTTTCCACGCTGACCTTCTGGTAGAGCAGGGTTTCCAGCATCAAGACCTTGGGTCCACCCAGCAAGGCCGGGGTGACATAGGCGGTGACACTGCCGGTGAACACCAGCGTGCCGCCCACGATCAAGCCCTCCTGCGTCAGCGGCAGGGTGACGCGGGTAAAGACCTGCCAGGCATTGGCGCCCAGGGTGGAGGCCGCCAGCGCCAGGTCGGCGGAGATGTTTTCCATGGCGCTGACCAGCGACATCAGCATCAGCGGCAGCAGCAACTGCAGCAGGCCCACGAACACCGCCATCTCGGTAAAGAGCAGGCGTTGCGGTTCATCGGTCAGGCCCAGTTGCAGCAGCACGGCATTGACTGCGCCATTGCGCCCGAACAGCACGATCCAGGCATAGGTCCGCGCAATGGGTGACACCATCAGCGGCAGGATCATCATGCCCAGCACCAGTCCGCGCCAGCGTGGTGCCACCCGGACGATGGCTTGCGCCGCGGGATAGCACAGCAGGGCCGAGCACAGGGTGACCAGGGCGGCGATGCGCAGGGTGCGCCACAGCACCTGCAGGTGCAGCGGTTCGGCGAAGAAATCGGCGAAGCGGGCCAGGCTCCATTGCAGCGGGCCGCCGTCCAGGCTGTCCGGGCCGCCGGTGCGGAAGGCCCCCAGCAGCAAGGCGGCCACCGGCAGCAGGAAGCAGACCACGGTGAAGATCAGCGCCGGCGTGACCAGCATCAGGCCGAGGCGGGTTTTGGATTGGGCGAGCATGTTGGGCAAACGATGTCAGGAAGATGAACGACAGCGACGGCCGCCATCCCGCAGGAGAGCGGCCATCGACGATGGCGTCGGGCGTGTGGCCGGACTACTTGCTGATGCCCTTGTTCCACTGTTCCAGCCAGCCGGAGCGGTGCTTGAGCAGGTCTTCCGGCTTGACGAACTTGAGCGAGGCGATATGTTCGCCGCCATAGGTATTGAATTCGGCCTTGTCCTTGGGCAGCACCACCTGGGTGTTCACGGGTGAATCCACCAGTTCCATCGCCAGCGCGGTCTGCACGTCCTTGGACAGCCAGAAATCCATCAGTTGGTAGGCCAGGTCGGCGTTCCTGGACTTGGCGACGATGCCCATCACATTCATGCCGGCGGCCTGGCCTTCGGCGGGGATGGCCCACTTCAGCGGCATGCCGGTCTTCATCAGCTGCGACCAGGTGAAGCGCGCCACCGGGGCGACCCAGATTTCATCCTGGGCAAACAGCGAGGACAGCTGCGCGCTGTTCTTGGTGAAGGTGACCACGTTGTTCTTGATGGACAGGATCTTCTGCATGCCGGCAGCATAGTCCCCACCCTTGCCACCCCAGGCCAGATCGGCCATCTGCAGCGCCAGCGGGCCCTGCGTGGTGCTCACATCCGGCAGGGCGATGCGGCCCTTCAGTTCAGGGTTCCAGAGGTCCTTCCAGGACTTGGGGGCGGCGGTCTTGTCGCTGCGATAGACCAGACCCACCGAGTAGATGGTGTAGCCCACGGCGTAGTTGCCGCCGATGGGATTGCGGGCGAAGGGGTAGATCTGGCTGTAGTTCTTCAGCTGGCTGTAGTCCAGCGGCTGCACCAGGCCCTTGCGGGCGGCTTCCAGCATGCCGAAGTCCGACAGCAGCACCAGGTCCACCACCGGGTTGTTGCGGCGGGCATCCAGCTTGGCGATGCGGTCGGCATTGTTGCCGGTCTCGACCACGATCTCGCAGCCGCATTTTTCCTTGAACGGTGCATAGACCAGTTTGTTGAACAATGGCTGCGAAATCGGGTAGGCCGACAGCACCAGGGTGCGCTTTTCCGCGTGGACCGGCGCGCTCAGCAGGGACAGGCCGAGGCCGGCAGTGACCAGGGCGGCCGAAGCACGGGTGAAGGGGACTTTGTTCAACATGACTATCCTTGAAACCGACAAAAGACTTGTATTGTAGGCCCGACCGCCGCGGGAGCCAGCGGTCAGGCCTGGGGAGAACGATCAGAAGACGTGACGCACGCCCAGCATCAGCACCGCCTGCTTCTTGTCACTGGAGGACGGGAAGCCGAAGATGGTGGCCTTGGTGGCATCGCCAGCAGCCATCTGGTAGCTGTAGGTGATGGCCACGTCGGTGCGCTTGGACAGGAAGTAGTCAGCCTGGAAGTTGACCTGGTGCCACTTGGGGTTGGTGTTGATGGTGTCGTACTTGCCGGTGGTATAGAAGTAGGACGCGCCCAGGTTCAGTTGTGGCGTGTAGTGGTGCACCAGGTTGATGTCCACGTTCTGCAGGGTCAGCTTGGTGTTGTCCAGGTATTCATACTTGACGTTGCTGTACATCGCGCCGAAATCGGTATTGCCCACGATGTAGAAGCCACCGGTACCGGCGATGCGCTGGCGGCGCACGCCGGCCGAGCTGTTGACCGCGCTCTTGTTGAAGATCAGCAGCGAGCTGGCGTAGTCGTTGCCCATGGCGCCGTCCGGGCTCTTGCTGCTGTTGGGCTGGTCCATCTGGGTGTAGGCCACGGCCCAGCGGAAGTTGCCGCCCTTGTAGCCGGAACCGATGCTCATGACGCGGTTCACGGCGGCGTCGCCGGCCGCTTCACCGAAACCATAGACGGCGGTGACGTTGAAGTTGTTGAAATAGGGGCTGACGTACTTGACCGAATTCTGCACGCGCAGGTTGTTGTAGCCGTTGTCGTTGTCGCCGATGTGCACGCCGTTGCTGGCGATGACCACGGGGCCGAGGTAGTCCTTGACGGCTTCATACTGGCGGCCCAGGGTCACGGTGCCCATGCTGTTGGAGGACAGGCCGACCCACGACTGGCGACCGAACAGGCGACCGTTCTGGGCGGCGCCGCCGGTCATCATGTTGAAGCCGTTTTCCAGGTTGAAGATGGCCTTGTTGCCGCCGCCCAGGTCTTCCTGGCCGCGGAAACCGATGCGCGGGTTCTGGTTGGTGCCGGACAGCGCCTCCAGATTGTGCGGTCCGCCCTGATTGCTGAGGTAGCCCACGCCACCCGAAATCAGGCCGTAGATCTCGACCTTGCTTTGTGCTTGCGCCTGTGCGCCTGCCAGCGCTGCCGGAATAGCCAGTGCGCCGATCATCCAGTGTTTTTTCATTCCTGCCCCTGTGGTGAGTCTTGATGAGGTCTTGCGACCGTTCTTTTTGGTGGTACTGCGAACGGTGTGGAGGATAGGACAAGTGCTTAAATAATATAATTTGTTTATATTTATAATTTCATAAACTGGATTTATAACCGAGACGGTTTTCCTGCCCTGTCTTTTTGGCAATGCCATGATCAAATTGAATCAGAAAGTCACCCTTCGTCACCTGCAGGCGCTGGTCACGCTGGCCGACACCAACAGTTTCAGCCGCGCCGCCGATGCACTCGCAGTGACCCAGCCGGCCCTGTCTGCGTCCATCAAGCAGCTCGAAAACCAGCTTGGGACGCGGCTTTTCGACCGCACCACGCACCAGATCAGCCTCACCGCGCAAGGGGCCGTGGTGCTGGAATACGCGCGTCACCTGCTCAATACGGCCAGCAATATCTTCGACGATATCGAGCATGCCATCGGCACCGGACGGCACCGCATCCGGGTCGGCGCCATCCCTTCGGCGGTCACGCTGACGGCGGCGGTGATCGCCCGTTACAACCAGGCGCACGACGAGCATGTGGAAATCCTGCTACAGGACATGCCCAACGACGCCCTGCTGGACGCCTTGCACTCAGGCAAGCTGGACTTCTGCGTGGGTATCAAGCCCCCCGATTCGCTGTCTTCCCAGACACTGGAAACGGTGACCCTGTTCGAGGATGAGCTGGTCCTGATCGTCTCCCGCCACCATGCCCTGGCCGGGGCCAAGGAAGTGCAGTGGCGGCAGATGGCCGGGGAAGAGATCGTGCTGTTCACCCAGGGCAGCGTGTGGGAATTCGCCTCGGCAGCGCTGATGCAGCACGGACTGGCGTCCTCGCGCCGCTATCAGGTGGTGCACAGCGAATCGCTGTACGGGGTGGTACGGGCCGGCATTGCCATCGGCATCATGCCCAGCCTCTACACCACCTACCTGCGCGACGACAGCCTGCACGTGGCGCCGCTACGGCAACCGACCCTGAAGCGCAAGATCGTGCTCATGCGGCGCAACGAGATCAGTCGCAGCGACTGGACCGACCATTGCTTCCGTGAACTGCGCAGTGACCTGAAGCAGGCCAATCACTGGTTCTGAGGGACTGCCGCTCAGTAGCGCGCATCGGCGGGCTTCTTGTCGCGGGGCCAGTCGTTGACCTTGGGTGCGAAGTCCGGACGCGGCTGGTGCGTGAAATATTCGGCCACATCCAGCGCCTCCTGATCGGACAAGCCTCCTTGACCAAGCGGAAAGCGGTCGTGCAAGGCGATCGGCATGTTGCGCTTGACGAAGGCTGCCGCAGTGTAGGTGCGCGCCATGCCGGCACCGATGTTGAACGAGGCATCGCCCCACAGCGGTGGGTATACCCACTGGCCGGCCTGATTCTTGACGCCTTCGCCCTGTTCACCATGGCACAGTGCACACTGCGCGGTATAGACACGCTGGCCGTTGACCGGATCAGGCTTGAGCCGGGGATCGATCTTGCCCACGCCACGGCCTGCGACCTTATCCTCGGCTCGGGTATCGCGCCGCATCCAGTCGATGTAGGCCAGCATGGCCTTCATGTCTTCCGATCCCGCCGGTAGTGGCTCGCCGTTCATGGAGCGTTGGAAGCATCCGTTGATACGATCTTCCAGCGTAATGAGACGCCCGGCGCGCGCGGCATAGCTGGGGAAGAAAGCCGACACGCCCACGTACGGCGAACCGTCGGCCACGGTGCCGGCATTGAGGTGGCAACTGGCGCAATTGAGTGCGTTGCCGACGTGACCGGGCAGCATGCGGCTGGTCTCGATGTTCAGGCGCGCGCCGCGTGTCAGCTGGGAGGCGTTCTTTTCACCGAGCATGTCGGCCAGGCGCGGTGTGACGAAGGTTGCAACTTTGGCCTTGTCCATGCCGATGCTTTCACTCAACTGGGCGCGCATGCGGCGCACCATCGTTTCACTGATGTCGCTCTTGGTGGAACCGCCCCAACTGGTGCGGGCGAAGTTGAGTATCTCGGCGATCTCGTGGTCGTTCAGTGCGGCGAACGAGGGCATGGTCATCACCCGCGACTGCGCCTGGGTGCGCGCTGAGCGCCAGCCGGTGAGCATGATGTGGATCAGGGAGGACGGGTCTGCCGAATGCAGCGCAGGATTGTTGGCCAGGGTGGGGAACACGTCTTTTACCCCGGCGCCGTCCGGGCGATGGCAATCAGCGCAGAATTGCACGTAGCCCAGTCCTCCCCGGCTGCCGTAGAGTTTGTCAGGCGACGGAGCTGAGCTGAGCGTAGTCGGCATCTGCATTGGCAACTCGCCGGGGGCAGGCTGCAGCGAGGCCAGATAGATGCCGATGGACTGCAGGTCGTCGTCGCTGAGGTACTGGGTGCTGTGCTGTACCACATCGACCATGTTGCCGGCCACGCTGCCGAAACGGTTGCTGCCGGTCTTGAGCAAGCGGGCCACATCGTCCGGCTTCCATAGGCCGCGCAGGCTCAGGGCACGCCAGTTTTCCACGGTTTCGCCGCTCAGGAAAAACTGGCCATTTCGGCCACCGTCGCTCATGGCCTTTTCCTGGAAACCGATGCCGCGTGGTGTATGGCAGGCACCGCAATGGCCCAGCCCCTGGACAATGTAGGCACCCCGGTTCCACTGGATCGACTGCGACAGATCCGGCTGGAACGGAGTGCGGTCGAGGAAGGCCATGTTCCATAGGGCCATGCCCCAGCGCTGGTTGAACGGAAACGACATGCCCAATGCCTGGTTGGCCTGTTGCACCGGCTTTACCCCTTGCATCACGTAGGTATAGAGCGCGCGCATATCCTCTTCTGTCATCTTGGCATACGACGGATAGGGCATGGCCGGGTAGAGATGATGGCCATCCGCGGCGACGCCTTCGCGCATGACACGGTCGAACTGGGCGAAGCTGTAGTTGCCGATGCCAGTCGCGCGATCCGGCGTGATATTGGTGGAATACAGTTTGCCGAAGGGCGTGTCCAACGGCAGCCCGCCGGCCATCGGCTTGCTCCTGTCGTGGGTATGGCAGGCTACGCAATCGCCCAGGCGCGCGATATAGCGCCCGCGCATTATCTGTTGCCGGGTACCAGCATCCTGTGTGGCGCTGTAGTCGGCGGGCAGATCGTCGATGACGTCGTTCGACGGTGGGGCGGAGGGCGGCAATGAGGTCGCCGCGACTGGCCGCAACGTCGCTGTGACAGACAGGCAGAGCAACAGCAGGCCTGCCGGCACGGACAGGGTAAGGCGGCGGAAGGGGGCGGACGGTAGCTGCATGATCGTGGCTCGCTGAGTTCAGATGGTATCGAGCAATATTTAACGCCCGTCCTCTCCCAGCGACGCGGCGGTGATCCCAACCGCCTTGATATGCCGCAAACAATGGTAGTGATGCGCCGTTGCGGGTTTTGCCAGATCGCACAATAGCGCATGCCATAAGAAACGCCGTCCGGTATGAACAGCACCGGACGGCGTTTCATCCAAAGGGTGGTCTATTTGCCGGAAGACCGCAGCGACATGCGCTGCAGGATGGGCATGCGATCGAAGAACTGGTGCCACAGCGCGCCCAGCACATGCAGGCCCACCAGGAAATAGACGGCATTGCCCATGAATTCATGGACTTCCTTGATCGGCCCGCGCAAGGCCATGTCCTTGGCCAGGATCACCGGCAGGGTGCTGCCGAAGAACACCACCTCGCGGCCACCGGCCTGGGTGAAGAGGATGCCTGTCACCGGCAGGCCGATCATCACCACGTAGAGCAGCAGGTGGACCGCGTGTGCGCCCAGCCGTTGTAGCCGGGGTAAGGGCAGTTCAGGCGGCACGCCCAGCATCTTGCGGGCGATCAGGCGCACCAGCACCAGGATCAGCACAAGCTGGCCGGCGTGCATGTGCACCGTGCGCAGCAGGTCGCGCAGGGGATCGCCCTTGGGAACATCGTCGCGGTATTCGATGGTGGCCAGCGCCACCACGAAGAGCAGGAACATCAGCCAGTGCAGGGCGACCGAGAGCGGGTGATAGCGTGTTCGTTGCAGGGTGTCGGGATATTGCTTCATGCTGGCTCCTCCTTGGCTGGCGAAACCGGAATAGTAAAGGCAGAAACTTAGACCGGCATTAGCCTGGCTCAAGAAATCGTGCGGCAGGCAGAGTCCTCGCCGGCAGGAATATCGAGGATCACCCGCAGGCCCTGGCCTGTAGACGCATCAGCGTGCTCCAGCCGCAGGCCGATATCCAGTCGCGCCGCGAGTGATTGCACGATGGAAAGTCCTAGCCCGGAGCCGGGCGCGCCCGCCGGGTCGATGCGATAGAAGGGCTCGAACACCCGCTCCCGCTGCTCGGCAGCGATGCCCGGGCCGGTGTCGCTGATTTCCAGGCGCACCTGATCTGCCTGGGTGGCGGCTTCGCCTGCAACGGCGATGCTGACCCGCCCGCCGGGCGGGGTATAGCGCACCGCATTGTCGATCAGGTTGTTCAACAGCAAGCCCAGTTCCAGCGGGTTGGAGCAGACCTCGACCTCCAGGCTGCCATCAACGCCCAGGTCGATATCCTTCTGTTGCGCCAGCGGCAACAGGTCTTCCAGTACCGGTCGCACCGCCTCGCGCAAGACAAAACGGCGACATTGCGAGGCATTGGCCGACTCACCGGACTCGCCACCCTGGGCCCGTGCCAGGGCCAGCATCTGCGCCACCAGCGCCTTGCTGCGTTCGATGCCGCTGCCCAGGCGTTGCAAACGTTCGCGGGCGGTGTCGGACATCTCGCTCTGCTGCAGCCGCTCGGCCTGCAATGACAAGGCCGCCAGCGGGGTACGCAACTCATGGGCGGCATCGGCCACGAAACGCCGCTGGCTGCGCATGGCACCTTGCACCCGGGCCAGCAGGCGGTTGATGGCCTCCACGAAGGGAAGGATTTCGGTGGGCAGGGCGGTGGTGGCGATGGGTTCCAGCTGATCATCTCGGCGCTGGTCGATGTCCCGGCGCAGGCTCTGCAGCGGGGCGAACAGCTTGCCGATGATGCGTTGCAGGGCCAGCAGCAGGACTGGTACCAGGATCAGCACCGGGATCAGCGCACGCCAGGCATTGCGGTAGGCAATGCGATCGCGGACATCGGTTTCCTGCGACAGGGCGATGCGCCGACCCGATTCCAGCGCTTGCACGTAGACCCGGAAATTCTCGTGATGCATGAAGACGGTCTGCAGACCGTCATGCAGGTCCGCCGGCAGCGGCAAGGGGCGCTGTCCGTGCTCGGCCTGGGCCGTCGTCTCTCCCGGTGAGGCTAGCCATTGCACGGCGATGCGAGATTCGTGGTCGCCACCGGGATAGCGGCCTACGGCACCGGCCTCGGGCAATGTGCCGCCCATGCGGGCGATCAGGGCGCCCACCTGGCGCAACATGTCATCCTGCATGCGGATCGAATCGCGATAGGCACTGATGAAGCCGAAGCAACCCGCGCCCACCGCCACCAGCAGGATGGTCGCGGTCAGTGCCAGCGACAGGCGCGCCTGCAGGGAGCGGCTCATACCGGACGCGCGACCATCCATCCCATGCCCCTGATGTTCTTGATGGCGTCCTTGTCCAGTTTCTTGCGCAATGCATGGATCAGGAATTCGACGGCATTGCTCTCCACTTCCTCGCCCCAGCCGTAGATGCGTTCTTCCAGATCGCTGCGCGAGAGAATGGCGCCGGGGCGTTGCATCAGCGCCTGCAGCAAGGCGAACTCGCGGGCCGACAGGCTCACCGGTGGCGATTTCTGCCAGCGGGCGGTCTTGGTGCCCAGGTCCAGCTGCACGGCGCCATTGTCCAGCAGGTCGGTGGCGGCACCCGATTTGCGCCGCATCACGGCGCGCAGGCGGGCCAGCAGTTCGCCCAGGGCGAAGGGCTTGAGGACATAGTCGTCAGCCCCTGCATCCAGGCCATCGATGCGATCCTGCACGCCATCGCGGGCGGTGATGATGAGCACGGGAATGTCGCAGCCACTGCGCAACTGGCGCAAGACGGAGAGACCATCGCGACCAGGCAGTCCGAGATCGAGCAGGGCGGCCGCGTAGACCGGTTGGTGGGTGGCCGACAGGGACGAGGCAGACGAGAGGGCGGAGAGTGCGGAGAGGGCAGCGGCCCCGTCACGTACCCAGTCGACCGCATACGAAGCCTCGCGCAGCGCCGCGCGGACCTCCTCGCCGATCATGATGTCGTCTTCTACCAGCAGTATTCTCATCGCCTTGCCTGGGTGGAGCCGGGACGTTGTACCGGCGGCGTTAGAGTCTACGGCAAAAGTGTGGGGGAGGAAATGCGTGGGTCGGTTCAGGTGACGGCGCGACCGGTTTCTTTTCGGTCAGACTGGGTGTCATCAGCGAAGTCCATGAGAACGCATCTCACGCCTATCCATGAAATGGGTTCTAGTCGAGCGCGTCGTCATCTTCCCCGGGCGTCAACGTCACGTGCTCCAGGCCGTTGTGTACCTCATTGGCATTGGCCAGCCACTGCCAGAGGATGTCCTTCTCTTCGATACCGGGGCGGTCCGTGACCACGGCAGGAAACGGCATGCCCTTTCTCACATAGGCCTGCCGATCCCAGCGATTGAAGGAAGCATGCAAGGGATGTGTATCCGGTAGATAAGGACGCCATATGCCCGCGCGCGGGCAAGGTGAATGGCTTCTGTAGTAGCGCTCCGTTTTCGGGATATCGCTATAGCGCGCTGCGCGGCGGGCCAAACGGGGATCGTCCTTGATTGGCGCCGGTGGCAATTGGTCGATGGCCTCGCCCAGATAATGGAAGCGGATGCGCCCATCTTCATCTTGCAGGCCGGTCCGGCTGCGATCGAAGAGCTCCCCCTTCAGATAGCGCATCGGTAGCTGCTGCGCATCCCACGCACGATGACGCTCGCTGACCGGATGCATCAGGCGGGCGATCCAGTAGCCGGTCTCGGGGGCGGCCGTGCTTTCATACTGCGGCACGATCTGGCGTTGTGGTTGCTCGGGGAGTTGCCGGCCCGGTTCGATATGGGCACGGCCGGTAAGCAGCCAGGCTGGGTTCGGTTCAGGCGGAGGTGGCGCAGCGGGTCGGGGAAGAATTGGCTTGGCCGCGTCGAGCAGGGTGTTGCGGTCGCCGTTCCACATGGGGAGCTTGGCGGGGGGAAGTGGGAGAATCTTGTCCAGGTTGGGGAAGCGGAGATCGGGATCAATGCGGAGCGCCGCCGCCAACGTCGAATAGCGGTCTGCACGAGTCGGGTCTTTGAATCCTCCGACTAACGGCCTTCCCACCGAGAAAGACAGACTGAGATAAGAAGCACCCTCATCACTACCCAATTTGACCGAGTCATGCAGGACAACCAATGCTCGCTCCATATCGTGGCCCATCGCGCTGTCCCTGCCTATCAAGCTTAGTCCTAATGCATAGGCAGCTTCGCGGTTTCCTTGTTGAAATCCGCATTCCATCATTTTGATGCCGATTTTTCTATTACCCCAGAAACCTTGTGCAGGATCATCATAGACTGCGCGCAGCGCCTTACCTATAAAAGCTTGAGCACTGGCACTACCCATGTCTGCCGCGAGTTCCAGAAAGGCATAAGCTCTACTTGGATCGCTTTTTACACCCATTCCTTCCATGTGATACCGCCCCATTACATTGAAGGCAGCGGGAATTCCCATCCTCATGGCCTCTTCGATAATCTGAATAGCGCGCTCGGTATTGCGATCCACGCCTTCGCCGTGGGCGTAACCGTCGGCAAGATTAAGCATGGCTTTCCAGTGACCTCGATCCGCTGCCTGCTGCCATAAATGAATGGCCATTTTGTAATTGCGTTGCTCTGGCCAAAGCCGGTGATTGGTGAGCGCCAGGCCTTCTTGAAACCATATCTCAGCTTGTGGATCGTTCGGAGGAACAATGTCGGTTTCATGCTTACATTGAAATTCCTTGCGATGCGGATCAAAGGCTTTCAACGGCATGTTGCGGGGAAGGTTATTCATGGCATTGGAGGAGAAAATAGTTAGAGAAATAAGAATCGATGAAACACACGAGAATCCGCGCATAGGTTTATGCCAATCTAAATCTGCTAGTTCGCGAATCCTTGAATGGGAATAAAAATCCAATAGGCGCGCTACCTATTACACGGGCTTCCTCGTTCTCGTCCATCAGCTGCTTCCACGCATTGAATGCCTCATCTGCAGATATCCTATCGATGGTGACGGGATTACATTTCTCGGCATCTCCGGTATGTCTCCCCCACACATGCTTCCTGATCTGAGCACTCATCGCAGGATCATCGCAAGCCACATTGATCTCCGCATCCACCGCCATCGAGCGCAGATTCAGGTTGGCGCTGCCCACCGTAAACATGGAGTCGTCGATCACCATCAACTTGCTGTGGATATAGATTTCACGATAGCGCTCGCCCAGCCTGGCTGACTCCCCCTCCTTCGGTGGCGTTCGTGAGCGCCACGCATGGTCGTAGGTCCACAAGGTGCCGATGAGCGTACGCATGCCCAATGACTTCAGTTGCTCGCTGACGTTCTCCTTGCTGGTACCGGTCGATGCAGCGCTTTGGGCCAGGGTCGAGGGCTCTGCCGGTTTGAGCATGGGGTTCGGCACTTCTCCCTTGGCGCGCTTCTCGCTGGCATAGCGCTCCCAGTCACGCTGCTTCTGGAGCTCGTCTTCGATCAGCTTGTCCTGGTTGGGCATGGACTCTCCATGGCCCAGAGCGCGTACCGTGTCGTAGGTGCGGGGTACCATCTGCGCCAGTTCCGGGGCCGGAATCACCGCCATCACATGCAGCACCGGTACATCGTCCAGGCTCAGGCCGGCGCGCTGGCATCCCTGGACGAAGTTGTTACGGTTTTCCTTGAGTTCCTGCGCCCACTCGGTGTACTGGAAATACTGGTTTTCCACATACAGGTAACTGCGCGCAAAGCTGCTGGCCTGGCGATACAGGCGCTTGATGGTCTTGTCGCCTTCTTCCGGCTGGGTGCGCACGATCTGGGCATTGACCGTGGCCTGGCCTCTCAGGGGCTCCCACAGGCCAGGAGGCGGCCGATGCACGTCGTGCTCACGCTTGAGCGGGGTACCTCGTCCCTTGGCGCGGTTCCAGGCATCGGTGAAGTTCTTGCTGATGCCCACCAGCGCCTCTCCCTTGATGCGGCAGGCATAGTCCTGATAGGGCTTGAGGCCAGGTTGGCCATCCTTGGTGCCACCTTCCCACGACTCGCCGCGGCGTGGATCGTGGAACAGGTGTTCTTCGGTATCCCAATAGTCGGTCACCGAATTCAGGCCCATCACATACCCGACCGCATGTGCACCGCCTTCGTGTTCGTAATCGATGAGAATGGTCTTCTGGTGATCCGTGGCGACCACGGCCATGCCGACGGTCTCCAGCAGGCCGCGCTTGCCGGGCTCCTCGGACAGGCTGCCCAGCACCGCACTGACGTCGCCATCGCGAATGCGCAGACTCAGATTCTCGATCAGGCCCTGCTCGGCTTCGCGGTACCACTGGGCGTTGAAGGCTTCGCGCATGCCCTGGGGATCGTCGGCCGACGGGGGTAACTTTTCTTGCCTGCCCATGCGGTACAGGTTGCGCACGTTGGGTTCATAGGGGCTGGGCTGCCGGAACCCTGGCATATTCTTGGCCAGCGAGCTGCCGATGAAGCCGTACCACGACAACAGCCGCACCTGCACCGGCTTGCCGCCGTTGTAGCGGCCTGCGGCGACATTGCGCAGCAGACCGCCCCAGCTCTCGCCACGTGGCCATTGACCCCGTTCACGCTCCAGCTCCATGGCCGGGTCGAAGCCCCAGCAGATGATCTCCACACTAGCGCGAGCTTGCTTGATGTCGTTGAGGATGCTGCGAAACCCTTCCTCGCCGCAGTAGAGCATGGTCAACTTGTTACAGCGGTGGATGGGAGCGTGCTTGTCGTGCTCGCTTTCGAGCAGCCATTGCACACTGCCCCAGCTGATGGGCGAGGCTTCACTGAGGGGGACGCGGGATTTGCGGTGGGTGGTGGGCATGATCGTAGAAGGGGGAAGAAACGAGAGACTGTCCAAAAAGTCGGCCAGTATCGGCCGACTGTCTGGTCTATCTCGCTTCCTGCTTCGATCTAATGCCTTCCTACCGTAGATATTCGAGGCCCGGGGTATTCACACCGGGGGTTCCATGTCATCGGGCACAACGCCCGGAATGTATAGATGAATCCGTAAAGGCCCTAGAGCCGGCCGTTGCCAATGCGCTGCGCCGCGAACGCCCGTGCGGCTTCAATGGCCTGTTCGCGGCTGTGGGCCGGCAGATTGGTCTCCACACGCTGCCGCTGGACCACGCAGATACTGCGGCGCGAACTGGAACGGCCGCGGTAGATGGTGACGAAAGGCATCCAACCGGTATTGGACAGGTTGGAAAACGCCTCCAGCACGATCTCGTATTGCCCCATCACTTCGATATCCATTCTTCCTCCGTAGTCGGTTTCCCTTCATCTGGCGCGGGCCTGGAACAGCCGGGATGGACGCAGGATAGAAAGCCTGCGGCCTGCGCGCCACACCATGGCGTGCTGTGCTGTAGCGCGCAGGGCCGCATCTGTACTGCTTTTGCGGCTGTTGTGGTGGTTTTTCCGCGACTGCGAACTGTGTTCCCCCTGGCTGACGGGCTGTGTATGTACCGCGCCCGTGGTGCCGACCCTAGACTGCGTTCCAATCGACCCAATGGCGCCCGCAATGGCGTGAGGAAGGAACCGCATCATGAGAACCAACAGGCAGGGAGGCGATGGCTACAGTCGCACCATGATCGAATGGTGTGCCTATGCGGCCGCACTGGGTTTTTCGGCCTTGCTGATCGCCAACTTCGTGTGGTCCGAGCGACGTCTGATCCATGCCGACGAGACCACCCGCATGCAGACCCAGGCCCGCATCATCGAAGAAAATCTGGCCCATCAGTTCCAGGGCGTGCGCAATGCGCTGGAGAGTGCCCGCAATGCCCAGGCCGACGGTGCCAGCTGTCATGCGGATTGCCAGAGCCTGCTGCTGCAATCGCTCAAGCGCGCCATGCCGGGTGTGCGCGCCATCGTGGTGCTCAATGGCAGCGGCCATATCGTGCGCTCGGCCGACGACATCGCCGATCGCCGTCTGGACGACCGCGATTTCCTCTCGCAGATCCCGCGCATGTCGTCGGGGCAGGTGATGTATGTCTCGCAGCCCTTCGAAAATACGCCGGGCGTGTTCAACATCAAGCTGTCGCTGCCCATCACCACGGCCGATGGCCGCGTCGAGGGCGCGGTCAGCGCCATCCTCAATCCGGAATACTTCGATGCCGTGATGCGTTCGGCGCTCTACGCGGACGACATGAGCATTGCCATCACCGGCGAAGACGGGCGGCGCCTGCTGTTCGTGCCGGCCAATGCGGCGCAGATGCGTCAGGCCGGGCAGGGCCGCGCGGGACCGGACGATTTCCTGCGCCAGCATCTGCGCAGTGGCGAGATCACCAGCGTACAGACCGGCAAGGACGCCCAGGGCCAGGCGCGCATGATGGTGCAGCGGACCATCACCAGCCGCGAGCTGGGGCTGGACAAGACCCTGGTCATCAGCCTCTCGCGTAGCGTCGACCATATCAATGCCGGCTGGCATGAGCCGGCACATTCATTCCTGCTCATGTGGCTGCTGTTCGCCCTGGCGGCGGCGCTGGTGCTGGCGTTGCTGCAGGGACGGCGGCGTGCGGTGCAGGTGCTCACCCACCAGCGCGAGCTGCAGCATGCGGAAATGAACGAACGCATGGAACTGGCCTTGTCCGGCGCCAATCTGGGCCTGTGGGACTGGCATATCCAGGCCGATACGCGCAGCGTCGACGGGCGGGCCAGTGCCATGCTCGGTTATCCGCCCGAGCGCCAGTTCGACGCCCCCGGCGAATGGCGCACGCTGGTCAACACGGAACACATGGCGGCCCTGGATCACGCCTTGCGCCTGCATCTGGCCGATAGTCGCCATTGCTTCGAGGCCGAATACCAGATGCGCCACAAGGAAGGTCACTGGGTCTGGATTCAGTGCCGCGGCAAGTTGGTCGAGCGCGATACGCACGGCCGTCCGCTGCGCATGGTGGGCACGCGCATGGACATCAGCGCACGCAAGGCGGCCGAGGAGGAGATTGCGCGCCTGGCCTATTACGATGGCCTGACCGATCTGCCCAACCGGCGCCTGCTGCTGGATCGCCTGTCGCAGGCGGTAGCGCGCTATGCCCGCGCCGGGCAGTATGGCGCGGTGATCTTCGTCGACCTGGACAACTTCAAGGGCCTCAACGACACCATGGGTCACGATACCGGTGATCGCCTGCTGGAACTGGTGGCCATGCGCCTGCAGCAGGTCACGCGCGAAATCGATACCGTGGCCCGGCTGGGTGGGGATGAATTCGTCATCCTGCTGGAAAACCTGGGCAGCCAGATCGAGGAAGCGGAGAACAATGCCGAATGCGTCTGCCGCAAGATCCTCACCGCGCTCAATGCCGGTTACGAACTGCAGGGCAGTGAGGTGCGCAGTACGCCCAGCCTGGGGGTGGTGCTGTTCGGAGCCGGCCGGCATACCGTCAATGACCTGCTGCGCCAGGCCGACATGGCGATGTACGAGGCCAAGGCCGCCGGGCGCAATACCTATCGCTTCTTCTGTCCCTCCATGCAGGAAGTGCTGGACCAGATGGCGATGCTGGAAAACGATCTGCGTCACGCCCTGGTACGGCGCGAACTGCGCCTGCATTACCAGCCCATCGTGCGTGCCGACGGCAGCCTCGCCGGTGTAGAGGCGCTGATGCGCTGGCAGCATCCGCAACGCGGGATGGTGTATCCGGCGGCCTTCATCGGCCAGGCGGAAAAGGCCGGCCTGATCGTGGAGTTCGGACAATGGGCACTGACCACCGCCTGCGAGCAGCTGGCCGCCTGGGCTGGCGATGCGAAGACGGCGCACCTGACCATCGCGGTCAATGTCAGCGCGCGCCAGTTCCGCCAGCCTGACTTCGCGCAATGTGTGCTGGACATCCTGGAGCGCACCGGTGCCAATCCGCGCCGGCTCAAGCTGGAGCTGACCGAAAGCATGCTGCTCACCGACGTCGATACGCTCATCACGCGCATGGCCATGCTCAAGGAGACCGGCCTTGGCTTCTCGCTGGATGATTTCGGTACGGGCTATTCGTCACTGAGCTATCTCAAGAAATTGCCGCTGGACCAGTTGAAGATCGATCGATCCTTCGTGCAGGACATGCTGCAGACGCCGCATGCCTGGTCCATCGTGCAGACCATCGTCAACCTGGCGCAAGGCCTGGGGCTGGAGGTGGTCGCGGAAGGGGTGGAGACCAGCGAGCAGTGGGCGGCCTTGCGTCGCCTGGGGTGTGCCGGTTTCCAGGGCTATCTGTTCGGCAAGCCCATGCCGCTGGAGGAATTGCGGATGGGCGTGACGCTGGCCGCGCCGGGCCATTCGGAGGGCGGCGAACCCGGTACCGGCGCGCCGCGCAGCATTCATCTGGCGCTGATCAGTCCGGTGGCGGGCGGCTGAAAGGCCATAGTGCTCAGTCCCGCTTGCATCTCCCGCTCGGCACGGCCTGCGCTGGCGACTATGTCGTGACAGAGTTCACCCAGGGTGCGCACGGCTGCTTCGACGTCGCGTTCCCACGGGAAGCTGTAGTTCAGGCGGATGCAGTGATGGAAGGCCGGATCGCTGCTGAACATGTCACCCGGCGCCACGCTGATGCCGGCCTCCTGGGCGCGCGCGTGCAGTTCGATTGCCCGCACCGAGCGCGGCAGGCTGACCCACAGCAGATAGCCCCCCTGCGGCTGCGAGCAGTGGGTGCCGGCGGGGAAGAACCGCAACACCGCCGAACGCATGATGCGTTCGCGTTGCATCAGCAATTTGCGCAGCCGCCGCAGATGGAAATCATAGCCCTCGTTCTGCAGGTATTCCGCCACCGCCCGCTGGGGGTGGGTGGGCATGCTCACGGTGTTGAGGAACTTGAGCTGCTCCACGGCCTGCCGATAGCGGCCCGGCATGGTCCAGCCGATGTGCTGCTCCGGGGTGAGACTCTTGGAGAAGGAACTGCAATACAACACCAGTCCCTGCTCGTCGTAGCTCTTGGCCGGGCGTGGGCGCTGGTCGCTGTAGTGCAGTTCGCCATAGACGTCGTTTTCCACCAGCGGCAACTGGTAGGAAGCCATCAGTCGCACCAGCGCCTGCTTGCGCGAGTCTGGCATCAGGTAGCCCAGAGGATTCTGGAAGTTGCTCATCACCACCGCACCGGCCACCTCGCCACTGGCCAGGGCACGGTCCAGCGAAGGCAGGTCGATGCCCTGGCCGGGATCGGTCGGGATGGGCAGGGCGCGCATGCCCGCACGTTCGATGGCGTGCAGCAGGGCGTAGTAGGTCGGAGACTCCACGGCGATGGCCGCACCCGGCCGGGCGATGGCCTGCAGGCACAGCTGCAGGGCTTCGGTGGCGCCCTGGGTGATGATGATTTCGCTGGCCTGGACCGGCAGTCCGGTCTCCAGATGGCGACGCGCGATCTGGCGGATCAGGTCGAGGTTGCCGGGTGGCAAGGTGCCGATCAGTTCGCGCTGTTCGCGGCGCTTGTAGAAGCCCTGTGCCAGCTGCGTGATGCGCGCCGACGGGAACAGCGCCGGGTCGGGGTAGGGCGAACCCAGCGGGATGCGGGCATTGCAGTTGATGGAGCGCAGATTGTGCAGCACCAGCGCTGCCGGCGTGGCATCCGCAGGTGGCACTGGCAGGCAAGCGGGGCGCGCCGGTATCGGCACGGGGCCGGGCGGGCAGGCCGCTGCCTGGCGCATGCGTACGAAATAGCCCGACTGCGGGCGGCTCTCGATCAGTCCCTGACTCTCCAGCAGCAGGAAGGCCCGGATCACCGTGGAAATGCTCAGGTGGTATTGCTGGCTGGCGCGACGGACGGAAGGAATCTTCTCGCCCGGCAGCATCACGCCTTCCTGGATCTGGCGCCGGATGGTGTCGGCGAGGGTTTCGTAGAGCTTCATGGGTTTTCCCGTAGCAAAGCAATCGGATGGACGCATCCTAGGACCGCGCTGTCAGGACGCCAATCATACGAAGGTATGGACGCTTGCCGGTTTCACCCACGCTTCCCCATGCCATGAGAGCGGCCCCGCTCCAGGCCTGCGCCAGCGGCCGGTTTTCATCCGATGGGCACCCTATACTTTGGTGTAATACATGTGCTTTGTCCGCCCTGCAGGTTATATACTCGCGTCCGGAAGGAAGGATCGCCATCCGCGGTCCTGACCATCATTCAGGGACCACAACCGGTCCACATAAAAACAGGCAAGCCAGCAGGGGGGAGCAGTATGTACCGATTCAATCGTTCGCCGGCAGTACCGGCCGCGGCCGCGGCACTGACGGTAGCGATCTTTGCCGTGGATGCACTCACCGAGCTGGACGTGGCCATTGCCGTGCTCTACGTCGGCGTGGTGCTGATGTCGGTCTGGATCTGGCCACGGCGCGGCGTGATCGCCGTGATGCTGTTCTGCATGGGCCTGACTCTGCTCGCTTATCTGATCTCCCATGGTTTCTTCAAGGACGAGGCGGCCCTGACCCGTTGCCTGGTCAGTCTGGCCGCCATCGCCATTACCGGATTTCTGGCCGTCAAGGGGCAGGATGCGACCATTGCCCTGCTGCAACGGGAAGAAGCCCTGAACCAGGCCCGCAGCCAGCTGGCCCACGCCAGTCGGGTGAGCACCCTGGGTGAACTCACCGCCACCATCGCCCACGAAGTCAATCAGCCGCTGGCGGCCATCGTCACCCACGGCCAGGCCGGCCTGCGCTGGCTCAACCGTGAGGAACCGGTACTGGAGGAAGTGCGACGCGCGGTCGATGCCATGCAGCAGAACGCCAAACGGGCCAGCGAGGTGATCCAGCGCATCCGCAGCATGGCGCGGCCCTCGGCTCCGACCTTCGTGCCGCTGGATGTGAGCCAGATCAGCGCGGAAAGCTGCGACCTGCTGGGCCGCGAATTGCAGCGCCTGCATGTGAAGTTGAGGCTGGACCTGCCGACGGGATTGCCGGCCGTGCTGGCCGACAAGGTGCAATTGCAGCAGGTGCTGATCAATCTGGTCATGAACGCAGCCCAGGCCATGCACGAGGCGCGAACCATTGCGCCGGTGATCGAAGTGCGTTGCGGCCTCACGCCGGAAGGCATGCTCTTTATCGAAGTGGCCGACAACGGTCCCGGATTCAGCGAAGAGCAGCTCAAGAAGTTGTTCGCCGCCTTCTTCACCACCAAGAAAGAGGGCATGGGCATGGGTCTGGCGATCTGCCGCTCCATCCTCGAATCGCTAGGCGGCAGCATCGTCGCCGCCCATCGCAAGCCACAAGGAGCCTTGATGACTGTCCAGCTGCCGCCGATCCAGGGAGATGAACAATGAGTTCGGTGGCGCGCGTAGCCGCTGCCGAGTCCGCACCCGCGGTGCCGGTGGTATATATCGTCGACGACGACCCGGCCCTGCGCGAGGCGCTGGACAGCCTGCTGCGCTCGGTGGGCCTGCAGGTGTTCGGTTATGCCAGTGCCATCGAATTCCAGCAGCGTCCGATCCAGAGCAGTCCATCCTGCCTGCTGCTGGATGTCCGTCTGCAGGGCGTGAGCGGGCTGGATGTGCAGGCCGAACTGGTGCGCAGCGGCGTGGACATGCCGGTGATCCTGATGACTGGCCATGGCGACATCCCCATGAGCGTGCGGGCCATGAAGGCCGGTGCCATCGATTTCCTGACCAAACCTTTCCGCGAGCAGGACTTGCTGGACGCCGTGG
Organism: Herbaspirillum frisingense GSF30; assembly: GCF_000300975.2. GTDB lineage: Bacteria > Pseudomonadota > Gammaproteobacteria > Burkholderiales > Burkholderiaceae_D > Herbaspirillum > Herbaspirillum frisingense. The sequence continues at coordinate 82,449 of NZ_AEEC02000005.1, read as the reverse complement.
CCACCGCCCACGAGAAGGACCGGCTGCAGCTGGAGCAGCGCCTGGCGCGTACCGGCCTGCAGGCACGCTATGCCAGCCTGACGCCGCGCGAGGCCGAAGTCATGTGGCTGGCCGTCAGCGGGCTCCTGAACAAGCAGATCGCCGGAGAGCTTGGCACCAGCGAGGTGACGGTGAAGATCCATCGCGGCCACGCCATGAAGAAGATGCAGGCACGTTCCTTCGCCGACCTGGTGCGCATGGGTCAGGCCCTGGAGCAGCAAGGGCTCAAGCCGCGCGCCTGAAGCCTGGCGCAATGCCACGGCAGGGCGCCGGCCGGCCAGGCCGAATGGCGTGTCGGCGCCCGTCTTACCCCCGCTCATACCAATGTATGATTCCCGCCCCGGCCCGGGCTTGATAACCTGCAATCAAGAATTCGTCTCATCCATGCGGATGCAGAAGACAGGCCGGCGCTTCGAGCCGGCATCGCCAAGGGAATGCAGTGAACCAGCCAAGCAAGATTGCCGTAATCGATGATGACGCCTCCATGCGCGAGGCCCTCTCGGCGCTGATGCGCTCAATGGGATGGACGGTGCAATGTCACGCCAGCGCCGACGACTTTGTCGCCGAACAAGCCTATGAAGCCATGGATTGCATCGTCACCGATGTCCAGATGCCCGGCATGAGCGGCGTGGAATTGCTGGAATGGCTGCGCGGCCGCCAACTGGCCATGCCGGTGGTGGTAATCACGTCGTATCCCACCGTGGCGGTAGCGGCGCGGGTGGTGGCGGCCGGCCGCTCGGCCTTCCTCGGCAAGCCCTTCGATGGCGACGAGATGCTGCAGACGGTGGAAACTCTACTCAAGCAATGACCCGGGGGGGAAGATGGAAAATCTGATGCAGCAGACCCAAGCCATGCCACGCCGCTGGAAAGACAGCCTGCGCAGTCTGGTGACCGCAATCGCACCGGCAGCCCAGGAGATCAGCCTGCGGCAACGCCTGGCCCGTCATTCACGCTGGCCCATCTACCTCTTGCTTACCCTGGTCGTGGCGTGCGGCGCCAGCCTGTCCATGGTCATGCAGAACACCGTGGAAAACATCCGCCATGCCGCCGATCCCCTGGTGCACTGGACCCTCAATGGCATGGGCATGCATGACGTGACCGAACTGCTGCGCGAGGGCGGCATGGTGGATCTGAACCTGAACCGCATCGCCCGTCTGGTGCACTGGTTCAATCTGCTGGCACTGGCCACGGCGCTGTTCATGATGTATCACATCCGCGCCCGCTTCCGCTCCGAAGACGCGCTGGCACACCAGGCAGCGCACGATCCGCTGACCGGTCTGGCGCACCGCCGCTCGCTGGAACACCGCGTGCTGCACCTGCGTGGCCGCGGCCATACCCTGGTGCTGGGTAGCGTCGATCGCTTCGAACGGGTCATCGGCGCCTACGGCCATGAATTCGCCGACGCCATGATCACCGATATCGCATCCCGTCTGCGCAGCATTGCCGGGGCCTATCATGGCGAGGTCTTCCGCCTGGATGGCGCCAATTTCGTGATCCTGTATCGCCACCATGCGGACTCCGAGGATTTCTCGCGGGCGCTGGTGGCCCTGCAGGCCGGCATGCAGCGGCCTTTCAGCTGCCGCGCCCACGAAGTCTATTCCAACCTGAGCCTGGGAGCGGCCGAGTATCCGCGTCATGGCGGCGACGCCGTGCAACTGCTGCGCAATGCCGACGCCGCGCTGCAATCGGCCCGCGCACAGGGTGGCAACATGCTGGTGGCCTATTCGGAAGCGCTCAACGCCGAAGCGGTGGCCCGGGTCGAACTGGAGGCCCAACTGGTACACGCCCTGGAACGCAACGAACTGGAACTGCACCTGCAACCCCAGCAATCGCTGCAGGACGGCAGCCTGGTCGGATTCGAGGCGCTGGTGCGCTGGCGTCGCCAGGGCCAGCTGGTGCCGCCGGGCGATTTCATCCCCGTGGCCGAGGAATCCGGCCTGGTGATCGCCATCGGGGAATGGGTGCTGGAACGTGCCTGTGCCCAGATCCACGCGCTGCGCAACCTGAGCGGACGCGACATGGTGGTGGCCGTGAACATCTCGGCGCGCCACTTCGGCCACCCCGATTTCCTGGCGCGCATGCAGGCGCTGCTGGCACGCACCGGCATCAATCCCGCCTGCCTGGAACTGGAAATCACCGAAGGCGCCGTCATGGAGCATACCGAGGCCGCCGTGCAACTCTTGCACGAACTGCGTGCACTGGGACTGAAGCTGTCGATCGACGATTTCGGCACCGGCTATTCCAGCCTGGCCTACCTGAAACGCTTCCCCATCGACAAGCTCAAGGTCGACCGCTCCTTTGTCAGCCAGCTACGCCCCAGTTCGCAGGACGCTGCCATCGTGCAGGCGGTCATCGGCCTGGGCCATACGCTGGACATCAAGGTCATTGCCGAGGGCGTGGAAACGGTGCAGCAGCGCGAATGGCTCAAGCGCCTGGGTTGCGATGAAATCCAGGGCTACTTCTACAGCCGCCCATTGGCGGAGCCGCAGCTGCTGGGTTTCGTGATCGGCCAGATGCGCGAAGAAGCGGCGGCCTGAAGGTCACAGGGCGCGCCCCTTGCAGGCGACGCGCCCCGGATCACCGCAAGTCTTGCTCAGGCGTCCAGCCAGACATGCTCGGCAAAGGAATATCCCATCATGCCCCCCAGCGGGATGGGCGAGAGGCCTTTGAGCTTGCTGCTGTAGCCGTCCAGGCTGGCCAGGAACATCGGGATGCCGATGCCGGCTTGTTCATGGATGAGGGTCTGCATGTCGCCATACATCTGCTTGCGCTTGCCCAGATCAATCTCTGCCCGGGCCGCGGTCAGCAACTGGTCGAACTTCTCGCTCTTGAACCGTGATTCGTTCCACGCCGCCTGGGACTGGAAGAATTGCGTCAGCAACACATCGGCACTTGGACGTGGGTTGACGTTGCCGAATCCGACCGGGTTGTTGAGCCACTGGTTGGACCAGTAACCCTCCGGCGGCAGGCGCTTGAGTTCCAGTTCCAGCCCGATGCGCTGCGCGGTTTGCTGCATCACCGTGGCGATATCGACCGAATACATTGCTGCCACCGAACAGGCGATCGGCACCTTGCCGCTCACGCCGGATTTCTGCAGATGGTACTTTGCCTTGTCCAGGTCCATCTGGCGTTGTGGAAGACCAGCGAGGAAAAACCGGTTGGTGGGGTCGATGGGCTGGTCGTTACCCAGCACGGCATGACCACGGGCGATGTTCTTGCGCATCAGTTCGCGGTCCATCAGATACTTCATGGCCAGCACGAAATCCGGATTGCTGCCGGGACCCACATCCTTGCGCAGGATGAGGTCGGTGTAGGCGCCCGACTGCGTTTCCAGTACCGCAAAGCCGGGACTGCCCTTGACCCGTTCGATGGAGCGCGGATTGAGGTTCGCTACCAGATCCATCCCGCCCGAGAGCAGTGCATTGACGCGCGCACTCTCATCGCCGATGCCGACATACTCGATCTCGTCCAGATAGGGCTTGCCGGGAATCCAGTAATTGTCGTTGCGGACCACCACCGAACGGATGCCCGGGTTGAATTCCTTGAGCTTGTAAGGGCCGGTGCCGATGCCCGCGCTGAAATCCGTGGTGCCGGCCTTGACGATATGGAAGTGGAAGGTCCCGACGATCACCGGCAGATCGGCATTGGGCGCCACCAGGGTAACGGTCACTTCATTGGGGCCGGTCTCCTTGACGCTGTCGATCTGGTCGGCCAGGGTCTTGGCCTTGGAGGCGGTGGCCGGGTCCTTGTGCCGGATCAGCGAGAACACGACGTCGGCCGGCGCCAGCGGCTTGCCGTCGTGGAAGGTGACGCCACGACGCAGCTTGAATACCCATACCTTGGCATCCTTGCTGCTGAAGGATTCGGCCAGCGCCGGTTGCGGCGTGAGCGTGGCATCCAGTACGGTCAGGCCGTTGTAGAGCATGGTGCCGCGCGAATAATCGGTCTTGTTGGACTGCTTGGCCGGGTCCAGCGTATCGCTGACCGAGGCGGTATCGCCGCCAACCCGCAGCCGGCCGCCACGCCGTGGCGTCTGGGCATAGGCAGTGATGGCGCTACTGGCCAGGCCGCCCGCCAATGTCGCCTGCATGCCGCCTGCCAGCAGCATCTTGAGAATATCGCGTCGGCTGGCGCCGCGTTTCATGCATTCCATCAGGCCGGCAGTGTCGCTGGCGCTGAGGAGAAGCTCGTTGTTGTTCTTGCTGTTGTCGTCCATGGTGCAACTCCCTGGTGGTTGAAGCGTGAGGACATCGGTCGGCCGCGCGCAGCGGCTGGCCTGTTCCCGGATGAACTGCTGACCTCTGGTCGGGCCAGAGGGCGAGGCTTAACGGCCGGCGTCGACGGCATCGGCCAGTTCGGCCAAGGTATGGAAGTGGTAGTCGGGAACGGTGTGCTGGGAGGCTATCGTGCCGCCCGGACCGGATTTGTCGTGACGACGCTCGATCCAGCAGGTGGTGATGCCCAGACGCTTGGAGACGCCGATATCGTGGTACTGGCTCTGCGCCACATGCAGGTTGTCGGCCGTGCGATAGCCCCATTGGCCTTCGAAGCGGCCACGCGCATAGGCGAAATATTGCGGATCAGGCTTCTCGCACAAGGCATCGTCGCAGCTCAATAGCAGATCGAAGGGCTCCCCCAGGGTGCGGGAGAAATGCTGGAGCGCCCAGCTCTGCGCATTGGTCATGGTGACCAGCTTGAAATGCTTGCGCAGGCGTTGCAGCGCCTGTACTGAATCGGGGAAAGCGGGCCAGCGCGCGACCGAATCGCGCAGGCCGCGAGCCAGTTCGGCGCTGTCGGGCAGGCCCAGACCGGGCGCAATGACATGCCAGCAGCGCTCCAGGTCGTCCGGATACCAACCGGTATTGCCATCACTGCGCGCGGCGCGGTAGGCCGTCAGAAAATCTTCGTCGGAGATCTTGCTGTCGGGAACCGCCTCGCGCAGGTAGGCCAGCATGCCTCCCTCGAAATCGATAAGCGTGCCGACGACATCAAACGTGAGTACCTTGAAGTGCTGCAAAGACATGTCCTGCTCCAGAAAGTAGGTGGCGATGGGAGGGGGAGAGATGACTGCAGATGAAAACAGGTGCGACAACCTGAGCATACGGAGCAATGGCCGAGCTTTCTTCCGAAGTGGGGTGAGCAAACCGCACAGAATTTTTTTCTGCACGGTCGCAACGGCATGTTGTGACAGTCCGACTGCTGCCGATTTGTCAAAACCCGCATGATGCGCGGTCGGGATGGAGAGGGAGATCGATGATGTACGTGCAGCGCACGACGCAGGCAGCGCATGCAGCGGGCCTGGCGCGCGTTGTAAAACTTCATATACCAGATTAAAATGAGAATTATTATTATCTAAGTCAATTCTTGTCACCGCCATGTCCGTCCCGCCCCTCGCCGATGCCGAGCGCTTCCAGATGCTTTATCGCGAGCATCATCGCTGGCTGCAGCAATGGTTGCGGGGCAGGGTGGGCAGCAGTTTCGACGCCGCCGACCTGGCTCAGGACACCTTCCTGCGCGTGCTCGGCAAGCCACGTGCGCTGGATGAGGTGCGGGAACCGCGTGCCTGGCTGAGCCGCATCGCGCACGGACTGGTGGTGGACAAGGTGCGCCGCGACGAGGTGGAGCGTGCCTGCCTGCAGGCCATCGCCAGTCTGCCCGAGCCGGAGGTGGTCTCACCGGAAGCGCGGATGCTGCTCATCGAACTGCTGGCGGCCATCGACGCCATGCTCGAAGGCCTGGGCGCCCGGGCGCGCGAGGCCTTCCTGCTGTCGCGCCTGGAGCAGATGAGCTATCCCGAGATCGCCACCCGCATGGGGGTGTCGCTGAGCAGCGTGGAGAAATACATGGCCGCCGCGATTCGCCATTGCTACCTGATGCGGCAGTCGCTGCAGGGTTAGCCGCCTGCATTTGTGCCCGCGCCATGCCTGCCTCGCCGCCAGCCAGCTCCAACACGCCCGCAGTCGATCCCCTGGTCCTCGACCAGGCCATCGCCTGGCTGGTCCGCTTGCGGGCTGACGCCGGGCGCCACGGTGTGGATGCCCACCTGCAGGCGCAGATAGAGCACTGGTGTCGTGCCGACCCCTGTCATGCGCAGGTATGGCGTGATCTGATGGCTGCTGAAGAACAGTTCCAGCGCCTGGTGGCCCTGCCGGTTCCGGCCGGTCAATGGCAGGGACCACTCAAGCGACTGTCCCGCAGCCGGCAGGCGCGGCAGTCACGCCGTCGCTGGCTGGGCGGTGTCGCACTGGGTCTGGGGGGACTGGCCGTGGCGTCGCTGGCGGCGCGCCAGGCGGGCCTGCTGGACCTGCCGGAGCTGCTGCAGGCCGATGGCTACACCACCGCCACCGGCGCCCAGCGTCGGCTCAGCCTGAGCGACGGCACCCATCTGGCGCTCAACACTGATTCCCACATCCAGGTCCGTTTCGACGAGGAGCAGCGGCTGCTGGTGCTGCGCCAGGGTGAAATCTTCGTCGATACCGGCAAGGATGCCCAGGCCGCGCAGTATCGACCCTTGCGGGTCAGGACTGGGCAAGCGCTGCTGCAGGCACTGGGGACGCGTTTCGATGTGCGCCAGCAGGCGCAGAGTACCCGGCTCACGGTGATCGAGGGGCAGGTGGCGGTGCAGACGGCCAGCGGCATGCGCGAGGTCATCTTCCCCGGTGAGATGGTCGAGATCGATGCGCAGGGGCAACTGGCGCGCCAGGCCATCGTGACGGCCGCCATGGACCCCACGGCCTGGCTGGAACAGACCCTGGTGGCGCGCCAGATGCGGCTGGACGACCTGCTTGCCGAGATGGCCCGCTATCGCCATGGCTGGCTGCTGTGCGATCCGGCGGTGGCCGACTTGCGGGTGTCCGGCGTCTTCCAGTTGCAGGACAGCGACGCAGCCCTGGACTCGCTGGCCCGGACACTGCCGGTGGTCGTGCAGCGACGCACACGGTTCTGGGTGCGGCTGGCGGCGGCCGGCTAGTGAGTCAGGCAGCGGGCCAGGCAGTGCGCCGCGCGGGCTGATCGGGACGGGCCGGATTTTTTTCGCTTCCGCTTACGGGTTTTGGCGAACTCGTTCGGCATCCCAGTGTAGCCCGACGAATCGAACCGCTTGCGCATGCCCTCCACTCCATTCCTGTCCCTGAACTCCCGCACCGCCGGCATCACGCGCATGGCGCTGACGGCGCTGCTGCTGGCCCTCGGCGGCCTGGGCTTGTGGCCGGCCGAGGCCATGGCGCAGGACCGACGCCATTACGAGATCGCCGCCGGACCGCTGGAACAGGCCCTGAACCACTTCGCCCGCCAGGCTGGCATCACCCTGTCGTATGCGCCGGACATGGTGCAGGGCCGGCAGGTAGTGGCGCTGGCCGCTACGCTGGCGGTGGAGGATGGCCTGGCGCAGTTGCTGGCAGGTAGCGGCCTGCAGGCGGTACGTGCCGCCAATGGCAGCTATGGCCTGCAATGGCGCACCGGCATGGGTGAAGGCGGCGCGCCCATGCCGGTGCGCCAGCAGACGCAACGTCTGAAGGACGTCATCATCGACGGTCGTGGCGAACAGGCCGAGTTCGCCGAGGGCAGCGAGGGCTACGCCGTTGCCGCTAGCCAGAGCGCCACCCGCACCGTCACCCCCTTGCTGGAGATCGCCCAATCGCTGTCGGTCGTCACCCGTGCCGAAATGGAAGCACGCGGCGCGGACAGCATCCTCGACGTGCTGCGCTACATGCCCGGCGCCAACACCGAAACGCATGGCGTCGATCCACGCGGCTACGACTACTTCAACCTGCGCGGTTTCATCAATGCCCAGAACACCAGCAACTACCTCAATGGCCTGCGCCAGCCGGTGGCCGGCTTTGGCACGTTCCGCACCGAGGCATACGGGCTGGAACGGGTCGAAGTCTTGCGGGGAGCGGCGTCGGCCAGCTTCGGGCAGGCCGATCCGGGCGGGGTGGTCAACCGTATCAGCAAGGTGGCCGGAGACGATGCGCCCAACGAGATACAGGCCGGTATCGGCAGCTTCCAGCGGCGCCAGCTGGCGGCCGACCTGAGCGCTACCCTGGACGATGCAGGCCGGGTACAGGGCCGTCTGGTGGGCCTGGCGCTGGACAGCAATACCCAGTTCAGCTACGGCAATGGCAGTGCCGTGCCCAACGATCGTCTGTACCTGGCGCCCTCGCTGAAGCTGCAGCTGGGCGGCGACAGCCATCTGATCCTGCTGGCCGACTACCTGCGCGACCGCAGTGGCAGCGGCCGCTGGACGGCGGTACGTCCCGACGGCAGCCTGACTCATACGCTGGTAGGCGACCCCGGTACGGATCATCAGCGGGGCGAGCAATGGTCGCTGGGCTGGATGCTGGATCAGCGGCTGGATGCGACCTGGCGCCTGCAGCAGAATTTCCGCCACGCGGCGCTGCGGTCGGACTACTCGGTCCTCAACCCGGGCAGCTTGAGCGGCAGCGTGCTCTCGCGCAGCAGCGCCCGATACCAGACGCAACTGACCAGCACCCAGATCGATACCCGCCTGCAAGGCCGCTGGCAACAGGGGCCGCTCGACCATACCGTGCTGCTGGGGCTGGACCTGATGCAGATGCGTCAGGACGAGCAACGTTACCGGGGAACCGCGCCCGCGCTGGACCTGGCGCAGCCGGTCTATGGCATGCCCATAGCGCTGGCCTCCACCCTCTATGCGCAATTGCATGAAGAGATGCGCCAGACCGGCGTCTATGTCCAGGACCAGATCCGCGATGGCGCCTGGGTATGGACCCTGGGTAGTCGCCATGATCGCGTCACCGATAGCACTCGCAACGACATCGGGCCGTCCCGCCTGGATAGCCGCGCCCAGGCCTGGAGCCATCGCCTGGGCCTGGCCTGGACCCATTACCCCGCTCTGGTGCCGTATCTGAACTACAGCACCGCCTTCCTGCCGCAGGCCGGCCAGGACGCCGCGGGCCAGCCCTTTGCACCAGCCTACGGACGGCAACTGGAAGTCGGTCTCAAGTTCCAGCCACAGGGGCAGCGCCTGCTCTATACCGCCGCGCTCTACCAGGTCAGCAAGGACAACGTGCTCACCGCCGACCCGCAACACGCCAATGCCTACCTCACCCAGAGCCAGGTCCGCTCGCGCGGGGTGGAACTGGAGGCCAAGGGCAGGCTGCACCCAGGTCTCAACATTGCGGCCGCCTACGCGTATACCCAGGCCATCAACACGCGCCATGTCGATCCCGCCTTGCAAGGCAAGTCGCCGGTGCTGGTGCCACGTCATGCAGCCAGCCTGTGGCTGGACTACAGCCCAGGCCCGGTGTGGTCCGGCTGGGGGATAGGAGGGGGCGTGCGCTATGTCGGTCGCAACTACGCCAATGCCGACAACAGCGTGCGCAATGCCGCCGTACTGCTGCTGGACGCCATGCTGCGGCTGGACCAGGGGCATTGGCGCTATGCGCTCAACATCAGCAACCTGACCAACCGCCAGAGTACCTCCTGCCTGGCCGAGCCGACCCTGACCTGCTTCTGGGCCGAAGAACGGATGGCGCTCTTGAGCGCCCGCTATCGCTGGTAGCCAGAGGAAAGGGGACCCATCACCATGCAAGACAGGCAGGCAATACCTCACCACGATGCGACTGCATCGGACCTGCGCGAGCATTTCATCGGCCAAAGGCGGCGTCTGCGTGATGCGGCGCTGCGCATCCTGGGCTGTCCGCATCGCGCCGAGGACGTGGTGCAGGATGCCTACCTCAAGATCAGCGAAGTCCCGGCCGGGTTCGATATCCGCCAGCCCTCGGCCTACCTGCTGCGCATCGTGCGCAACCTGGCCATCGATCGTCATCGCCGCAGCGCCTTCGAGAGCGATGTCTTCGCCGTCGAGGAAGAGGGCCAGGCCGTTCACGAAGAGGCTCAGGGGCCGGAAGCCATCGCCATCAGCCGCCAGACGCTGGCGCTGATCAGCCACGCTTTGGCCAGCCTGCCGCCGCGCACGCGCCGGGCGTTCGAGCTGTATCGGCTGGGCGGCATGAGCCAGCGCGAGATCGCCGCTGAACTGGGAATATCGGCCACCCTGGTCAACTTCCTGATCCGTGACGCCATGGACAGTTGCCGCGCGCAGCTGCAAGCCGGCGCGACCTGTCATGGGACGGAGCGATAGGCTATGATGCGCACTCGTGCCGCCCTGATGGGTGGCGTGTTTTTTTCCGGTGTTTGCGCCTCGTCCCATCGATCCGTCCTCCATGTCCCAGCCTTCCGCTTCTTCCCTGTCGTGGCAGACCGCCGTCTCCTGGGTGATGCGCGAGCACGAACAGGACGGGCTCGACGAGCCTGAACAGCAGGCCCTGCAGCAATGGCTGCAGGCCGACCCCGCCCATCTGGCCGCCTATCGCGAAGCCCGCACCCTGTGGCTGGCGCTGGGCTTCATTCCCGCCCCCGGGGAGCGTGGCTGACGCGCGTCGCGCTTCTTCCACCAGATCACCACGCCGGTCACCGTCAACAGGCTCACCGCCAATCCCAGCAAAGCCAGCGCGATGCGCCAGGGCAGTCCGAACACATGGCCCATGTGCAGCGCGCCGAGCCAGTTGCTGAAGGTATTGCCGCTGCGGTCGCCTGTCGGCAGCCAGTGGCCGCGCACCTGGCCGCTGGCGGCATCGATCAGCAGTCCGGTATTGCCGACGTCGCTGCGCAGGTCGGCATTGCTGTGCACCATGTAGGCATACACCCCGCGCCGGCGGTCGTAATTCAGTCTTTCCTCGAAGTCGATCTGCAGTCCGCGTTCGCTGGCGAAACCGGCCATGGCCCGGCGTGCCATGGCATGCGCCTGCGGCCAGGACATCGGTGGCCCCGCCGTCAGTGGTGATGCATTGGCCAGGGGCGGCGCGGGGCGCCAACTGTAATCGAAGGGCAGCAGGCGCGACATCACCGGCAGATAGATCTGGTCGCGCAGGTTGAACATCACGCTGGACCAGGCCAGCATCAGCAGCAACACCCAACACCACAGGCCGAAGGCGCGATGCAGGTCGAGATTGACGCGATAGAAACCGGCCCGCCACTTGACCAGCCAGGCCGGCTTCCATTTCGCCAGGAAAGGTCGACCCCGTGGCCAGGTCAGGATCATGCCGACCAGGCAGTCCAGCGTCCACAGCGTGGCCACCACCCCCATCACCAAGGCCCCGGCCACGCGCGGCAAGGCCAGCGAGTGGTGCAGGTTGAACACCAGCGGCATCAGTGCCGACCGTTCCAGGCTGATCCTCTGGCGGTCCCGCAGCCCCTGGATCGCCCCGGTATGGGGATTGACCAGGACTTCGTCATACCCCAGCCGGAAGGGCTGGCCGGTGGCGCGGTCGATGGCCGGGCCGACCAGGAAACGTACCGTATGACCCGCTTGCGGATGCAGGATCAACTGGCTGACATCGGCCTGTGGCCCCAGCGCCAGCGCCACCCGTTCGCGCAGCGCGTACGGGTCCAGCATGGCCGAGGCCAGCTGGCCCGGGGCCGGATGCGCCAGATGCAGCTCCGGCGCCAGCCACAGATCGAGCTCGTCCTCGAAGGCCAGCAGGCTACCGGTCAGGCTGGCCACCAGCAGGAACAGGGCCAGCACCAGGCCGTTCCAGCGATGCAACAGGACCAGCGTGTGGCGGTCAGGTGCGTGGCGGCACAGCCAGGCGCTGGCCCGGCCGGCCAGGGGGGGGCGCATTACCATCGGGTGGTCAACTGGAGCAGTCCGGTGCGACGGGCGCCGTATTCACACAGTTCGGAGCAGTACGCGTAGACCCGGTCGGTCACGTTGTTGAGCTTGAGCGCCAGCTCGATATTGCGCCACTCGCTGTTGATGCGACCCAGGTCCATCCTCGCCCCGAAGTCCAGCAAGGTGACCGCCGGGGTTTCGAAGGTGTTGAGGGCATTGCCATAGGAGCGACCGATGTAACGTACCCCGGCCGAGAGATGGGCGCCGGCCATGGCGCCACGCTGGAAGCCATAGTCCACCAGAACGCCGGCATTGTGACGGGCCGCCCCAGGCAAGGCCTTGCCCACGGTGCTGGTGGCGCTGCTGCTGGAGGTATTGCTGGTGACCTTGGCATCGGTATAGCTGTAGCTGGAGGTCAGGTTCAACCCATCAGCGAGCGACATCTTGCCTTCCAGTTCCACCCCGCGCGAGCGCGCCTCCCCGGTCTGGATCGAGTAGCCGGCGTGGGCCAGATCGGCGGTAGCCACGTTCTGCCGGCGCAGGTCGAACACTGCCAGGGTGAACAGCGCATTGGTCCCCGGTGGCACGTACTTGATCCCGGTCTCGTACTGCTTGGCCCGTTCCGGCTTGAGCATGTCACCGCCATAGCTCAGGCCGGTGGTGGGCGTGAAGGACTCGGTATAGCTCAGGTAGGGCGAGAAGCCTCCCGCCATCTCATGTACCAGGCCGAGGTTGCGGGTATTGGCGCGGTCACTGCGGTCGGTGACGGTACGGGCGATGGCATTGCTCACCTTCTGGTCGGAGCGGTCGTGGCGCAGCCCGGCCGAGAGGATCCAGCGCTCGCCTATCCTGATCTGGTCCTGCAGGTAGAGGCCCATCTGGTCATCCTGGGTGCGCAGGTTGTAGTTCTCGGCCACCGCCGGCAGGTTGCCGTAGCTGGTGGTGTAGATGTTGGAGAACACATAGCCGGCCGCAGTATTGGGGCTGACGTAGCCGCGCACGGTACCGGCGGTATGGTGCAGGTCCAGGCCCATCAAGACCTTGTGCCTGAGCGGGCCGGTGCCGAAGTCCGCCTGCAACTGGTGGTCGGCGGTGAAGGTATTGGAGTCGGTCCCCAGGCGCCAGCGCTGCAGCGCCGCCACCGCCGACTGCGTGGCGGGGAAGAAGGCGGCGAAACGCAGGTTGTTGCGGGTACCGTTGTAGTCGGTGTAGCGCAGGTTCTGGCGGAAGCTCCAGACCTCGTTGAACTGGTGCGAGAACAGCGAACTGAGCGACCAGTTCTCGTAGCGCTCGTTGTTGTCGCCGGTGCGTCCCAGCGCGGTACTGGTGGGAATCTGGCCGTTCGGATTGGGGCTGACCGTGCCGCTGGCCGGGAACAGGTTGTTGGACAGGCCTTCACTACGCTGGTATTCGAAGCGGCCGGTCCATTCGGTACGCTCGTCCGGTCGCCAGGTGATGGCCGGCGCCAGGAACAGGCGGCGGTCCACGGTCCCGTCGACCTGGGTGCCGGCGTCGCGCGCCAGGCCGGTCAGGCGATAGGACCAGACTCCGGCGGCATCCAGGGCGCCGCCGAAATCACCGGCCACCTGCTTGCGGTCGAAGCTGCCCACTTGCACCTGCAGTTCGTGTAGCGCGGTGGTGGTCGGCTTCTTGGAGACCACGTTGATCAGCCCGCCCGGCGAATTCTGGCCAAACATCACCGAGGCCGGGCCATGCAGCAATTCGATGCGCTCCAGCCCATAGGGCTCGGGCGCATAGCGGCTGTAGCTGGCGTTGGACGAGGTCAGCATGCCATCGCGATAGAAAGAACCGCCATTGTTGAGCGCAAAGCCGCGCAGCAGCGAAGCCGTATCGACGATGGCGAATGCTCCCGTGGACACCTGCACGCCGCTGGTATAACCCAGGGCCTCGGCCACGGTGCGCGCCTGCTGGGTGGCGATCTGGTCGGCGGTCACCACCGAGATCGATTGCGGGGTCTCGGTGATGGCGGTGTCGGTCTTGGTGGCGGTGGCGCTGCGCCGGGCGACGAAGCCGTGCACCGGACCGGTGGCCTTTTCTTCTTCGGTGGCGGTGACGGTGACCTGCGGCAGGGCCGTGCTGGCAGGGTCGTTCTGCGCCCAGGCGGAGGAAGTTGCCGATAACCCGAGCAGGGCCAGTCGCAGGGACTGCACCAGCAGGCGGGGGCGCAGGGGAGAGCAAGGGAGCTTGTTGTTATATCGGTTGGTCATGGTCGAGAGCGAAATACGCAAGGAGGGATCGCCAGCCGGGCTGGCGCGTGCCGGATGGCGCGCTCTCTGATAGACGAATGAGAAGTGTTTGTGTTTAGGAGGGAGTCCGTGCGGCGAAACACGGCACCGCCTATCCGCTGCCTGCACACGGCATTGGTAGGTTGGTAGGTTCGAGCGACTGCATTATGATAGCCAGCCTGCCGACACCGCAGCCTGCGGGGTGCAGACACCATCGAGATGCAGAAAGTGAGTTCTTGCGCAATGACGCACGACGAAGACCCGATATCCCAGGATGACCGCGCAGCACGCGGCAGTGCCGGCGAGGTACTGCATGTTTTCCTCAAGCTGGGGCTGACTTCATTTGGAGGGCCGGTGGCGCACCTGGCGTATTTCCGCGACGAGCTCGTGGTGCGCCGCCGCTGGATTGGTGAAAGCAGCTATGCCGATCTGGTCGCGCTGTGCCAGTTCCTGCCCGGCCCGGCGTCCAGCCAGGTCGGTTTCGCCCTGGGCCTGTTGCGTGGCGGCCCGTGGGGCGCCCTGGCAGCCTGGGCGGCATTCACCTTGCCATCGGCGCTGTTGCTGCTGGTCTTTGGCCTGGTCGCTGGGAGCATGTCGGGTGTCCTCGGTACCGGTCTGCTGCACGGTCTGAAAATCGTGGCCGTGGCTGTGGTGGCCCAGGCGGTCTGGGGCATGGCGCGCACCATCACGCCCGACCGCCAGCGCATCAGCATCGCGCTGGGTGCGTTGATGATCGTGGTCGGCGCTGGCAGTGCCGTGGGCCAGATCGCCGCCATCCTGTTTGGTACCGTGGCCGGCTTGTTGTTCTGTCGCGACCTTGCCGTGACCCGCCGGGGGCAATTGGGATTCGGCGTGTCGCGCGGTGTCGGCCTGGCCTGCCTGGCTGCTTTCCTGCTGTTGCTGGTCGGCTTGCCGATGGTGGCGACGTGGTCCGGGCTACATGCTGTTTCGGTGTTTGATGCCTTCTATCGGTCGGCCTCACTGGTCTTCGGCGGTGGACATGTGGTGCTGCCCTTGCTGCAGGCCGAAGTGGTCGGCCCCGGCTGGGTCTCCAACGATGTCTTCCTGGCTGGCTATGGTGCCGCGCAGGCGGTACCGGGACCGCTCTTTACCTTTGCTGCCTACCTCGGCACGGTGATGCATGCCTTCCCCAATGGCGTGGCAGGTGCCGTGCTGTGCCTGCTGGCGATCTTCCTGCCGGGTTTCCTGCTGCTGTTGGGCGCGCTGCCGTTCTGGGACGACTTCCGGCAACGGCCGCTGGCCCAGGCCGCCATGCGCGGGGCCAATGCCGCCGTAGTCGGCCTGCTGGCGGGGGCGCTCTACAACCCGGTGTGGACCAGTGCAGTGTTCAATGCCCGCGATTTTGCGCTGGCCGTGACCGGCATGGTGCTGCTGATGGCCTGGCGCCTGCCGCCATTGGCGGTGGTGGTGATCCTGGCGCTGGGCGGGGTCCTGCTGCAGGCGCTCTGAAGCCTGGCTGCTGTTGCCGGGCTTGCAATCAGGAAACCCCTGATGGCGTGCGCGTGGTTGCCGTCCTATCGTGAATCCACGATAAGGAGGGAACCATGTGTACCAACGCCATGAGCATCGCACGCCGCCATCTGGGCATCATCGTCCGGCTGTGCGACATGTCCGAACAGGATGAACCGGTCGCCGAACTGGTGCGCGCCACCGTCAGGAACTGCCTGCTGGCGATGCAGACGGCCGGCACCGAAGCGGCCGAGGCCAGCGAGATCATCGGACAGCTGCTGCAGCATGAACTCGCCGGCGTCCCGGCCGACCGGGACAAATACCGCAAGGTGCTGGAAGCGGCCCACCTGCATGCCGAATACCTGATGCTGGCCGATCGCAGCGCCGCCCACTGAACGTCGCCACTGGCGGCCGCCGGCCGTCATGGCCTATCCCGTGTGATCAATAGCTGCCGTCGAACTGCTCGGCCGGTACCGGCTTGCCAAACAGGTAGCCCTGGTAGCGGGTGCAACCCAGGGCCGCCAGGAATTGCTGCTGCTCGCGGGTCTCGACGCCTTCGGCAATGACTTCCAGACCGAGCGCATCGGCCAGGGCGATGATGCTCCTGGCGATGGCGACATCGCTGGGTGTGGCCAGCAATTCACGGACGAAGGACTGATCGATCTTGAGCTGATCCAGCGGCAGGCGCTTCAGCAGCGACAGCGAGGAGTAGCCGGTACCGAAATCGTCCAGCGCCAGCGTCAGCCCATGGCGCTTCAACTCCAGCATCTTGTCGATGGTGGCTTGCACGTCCTCCACCATGGCCGACTCCGTCAACTCCAGCTTGAGGTGGGCAGCCTGAGCGCCGGTCTCTTCGATGGTGCGCAGGATGTCCTGCACGAAATCCGGCTGACGCAGCTGGAGCGCGCTCACATTGACCGCGATGACCACCGGTGGCCGATTGCCGTTGTCGCTGCGGTTCCAGCGCACGGATTGGCGACAGGCCTGCTCGAACACCCAATGTCCCAGTGGCAGGATCAGGCCCGAGGCCTCCGCCACGGGAATGAAGAGGCCAGGCGAGACCGGGCCCCGGAAGGGATTGTGCCAGCGCGCCAGGGCTTCCACGCCGATCAGGCGACCGGCCTGGTCGCGCTGCGGCTGGTAGTGCAGGCTGAACTCCCCATTCTCGATGGCGCGGCGCAGGTCGTTTTCCAGGCCGGTGCGGAAATGCAGGGCCGATTCCATTTCCTGGTTGAACAGGCAGAAGGTATTGCGTCCCGCCTTCTTGGCCGCGTACATGGCCAGATCACCCTGGCGCAGCAGGTCCTGCACGCTGGCATGCGGGTCCTGCATCAATGCCACGCCGACCGAGCAGGTCGCGAAATGGCCGACGCCATGGAAGTCGAAGCGCGCCTGCATGGCATCGATGATGCGCTGGGCGAACTGGCTGGCCAGCAACTGGGCCTGTTGTGCCGGCAGTGCATCGAGCAGCACCACGAATTCGTCTCCGCCCAGACGCGCCACCATGCCGGTGCGGCCGACCAGGTTCTGCAGACGCAGCGCCACCTGCTGCAGAAGCTGGTCGCCAACGGTGTGGCCCATGGCGTCATTGAGGTCCTTGAAGTTGTCGACGTCGACGAAGAACAATGCTCCCACGCCTTGACTGCTGTCAGCCGTTTGGCCACGGTGGCTGGCGGGCTGGATCTTCTCCAGCAGCAGGCGGCGGTTGGGCAGGCCGGTGAGCGGGTCGTAGAAAGCCAGTTGACGGGTTTCCTCCTGCAGGCGCTTCTGGCTGCTGATGTCCAGCAGCGTCCCGACATAGTGACTTACACCACCGGCGGGGTCATTCACCGCGGTCAGGGTGAGCACGGCATGGAATTCGTCGCCACCGCGACGCTGTACGCAGAGCTCGCCCTGCCATTTCCCCTGGCTCTGGATCAGGGCCCACAGGCTGGTCCGGAAATCCCGGTCTTCCTGCTCCTGACGGCAGGGCGGCATCCCCTGGTCATCCAGGTCAGGGTCGCCCTGTCGATAACCGGTCAACTCGGTGAAGGCGGCGTTGACATCGAGCACGCTACGATCGGCACCCATGACCCAGATCGCCTCCGAAGAATGGAAGGCCGCCGCAGCGATACGCAATGAGGCTTCGCTTTGCCTGAGCCTGGCGGTGCGGCGGGCGACTTCCCGGCGCAGGTAGGCGGCGATCAGCAAGGCGCAGACCAGCAGCGCCAGGGCGCCGCCCAGCAACCACCACATATACGTCGGCAGCGAGGTCGCGCCACGGCCCCACTTGCGCAGGATATCGAAGTAGATGGATTGCGGATCGGCCTGCCACTGTGACAGGGCGCGGTCAATGGCCGCCAGGGTCTCCGGGGGTTGTTGCTTGCTGCTCACGAAGAACAGCTTGACCGGCTGGAACACGATGCTGGTGTCGGCCAGGCGATAGCGGTCGGCCAGCATGTCGCCCGCCTGCTGGCTGGCGATGATGCCATCGATCTGGCCGGCGGCAGTCATGCGGAAACCTTCTTCCACGCTCTTCAACGGCACCAGGGTGAGCTTGATCCCCGAATTGTCCATCAAGGCACGGAAATAACCGGACTGCACCGAGCTGTCGAGCAGGCCGATCTTCTTGCCCTTGAGATCGAACACCGAATCGATCACCACGGACTGGTTGCGATACAGGATGGACCAGCTATAGAGAGCCGGCACGGCGGAGTATTGCAGCACTTTTTCACGCTGCTCGGTCCAGGCCACATCGGGGAGGATATCGATCCTCCCTTCTTCGGCCCATTGCAGGCAGGTCTGCCATTCGCAGGGCACGAAACGCAGTTGCCAGTCCTCGCGGCTGGCGATCTGGCGCAGCAGGTCGATGTGCAGGCCGGAGGCGGTCCCGGCACTGTCGAAGAAGATCTTGGGCGGATTCTGGTAGACGCCGACGGACAGCACCTTGGCCTGGCCCTCGGAAAGGGTCAGCAGGCAGCACAACAGGAGCAGGAGGCGCCATGGACGCCACCCCTTGCTCCACCCCTTGCGCTGCACGCCCGCGGCCACACCCTGGCCCGGCTGCCTTGCCTCTGTCGCAGGCGGATTGCTGGCCGACATGTTTGCCACAGCGATGTGTTCCTTATTTGGTTTTTTGTCTACTTTATAGAACATCAAACCAAATTGGAACGTTTACCGCCATTGCCAGTTACGTCGGTTTGTTGGCATCAGCCGGGGCAAGGGGAAAACGCGGGGGCGTAGCGTACGCCCCCGCGCTCTTAGAAGAATCCCTGGGTTGGCAGGCGGACCTGGTTCGCGCTCAGGTTGCCCAGTGCAAAGGCCTTGTGCGAGGTCGGGTTGTGGGTGGAGATGGTGCGGATGTTGCGCCAGTGACGATCCAGATTGGCCGAGGTGAGGGTGGCCGAGGCTCCGGCGATGTCGAACAGGGCCGTGGCGGCGTGATGGGCGATGCGATCCACCACCACCTTGGCGCGTGCGGCGGCAGCGGCGGCATCCTGCAGGCGATCATCGGCATCGGCCGCATTGCTCTTCAGGGCTGCATAGGCGCGGTTGGCCTCGGCGGCGGCGGCCAGCACGATGGCGCGGGTGGCGAAGGCATCGGCATCGCGTTCGCCCAGGGCGCTCAGCAGGATAGGGTCATCGGCCGCCGCCGGTGTGGGGGCGTAGTAGTAATTGCGCTTGCGTTTGGACAGCAGCGCGCTGGCGTCGCGTGCCACTGCGCTGACCACGCCGGCTATGACCGCCGTGAGGAACAGTTGCGCAATGGTCGAGCCCAGCACCGCCTGGCGCGCTGGTACCTGATCCGGCAGCAGCACTTCGTGCGGGGCCACCAGGACATTCTCGAAGTTGGTGGTGCCGCTGCCGGTCAGCCGCTGGCCCATGCCGTACCAGTCATCCACGGTCTGCACGCCTTCGCGCTGGCGCGGCAGCAGGACCACCGCGCGGCGGCCGTCTTCCACCGACACCGTCACGTGCAGCCAGTCGGCGAAGAGGGAACCGGTCGAATAGAACTTCTGGCCGTTGAGCACATAGTGCTCACCCTGGCGGACCAGACGCGTAGACAGCACACCGGCGCCGCCGATCTGCGCCTGTCCCAGTTCGGTATGGGAGGCGCCGATCAGGTCGCCGGCACGCACGCGCTCGCGCAGTGCGGCCACGCCCGGATGTTGCAGCGGTGCGTTGAGCACGCGTTCCAGGGCCACATGGTGATTGCGCCAGATGTGGGCGATGTTGGGATCGGCCGCACCCAGTTCGATGGCGGTCTCCAGGGTCTGCACGAAGGTGGCGCCACCGCCACCGTAATCGGCGTCGAGCCGCCTTGCACCGAATCCGGTGGCCTTGATTTCTTCGATCAGGGCAAAGGGTTGTTCACGCTGTGCATCGCGCTGGGCGGCGCCGTCGGCAATGCGCTGCAGGAGGTCGGAGGGAAGTGTGCTCATGAGGTCGATGGTGTCCGGGAGAATGGATGCCGCAGGCCGGATGGCCGGGATGAGCACATCATAGAGCTCCGGGCAGGCAAGCCAAACTGCGCATTTCGCATTAGCTTGCTTGGGCCAGTCATATGCGGCCGATATGGCCGATATGGCCGATGTGGCGGACACCAGCGCTCAGTTTTCGCTTACGGTGGGTGGAGAACGTCTGAACCGGGCGATCAGGAACTTTGCGCATTCATAAGCAGGGAAGGCAAGGACGCCCCAGGCAAATGCCATGACAAGCTCAGGCAACGGCAATGACGAGAAATGGAAGGCCTCGGTCAGTGCCGGAACGTACAAGGCCGCCAGCAGCATGGTCACGGCGAGCGCCGAAATAATCAGTGCCGCACCATTGCTCGGGTAGAGCGCCTGCAGGAAGTGGCGTCCAGGGGCCAGCGCCGAAAACATCAGACTGAGATTGAGCACGACCAGCACGATGAACCCGGCAGCACGGGCCTGGCCTGGCGCGAGTCGTTCCAGAAACCAGGCATAGCCGCAGACCGCGAACCCCAGGGCCAGACCGGCCTGCATCACCGCCAGCAGGAGGGTGCGCATTTCCAGCAGCGGCGCGTTGCCATTGCGCCCCGGCGCACCGCGCTCGCTGCCGTCCGTTGCCGCATTCTCAAAGGCCAGCGTACAGGCAGGGTCGACGATCAGCTCCAGGAAAGCAATCTGCATCGGATAGAGGATCAAGGGCCAGCCGCAGATGACAGGCAGCAATGCCATGCCGGCGATAGGCACATGCATGGACAGGACGTAGGTCATCGCGCTGCGCATTCTGGAGAAAATCCGGCGCCCCGTCAGGATGCCCTCCACGATGGAAGAAAAGTTGTCGTCCAGCAGGATCAGCGAGCCGGCCTCCCTGGCGACATCGGTACCGCGCCCTCCCATGGCGATACCGACATGCGCGGCCTTGAGCGCAGGCGCATCGTTGACGCCGTCGCCGGTCATGGCGACGACCTGTCCATCGGCCTTCAGTGCCGCCACGATGCGCAACTTCTGCTGGGGCGTGATGCGCGCGAAGACGCTGGTGGTGCGCAGCCGGCGGGTGAGTTCGTGCTCATCCAAGGCCTGCACCTCATCGCCCAGCAATATCCGGTCGGCACTGATGCCGGCCTCCCTCGCGATGGTCTGCGCCGTGCCGGGATGATCACCGGTGATCATGATGACCCTGATCCCGGCCCGATGACAGGCCTGGATCGCAGCCGGCACGGCCTCTCGCAGTGGATCGGCCAGTGCCAGCAGGCCGAGGTAGCGCAGTGCGAAGCCGGTCTGCGAGGCCGGTAACGGACCGCTCCAGTTGCAGGTGGCGACGGCGATCACGCGCAAGCCGTGGCTGGCCAGGTGCAGGACATCGTGCTGCATCTGTTGCACTTCTGCCGGCGCCAACCCACACAAGGATGCAATCGCCTCCGGCGCCCCCTTGGTCGCTACCAGCAAGGGAGTGTCTGCATCGCCTTTCCAGACCAGCGTCATCGCCCGCAACTCGGGACTGAGCGGGTATTCCTGCAACAGCTGCGTGACCGCCGGTGGTGCGAAGCGTTTGGCGCTTTCCCCGGCCAGCTGATGAAAGGCCTTCTCCATGGGGTCGGTGGGACGCTGGCTGCTCGCCAGGGCTGCGGTTTCCAGCAGCGTGCGCCACTGCGGCGAGGTGATGCCGACGTCGCTCTCATCGAAGTAGAGATGGTGCCCGGCGCTCATCGCCTGTACGACACGCATCCGGTTCTCTGTCAGTGTTCCGGTCTTGTCGGTGCACAGGACCGTGATCGAACCCAGGGCCTCGACCGCCGACAGGCGTCGCGTCAGCACATTGGCCCGCGCCATGCGCCATGCCCCGATGGCAGGAAAGACCGTGAGGATGATGGGAAGCTCTTCCGGCAGCAGCGACATCGACAAGGCGATTCCCATCAACAGGGCCTCGGTCCAGCGGCCATGGGCATAGCCTTCGAGAACCACGAGAAGGGCGCTCAGCGCCAGGCCGGCTGCGGCAAACACCTTGACTGCACGAGCCACGTGCCGCTGCATCGGGCTCGGTTCCTCGACCAGCTCATGCAGCAGACTGCTGATCTTTCCCAGTTCACTGCGGGCCCCTGTAGCGCTCACCCGGGCGATACCACTGCCTCGTACGACCAATGTGCCTGATCGCACCAGCATCGCGCTGTCGGTTTGCGCAGGGGAGGGCTGATGCAATTCGGGTGTCATTGGTGGGCTGCGCTTTTCCACCGGGCAAGCCTCTCCGGTCAGCAATGATTCATCGATCTGCAGATTGGTGGCCTCGAGAACGTCCGCGTCTGCCGGCACCCGGGCGCCTTCCTCCAGAAGGATCAGGTCGCCCCGCACCAGATCCTGGCTGGGCACGCGCACCGTCCGACCCGCGCGGATTACAAGGGCGGTGGGGCTGTTGAGCACGCGCAGGGCGGACAGCGCATGCTCGGTCTTTCCCTCCTGATAGAGTGTCAGCGCCACGGTGAGCGCAACCATGAACAATAACAACAAGCCTTCGCGCAGATCGCCCAGGGCCAGATAGATGGCAGCGGCCGACAGCAGGAGCACGAACATCGGCTCCTTCAGAACATTGATCAGAGCCCGTCCCATCCGGCGCCGTTCGGATGTCAACACGTTCGGCCCGTCCTCGGCAAGGATGCGCGCCACTTCGGAAGGTAACAGGCCTTGGTAATCATCCTTCGACTCTCGCATCCGAACCTCCCTCGATGTGCATAGCGATATTGCTTCGGCCGATTTATCTGATCTGCATCAGTTCTTCGTCGCGCATGTCGCCCATCATGGACGGCAGCTATTTCGGCTCGGGCGCGGTTCCTGCCCTGGGTCACCGACGTCAGGACAGACAATGCGAATGTTGACTATTTCCCTATTGGCGAGCATGGCACTCTTGATCATCTATGTCGTTTTCTACTTCGTCGTTCAGTACGTCGTTCAGGACTGAATTTCAAGGCAGTGAATACGGACCACTCCCATCACGGCGGGATGGCCCGGTAGTGCTGCGCAACCAGGCGCGCCACGGCGCAGGAGGCCAGCCGTGTTTCACGTGAATCGGCGCGGCTGGTCAGCACCAGCGGCAGGCGTGCGCCAAGCACCAGACCGGCACTGACGGCACCACCCAGATATTCCAGTTGCTTGGCCAGCAGATTGCCGCTTTCCAGATCGGGGACCACCAGGATATCCGCCTGTCCCGCCACATCCGAGACGATGCCCTTGACCCGTGCCGATACCGGCGAGACCGCATTGTCGAAGGCCAGCGGGCCATCCAGTACGCCGCCGGTGATCTGCCCGCGATCGGCCATCTTGCATAGTGCGGCGGCGTCCAGCGTGGCCGGCATCCTCGGATTGACCGTCTCCACCGCCGCCAGGATGGCCACCCTGGGCAGCTTGACGCCAATGGCCTGGGCCAGGTCGATGGCGTTGCGGATGATGTCGGCCTTTTCTTCCAGCGTCGGTTCGATGTTCACGGCTGCATCGGTGATGATGAAGGGCCGCGGGTAGGAGGGCGTCTGCATCAGGTAGCAATGGCTCATGCGGCGCTTGGTGCGCAGCGCCGGGCTGGCCACCACGGCGCTCATGAATTCGTCGGTATGCAGGCTGCCTTTCATCAGCATCTCCACCTGTCCCTGGCTGGCCAGCTCTACCGCACGTGCCGCCGCCGCGTGGCTATGGGGAACGTCTTCGATGGGGAACGCGGAGATATCCAGCTTCTGCTGCGCCGCCAGGGCCAGCAGCTTGGCCCGGGGCGCCACCAGTACCGGCAGGATGATGCCGGCGGCTTGGGCGTCCAGTACCGCCGACAGGCTGGCCGCGTCGCAGGGGTGGACGATGGCGACCTTGACCGGCCCCAGCTGGCGCGTATGGTCGAGCAACTGTTGCAGCTCGCCATTGCCCATCTTCATGCTGACTTCCGGCAAGGTGGTCCGGCGTCGCACGATGGATTCGGTGGGTGCGATGACGTCGGCCTCGCCTTCGATCACGATGACATTGTCCTGATTGACGCAGGCGCATTTGAGCGTCAGCCGGTGCCGGGCTTCGTCACGTGCGACCACGGTGACGCTGGTCTGCAGCGTATCGCCGATGCGGACCGGATGCAGGAACCGCAGGGTCTGGCCGAGATAGATCGTGCCTGGCCCCGGCAGCCGGGTCCCCAGTACCGCCGAGATCAATGCGCCGCCGAACATGCCATGCGCGATCAGCCCGTGGAACCGGCTTTCCTTGGCGAAGGCGGCATCCAGATGCTGGGGATTGGCGTCACCGGAGATGACGGCGAAGAGCTGGATGTCGGCCGAGGTGAGCGTGCGGGTGATGGTGGCAGTGTCACCGATGGCGATTTCCGCGAAGACCCGGTTGCGGATCAGGCCGAGCAGGTCGTCGCTGGCGTGCGTTTCTGTCATGTTGGCGGGGCTGCCTGATGATGCTTGGGTCATGGTGTCCTCGGGTGGGAATGGGCCGGAGCGGATTCGGCGATGCGGCGCTCACGCTTGCCCGGGGCGTTCATGCGACGATGTGATAGCCCGCATCGACATACAGGGTGTTGCCGGTGATGACGCTGGACGCATCGCTGGCCAGAAAGCTGCACAGGTCACCGACATCGTCGATATTGGCCAGCCGGCGCAAGGGCGAACGGCGGGCGGCGTCGGTCAGAAACTCCTCGAAACAATTCAGTCCGGAGGCGGCCCGCGTGGCCAGCGGCCCCGGCGACACGGCATTGACCCGGATGCCAGCCGGGCCCAGGTCGCTGGCCAGATAGCGCACGCTGGCTTCCAGCGCCGCCTTGACCGGCCCCATCATGCCGTAGTGGCTGACGACCTCGTCGGCACCGACATAACTCATGGTGATCAGGCTACCGCCATTCTTCATCAGGGGCTGCGCCAGGCGGGCCATGCGGATGAAGGAATGGCAGGATACGTCCATCGCCTTGGCAAATCCCTCGGGCGAGCAATTCACGACGCGGTCATGCAGGTCCGCCGCCGGTGCGAAGGCGATCGAATGCAGCACGAAGTCCAGCCTGCCCCAGTGCGTCGTGATCAGTTCGAAGAGATGCTCCATCTGGCCAGGTTGACTGACGTCCAGCGGGCTCATGATGGTGGCCTGCACCTGATCCGCCAGGGGTTCCACATAATGGCGCGCCTTGTCGTTGAGCCAGGTCACGGCCAGTTCGGCGCCGGCCGCGTGCAATGCACGCGCACAGCCCCAGGCGATGCTGTGCTTGTCGGCGATGCCGACCACCAGGCCTTTTTTTCCTTCCAGCGAAAGCACCATCCTATTTCTCCATGATGTAGGCTCCGGGCGCATCGTCCATCCGCCCGGCTTTTGCGCCGCCCAGACGGGGCGGAGTGGTGGGCTCGCCCGAATGCTGCGCCAGCCAGGTTTGCCAGGCGGGCCACCAGGAGCCTTCGGTGACGGGAGTCTCTGCGGCCCATTGATCGGGCGGGCAGTAGGCGCCACCGGCCGGCCGGGTGCGCATCTGGAACTGGCTGCGCGGATGCCCCGGCGGGCTGACGATGCCGGCATTGTGGCCGCCGCTGACCAAGACGAAGGTGATTTCCGCAGGGCACAGATAATGCAACTTGAAGACCGAGTGCCAAGGGGCGACGTGGTCGCGGACCGTTCCCACCAGGAATACCGGGGTGTTGATGTCACTGAGCGCGACCGGCTTGCCCTCCACGGGATAGCGGCCTTCACTCAGATCGTCATCCAGGAACAGTCGGCGCAAGTATTGCGAATGCATGCGAGCCGGCATGCGGGTGGCGTCCGCATTCCATTCCATCAGGTCGCTGTTGCGGGCCGGCGTACCCATCAGGTATTGGCCGATCACGCGTGACCAGAGCAGGTCGTAGGAGCGCAGCATCTGGAAGGCGGCCGCCATCTGTGTCTGGCTGAGCGTGCCGGCCTCTTGCATCTGGGCCTCCAGCAGGCTGATCTGGCTTTCGTCGATGAACAGGCCCAGTTCACCCGGCTCGCTGAAGTCGGTCTGGGCCGCCAGCAAGGTCAGCGATGCCAGGCGCGGGTCGCCGTCGCGCGCCATCGCGGCCGCTGCAATGGCCAGCAGGCTGCCACCCAGGCAATAACCGGCGCCATGTACTTTCCGACCGGGGACGATGCGGTTGACCGTGTCGAGGGCGGCATGCAGGCCGGCGTTCAGGTAGTCGTCCATGCCCAGGTCGCGGTCTTCGGGACCGGGGTTCTTCCAGGAGACGCAGAATACCGTGTGACCGCGCTCGACCAGATAGCGGATCAGCGAGTTCGCCGGTGACAGGTCGAGGATGTAGTACTTCATGATCCAGGCCGGAATGATCAGCAGCGGCTCCGGATACACCGCCTTGCCGGCCGGGGCGTACTGGATCAATTCCATGATGTCGTTGCGCAGGACCACCTTGCCGGGCGTGATCGCCACATCCTTGCCGGGCAGGAAGCTGCGATCGGTACTGGTGGGCTGTTCCAGCAGCAGACCGACCATGTCGTTCATGCAGTTCTGCAGACCGAGCAGGAGATTGTTGCCGCGTTGTTCAGCGGTGACGCGAAGGACTTCCGGATTGGTCAGCAGGTTGTTGCCTGGAGAAAAGAGGTCCAATAATTGCCGTGCGGCGAAACTGACCACATCGGCGTGGTGCTTTTCCACACCCCAGACATCGCGCGTGGCGGCGCTCCACCACTGCTCAGTGAGCAGGAAGCCCTGGTGCCACAGGTTGTAGGGCCAGCGCTGCCAGTCCGGTGCGGCAAAGCGGCGGTCCGCGACCGGCAGATCGGAAGCCTGGGTGTGGGCACTGCCCATGTAATGCAACAGTCGGTTGCCCTGCTGCAGGGCCAGGCACAGCAACTCCAGGCGTTTGCCGGGGGAAACGGCCAGGTGCGCGGCCCAGTCGATGGCGGCCAGCAATCCCGACGCCAGTGATAGCGAGCCGCTGGAGCGGGCCAGGGCTGCGTGCACCTGCGCGTCCAGGCGCTCGGTCGGGCTCAGTGGTGAAGCTGCGTCAGTATCAGCGGCTGCGAGCGGCCCTGGCCCAGCGGGCCAGCGTTGTTCCGGGGCGTTCATGCGTTGAGGCGGGCGCGGCCGCGTTCATGCTGTTGCTGACAGGCGAGACAGCGCTTGGCGGTGGGATAGGCGAGCAGGCGTTCAACTTCGATCTCGGCGCCGCAATCCACGCACAGGCCGTAGCTGTTGTCCGTCAGCCGTGAACGGGCCTCTGTGATGTCCAGCAATTCATGCAATTCCTGATCCGACATCACCTGCTGGATGCCGAGCCGGTCAGACTGCTCGTCATCGGCGAAGTCGTCTGTGCGCATGCGCTGGCGCAGCGAGGTTTCGGCTTCATCCAGCAAGGAACGAAGCCGGATGAGCTGGGTGGTCGAGAGATGTCGCATGGGCGCTCCAAGAACTTGCCCCGAAGCCAATCGTGCCGGGGATTGCATGGGGCAACTCTGCGCCTTGCCCCGCCAGACGCTACTGATTTAGGTCAAAACGCGCGGGAGGGGCCGATGCCTTCCCCTGTTAGAACTTGACCTGCATCAGTTTTACGCCTGGTGCGGTCCGTAAAATCTTCATATAACTTCCAGACATTGTGAATGTTGCGGGTGTGCAGACACTCGCCGGCCGCCCCTGCGATCGGGACACGGCATCGATTGTGACCCCAGGAGAAATTCCATGCGCACATCCACCCGGGAACTCATCTTCTTCGAAATCGAAGAGATGGCGAGAGAACATCGGCAGATTCTGGAAGGCTTCGCCCAGTTGGCAGCAGTGCCGGAAGCAGAATTTGCAGCGTCCTACGGACGGCTGCTGGACCAGATCGAAGCCGACTTCAGGGCCGAGGAAAGCATCATGGAAAAGATCTGCTATCCGGACCTGCGCAACCATCTGCGGGACCATGCCAGCCTGCTGCGAATCTTGCACAAGGCACGGCCCTATATTGACGAGGGCGACATGTCCTTCGCCGACATGGTCAGAGGGACGATGCCGCTGATGCTGGTGCATCACATGACCGTGATGGACATGACACTGGCCGACGCGATCGCTGGCTTCGTCAAGAACGAAGTGGAACAAGGCCGGTGATGACGGATGCGCTGGCGATCATGTCGCGATGATCTGACGCAACTCTGTACTCATCAATCATCAAGCAGTACCAATTTCGGAAAGGAAATCCCATGGCTGCCCCCAATATGGATAAGTTTGCTGATCTCTGGCTGGCCTGTGCCAGCCATCAAATCGAGTCCGGTGTCGAACTCGGCGCCAGCGCGCTGGATTGCATGAGCAAGATCTATGATCTCGACACCAACTTCCTGCGCCGCGAGACAGGCAATGCGATTCTGCTGGCCAAGCAATGCGTGGAGGCAAGAACACCGGTGGAGGCCGCCTCGATGATGGCCGAGCGCTGGCGCGGTGAGATGCAGGAAAGCGCGGTCTTTGCCAAGCAGTTGGGTGAGTTGGTCGGCGATGTCACCGTCAAGCTGAATCACTCGATGCAACAGCGCATGATCGCTGTCAACAAAGAATGCGTCAGTTGCCTGCATGGCGCCGGCAATCACCGCTTGCCTGGCAATGCTGATATGGCGCATCTGTTCGACAAGAGCTTCCAGGAACTGCCGGGCATGTTCGGCAAGATGATGGAAAGCGGCAAGCAGATCACCGAGGCCTGGAGCGACGGCCTCAAGCACGTGGTACCGCAGATGCTTGCCGCAGCCAACGTGGCCAACGATCATGCCGCCAGGAAATCGGCGGGCAAGGTCGCCAAGGCCGAATCCTGATGCGGGGCGCTAACTGCGTGCTTGCCTGACGATCTCAGTGCGAAGGCAACGCCCAGTCAGGCCGCTCAGGCGTTTCCGTGTCCACCACGATGACGTAGCGGCCCGCGCCTGTCACGTCACCGACCGGCATGGTCGGCACGATGCGCATGCCGGCATTCCTGGCGGCCTGGTACTCCGCATCCAGCACTCCGTGTTCGTCCAACAGTTGATTCAGGGACGCCGGAATGCGGATGCAGCCCTTGGACTGGCGGGTCCCCAGCAGGGGTTCGAGCAGGTCGGGATCAGTCGCGTGCATCTGCAGACGCATGGTGCCGACGCCGCCCTTGCCCCATCCACGGGTGGCGTTCTGCCACCCAAGGTCGAACACGCGCATGCCGCGCACGCCATAGCCCCGAATGCCATGCGAATTCCTCGTTCCCAACGCACGGTAGTCGGGGTTGTCGACGGAGTGCCGATAGACGCCGGTCGGCGTCAGGAAGTGATCAAAACCGCCAGGGCGGCCAGTCGATACCGGTGTCGCGCCAATCAGCCGGCTTGGCTGCCCGTTATCCACCCAGTAGAGAAGCGCCGCCTGCACGGTGGCGGCGCGATCGATCACGAGGACGTATTGGGGTTCGGCAAGGCTGATTTCTTGCTCCTGTAGCATGGAGCGCGCCAATGCCAGATAGCGTAGCTGTTCACTCTCCGGCGGCTGCAATCGCGGATGAACCTCGTTGGCGAACAGACGGCTCAGTTCCGGTGCATCGATTGCGACCGCCGCACCAGCGCTGCTCTGGGCTGCGCCGGGTAGCGCCACGATTGCTACAGCAAGCGCCGTTGTCAGGCCGGCGATGGACGAATGGCGAAATGGCATGCAGTTCTTTCCGTTTATACGCTGGCGTGACGTTCGAGACGCTGCATACCCCGAAGGAGTTGAAGCAACGACCAGCCCGGGAATGATTTCAGTGCGACATCAGCAATGCGATGTCAGTATGTTCGAGCATGAATCCCGTGGTGCCTCCGCGTAGCACGTTGCGCCAGCGCGGATGCGCGGATCCGCCCATGACGACCATGTCGGCATGTCTGTTCCTGGCCAGCGCCGCCAGACGTCGACCAACGTCATCGACCCCGTTGTCACAGCACACTGTGGGGGCGATGCCCACGCTCTTCAGGTAGTCGATGGCGTTGTCGAGTGCGGCTGGACTCGCGGTCCTGGAGGGGCCGAAGGTGGCCAGGGTGACCCGTTGTGCCGGCTCCAGAAAGGGGCGCGCCTGCGTCAGTGCATGAAATGCCGCGTTGCTGCCGTCGTAGGCGATGATGACGTTCGAGCCGAATTGCGCCTGCGTGCCGACGATCAGAATCGGGCAGGAGGTATTGAGCACCACGAATTCACACAGGTCGAGATGCCCAGGCGGCGTCGCGCCATTGACACGGTGGCTCATGATCACCAGGCTGGCACCCTGAGCAGCCCGGGCCAGGGCAGTAGCTGCATTGGTATTGGACAGATGACGGCATACCGCAACAATACCGTGGCGGACCATGAGGTCGCCGAAGTGCTGCATCGCCGCGACGGCGGCGCGATAGGTATCGGTCGCCTGCCCAGGCGAGAGCGTCGGACCCAGGTGGACCAGCCCGGTGGCGCAGACGGCGGTGATCCTGCAGTTCCATTCGCGTGCCAGTTTGGCCGCGACCTCCGCCCGGCATTCGAGCGTATCTGCAAGATCGACATGGACGACGATGGTGGGTGCTGACATGGGTGGCCCCGGTTCTCGGATGGATGATGGAGATCATGTTGGCGCCATCGACGGGCTCTGTTTTGATCCATGTCAGTTCTTTGGGGACGGCGGGGAATAGGATGAAAGTACTGTCCACTTTCAGGAGATTGAGCGATGAGCATCTTCAAAAAAATCCTTGTTCCAACCGATGGATCGAAAGTGGCGGAAAAGGCCGTCGAGGCGGCCATCCAGTTCGCCAAGGAAAACGGCAGTAGCCTGGTCGGCCTGTCGGTGGCGGAGGATATCGTCCAGTGGGCGGTGATCGACGGCACGGCTATCAATTATCTTCAGGTGGAAAACGAGATCCTGGAAAACGCCAGGACAAACGTGACCAGGCTGGCCGAGCTGGCCAAGAGCGCCGGCGTTCCCTGCGAAGTCTTCACCGTGAAGGCCATCCATCCTTACGAGGAGATTCTGGCGCATGCATCGCGGCATCATTGCGACGCCATCTTCATGGCCTCGCACGGCAGGAAGGGGATGGAAAGATTCATCCTCG
The DNA here is from genome assembly GCF_000300975.2 of Herbaspirillum frisingense GSF30. Classification (GTDB taxonomy): domain Bacteria; phylum Pseudomonadota; class Gammaproteobacteria; order Burkholderiales; family Burkholderiaceae_D; genus Herbaspirillum; species Herbaspirillum frisingense. Next base: position 51,589 of record NZ_AEEC02000005.1, on the reverse strand, counting down.
GAAGCCAGACCCAAAAAGTCCTTTCCGGCGCGACGATACCGGTCCTGGTATTTCGCTAGGGCGCTGGCCTGCGCAGGCCGACTGGCATGTTGAATCTTCTCAAGGGAGCAGGATGATGAAAAGCGACCATCAATTGCGGCAGGAAGTCATGGACGAACTGGCTTGGGATACGGCCTTCGACGACAATCGCATCGGCGTGGAGGTGGTGGACGGGGTCGTGACGTTGACCGGTCATCTTTCCAGTTACGCGCAAAAGTACGCCGCCGAACGCGCGGCCTTGCGGGTGGGCGGTCTGAAGGGACTGGCGGTGGAAATCGACGTCCGCCTGCCCGGCGCGAGCCAGAGACTGGACAGCGACATCGCGGCGTCGGCCAGGAATGCCCTTGAATGGAACGTCGTATTGCCGCGGGAAGGTATCCAGATCAAGGTGGAGGGTGGCTGGATCACCCTGACCGGCCAGGTCGAATTCGACTACCAGCGCGAAGCGGCCGAACAGTCGTTGAGAAACCTGTTCGGCCTGATCGGCATCAGCAACCAGCTCACGGTGCAAGCCCGGGCAGTACCTCGAGACATCAAAAGCAGTATCGAGGCAGCGTTGCAAAGACGGGCGCACGTCCAGACCAAGGCCTTGTACGTCACCGTGAATGACAGGGTGGTGACCCTCACCGGCATGGTCAGCTCTCTTGCCGAACGACAAGAGGCGCACCGGGCGGCACTGCATACACCGGGAGTGGAACGCGTCATCGACGACATCGTCGTGGTGTAGCGGAAGACCTTCCGAGAAACCAAGGGCGGAGAACAAGCAAAACTGCCCTGAGAGAAAGCAGAACAGGACGGAGACAAGAGGAGATACAACACGAAAATGAGAGTGAGAGCCGCGGCAGGTGCCGCGGCTCATTTTTTATGGTTTGCAGGGGGATGGACGTCTTTCGTGTGACTTCCGTGCTCCCGTTTTCCGCACTGCCAGTCCACCGATGCGCTCAGCAATATTGCTCGGGGGCGCCGATATTGACCTTCTTGACCACGGTGTGATGTTCGAACGACAGGTGGCCGGATGCGGTCAGCAAGGCCTTCGCACGCTGGATATCGTGTTCGTCCCCATGCACCACCAACAGGAACTCTCCGGCCTGCAGGGAGTTCTGGTAGCGCAGGACCGAGTCCTTGGGGATACCCATCGCGCTCAACGCTCCCACCAGCGCACTCGCGCCGCCCACTACCACCGCGCCCTCCAGGCCGCTGAAGAGCATCGCCGCAATCGGCCCGAGCGCCACGACCGGACCGATCACCGGGAAGGAGAACAGCGCCGACCCGAACAGAATGCCCAACAGGCCGCCCCAGAAGGCGCCCAGTCGGCCATAGATCTTGGCGCGGGTGCCGGCGTTGAGAAAGCCCACCACATGCTCCTCCAGGCGATAGTCGCGTCCGACGATGGAAATGCGGGTCATGTCGAAGCCCAGCCTTTGCAGCTCCTTGATGGCCGATTCGGCCTGGACATGGGTGCCGTAGGTCGCTACGGCGAGATCTGATTCCGTGCTCATACTGTGCCTCCCATCAGGATACGAAACGGTGTTCTTCCTGGATCACCCAGGAAGCGCAGATCAACGTGACCACTGCCACGCCCACGGTGAGGCTGGTGACATTGTGCAGGTCGGAGAAATCAAGTATCCAGGGCGAGGCCAGCAGCCATAAACCGAGGAGCAGGATGATCACCTCTTCCCAGATCGCCGGCATGAACAGGGCTGCCAACGCCGCTGCCATCAGCGCGCCACCTACCAGATAGCAGTTCAGCGACACCGCGGTATTGCTGATGTCGAAGATGAGCGTCGATGCGAGAAAGAAAGCGCCGGCCAGCAGCGTGACCCAGTCTTGCCAGTGCGGAGACTTTTCGGGGATGGATACAGGCATGATCAACTCCTAGAATGAGGGGAGCTTCAGTATCCGGTCATCGCGTGGCGCGCGACTGACGCAGGTCAAAAAAATCCCGCTGTCGACTCGCGTGGATGTCGTCATTCAGCGAGGCAAGTACGCGCTTGATGAACCCAAGGCCTGCTGCAGTGGAAGGTCGACCTTGATCATGTGCTCCAGCAGACAATGCGGCAGCATGTCCACCATATCGGCGCCAGCGGCCGCGCCGTCGTAATGCATCCGGGCCGAGATGCGCCACAGCAGTTGCAGCAACTTCTGATGCTCGGCCATGTGGGCATCCCGGGTGGCATAGCCGATCAGGACCATGTCTTCCTCCTCCTTGCGGAAGGCCAGCGTGAGCGCATCCTGAAAATGTTGGAATGCCGATCGGAAGCCCGACTCGGACGCGGTCAGCAGTGCCTCCAGGCGCCGCACCACGAATGTTTGCTCGATCAATTGCATGGGATTGAATATGAAGAGAGGTTGATGCGTGGCGGGCCCGACCTCGATTCACCACAGCCTGGTACGCCGGATAGCAAGAAGACACGAAGCTTCAGCCGTTGTGTGGCTGGGTGGTCTGCCCGTGTTGGCGCAACAGGCGGCAGCAGTCGCGCCATTTGGTCCACTGCATGTTCAGGCAATCGGCCTGCGCATCGTAGTGGATCTGCAGGCTGCCTTTGAAGGAGGTCGCCAGGGCGACGTAAAGACCGCGCACCAGGGCGGAGCCGGTGGTGGTGACGACGATCTTTTCACCCTCATGCTGGATCTCGATGAGTCTTTCCATGGGATGTGATCGCTGCTCGCGATCGGCTCTACGCCTGAGCAAGGCGCAGATCGCTTGCAGCTGTTCCTGGGTCATCGGTCCTTCGATGATGAGACGACCTGCCGGCCTCTTTTCGGCAACGCGGCGGCACGCCGGACATACGATACCCTTCGCGTAGGCAGGCGAAGGCGCCCAATGCCACTGGCCTCCATCGTTGACGGCACCGCATTGAAGGCAGATAGATGGGCCGGAATCAGGCTCGGTCAGGGGCGAGGAAAGGGCCGGAGAGGGGCGCACCGGCTGGACATCGAAGGACTTCAAAACCGCCATTGCCACCAGGGCTTTGGATTGGACACTTCCTGAAGCACGCATGTTGGTTCCTTGCTGGTCTACGCGTTGGGACAGCCGGACTGCATCAGTGAAGCGGAGGGCAACTGTGGTCCCCTGGCTTGCAGCACACCGGCACGTTCAAACTTTCGCAATACCGCGCCAGCACCCGATGGCGCCAGCGAATATGCAGCTCACACTGTGAACCTCGAGCAGTCTGAAATCCTGCGCCATATCAAAAAAAATGCAGTCGCTGCAGCTGTCCTTGCAGGCAGGCGCAGCCGATCGCCTGCATGCGCATGCATCCCTGCAACGGGGGGCAAATTCTTGACTTATGTCAGCCATGCCTGGCGGCGTTGACGTAACTTCAGATCACCCTATCAGGAGGAAGTCATGAACACGATCAAGGTGATCGAAGTGCTGGCCGAATCGGACAGCAGTTGGGAAGATGCGGCACAGGTTGCCGTGAGCGCCGTCTCTGGAAGCATTCACAATCTGCGCTCGCTGCATGTCAGCGAGCTGGAGGCGGTGGTGGAGGGCGACAAGATCGCGCTTTACCGCATCAACGCGAAAATTTCCTTCCTGGTGGATCACTGAAGAAGCTTGATGGTGGGTGAAGGGAAGGAGTCGCAAGACTCCTGGGTGTTTATCTTTCATGGAGAAAAAAGATGTCCAGCGATACCGAACTACAGCAGAAGATCATTGATGAGCTTGATTGGGAGCCGTCCGTCAACTCGCACCACATCAATGTCGCGGTCAAGGATGGCATTGCCACACTCTCCGGCTACGTGACGCGTTTTTCCGACAAGAAAGCAGCCGAACAGTCGGCCAAGCGCGTGGCCAACGTGAAGGCGGTGGTGGACGAGTTGCAGGTCAAGCTGGACGGTTCCAGCAAACGCAGCGACCTGGAAATCGCCGAGGTGGCGCTCACGGCATTGCGGGCCAATGCCACCCTGCCGCGCGACAAGGTGACCGTCACCGTCGCCGATGGCTGGGTGACGCTCGATGGCAAAGTGGACTGGCATTACCAGCATGACGCGGCCGAAAGCTCGGTGCGCAACCTCGTCGGCGTCAAGGACGTGGTGAACAAGATCGAGATCAAGCCGAGCATGCGCGTTGCGGATGTGAAATCCAAGATCTACCAGGCGCTGGTGCGCAATGCGCAGATCGATGCCAGCAAGATCGACGTGGTCATCGATCATGGCGTAGCCACCCTGAGTGGAAAGGTGAAATCCTGGGCCGAGAAGGAACAGGCTGGCGTGGCCGCATGGTCCGCCCCGGGTGTCACCATCGTCAAGAACAACATCGCGGTCTAGCCTGGTCGCAGGAGGGCGCAGGCCCTCGCTGACGGCACTTGCCGCGACCGGCAATTACAAGGAGTCATCATGAGTCGTGAAATTTCAAACCTTTCCTCGTTGAGTGACGTCGCGCGTTTCGACCCGCTCGGCAGTTTCGAAGATCTTTTCCGGGACTTTCGTCAGGCGCCGCTAGGCCGCTGGATGGAGGGCCGGCAAGCGATGAAGATGGATGTCTCGGAGAACGAGGCCGCCTATCTCGTCAAGGCGGATGTCCCCGGCATGAAGAAGGAAAACATCAAGGTCGACATCGACGGCAACAAGGTGTCCATCGTGGCCGAGGTCAGCGACAGCAAGGAAGAGAAGGACGGCGAAACCCTGATTCGCTGCGAACGCTCCTGCGAACGCATGCAGCGCGTATTTTCGCTGGCGCATGAAGTCGATGCCGCCCATGCGGTGGCCAAGTATGAGGACGGCGTGCTGGCCCTGACCCTGCCCAAGAAGAACGGCAAGGAAGCCCGCCAGCTGAAGATCGACTAGAGCCGGTCCCGCAAGAGCGGCACCGGGCGCAATGCGATGAAATCATGCCAGCAATGGCCAAGTCTTGAGGAGCAGCGAATGTGGATCGTCAAATGGTTTTTCGTCGTGATAGGCATCTTTCTCGTTTCTGGATGCGATCGTATTGACTCTGTTGTACCGAAGACGGATGAGCAGGTGGCTCCGGCAGCAGCAGGCGAGCCAGGTGCGCAGAATGCTGCGGGCACGTCGTCACAAAAATAGGTCGCGCGCCCGGTCGGGCGGCCACGCATCGCCCCGGAGCCGGAACAGAGCCGATGGGCAAATCTGAACATGAGCAGATCAAGGAGTTTCACCATGGATATCCTGAAGGTCATCGAGGTGCTGGCGGAATCGGAAACCAGCTGGGAGGATGCCGCACAGAATGCAGTGAAGAAGGTAGGCAAATCGGTCACCCACATCAAGTCGATCTATCTGAAGGAGATGTCGGCCTGTGTGGATGGCGACAAGATCGTGAAGTACCGCCTCAATGCAAAAATATCCTTCGTGGTGAACCGCGGTTCCTGATCAACGCTGGAGGAGGTGCATCATGCACAATTGTCTGGTGGTCTGTTATTCGCGCTCGGGGCATACCGCCCGGATCGGCAAGGAATTTGCAGATCTCTGTGGTGCCGACCTGGAATTCATCGACGACGTCAGCAGCCGTTCGGGCCCGCTGGGTTATCTTCGCTCGGTATACGAGAGCCTGTTCCACAAGGAGCCCAGGATCAATACGTCCGGCAAGGATCCCGGCGATTATGCGGTGGTCGTTCTCGGTACGCCGGTATGGGCCGGCAACATGGCCGCCCCGATGCGCAGTTACCTGGCCCGTCATCGCATGCGCTTTCACCGGATTGCGTTGTTCTGCACCATGGGCGGGAGGGGCGGCGACCGCACGCTGGAAGAGATGGCCGACCTTTGCGGCAAGGCACCCATGGCCAGGATCGCCATCACCGATGCCGAAATCCGGCGTGGGAGCTACCGCAGCAAGCTGCAAAGTCTGCAGAGCCGCGCTCTGGAGCTGGAAATGAGCTGATCGTAACGGCATGCAAGCGCATGCAAGGAAGAATCGGGCGCTGCCGGGATGGCCGGGAGCGCCCGATTTCCTTTCTTTGCACCCATCAATCTGCCCATGCCCTCGGCGTTGCCCTTGTCATCCCGCCTTCAGCTGCGGAAGATGTCGAAGGGCTCGATCTTCAACACTCGTCTGATGGCAAACCAGCTGGAAATGGCCGCAATGATCAACACCATGACCAAGGCCAATGCCAGGTTCCAGAACCCGATCATTGCCGCGTAGTTCGGCAGGCGCGCACGTGCCAGACTGATCGTGAGGGTGACCAGCCCGATGCCCAGGCCGAACCCGGTCATCGCCGTGACGATAGCCATACCCAGGATCATCTCCACCAGGTCGCGACCCTTGGCGCCGATGGCCTTGAGCGCGCCGAATTTCTCCAGATTCTCGGTGATGAAGCTGTAGAAGGTCTGCCCGGAAATGGACAGTCCGACCAGGAAGCTGATGACCGTCATCAGCAGGATATTGGTGCCGATGCCGGTGCGGTAGGTGTAGAAGTCGGTAATGCGCTTGTTGAATTCATCCCGCGTGAGGGCCAGATAGCCTAGTGCAGCCACGCTCTGCTGGATGCGGGCGATATCGTCCGTGTGCCTGGGCCGCACCAGGATGTAGGAGATGGTGAATCGTGTCGTGGGCAGGTATTCGGTGGCCCGGCTATAGGTGGTGTAAAGGGTGGGGACGCCATTGAGCCCATTGGAGACCACCTTGGCGATGCCGACGATGACGCCGCGGTGATCGTTCAGTTCGAAGCTGGAACCGATCTGTGGATGCTCCAGCTTGTCGTACTCGGCATCATCGACCACGAAGAAGGCATTGTCGGCATAGATGTCCTGAAGCTCGCCCTGTTCCAGCTCAGGTCGGCCGAACAGGCTGGCATCATCCAGCCCGATCACGGTCACGCCCTGGTAGGTGCCGCTAGGCAAGCGGACCTGGGCACCACCAACGAACAAGGGCAGGGCGTAGTCCACTCCCGGCATGCTGCGCAGCGCGGCCAGCAGGTAATCGGGCAGGGTTATCGAACTGGTCGGGGTATTGACAGCCGGGTCGATCACCCACATCGGTGCTGCAATATTGCTGACGGTCGAATGCGCGCGGTTCAGGATGCCGGCAAACATGGCGGTCATCTGCGTCATCAGGAACACCGCGAATGAGATGCCGATCAACAGTGCCGAGAACTTGGCGCGGTCATTGATCAGCAGCTTCAGGCCGATCAGCAGGATTCCCTTGTTCTTCAACCTCATCTCCCCGCGGGATCGCGCCGCTCGCTGGATGGCGCGCCATCCCAGCCGCCGCCGGAGGCCGCCAGCAGGGAAACCGTATCCTGGTAGCGCAGGGTGAGCGTCTGCAACCGGGCAATGGCGGCATTGTGGTACTGCATATCGAAGGTCAGCAGATCGACGTAGGAAGCCAGTCCGGCGCTATAGCTGGCCTGTTGCAGCGCCAGCGTGTCGCGGGCATCGCGCTCGGCCTCGGATTGTGCTTGCAGCACCCGCCCATCGGCTTGCAGTGCGCGCAAGGCATCGGCAACCTGGGCGAAGGCGGCCAGGACAGTCTGCCGGTATTGCGCCTGGCTCGCCTCGAAGGCGTTGACGGCGGCATCGCGCTGGGCTTGCAGGCTTCCGCCATGGAACAGCGGTGCGCTCAGGCTGGGGCCGATGCTCCAGAATGGCGCGCTGGCGCCGGCCAGCGGCGACAGGCCGCGCGCGGCCAGACCATAGGAGGCGGTGAGATCCAGACTGGGGTATTGCGCAGCGCTGGAAATGCCGATGGCGGCGCTGGCGGCATGCAACCTGGCCTCTGCCGCAAGGATGTCGGGCCGCCGCCGGACCAGGGAGGAGGGGAGGCTCACCGGGATTGCCGCCGGCAGGTGGAGGTCATCGAGTTCCACCGCCGGGACCACGACATCGGCCGGAAAGTCTCCTTGCAGTTGGGCCAGCAGGTGTTCAGCCTGGCTCAGCCGCTGCTTCAGCTGCACCAGCACAGCCTGGTTGCCCGCCAGCAGGCTGGCCTGAGCTAGCTGGTCTGCGAACGGAGCAATTCCGGCCTTGACCCTGGCCTGGATGACCAGCAACTGCTGTTGTTCCAGTGCGATGATCTGTTCGGTCAGCCGGATCTGGCTGAGGTAGCCTGCCCGAGCAATGCAGGTATTGACGACGTTGGCGGTCAGCGTCAGATAGGCGGCGTCGCGCAACTGTTGCTGCACGTCCACCAGTGCGCCCAACTGTTCAACGGTGCGCCGTCTGCCGCCGAACAGGTCCAGCGCATAGCTGATGCTGCCCTCGAGCGTGGCCACATTGAAGACACTGGCGGGCGCCAACGAACCCTGGAGCGCCGGAGCACTCCGGTTGCGCTCCAGCTTCATGGCGGTATCCAGTTGCGGGTAGAAGAGGCCATTGCCGGCGCGCAGATTGTCCTGGGCTGCCCGCAAGTTCGATACGGCCGCCTGCAGCGTGGGATTTTGCGTCAGGGCGCGGTCCACGGCGGCATTGAGTGCAGGAGAACCGAACAGTCGCCACCACTGAGCGGGGGGATCGGCGCCAATGAGCAGCAACTGGGGCTGTTCCTGATCTTGATCCCCCATCCCGGTCATGGACACCGGCTCGCGGGTGTATTGCCGCACCGGCGGCGCAGCGGGGGACACGAAGTCCGGTCCCAGCAGGCAGCCAGCCTGTGCCACCAATAGCGTCAGGGCCAACAGGGTGCGAGTGAGCCTGGTATATATCGTTTTCATTTTCAATTTTTCTGGGCGATGAATACATCCACCAGTTGCCCCGGGTAGACCTTCAAGGCCGGCTCACGCCTGAAGCGGAACAGCACCGGCAATACCCGCTGGTCGACCCGTTCCTTGCGCTGGTTCGACAATTCGATCTTGGGCGACACGTAGGGCTGGATGCGAACGAATTCCAGCGGCACGGACATCTTCGTGCCGCGAATGGCCATCCTGGCAGCGATGCGATCTGCCGTGGGTAGTCGCGAGAGCAGCATCTCATCGACGTAGCAGCGCACCGCGAGATGTTCTTGCAGCGCACCCAGGAGCAAGGGCGGCCCCATGGCTTCGCTGTAGCCGTCATAGGCGCCCTGCGGCGATACATAGCTGCCCACCGATGCATTGAGTGCCAGGACGACACCGTCGGTGGCGGCGCGTATCGTGTACTTCTGCAACAGCGCCTGGGCTGCAACATAGGTCTGCGACAGTGCCTCGGCCTGCCGCTGTTGCACCATGATGTCGTAGCGCCAGGCCCCGGCACGGACCAGTGCGAACTGACGCCTGGCCACCTCCACGCTGGCCTCGGCCTGATACACCGCGTCTGCAGCGGTATCGAGTACATCCTGGCTGATCGAGCGGGCATCCAGGTCCCGGCTGGCGCGGCGCTTGTCGAACTGGTCCCGGGCGGTCCTCAGATTGGCATCGGCCAATACCACCTGGGCGCGGGCCACCTGCAGGGCCTCGGGGCGTGGCTGCGCCTTTAGCTGGGATAGTTGCGCCTGCGCGGATTCAGCCTGCAGTCTGGCCTGCTCGGTGCTGGCCCGCTGCACGGCATCGTCCAGTACCAGCAAGGGTGCGCCCGCCTTGACTTGCTGGCCTTCTGCGACCAGCACCTGGATGATCCTGCCGGCGACCTCCGGGTAGACCGGGATGTTGGCGCCGCCAGCCTGCTCGCTTTCGATGATCCCATTGGCATAGATGGCGTCGGGGTAGGGGTTGGTGACGGGGGCGAAGGCCGGTGGCGGAGGCTTGCGTTCCAGTCCGAACAGCCAGGCCGCGCCCAGGCCCATGATCAGGCCAATGATGGCCAGAATGAAGATGGATCGGCTTTTCATCCAGGCTCCTTGTCCAGCCCGGTGACCTTGCCGTCGGCCATGTGCACGATGCAGTCCGCGAATTCATTGATGCGCGCATCGTGGGTGACGATCAGGATGCAACGTTGCGGGTTGAGCACCTTCTCCCGCAGAAAGGAGAGGATCATGCGGCCGGTGTCGCCGTCCAGTGAGGCGGTGGGTTCGTCGAGAATGAGGACTGGTGGAGCGCCAACGATGGCCCTGGCGATGGCCACACGTTGCTGTTCGCCGCCGGAGAGCTTGACCGGCAGCATGTCTCCCCGGCCTTTCAGGCCCACCACCTCCAGCAGTTCGTTGGCCGCGACCAGCGCCGGTTGCCAGGCCTGTTGCCTCAGTATCAGCGGGATGGCGACGTTCTCGGCGCTGGTCAGTCGCGGGAAGAGATGATAGTCCTGGAACACGAAACCGACGCGATGGAGACGGAAGTCGGCCAGCTGATCGTCGTCCAGGGACCAGAGATCGACCCCGTCGACCCTTACCGTCCCCTCGTTTGGCCTGAGGATGCCGGAAAGGATGCTCAGCAAGGTGGTCTTGCCGCTGCCGGAGGGCCCGACGATGAAGGAGATTTCGCCGAAGCAGGCTGTCAGGCAGGCGTGATCAATGGCCAATACCCGCGTGGCCCCCTCACCGAAATACTTGACCAGGCCATCGGCGACGATGGCTTTTCTTTTTCTTGTCAGCGCTTCGATGTCGGCCTGCATCCTCTTTCCTCCAAGGCGGGAGTGTTGTCTGGCGCGCCGCTGCAATGCCGGCACCGGTCGCGAGCCGGTGACGGGTGTCCTTGAACATCTGGTGGAATGATGCGCCGCTGCTGCCTGGCGGGCGTGACCTACGTCAAGAATTTCGCAGCGCCTTCAGGCGCTGCGCGGTGTGGCGGCCTTCCGCTCAAGCACCAGCACCTGGCCCCTCTCCGTTGCTGGTGTTTTCTCGCAGGGCTGCTCCATCTGATCCTGTTCATACTGGTCCCAGGAAACGGCGCCGCTGGCCAGTTCTTCGAGCGCGTGAAGCGCCAGGACATGCACGTGGCGCACACTGACTTCGATCAGGCCGGCTTTGCGGAAGCGGGTGATGAGACGGCTCATGCTCTCATTGGTCAGGCCGAGGAAGAGACCGATATCGGTCCGGCTCATGCGCAATGAGAAGTCGTTTGCGGAGTGACCGCAACGCGAGGAAATGCGGGACAGGTCCAACAGGAAGGAGGCAAAGCGCTGCTCCGACCTGGACTTGAGCAACAGGCTTTGCTGCTGCATCGATGTCACCTCGTTGCTCAGGCGGCGCAGGATCTGATGCTGCAGGCTGGGAATCTTCCGCGACAGGTATTCCAGACCGTGGAAGGAGACCTCGCAGATCTGGCTGTCTTCAAGTGCGATTGCATCGACGTCATAGTGGGTATGTGATGCGCTCTCCATCCCCAGCAGGTCGCCGACGTGGTGAAAGGCGATCACATCCATCCCACCGTGGGTGGAGACACGCACGGTCTTGAAACTGCCCATGCGAATGATGAAGAGCTTGGTGCATTCGTCATGCGCCCGATAGGCAAACTGGCCCCGCAGGACCCGCCGGCGCCGTCCTACCAGCTGTTCGAACTGTTCTATCTCCGGGCCGCTGAGGCCGTGCGGAAAACACTGCCGCTGCACGATGCAGCTCTTGCACGTCAAAACGGGAAACAGGCGGCTACTGCCGGTGGTGTCGGAATTGCTCATGTCGGGCTCCTGGCCCCCGTTGGGTGGCGGCTCGATGGTTTGGGGACCACTTGTGTTTCCGCCGGACAAACGCTTTCCTGATGCCCACACTTTCTGTTTTTTATGAGGGCGGGCCCATCGCAGGAGCTTTTCTTCAAGATAGTGAATGCGGAGGTTTCCACATACCGTGGCAAAGGCCACAAACTGATGTAGATCAATGATCTGGGCTCCCTTGCGAGGAAGGAGCAAAGCGACCGGCTCATCAGTGTGTCGCCCAAGGCTGTTCAGTAATAAGTGGTGAAGACCTTGTCCCACGCAAGGCGGGCTGACAGCCGGATCGAATTGCCGCTGCGGCGGTAGAAATGATAGAACCGGAAGAAGGGAGAGATTTTCATGATTGATGGATATGCAGATGGGCCGTGGACAAAATGATCGGAGAGGCGGGCGGGGAATCTTCCTTCCTGCGGTATTCTCCCGGCGATATCCCGTGGTGCTTGCGGAACAACCTGGAGAGATGTTCGCCGCTGACCAGGCCGCATCGTCGTGCGATTTTCTCGATCGGCAGGTCGGACTCCTTCAGGTAGAGGCACGCGGCCTCCAGCCGGATCCTGGTCAGAAAACTGTGGGGCGTCTGCCCGGTTTCGCGTTTGAATTCGCGCTGGAAGTTGCGCTCGCTCATGGCCACGTGATCGGCCGCATCGGTCAGGTTGATCGGCGAGGCCATATGCTCTTCCAGCCATAGCAATGACTTTTGGATGCGATCACTTCGGTGGCGTTTTTCTCCCGTCTTGAAGGCGTTGTCGCGGGAAATGGCGGGCTTGAACTGATGATGTTGCCGGACCGTCAGCGATTGCTCGATGCGGTTGGCGAAACTGCCGCCGAGATCATCTTCGATGAGGGAGAGGGCGATTTCAGCGCCGGTTCCGGAGTCTGCGGACGTAAAGACGTTTTCGTCCTGGATGATGATGTCGCTGGACTGGATATCGACGTTGGGAAATTCTCGATGCAGTTTGTCCCGCAGCGCCCAGTGGGTAGCGACCTTTCTGTGGTCCAAAAGACCGGCACCCGCCAGGACGAAGACCCCCGTGCAGAGCGCAGCGATGCGCCGGGGATCCGCGGTGGGCGTTCGTAGCCACTGCAGTAGTTGCTGGTTCCTGTACTCCGCGAAATTTCCGCGACCATCGGCGATGATGATGCTGTCAAAGGCGCTCATTGCCACGTGCTTCAACGCCAGCGTACCGATCTGGACTGAACTGGACGTCGTGATCATGCCCCCCATGACCGACAGCAATGAAAAATGGTAGCCGTTGCTCCTGGAAAACATGGAGGAGAGCATCTTGTCCGCGACGAAGAAGACCTCGGCGATTTCGGCCAGGTCCGCCAGGATGACCCCATCCGAGACGATGACCCCTACCTGTTTGATGGAGCTGCTTTCTTCACTTAATTCTTTTGATTGATAAGAATGCATTTGCGCGTTCCTCTGTTATGGGTATAGCAAGAACAAGCCTCAACGCGAGCCCTGTTTCCCCCCGGACATCACTGAAATGAATGGAATATTCAGTCCACTGATTTCTTGCTTGACTCATCTTAGTGGTGCTAGATGCGATTCAAAGTGGCGACTTTTGACGGGCGTCAAACATTTCATCTAGCGCTATACAAAAATGAATTTATATGTCGGTCGTCCAGACTCTTGTACCTCCATCTGTTTCAAAAAAGGCAGGCTTCTGGTCATTCCGTCGCCAAGCCATGCTTCGTAGCCACTTCCTGCCGCGCGGGAAACAACATGGCGGTCTTTCGTCGCTTACCGGCTAAGAGACGATACGGCCGTCGTGCCAGGTAGCTTCGTGCTGTCGGTGGTCAGGGGGGCCAGGCCCAGTCGCCGCCTCACGAATGGATCGGAGTATTCGTCATCGGCCGGCGTGGCGCTCGGCAAGGCGGGCAAGGCCACCGTTTTCCCCGGGCAACTCCGGCCGGTCGCTTCAACCGCCTTCTGATTGGCCGCGCTCTGGCACAGCAAGGCCAGGGCCACGTCTTCCATGCCCATGGCGCGGAATTCGCGCGAGTCCAGGCGCCGCACGCAAGCGTCATCCACCATGGTGGTGCCACCGGTGGCACCGAAGCCCACCATGCTTACGCCGAAAGACGATGAACCCATGCAGGTATCGGAAAACGTGGAGGTCAACGAGGGTGCGGCGATAGGCGGCGTAGTGCGTACCGTGTAGCTGCCCCCGTAGTTGATGGTGGTGGGTGTACCGGCACTACTGCCGTCGGACCCACCCACGCCGTTGGCCACCGAAACCATGACACTGGACGCATTTCCGGTCGCCGCGCCGCCGGTCGCACTGCCTCCCGACGCGGTACCGCCCATTGCAGCGCCCCCCGCACCGCCCATGCCGCCGTTAGCCGTCGCCGTGGCAGTGGGATCGGCCCAGGCGGATGATGCGACAAGTGCTGTCATCAGCAGCACCAGGAAAGTTTTGTCCACGCTAGCCCCCTTCTGTTAGTGGGGGAGGTTTCCTCCCCCGGTTCTTGCTATAACGGCCTGTGCCTGATCAGCGGATGAATGCGCTTGCAGCCGCATTGCCACCGTTACCACCATTGCCACCCACGGCCGGGCCACTCTGGGCGCTGCCCCCGATGGTGGTGGAAACACCTGCGCCGCCGCCGTTGTAGTTACCACCAGCCGAGGCGTTGGCCGACCCGGTCGAGGACGTGGTGGCGCCACCGACTGCCACCGCATTGCCATTAGCCGTCTGGACATTGCCCGGAACGGACGAAGGCGAGGGGAAGTGGTATTGGCTAGTGGCGGCACCACTGGATGTGGTGACGCCGCCGATGGCCTTGGTGCCGCCGGTGGAGGTCAGATTGCCCCCGGTGTTGGCGATGCCGCCGATGTTGGATTGGCTGGCGCCGCCGCCGGTCGCATTGCCGCCAGTGGTGGAGCCGGCGCTGGCGTTACCGGAGACGGCGCCGCCGCCGGCACCGCCGTTACCGGCCGTGGAAACCACCACAGGGTTGGTGATGCGCGTGGTAGTGGCGGCAGGTTGCGGTTGGTGGCCCGGAAGCTGGAATGCCATGGCCGATGCGCTGAACGTGGAAACGATCATTGCAGCCAGATAGATTTTCTTCATTGCTTGCTCCTATTCACAAGATTGAGTGTCGATGTCGACTGCGGCCACTTGCCAGCACATGGCTTGCAGAGAAGGGAGGTCGATATCGGCCGTGATCTGAAGGGAGCGCGCGCCAAACGCTGACGGGGGTGGTCCCCCTATGCCCGCCGCCCCGATCAAGATGACCTTCGGCAGAGAAAATAGTAGAGATACTGGTGTTGGTATTTACGCCAAAATCATGATTGCTTTGGCCGCCATAAATGGCGCTTTTTGCCGGAATTGGCGGCAGTTCGGTCGCTGATATCTCCTTATGGAGACCAAAGCTGACGATGGGCTGACAGCTGCGACCTCGGCCGATGACCGGAGTGCAACTCTTCTGGGGTATCGGAGGAGGGATCGTGCGCGGACTGTAACGTCCTGACGTAATTCAGATGGGAGCTGGCGCAGGTCCGTCCTGTTGACGCTGCCCGTCCGGTCTCCGGCAAGCCACGTCATTGTGCTGAGCCGCTGAGCGCCTTGAGGCGAGTAGGTTCTCATCCACGCAGGAAGAAGTGGAGAACTGGATGGGATTGCAGAAGATGCGAGCCCTATGCGCGGCGCGCGACGCTGCTCGCGCAGGAGCTAATTCTTTCCGGGAAGGACGGCTCCGTCATTTGTGCTTCCCTGTCAGACGGGACCCGAATTGCATTCGGGGCAACCCCGATGCGGACGCGACTACCGGGCAACGTCTCTGGATTCGCGGTGCGAATCCAGGGCTTACCCTAATATTGCGTCCGTTCGTCCGTTTGCCTGGTTCGCCAGCGTTAGGCAACCTTGGTCGGGATAGCTACTTGTGCACCCGGCTTCTGATGCGCTGGCCTGGTCAGTCCCAGATTCTCGCGCAAGGTCCGCCCCTCGTACTCGGTCCGGAACAATCCGCGCCGGCGCAGTTCCGGCAGCACCAGCGTAATGAAATCGTCCAGCCCGCCAGGCAGGGTCGGCGGCATGATGTTGAAGCCGTCGGCGCCCCCTTGGGTGAACCAGGCCTCCAGTTCATCGACGATGCTCTCCGGCGTCCCATACAGGGACCAATGGCCGCGTGCCGTGGCCAGGCGAAGGTAAAGCTGGCGCAGCGTCAGCCCTTCGCGCCGGGCCAGCGCCGTCACCAGCTGGAAGCGGCTCTTGGAACCATTGGGTTCGCGCAGGTCTTCCGGCAGCGGGCCATCCAGCGGATAGGCGGACAGGTCGATGCCGCCCAGATGCTGCTGCAGCATCGACAGTCCCACGCTGGGATGGATCAGCGATTGCAGCTCCTCATGCTTTTCCTGCGCTTCGCTGTGGCTGCGCCCGACCACCGGGAACACCCCCGGCATGATCTTGAGCTGGTCCGGATCGCGCCCGTGGCGGGCCATGCGCGATTTCAGGCTGGTATAGAAGGCCTGGGCATCGGCCAGCGACTGCTGGGCAGTGAAGATCACTTCTGCCGTGCGCGCCGCCAGGTCTTGCCCGGCCTCGGAAGAGCCGGCCTGCACGATCACCGGATGGCCCTGCACCGGGCGCGCCACGTTGAGCGGTCCCTTGACCGAGAAGTGCTGCCCGTGATGATGCAGGGTGTGCAGCTTGTCCGGATCGAAGAGCAGACCGGCCTCGCGGTCGTAAAGGAAGGCGTCGTCTTCCCAGCTATCCCACAGGCCGCGCACCACGTCCACGAATTCTTCCGCGCGCTGGTAGCGGGCGCCGTGCTCGGGGTGCTTGTCCAGGTTGAAGTTCTGTGCCTCGTGCTCGGACCACGAAGTCACCACGTTCCAGCCGGCGCGGCCATTGCTGAGATGGTCCAGCGAAGCGAACTTGCGGGCTACGTGATAGGGCTCGTTGTAGGTGGTGGAGACCGTGGCCACCAGGCCGATATGCTCGGTCACCTGCGATAGCGCCGAGAGCAAGGTCAAAGGCTCGAACGACGCCGCCCGGGCGGTACGGTGCAAGGTTTCCCGGTCGTGCGCACGGATGGCCACGCCATCAGCCAGGAACAGCGCATCGAACTTGGCCCGCTCGGCGGCCTGGGCGATCTGGCGATAATGGGCGATGTTCTGCCCCGCGTCCGGCTGTGCGCCGGGATGGCGCCAGCCCGCCACATGGTGGCCGGTGGCCATCACGAAGGCGCCCAGCTTGATCTGTCGACGCGGCGTGCTCATGACAGCACCGCCGTCTGCGGCTGCGTGGCGTGTTCATCGGCCCGCAGGCTGTCGGCCGCCTGGCGGCGCACGTTGCGGGAGACGCTATGGCGGCCATCCACCGAGACGGGTACGTCCCCGGCCACGGTCACCCGGCGTACTACCCGGTGCTGGTCGCCATAGTCGTTGATGGCGTAATGCTGGGTGGCGCGGTTGTCCCAGATCACCACGTCGCCCACCGACCAGCGCCAGCGCACGGTGTTCTCCAGGCGCGTGACGTAGCTCTCCAGCAGGCGCAGCAGATGGTCGGAATCCGAGCTCGGGTAGCCCAGCAGCTTCTTGACGAAGTGGCCCAGCACCAGCGTGCGCTCGCCGGTCTCGGGATGCACCCGTACGACCGGGTGCTCGGTCTCGTAGAGGGTGGAAGTGAAGATTTCGCGATAGCGCTTCAGGCCCGCTTCGGTGGTATTGAAGCGCGAGGCGTAGTCGTATTCATTGGTATGCAGCGCCCACAGCTGGTCGGCCAACGCACGCAGCGGCGCCGGCAGGTCGAGATAGGCTTGTGCGGTATTGGCCCAGACCGTGTCGCCACCGGCCGCAGGGATCACCACGCCGCGCAGGATCGAGGCCTGCGGATAGGCGACATCGAAGGTGACGTCGGTGTGCCAGGAGTTGGCGCGACCGCCATGTTCCGAATCCAGTTCCAGCAGATAGCCGCTCCCCTCGCGCACCGGCACCGTGGGATGCGCCACCAGTTCGCCCCAGAGCTTGCCGAAGGCTTCCTGCCCGGCATCGTCCAGATGTTGCTGCCCCCGGAAGAACAGTACCTTATAGCGCAGCAGCGCAGCGCGCACGGCGGCAAAGGTGGCCGGGTCCAGCTCGGCCGAGAGGCGGATGTTGCGCACTTCGGCGCCGATGCGGCCGGCGACCGGATGGATGTCAAGCAGGGTGTCAGACATGGCGAATCTCCTTGTTGGTTGGGACTGCGGGTTATGTACTGCGGGGGACGACAGGGTTCGTTGCGAGGGAGCCACCCGCTCATACCGCGAACTGCCACAGCGCCGCCGGCAGTTGCGGCGAAGAGGGTGCCTCGGGCTTGAGCGGTGCTTCGGCCAGGCTGGCGCCGTCGTGCGAAAACTCGTCCAGCACGCGCTGCTTGACGGCGGCGAAGCCGGCATCGCCCCGTTCACGCGGATGCGTCAGCGGCACCGGCACGATGCGCCGCACCCGGCCCGGTCGTGGTTCCATCACCACTACCTTGTCGCCGAGATAGACGGCTTCCTCCACGTCATGGGTGACCAGGATCATGGTGATGCCCTCGGCCTGCCAGACACGGTGCAGTTCCTGCTGCAGATAGGCACGCGTCATGGCGTCGAGGGCGCCGAAGGGCTCGTCCAGCAGCAGGATTTCCGGCTTGCTGACCAGCGCACGGGCAATCGCCACGCGCTGCGCCATGCCGCCGGAGAGCTGGTGCGGATAGGACTTTTCGAAGCCCTGCAAGCCCACCAGGGCGATGTGTTCGCGCACTGCCTCGCGCTTTTGCACCGGGCTGCCGGGTGCATTGAGCAGGCCCAGTTCGATGTTGCCTTCCACCGTCAGCCAGGGAAAGAGCCGGTGCTCCTGGAACACGATGCCGCGTTGCAGGCTGGTGCCGACGATGCGTTGGCCATCCAGCAGGACCTCGCCCTGGTATTGATCTTCCAGGCCCACGATCAGGCGCAGCAGGGTCGATTTGCCGCAACCGCTGGTGCCGACGATGCTGACGAATTCACCGGGGGCAATGTGCAGGGTCACGTCCTCCAGCACCGCCAGATCGCCGTCCTTGACGGCATAGGATTTACTCAGATGCTGGATTTCCAGCGTACCGGCTTGCGCCATCATCACTCCTTGTTCTCGTCCGTTTCAGAATTGCGCCACCGAGCGGCCGCGCCAGGCCAGCAGGCGATGCTCGATGCGCGCGGCCAGCCAGTTCAGGGCAAAGCCCACCAGACCCACCACGATGACGCCAAAGATCACCAGGTCCATCAGGAACAGCTCGCGGCCATCGATCATGGTGTTGCCGATGCCCTGGCCGGAGACCAGCAGGTATTCGGCCCCCAGGGTAGCCAGCCAGGCATAGACCAGGGCCAGGTGGATGCCCGCCAGGATGGACGGTGCCGCTGCTGGCAGCACCAGCTTGGTCAGCCACTGGCGGCGCGTGAACTTCAATACGCGGGCGGCCTCGATGAGTTCACCCGGCACGCTGCGGATGCCCTCGAAGGTGTTCAACACCACCGGGAAGAACGCCGCCAGCGACAGGAACGCCACCTTGGCCGCATCCCCCAGGCCGAACCACACCGACAGCAGGGGAATCCAGGCGAATAGCGAAATCTGCTTGA
Organism: Herbaspirillum frisingense GSF30; assembly: GCF_000300975.2. Taxonomy (GTDB): domain Bacteria; phylum Pseudomonadota; class Gammaproteobacteria; order Burkholderiales; family Burkholderiaceae_D; genus Herbaspirillum; species Herbaspirillum frisingense. Next base: position 32,512 of record NZ_AEEC02000005.1, on the reverse strand, counting down.
GGGTATGGAAGGTCGGGCCGATCATCTTTTCGAACAGGCGCGACAGGCCGAAGGCAATCCCGAAGACCAGGCCGGCGCTCACGCCAATGGCCAGGCCGATCAGGTCACGCCGCAGGCTGGCGGCCAGGGCGCTCACCAGTTCGCCGCTGAGAAGTTGCTGTACGGCGGTGTCCCACACCTTGCCGGGAGGTACCAGCAGCGGCGAATCCGACCAGTGCAGGCGCGCGGCCAGCCACCATAGCAGTACCAGGACGATGGGCAGCACCCAGCCCCGCAGCACGGGCGACACCGGGTGGCGGTCGCGCGGTGCGCGTTGTTCATGCGAGCGACGGTAAAAGGGCATCATGCGGACCTCCTCAGAAACCGCTACGGCGCCAGCCGAGCAGGACCACTTCGATGCGGGCCAGCACGCGGTCACCCAGATAGCCCACCACACCGACCACGGCCACGGCGGCGATCACCACGTCCAGCTGGAACAGCTGCCGTCCGAACACGATCATGTAGCCCAGGCCTTCGGAGGAAGCCAGCAACTCCACCACCACCAGCGCCAGCCAGGCGTGCGTGAAGCCGTAGCGCACGCCATTCCAGACCGGTGGCAAGGCGGCCGGGAACACCACCCGCCACAGCAATTGCCAACGCGAGAACTGCAGCACGCGCGCCACTTCCACATAGCGTGCCGGCACGTTCTCGATGCCCTTGTAGGTGTTGACGGCGATGGGTACCAGCGCGGCCTTGGCGATGAGGATGATCTTGAGTGCTTCGTCGATGCCCACCAGCAGCATCAGCAAGGGCAACCAGCCCAGCACCGGCACCTGGCTGAAGGCCTTGAAGAAGGGATAGACGTAATCCTTGAACAGCGGCGACAGCCCCATGGCCACGCCCAGCAGCAGGCCGCCTACCACGCCCACGCCAAAGCCCGCCAGCACGCGCAACAGGCTGATCCACAGGTTGTCCCACAGCTCGCCCGATTGCGCCAGGTCGATGAAGGTATGCAGCACCGCCAGCGGAGACGGCAGTACCTGCGGCGCCACCCAGCCGAAGTGGGCCGAGATGCCCCACAGCAGCAGCAATCCCAGCGGGAAGGGCAGCGCCAGCCAGCTGCCGGCCCAGCGGCCGAAGAAGGCGGCATAGGCGCTGCGCGGCGGGCGGCCAGCTGCCAAGGTCGGGGCCGCAGGGGAGCTGGCGGAGGCGTCCAGGACGCCAGAGGGGGTGGACATCGCTCAGGCTCCCAGGATCTTGCCGTTGGCCTGGAACACCGGCCAATAGTTTTCCAGGCTCAGGTCCTTCAGGGCGGCCTGCAGATAGCGCTGGTCTATCCATTGATCCACATCGACCCGGGCGCGGCTGAGCTTGAAACGATAGGCCTGTTCCACCGAATCCTTGTAGCGGGCGATCAGGAAGGGATCGAAATTGGGGTTGATGCGCACCCGCAGCGGCTGGCCATCGTAGTCCTCGCGCCAGTGTTCGTAGGGCGTGCCGGCCTTGGCCCAGAGATGGAGCACCTCGTCCCGGTTGACCTCGTCCGAGGCCCACTTGGCCGCCTTGACGAAGGTCTTGACCACGCGGGCGGTGGCCTCGGGGTATTGCTGGGCGAACTGCTCGGTCACCAGCACGTGCGACTGGGTGGTGAAGATGGGCGAGCCGCCCTTGCTGGAGTAGACGATGCGCGCCGCATTCTTGTCGCGCAGGCGCAGAAGGTTGATGTTGCCGAAGGCGGCATCGATGTCCTTGGTGGACAGCGCCGCCAGGGTGGTGGCCTGGTCCAGGTTGATCGAACGCAGGTCGCGCTCCTGCAGGCCATTGGCTTCCAGCACGCGGTTGATCGGCAACTGCGCATTGGTGCCCTTGAAGATGGCCACGCGCTTGCCGCGCAAGTCCTTGACCGACTGGATGGGCGAATCCGGTGGCACCGCCAGGTAGATGTTGGATCGCACGCCGGTGGCCAGCACCAGCTTGGTCTTGAGGCCAGCGGCACGCGCCACGATGGCCGGCAGGTCGCCCTGGAAGGCAAAGTCCAGCTGCTGGTTGGTCAGCGCCTCATTGACCGCCGGCCCCGCCCCCTTGAAGAAGAACCATTCGACCTTGATGCCATCCGCCTTGAACTCTTCCTCCACCCATCCCTTGGCATGGGCCACGGCGGCCGAGCTGCCCGAGAACACCGGCGGATTGCCGATGCCTGGCTGGGCCACGCCGATGCGGATGGTGGTGGGCTTGGTACCTGCATTGGCGGCAGAGGCGCTCTGCAGCGGCAGCGTCAGCAGCGCGGCACCGCCGGCGGCAAGTTGTTTGAGGACGCTACGGCGGTCCTGTGGCATGGTGGGTCCTTTCTGGGCGCGGGAGGGAGAATCGTCGTGGAGGACGAACTGTCTGCGGCCAGTATAGGAAGGGAGGATCGCGCCGGAAAACGAATGAATTCGTATGTCCTTATGCGCTGCCGATGCGTCAGCGCAGCTGAACGATGGCTGCTCAATGAAGGCAGCCTGGCTGCGCCCGGCATCATGCATCAACGTCCGCGAGCAGCAGCGCGGTCGATGGAAAGGTCTGTGAGAGCTAGCTTCCGCAATCTACCGAGGCTAGGGCCTGTTCACATTCAATCCTCGCATCTTGCAGATTGAATGGATTCGGCAGGATCGCCAGCCTCGGCAAGCTGGCGTGCGGCTCAGGCGATGAGCCGCTCCGGCTGTGCCGCGACGCTACGCGCATAGGCATTGCCTGGTGCCGCCGCCAGCAGGGTGCGGGTATAGGGATGCTGCGGCGCCTGCCAGATGGAACGATGATCGCCTTCCTCGACGATGCGCCCGCCCTGCATCACCAGTACGTGGTCGGCGATGTAGCGCACCACCGACAGATCGTGCGAGATGAACAGGTAGGCCAGGCCGAACTCCTGCTTCAGATCGACCAGCAGGTTCAGGATCTGGGCCTGCACCGAGACGTCCAGCGCCGAGACCGGTTCGTCGTAGATCACCAGCGCAGGCTTGAGCACCAGCGCCCGGGCGATCCCGATGCGCTGGCGCTGGCCGCCCGAAAACTGGTGGGCGTAGCGGCCCAGGGCGGCCTGCGGCAGGCCGACCAGATCGATGATCTGGCTGACGCGCCGCTGGCGCTCGTTGCGGTCCCGGACTTCATGGATCTGCAAGGCCGTATCCAGAATGTCGCGCACGCTATGGCGCGGATTGAGTGAGGCAAACGGGTCCTGGAACACCATCTGTACCCGCCTGCGCAAGGGGCGCAGGGCCTTGCGGTCCAGCCGGGTGATGTCCTGGCCGTCCAGCAGGATACGGCCGCTGCGGCTGTCTTCCAGGCCGATGATGCAGCGCGAGAGGGTGGACTTGCCGCAACCCGATTCGCCTACCAGACCCACGGTCTGGCCGGGGGCGATGTCCAGGCTGACACCGCGTACTGCGTGCACGCTGCCCTTGGGCGTCAGGTAATCCACATGCAGGTCCTGTACCGACAGCAGGGGCGCAGCGCCGGCAGCCAGCGGCTGGATGACTTGCCTGAGTGCCGTATCGGTCAGGCTGAAACGCCACTGGCCGTCTGCATCGATGTCATTGCGGATTTCGGGGAGACGCTGCCGGCGGTAGTGCAGTTCCTGCTCCAGTCGCAAGGACGCTCCCAGCAAGCCCCGCGTATAGGCATGACGGGGTGCGGCAAAGAGTTGTGCGGTCGTGGCTTCTTCCACCTTCTCGCCGGCGAACATCACGGCCACGCGGTCGGCCCATTGCTCCACCACGCCCAGGTCATGGGTGATGAGCAGCACGGCCATGCCCAGCTCGCGCCGCAATTGGTCCAGCAGTTCCAGGATCTGCGCCTGTACCGTCACATCTAGCGCGGTGGTCGGCTCGTCGGCGATCAGCAGGCGCGGACGGTTGGCGATGGCCATGGCGATCATCACGCGCTGGCGCTGGCCACCGGAGAGCTGGTGCGGGTAATCATCGATGCGCCTGGCGGGATCGGGGATGCGGACCTGGGCCAGCAATTCCAGTGCGCGCGCCCGCGCGGCCGCGCCGTCCAGCGGCTGGTGCAGGCGGATCGCCTCCACCAGTTGCTGGCCGATGGAGAGCACGGGATTGAGAGAGGTCATCGGCTCCTGGAAGATCATGGCGATGTCCTGGCCGCGCAGGGCGACCAGTTCGGGTTCCGGCAGACGCAGCAGGTCACGCTCTTCGAACAGTACCTGGCCGCTGACCTTGGCCGAGCCATCCAGCAGGCGCAATATCGACAGGGCCGTGGTGGACTTGCCGCAGCCGGACTCGCCGACCAGGGCCACCGTTTCGCCAGCGGCAATCGACAGGTCCAGCCCACGCACGGCCTGGTGCGCGCCGAAAGCAACCTTCAGGTCGCGCAGTTCCAGCAGGGAAGACATCATGGTTTCCTTGGTTCAGGCAGCCAGTACGGCGCTCTGGTATTGCGGTTCCAGTTGCACGTCCAGCGCTTCGTTGAAGCGCGCAAAGAAGGCGCACAGCGCTGCACGCAGCGTCAGTTCGACGATCTGGGATTCATCGAAATGCTCGCGCAGGCGCGCTACCAGCGAATCACCCACGCGCTGCCGGGTGACGGCCAGGGCATAGTCGCGCACCAGCAGTTCCACCGGGCCCAGGCCGGGGACGTCGGGCTCCAGGATGCGCTCCACCGTCTCGGCGCTGACCTGTTCGGCCTGCAGCTTGGGGGCATGGTGCGATACGCAGTAGGTACATTCGTTGGCCCGCGATGCGGTTACCAGCACGATTTCCAGATGCAGGCGCGAGAGATTGCCCTCGGCGGCGAAACCCAGCAGCAGGCCGTAGAGATGTTCGATGGAGGCCGGCTTGTGCGCCATCACGCCCAGCATGTTGCCGAAGGCGCCGTATTCGTTCTCGACTTTTTCGAAGATGCAGCGGGCTTCGCCGGCTGGCAGTTGGTGAGAGAGCAGGGTAGAGACACGTGCCATGGAAAAGTCCTATTTGCGTTCGCGCGGATCGAGCACATCGGCCAGTCCGTCGCCCAAGAGATTGAGGGCCAGCACCGTGAAGACGATGGCCAGGCCCGGGATGGTGGTGATGTACCAGTCGGTGCGCAGCACTTCGCGGCCGGCGCCGACCATGTTGCCCCAACTGGCGGCATTGGGGTCGCCCAGGCCGAGGAAGGCCAGGCTGGATTCGGTGAGGATGGCGCTGGCCACCATCAGCGAGGCCGATACCAGGATCGGGGTGGCGGCATTGGGCAGGATGTCGCGCAACAGGATGCGGGCATCGCTGGCACCCAGGGCGATGCTGGCGCGCACCATCTCGCCGTGCCGCAGTTTCAGGGCCTCGGCCCGTACCAGCCGCGCCAGGCTGGGCCAGGCGGTCACGCCGATGGCCAGTGCGATGGTCCACACGGTAGGCTGGATCACCGCCACGATGGCCAGTGAAAACAGGAAAGAAGGAATGGTCTGGAAGAACTCGGTCACCCGCATCAATGCCGCATCCAGCCAGCCACCGTAGTAGCCGGCCAGCAGGCCGCCGCTCACGCCCAGCAGCAACGCGATGGCGGTGGAGACGGCGGCGATCAGCAGCGACACCCGCGCACCGTGGAAGATGCCGGCCAGCAGGTCACGCCCCAGCATGTCGCTGCCCAGCGGATAGGCGAGGTCCACGCCGGGTCGCAGGAAGGGTTCGGCCACCATGTCCAGCGGATCGCCGGGGAACAGCCAGCCGGCCGAGGCCGCCATGAACAGCACCAGCAGCAACAGCAGGCTGCCAGCCAGCGCCGAGGGCGAGCGCCGCAGGCGCGCAAGAACGCCGCGCGCGGCAGAGGGATAAGGATGGGGGAGGGTGAGGGTGCTCATGTCGGTCTTTTCATTGCAGGCGGATGCGTGGATCCAGCCGCACATAGAGGGCATCGACGATCCAGTTGACCAGCACCACCACGGTCGAACTGCACAGCAGGATGCCCAGCAACAGGTTGAAGTCGCGCTGGAACAGCGCTTCGAAGGCCAGTCGGCCCAGGCCGGGCCAGGAGAACACGGTCTCCACCAGCACCGCGCCGCCGACGATGGCGCTGGCCTGCACGCCCAGCATGGTCACCAGCGGCAGTAGCGCATTGCGTAGCACATGCACCACCAGCACCCGATGCGCGGGCGCGCCCTTGGCCACGGCGGTGCGCACGAAATCCTGGCGCCGCACCTCAATCATGGTGGCGCGCATGAGACGCGTATAGACCGCCATGTAGAACAGACCCAGCGTCAAGGCCGGCAACACCAGGTGGCGTGCCACGTCCAGTACGTGGGCCAAACCGGTATAGCCGGCTTCGACCGTGATCATGCCGCCCACCGGCAGCCAGTCCAGCCAGACCGAGAAGACCACCACCAGCATGAGGCCGATCCAGAACAGCGGCGTGGCGAAGAACACCAGCGCCAGCAAGGACACCAGCAGGTCGACCAGCTTGCCGGCGCGGTAGGCCGCCAGGCTGCCGAGCACCACGCCGCCCACTGCCGCCAGCAGGATGCTGGCGCCCATCAGCAGCAAGGTGGCCGGTACGCGCTCGCCAATCAATTGCGCCACCGGCATGCCGTGACGGAAGGAATAACCGAGGTCGAACTGCAGCAGATGCAGCAGGTATTTGCCGAACTGCACCAGCAATGGCTGGTCCAGCCCGAACTGGGCGCGCAGTGTCGCCAGGTATTCGGGAGTGGCCGCGCCGGCTTCCCCGGCCAGCACCTGGGCGGCATCACCCGGCGCCAGTCGCAGCAGGAAGAAATTGATCACCGCCACGCCCAGCACCACCGCCAGCAATTGCAGCAGGCGGCGCACGGTGGCCTGCCATAGCCTGCCCCCGCGTGACAGGGGCGGCTTGGTGTGCCGGGAGGGATGGGGAGGCTCGGAGGAGGCCGAGGTCTCCAGGCTCAGGCTCATTCGCGGTCCTTAGCGTTGCGGCGCGGCGGGATTGGCTGCCACCTTGGCGCCGCTGTCGAACCACGCGTTCTTCAGCGATCCATAGACCTGGTCGACGCCGGCCACGGCATCCTTGAGGCTGGAGGATTGGACCGTGAAGAAGTGCATTTCCAGCAGCGGCAACGAAGGCAGGTCGGTCTGCACCTGCTGCTGCAGCTTCTTGAACAGGGCGATGCGCTCGCTCTGGCTGGCCGAACCCTGGGCCTGCGAGATCAGCTTGTCGGCCTCGGCGCTGCGGTAGCCGGAACCATTGCTCCAGGGGATGTTCTTGCCGACCGAATCGCTCCAGTAGGCGCGGGTGACACCGACCAGCGGATCGGCAAAGCCGGCGAACCAGACCACCGACAGGTCGTAGTCACGGTCGCCATAGACACGCTTGGTGTAGGTCGGCGTGTCCTGCGCCCGCACGTTGACCTCGATGCCCACACGCTTCAGGGAATTGCGGATGAATTCGCCGCTGCGCTTGAAGTCGTCGCCGTAGGGCAGGTAATCCAGGTTGATCTTCAGGCGGGTGCCGTCGGCACCGCGCTTGAGGCCGGCTTCATCCAGCAGGGCTTCGGCCTTCTTGGGGTCGAAGCCGTATTGCGGCACGTCGCTGGTGTGGAATTGCTTGAGGGTGGAGACCACCGGGCTGTCGGCCGGCTTGCCGAAGCCGTACCACACCACCTTGTTGAAGGCATTGCGGTCGATCGCGTAGGCCAGGGCCTGGCGCACGCGCAGGTCCTTGAAGTAGGGGCGGTCGAGGTTGATATCCACGAACAGCCAGGGCGAGAGCCATTCATAGCCACGTGTCTCCAGCTTCAGGCTGGGCAGCTTGGCCAGGCGCTCGGCATCCTTGAGCGGCACCGGGGAGAACGGGGCGTACTGGGCTTCGCCCTTTTCCAGCGCGGCAGCGCGGGCACCGGCATCAGGCACGACCTTGAAGACGATCTTGTCCAGGTAGGGCTTGCCCTTGTCCCAGTATTCTGGATTGCGTTCCAGGGTGATGTAGTTGCCACGGCTCCATTCCTTGAAGACGAAGGGGCCGGTGCCGATGGGCTTGTTGTTGTAGGGGTTGTTGAGGATGTCGGTCCCCTCGTACAAGTGCTTGGGCAGGACCTGGGCGCCGTTGCTGTTGAGCGAACTGAGCACGGCCAGCGAAGGCTCGCTGAAGTGGATCACCACGGTGTAGTCGTCCGGCGTATCGGTGGAGGTGACCTTGCCGTAGAGGATCTGGTTGCGCGGATGGATCTTCCTCCAGACGTTTTCCAGGGTCCATTTCACGTCGGCCGAGGTGAAGGGCTTGCCGTCGTGCCACTTGACGCCACGGCGCAGGTAGAAGGTCAGGGTCTTGCCGTCCTTGGAAAACTCCCAGCGCTCGGCCAGGGCCGGTTTCAACTTGAAATCGTTGTCGTATTCGACCAGGCCATCGAAGACGTTGGCACTGAAGAAGCCGGTCGGTGCGGCGGTGTTCAGGGCCGAGGTCAGGATCACCGGTTCGGGTTGGATGATGGTGGTGAGAGTCCCGCCCGGTGTGGGGGCGGCTGCCGTCGCAGGAGCGGTTGCAGCAGCGCCGGCGATGAGCAGTGTGGCTGCGCCCAGCAGGGAGCGCAGGAGTCTGGTGTGTAGCATGGTTTCCCCTGTTTGTCGGTGTGGTGTTGCGGTCGGGCCGGGCTTCTTTTTGTGCGCCCTGCGCCGGTTCGCGCCGGCTCTTGAAGCTGCGCGGCCGCATGGTGAGAGGGTGAAGAAGTGCTGGTTCAGCAACGTCGCGCTATTAGACCAAAGCGCTGTGCTGGCCTGAACGAAGCATTCCGCATGTGCTTCCTTGGAAATCGCATGCCTATCATGCGGCGGGTCTGCTGCAGTGACGGCCCTTGTGTTGGTATATGAGCCGATCTAATGGATCAATGAGATCATTTCACTTTTTTTCATGGATGACTGCGCTTAAGATTCGCTTCGAACATCGTCATCATCAGGACGGCCAGAGGCTGAATCACCATGACCAAAGAATTTACGTTTGCCATCAAGAGCATCCGCTTCGACGAGGACTATCGTCCTTCCGAGAACACGCGCATCACCACCAACTTCGCCAATCTCGCCCGGGGTGAAAGTCGCCAGGAGAACCTGCGCAACACCTTCCGCATGATCGACAACCGCTTCAATGCCCTGGCGCATTGGGATAATCCGGCAGGCGAGCGCTATCACGTGGAGCTGGAGATCATCTCGGTCGAGATGAAGATTGCCGGCGAGCGCAGCGGCCCGGCGCTTCCCTTGATCGAGATATTGCAGACGACGGTCATCGATCAGCAGACTGGCGAACGCACTGCCGGCATCGTGGGCAACAACTTTTCCTCCTATGTACGCGATTACGATTTCAGCGTGGTCCTGCTGGAGCGCAACCGCAACCAGCCTGTCTTCAGCGCCCCCGAGGATTTTGGCGACCTGCATGGACGGCTGTTCAAGTCCTTCGTGGAGTCGGAGGTGTACCGGGCGCATTTCGACAAGCCCCCGGTCATCTGCCTGAGCGTCTCCAGTAGCCGGACCTACCGGCGCACCGAGAACCGGCACCCGGTATTGGGCGTGGAATACCTGCAGGACGAGTATTCGCTGACCGATGAATACTTCGGCAAGATGGGCATGCAGGTACGCTACTTCATGCCGCCCGACAGCGCCGCGCCGCTGGCGTTCTATTTCTCCGGTGATCTGCTGGGCGACTACACCAACCTGGAACTGATCAGCACCATCAGCACGATGGAGACCTTCCAGAAGATCTACCGGCCCGAGATCTACAACGCCAATTCGGTTGCCGGCACGTCCTATCGGCCCAGCCTGAAGCACCAGGATTATTCCCTGACCCGCATCGTCTACGACCGCGAAGAACGCAGCCGGCTGGCGGTGGAGCAGGGCAGGTTTGCCGAAGAACACTTCATCAAGCCTTACCAGGCGGTCCTGGCGCAGTGGTCCGCGCATTACGCCCATTGATTACCCGCACGGATTCATACAACAGAACAGGTCATCCAACGTGAAAAAACTCTTACCCACCTCCACCGCCGGCAGCCTGCCGAAACCTTCCTGGCTCGCCGAACCCGAGAAGCTCTGGTCGCCCTGGAAACTGCAGGGTGAAGAACTGCGTGACGGCAAGCGCGATGCCTTGCGCCTGTCCCTGCAGGAACAGGTCCATGCCGGCATCGATATCGTCAGTGATGGCGAACAGACGCGCCAGCATTTCGTGACGACCTTTATCGAACATCTGGACGGGGTCGATTTCGAGAAGCGCGAGACCGTGCGCATCCGCGACCGCTACGATGCCAGCGTGCCCACCGTCGTCGGCGCCGTATCGCGCCAGAAACCGGTCTTCGTGGAAGACGCCAGGTTCCTGCGCCAGCAGACCGGGCAAACCATCAAATGGGCGCTGCCCGGCCCCATGACCATGATCGACACGCTCTACGACGCCCACTACAAGAGCCGCGAAAAACTGGCATGGGAATTCGCCAAGATCCTCAATCAGGAAGCCCGGGAGCTGGAAGCGGCCGGCGTAGACATCATCCAGTTCGATGAGCCGGCCTTCAATGTCTTCTTCGACGAAGTCAACGACTGGGGCGTGGCCACGCTGGAACGCGCCATCGAAGGCCTGAAGTGTGAAACCGCCGTCCATATCTGCTACGGCTACGGCATCAAGGCCAACACCGACTGGAAGAAGACCCTGGGCTCCGAGTGGCGGCAATACGAGGAAGCATTCCCGAAGCTGCAACAGTCCGGCATCGATATCGTCTCGCTGGAGTGCCACAATTCGCGCGTTCCTATGGACCTGATTGAACTCATCCGTGGCAAGAAGGTAATGGTCGGCGCCATCGATGTGGCCAGCAATACCATCGAAACTCCGGAGGAGGTCGCCGACACCCTGCGCAAGGCGCTGCAGTTCGTCGATGCCGACAAGCTCTATCCTTGCACCAACTGCGGCATGGCACCCCTGGCGCGTGACGTCGCCCGAGGCAAGCTCAACGCACTTGCTGCCGGTGCGGAGATCATCCGCCAGGAACTGGCCAGGTAGGCGTAGGCATACCTGCTTGGACGGGCGCCGCCAGCGGTGCGCGGTGGCCGTCCAGGCTGATGCTGAGTTTTCATATCCGTTTGGGTAGTTGCGATCCCAAGCCGCATTCCTGTTCCATCATGTCATTGATCAGCACAAGCATCGACCCATCGCGTTTTCGCGACGCGCTCGGGCATTACGCCTCCGGCATCACGGTGATCACCTCGCTGGTGGACGCCACGCCGATCGGCTTCACTTGCCAGTCCTTCTACAGCGTGTCGGTGAATCCGCCGCTGGTGTCCTTCAGCGTCATGGCCAGTTCGGGCAGCTATCCGGCGATCAGGCGGGCAGGGCGCTTTGCGGTCAATATTCTGGCCGCCGATCAGGCGCATATTTCCAGGCAGTTCGCCCGCCGTGGCCAGGACAAGTGGCAGGGGGTGGATTGGCAGGCGTCGCCCCTGGGCAACCCCATCATTGCCGGCAGTCTGCACTGGCTGGATTGTCAGATTCATGCTGAACATGTCGCCGGCGATCATCTCATCGTCATCGGCGAGGTGCTTGCCATGGACCAGCAAAAGCCGGCAAGCGCACAGCCATTGCTGTATTTTCGCGGGCAGTATCGGGACATCGCAGAAGCCGTGGACGCCTGAACACCTGCGCCGGGATGGACTGACCGGGTGGTTGACCTGTTTTTTGATATGAATATATACTTCGTATATGAATCATATATATACAGGTCAATCATGGGTATTGTGAACATCGACGACGACTTGCACGACCAGATCCGCAAGGCCACGGCCGTATCCTGCCGCTCCATCAATGCCCAGGCGGCGTTCTGGATCAAGATCGGCGTTCTGGCCGAGACCAATCCAACGCTTTCCTTCAACGAGATCATCGCCCGCGAATTGCAGGAGGCCGGGGTAGTCACGCCCAGTGTCAGAGTGACGGCGACATGAAGAAGCGCCCCGAAGAAATCTCCCTGATGGCCAAATCAGGCAGGCTGCTGGCCAGCGTATTCAGCGAGCTGGATCAGCTGGAGCTTGCCGGCATGTCTACCATGCAGGTCAACGACTGGGTTGACCGCTTTATCGTCGAGGAGCTGCACGCGCGGCCGGCCAGCAAAGGCCAGTATGGCTACGCGTTCGCCCTCAATTCATCGCGCAACAACGTGATCTGTCATGGCGTGCCGTCGGAAACGGAGATCCTGAGGGACGGCGACATCGTCAACTTCGACATTACGCTGGAGAAGAACGGCTACATTGCCGACTCCAGCAAGACCTACCTGATCGGAGCGGTCACGCCGGAAGCCCGGCATCTGGTGCAGATTACCTACGAAGCCATGTGGAAAGGCATCCATGCCGTGCGACCAGGCGCCCAGCTTGGCGATATTGGCTATGCCATTCAGCGTCACGCGCGACGTCACGGGTTTTCGGTGGTCCGCGAGTTCTGCGGCCATGGCATCGGCCGGGAAATGCACGAGCCGCCGGAGGTACTGCATTGGGGACGACCGAAGACGGGGATGGTCCTGCAGGAAGGCATGGTATTCACCATCGAGCCAATGCTGAACCAGGGCCACCATGCCTGCCGCACGGAAGACGACGGCTGGACCGTGGTGACGGCCGACGGCAAGTTGTCGGCGCAGTTTGAACATACTGTGGCGGTGACAAGGAAAGGCGTGCAGGTGTTGACGTTGCGGCCTGAAGAAGGCTTCATTTCAGCTTGAGCTGGAATGTCTAAAACTTCGCATAATTTGTAACGAGTTCAATGGCAGCACGTACCTCATGCCACCGCGCCAAAAGTCAGGCTAGGCGCGGGCTGCGGCGTGGCATGAGGGTCTCAAAAGACTTGGAAATTTTTTCCATGAGGCCTTGCCAAAGGGCCTTCATTTCGGGCGTCTTCGCCCTTTCAATGTTTGCCGCCGCGATCAGTTCGAACGGATTGCGGCCGGTCAGATTGGCCAGCTTCAGGGCCACATCATCATCAATGCGGCTGCGGCCAGCGCGGTAATTGCTGATCGCAGAAGTCGTCAGGCCAAGGGCCTTCGACAGCGCATAGTCGGAAGGCAGGCCAAGCCTGTTCTTCGCTTCGTCCAGATATTCCAGGGTATTCATGGGTACGCTCTCCTAGGGCTATGTACGCCTACGGGTAGGCGGGGGATATGCCCGCGTAGGATAGGTCAAGGCCTTGAATAGTTCAATGCTCATGTGCTTTATGCATCAAGGGCTTGTAGTAGGCAAAGGTCTTGATGTATAGTCCGGCACATCGACCGGGGCTCTTCAATGCTCCCCTAGGCAACGCGGCTCCGCCGCCCCCGGTCGGATTTTGCCGGGGGAGGGCCAAGACCTAGGGGGTCTCATGTCTGAAAAGCAATATTCGGTCACGCTGACAGAAAAGCAACTTGAGGCGGTTGAGATTGCGCTGCATGTGCGCATCGATCAATGCCGATCCAACTACGCATTCCCGTGTTTCGCCTTCAACGCAGCAAGCCACGCGGAACACAAAAAATACTGGTCGAGCCGTCAACTTGAGGCAGAGAGCGCAATGCGCCAGATCGAACAGGCCGGTTACAAGCTTCATCAGCAAATGGCGAGCGCATGACCATGGCCGCAAAAATCCAAGACATCGCCATGTGCGCAGTGGGCTTCGGCCTGCTGTGCTCGGCCACCATCCTGGCCGCCCTGGACGTGGTGAAGGGGTAAGCCATGCGGAATATTTCCATTTTGCTGAGTCGCGAGCAAATAGAGCGCTGCGTCTTAGCCTTGAAAGATGGAGCAGTGGCTTTTGAGGTGTTGCGCGATGAATGCCGGGCGCATGGCCTGCAAATCACTGCGCAGGGATGGAGCGAGAAGGCAGAGCGCTACAGAGGAACCGCCGCTGTGCTGATTGCGGAGCTTGATCATGCTGCATGAGGGACAAATCGCAGTGATCGGCGCGGGCCTGGAACTGCACGCAATCGTGCGCCAACGGCTGGCAATCGAGTTGCAGGCGCTGAAGGATGCCAGCGTGCCAGTGCCGGCAGCGCTGTTCGAACAGGCGCAGCGTGCGCTTGACGATCTGAGCGACGGCTTGCAGGGCGTTCTGCTTTCCGGCATCGAGGCGCACTGATGCCAGTCATCCGGCAAGAGAAAGGCGTCTGCACCATCAAGGGCTTGCCCCCGCGATGGGGACGCAAGGCATATCACCAGCTTGAGCAGGCACGCGCAGGCGTGGTGATCGGCCAATTGCCGGCACGGTATCTGAAACTGTCGGCGCTGCTGGATGAAATCACGGCCGCGCCGATCCCGTTGGACGTAACGGATTCACAGTTGTGCGTGGCCGCGCTGCACCGGTCACAAGAGTGCATTTCCATGTCGGGCCGCATCCATGACAAGGCCGCGCTGCGCCAGCGTATGCAGGCGATGTGCGAGCAACAGGGCGTCAAGGCGCCAGGGGTAGAAGATGACATTCAATTTATTGCGCGCTGCTGCGATCCCGCGTGGTGGCGGCGCCAGTTCCGTAAGGTGTTTGGCCGCACTTTCGAGCATGCCGCCGTGCGCCTGGGTCTGGTTTCTGTTCGCGCTGGGGCATATGCCAGCGACGAGACCGTGCTCCGCCGCCTGGACCAGAACCGCCGCAACGCCAAGATACTGGATTCGGTCCAGATGGCGAACGATCAGGGACAAGAATTCGCGTTGGCTGATCTGGTGGCAAAAAGTGTTGCAAACCGAAAGGTGCGGCGCGGCGAACTGATGCTGCGCATGCGTGGCTGCGAGGAGATAGCCAACGAACTCGGCCACGTGGGGGTATTCGTCACGCTGACATGCCCCTCAAAATTTCATGCCGTGCTGGCTCAGTCCGGCACGGCCAATCCGAATTACAACGATGCCACCGCCCGCGAGGCGCATGCATACCTGCAAACCGTCTGGCAGCGGATCCGCGCCGCCTACGCCCGCCAGGATGTGCAGCCCTACGGCTTTCGCATCGCTGAACCGCATCACGATGGTTGCCCGCACTGGCACATGCTGCTGTTTATCGCGAAGGATGACGCGCAGGTGTTCATCGACACCATGAAGGAATATGCCCTGGCCGAAGACGGCGACGAACCGGGCGCCAAGCGCAACCGGGTCAAGATCGTGCGTATCGAGGCAGGGAAGGGGACCGCTGCAGGCTACATCGCGAAGTATGTAGGCAAGAACATTGACGACGAACATGTGCCGGAACACAAGGCCCGTGACGGCGCTGTGATCGAGAAAGACCTGATCGGCGATGAGGTGATCCGCCCATGTCAGCGCGTGGAAGCCTGGGCGGCGTGCTGGGGCATTCGCCAGTTCCAGGCCATCGGGCAACCACCTGTCACGGTATGGCGCGAACTGCGCCGCGTGGCGGCTGACAAGATCGAGGGCGCGAGCGCGCATGTGCGTCAGGCGCACGCAGCCGTGCAGAAGACAGAAGAGAAGCCGGCCGACTTCGCCGCCTACATCCGGGCGCAGGGCGGCATCGGCATCGGCCGGAATTACCTGATTGCCGTGGCGAAGGAACTGCGCACGGTGCAGGGGAAATACGGCGTGTACGAGGGCGAGAAGCCAACGGGTATTTTCGACAGGGCGAGGCCGGAAGCCGGCATTTATGCCTCGACTCGTTACGAATGGCGCGTGGTCGGAAAATTGCGCGCCGTTGACGTTCCTTGGACTCGTGTCAATAACTGTACGCCGCCAGCCTGGGCGGCGGAAGTGAAAGGCACGAATCAAGTACCAAATTTTGACGCATCGGACTGGTTTGACAGCCAGGAATTCCGAGGCATCGCTGTAGATGACAGCCGCATGGCTGACATGATCGAAGACGCCCGCCAAGCGGCGGCGGAAGTAGGGAAGGGGCGTCCAGTCTGGACGATTTCAGAACGATATTGGGATAAATCATGCGTGAAAAGATAGAAGCCGCCTTGCTGGTGGTGGGCCTGATGGTGCCGCGTGGCGTGCGCCAGGTGCTGATTGACTTGGGAACGGAGTTCGACCGCCTCCGCGCCGAAGTGGACGAACTGAAGCGGTTGAACTCCAACGACGGGAAATGAAATGAACACCATCCAAGAAACGAAAGCGCGCTTGCGCGGCCTGGCCCTGGCACTGACAACCATCCTCGACAACTACGGCATCAACACCGACCAGATGCCGTATTACAACATGCAGCGTCAGGAGCTGGAAGACATCATCGCCAACATTGACGTGGTGCCGCCACCTGAACCGGTGACCGTGGATGATGTCGTCGCGGCCGTGGCCGGCCATATCGGCGACCTCGAAGAGAAGATCGACGGCCTGATCGCCCTGGCCAACGCCCACGGCGAAGCGCAACAAGCTGCTGCTGCAGCGTAAGTTTTTTCCAATGGGGCGGCGTGCTCACGAGGCATGCCGTCGCCGCCACCAGGCCGCGCCTTACCGGGCGCGGCAAGAGGGGATACACATGGCAAGCAAGAAGCTCGGGCATACGAATTGCCCGGAATGCGGGCATCACGAGGCCCACGTCAAAATCAGTCTGGACGGCGAGAACAAGAAGCCGTACCGCCACTGCCCTGAGTGCTACGCGTCCTACCACCCGCGCAACAAGCACCAGGCGGACATGCTCCTGGCCAAGATGAAGGCCAGCGACGAACCGAATACCCTCCCTGAGCCTGTCGAGCCGGCGCCTACTGTGGCGCCGGCTGCACCGGCAGCGCCGGAAAAAGAAGACACCGAATACGAAATGGTGTTCGGCGTGCGCGTCCCGAAAAAGAAGGTGGCCGCATGAGCACGGCCAACGACACCACCCTGAACCCGCAACAGCAGGCACTGCTTTCCTCGGCCGCTGCCGTGGATGAGGCCGTCGCGCCGCTGGTGACCGTGGATGCACAAGGCCGGCCGCTAGAACCGGAAGCTGACCACCAGGCCGCGCAGGACACTGCCTTCAGCCGCAATCGCGATCTGCTACAGCTTGGAATCGGCATGCTCACGCCGATGCTGCCTTTCCTGCCGGACTGCTATACGCCTCAAGTGGTTGACGCCATAGCCGCGCAGTTCACGGCCGTGGAGATTAAGCGCGGCTGGAACCTGGGCGACCAGATGACGCCGGAAGTAATGCTGGCCGTGGTGGCCCTACCGCCCACCTTCCAGGCGTTTATGCTAGGCCGGGAATACCTCGCCCTCAAGCGGGCAGAAAAAACGGCTCAAAACGCCGGAAAACAAGAAAAGCCATTCGGCGAGGTGGTCAATGAGCACGGCCAATAACGCCCAAATATGGGCCGTCGTCGGCGCGTCGGGGTGCGGGAAGGGGCTTTGGATGAAGGAACGGCTGAGAAAGATCAAGCCAAAGCGCCTCATCATCCTTGACACCAAGAACGAAAACGCGGAGTTCGGCGAGCTCATGCCATCCCTGGCCGCGCTGGCGCAGGCGTCGTTCGGGAAAGAATTCCGCCTGCGCTACATACCTCGCGGCCTGACGAAAAAGGCACGGCAGGACGAGTTCGAAACGCTGTGCCGCATCGTCCAGACCGCGAAGAACTGCACCTTCGTGATTGAGGAACTCGGCCGCTACACAACGCCCAGCTATGCGCCGCCCGCCTGGGCCGACTGCTGCAACGATGGCCGGCATGATGGCCTGCACATCATCGCTGCCAGCCAGTTCCCGGCACAGATCGATAAATCCTTCCTGGGCAATGCCACGGTGATCCATTGCGGCTACCTGGGCGAAGAGGCTCACCGCAAGGTCGTGGCCGCGAAAATGGATATCGAGCCGGCGCGCATCAAGGCACTGCCGAACCTGGCCTATCTGCACTTCGACCGGGCCAGCCGGCAAGTGACAGAAGGTGTTGTAAGAATCCCGAAATAACGAAAATTTTTCACAAGGGATTCTCCCTACCCGTAGGCGGCGTAAGGGTAGGGCTACCGGCCATATTCGGCCGCGCCGCTCGCTGTTTTCATGGGGCCTGATTCAACGAATTCTGAAACGGGCATGAGCAAGTACCTCCCAACGCTGGAAAAGATTTCACAAGAGGTCATCGCCACCGCCATTGCCGTCATCGGCGTGGCGTGGCTGGTGTCTCGCGTTCCTGCGCTGAAGGCCTTGGTCAAGTCTTACGACTCTTAATCCTGGGGAACCCATGAAAACCTATCTGAAGCAAGCCGCCTTCGTCCTGGCCGTGATCGCTGCCACCAAGCTGGTGAGCAAGTCCATCTCGCTGCCGTCCAGCGTCAAAGACCTGTTGCCGTCGTAACAGCGCCATGAAGGACGCAATCAAGCAGGCCGTCATCACGCTGGCCGTAATCTACGTACTGAACCGCGTGAGCATCACGCGTGGCCTCGTGCAAGAAGCACTGGCCTAACCGGGGAACCGAAGAAAAATGGCAATCAACTATCCTCTGCAACAGCCGGTCAACGTCGCGCCTGGCGCAATCGCCACCCTGACCATTCCGACCGGTGGCCAACTCACCCTGACCGGCATCTTCCTGGCGCTGACCGGCACCACCTTCACCAAAGCGCACATCACCGCGATCAAAGTGAAGATCGGACCGCGCCTGATCTGGGATTTGACCATCGCCCAGCTCAACGCCATCAACAATTACAAGGGCAACGCCGACGGCACCGGCTTCCTGTATCTGGACTTCACCGAACGTGACCAGGCGATTTTCCCGCAGAAGGAAATCGGTGGCATCGACCTCTTCCAGGCCATGTCCGTCGGTAACGTGATCGTTGAACTGACCATCGCGGCCGGCGCAGTGGCGCCGAAGATCGACGCCTTCGGCATGTTCGAACCGACCCAGGGCAACCCGGTGGTGCTGAAGTATCTGAACTATCCGAATGCCAGCTCGGTCGGCGGCAAGGTCACGCTGCCGCTGAATTTCCGTGGTGCGCTCGTCAAGCGCCTGTGGTCGTTCTATGCCGGTACGAACTGGACTACCACTGCAAACGGCAACCTGAACCGCATGGAAGTCAAGAAGAACGGCCAGGTGATTTTCGATCAGACCTGCCTGGCCGCTCGCTTCCTGCAGGTGCAGAACAAGAAGACTCCGCAGGCACAGTTGTTCGTCACGGACTTCATCGTGGACAACAACGCGCAGGCGCAGGTTACCACCATCAGCGATGCCGGTGGCGGCGCCAAGACCTACGATCAGTTCGAATTCAAT
This sequence comes from Herbaspirillum frisingense GSF30, assembly GCF_000300975.2. Classification (GTDB taxonomy): domain Bacteria; phylum Pseudomonadota; class Gammaproteobacteria; order Burkholderiales; family Burkholderiaceae_D; genus Herbaspirillum; species Herbaspirillum frisingense. The sequence goes on along the minus strand of NZ_AEEC02000005.1, from coordinate 13,460 downwards.
GCGTACCTGACCGCTTCGGACGCGATGAACAACGTGGTTGAGGCCATCGACCTGATCACCAATCTGTAAGGGGGCGTCATGGATGACGTGACCTATAGCGCGGTATGGCCGAACGGTGCAAACGCGCCGCTCGTGCCGCAGCAGTACAACCCGCAGGCGTCGGACTGGACGGATGTGCTCATGTATGGCCTGTCCCACGCGGCCAGCAATGCCGCGTGGAACCTGTCCAACAGCGTCGGCAACCCGCCGCAGTATGGGCCGTCCATCGGCGTGACCGTCGGCACCAGCGGCAATCTGATGCCGCTGCTGATCCTGGGTGCGCTGGCTTACGTGCTGCTGGCCAAATGAGCGCGGGGCTTCCGGTGGGGTTCCCGCCGATGAGTTTCTCGGGAGGCCCGGCAATGTCCGGAGCGGACTCGCACGCGGGTCAGAGCATTCCAGTCAGTACGCCGATTGTGATGGATCACAGCGGATGGAATGTCAGCATCCACTCCGACGGTGGTACGCAGTCGGCAACAGGTTCGACCGATGCCAATGCGGGGGCAGGCGCGTCAAGTGCGCTCACCGGCTCACGCAACTGGATGCCGTACATCCTCGGGGGACTGGCCTTATGGCTGCTGGCGCGTCGTTCCTGACATTCTGCGCTTGCTCGCCAGGCGAGGCCATTCCTTGGCTGGAAGAAGCAGAGCGAAAGGGGAGGGAAGAAGGCGGTAGGACGCTGGCCGATCTGATACCGCGTGGACAGTGCTACATGCTCGGCATCGACGGAAAGCCAGTCGGTGCGTACCTGCTGGAACAGGTCGGATGCGAGGTTTTCATTCTGGCGGCGGCGGGGCGGGCAGATATAGACCTGACGGCGGCGATTGACCAAGTTGTGACGTTCCAGGCGGAAGGTTTTGAGAGCGTGGCATTTCGCACCATTCGGCCGGGACTGATGAAAAAATCCGCCGCACTGGGATATGTCCGGTGCGGCAATGTGATGAGAAAGCGGATTGCGCCATGAGCGTATTGAAAATTTGGGTGGGCTGGTTCTGCGCCGCATTCCTGCCGTGCTGTTTCGACTCCGCGTCATCGAGCGATTCCTCGACCACCGCGAACACCACCACCACGAACAATATTTCGTCGGAGGATAAGCGCATTGTCGGCGGCGATGGATCGACCGCAGTATCGGGTTCGGGAAACTCCGTCATCGTCACGGACAGCGGCGCGGTACAGGCCGCGCTCACCCTATCCGGGAACGTGGCAACGAAGGCCATCGACGCCAATACCGGCAGCGTGGCAAGCGTGCTGGAAGCCCTGACCACCATGGGGAAAAACAACCAGGCATCGTTCGACAAAACGCTCGCGCTGGTGGGGACTTCCGTCGATAAGACGCAAGACGCATTCAAGACCGCCACCGAAGAGGTGAACGGGAACCGCGTGCTCGTCGGCCTGGGCGTGATCGCCATCGGGATGATTGCCGCGAAGGGGGCTTACAAATGATGAATTTTCCGCTCAGTCTGACTGTGACCGGCATGCAGCCGGTGAGCCAGGTTGGCAATTACGTCTACTACAAGGCGGGCAGTGCGGGCGGCGCCGATCCGTCGATTAAGGTCAATACCGACCTGGGCGACGAATACATCCTGATGCCGGGCCAGGGCTTCCGGCTGGATAACGCCAAGTTCAGCAATCTGCGGGTGACCAATGCCGGTGGCCAGGCGACCATCCTGGGCGTGCTGCTGATTGCTGACGGCGGTTTCTTCGACAACCGGGTGACCGGTAGCGTGGAAATCATCGACGGCGGCAAGAATCGCACCCTAGCGGGTGGCGCATTCCTGGCTTCTGGCTACAAGTCGGGATCAGCAGGTAACGGCGTGGTGAACATGCTGTGGAATCCGATCGGCACAGGAAAGCGGCTCGTTATTTCGGCTTTCGCTGTGAACTCGGCCACATCGACCGCGATGAACGTGATTGCCGCAACCGCCAGCTACGGCGCAAAGCAGGCCAACGGCAATTCCAAGATGCTGGGTGGTGCTCAGTCCGTGGGCGAATTTTGGGCCGGGAACGGCACCGCGCCAGCGGGAACCGTGATGCTGTCGATCAGTGCCATTGCGGCCCAGGTGTTCGAAAAGAAGTTCGCCGAACCGCTGGTGCTCCGTCCCGGCAATGGTCTCGCAATCTTCTCGGGCGGCTCGGGCGCTGATCTTGGCGGCTATTTCGAATACTTCGAAGAAACCGATGCGTGATGACGTTCTAATCGCCGCCGCCCTGCTGGCGGCAGCTTACATCGTGATGAGCCGCCAGCAGGATGGCGTCGGATGGGACGGCATTTCAGAAACGGTGCTCACCACCTTTGATGAGGTGGCGGGTGCTTTCACCGATCAACCTTTGCAAGACATGAATACATCGCAAAACGGAATCGACATGCTGAAGGCCCGCGAACGGCTGCGCCTGACGCGCTACTCGCTGGGCGACGGCGGATATACCTGGGGCTACGGCCACTTCGACACGAACCCGAATGCTCTCCCGGAGACCATCACCCGCGACCAGGCGGAAGCGATCTTCGCTGACGACCTTGTGAGCCGTGGCGAGAAGTGGGTAAAGCTGTACGTCAATGTGCCAGTGTCGCAGCAGCAGTTCGATGCGCTGGTGTCCATCGCTTTCAACATGTCGCCGCGCTCGTTCAAGAAGTTCGCCGACCAGGTGAATGCAGGGAACGGCATCGACGCTATCGCAGACCAGTCCGTGAGCTGGGTATCGGCCAATCTGCAGAACGGAATCCGCAACCGCCGCGACGACGAGAAGCGGCTTTTCAATGAAGGAATTTACGCATGAGCAAAGCAATCGGCGGGGGCGGCGGCAGTAGCGACCTGATCCTCGTGGCGGTCATCATCGTGGGCGCGATGATCTACTCGCGCAGCGCGGGCGCTGGTGCGCTTGCTGGCCGGCCGCGTGTGGTCAGCATGCCCACCACGGCATCCGGCGCCACCGGCACCGGAACCCAACAGGTAGCGGCCGGCGTCACGGCCGGCCTGGCCGCATGGCTCGCCAATATGGCACGCGGTATGCCGGACACCTACAACGCATCGCCGGCTACCGGTGGTTACAACTCGTTCGGCACGCTCGGCCCAATCGGCGGCACTGCTGAAGACCCCTGGTACGGCTGATCATGGACCGAGACAAACTCATCATCGGCGGCGCGATCCTCGCGGCCATCATCTTTTTTGTAAAAAAAAGGGTGCGGCTGCGGATGTGGGGGCGGCTGTGGGGGGCGCCGCCGTTGAGTTCGTTCTCGGCGCCGCTGATACCGCAATCTCTACGCCCGTCTATGCCATAGGCGATTACGTGGGCGTGCCACGCACTGAACTGACCGAGTGCGAACGGGCCAAGCTGGAAGGGCGGACGTGGGATGCCTCGTTTGCCTGCCCGGCCGGCAACTTCCTGAAATACCTTTTCTCGTGAGGAAAAAATGAACCTGCTGCAACGTCTGAAAGAACCATCGACCCATGCCGGCATTGCAAGCCTGATCGGCCTGGCCACCCTGTGGGGCGTGCCGACCACCACCGTGCAGACCATTTCGCAGGCAGCGGCCGCGCTGCTGTCCCTGGCCGCGATCTTCACGCCTGAAGGCAAGGCCGGGCAGGGCGAGTGATGGAATTCACGCCGGAACTGGTTGGCCAGGTGCTGACCGCCGTGGCCACCGGCTCCGGCGTGTACGCGGGCATTCGTGCTGACATCAAGGCACTGCGGGACAAGGCCGACCGCGCCCAGCATACGGCCGACACTGCGCACAAGCGCATCGACGCAATCTATCGGAGAGAGAAATGACCAAACGACGCACGCCGCCGCGCAAGGCCAACGGCCAATTCCGCAAGCGCAAGAAGAAGTGAAAAAGCCCCGGAAATCCGGGGCTTTTTGCTGTCCTGGCCAGGATCAAGAGCAGGTAAATTGCAGCGTCACTTCGTAGTCGTTGTCGTCGGTCAGCGTGGGAACCCATATGCCGGCATAGGAGGCGATCTTGCTGGCCGTGGTCAGGTTCTGATTAGTTTCCTCGCTCACGGCACCCTTGTACTTGGTCTGCGAGCTGGTGACCTCAAGGCGCTTGCTTTGCTTGTCGCATGCGGCCTGAGCGGCTTTGATGGCGGCGCCCTGGGCGGCGTTCTCGTCTTCGCCGAAGCCGGTGGTCTTGTACTGGCCACCGGCCATAGGCAGGACATTAGCCGGCTTCGTTGACGAGCATGCCGTCAGGATCAGGGCCAGGGCGATGGATGATAGGAGCTTGATTTTCATTCTTAGAGTCCTTCAGGGTTGGAAATTGGATAACGTCGCCAGATACCACCGCCAGGCGGCGCGGTAGGTCAGCAAGGAACATTTGACGATGCCTGTCCCGGGCTTCCATCTGGCGCAGCCGCATGAGTTCGGGAACCCACCACGGAATTTTCGATTTGCCGTCCAGCCAGTCTTTCACGGATCGCTCAGATCGGCGCAGCATGCGGGCAAGCGTTTTCGGGGGCCTGCCATCCGCATAGAACACAAACTCGTCGCGATCCCCATATCGCAAGTTTGGCATTTTCATTGTCTTATTGTTAATTTTGGGACAGCTGATTTTAAGGGCCAGCTGTAAAAGCATGTAAAGAAAAAGCCGCCATAAAGGGCGGCAATTCCGGGCTAAGGTGACATTCGGTGATGTTGCTGTGCTGCCATCAAACTTCGCATAATTTGTATTATGTAAAATAACATATGCGCAAGATTGCATCCGAAGCGGCCAGGAATGCCGATTCAATCTCAGCGAACCCGCCAACATCACCAACCTACGCAGGCACGGCCGTTCTCCCCCCTCGCTGCAACTTTCGATAAACGCCCCTGTCCCTCAGGCGATACCTCTGGCGGCGATCTTGTTGGGATAGATAGCTCAATAGCTCATGCGCCCCAGGCTCTTCCGTCCTGACGTACTTCGTGTTGCATACCGATGCGAAGGGTCCGGATCAAATCAACGCAACTCAACCATTCACCAGGAGAACGCCATGGCAGATAACGCCTCCATGAAGATGGGATATGGCCGGTTTTGGGCAATGATCGCGAGCTCTACGGCGGTGATGTACGGGCTGATGTACCTCAACACCTACGTGCTCAGCCATATCGAATATAGCCAGACGCGGATGTGGATGGCCCTGCTCATGGGGGCCAGCATGGCGTTCATCATGCTCGCTTTCATGGCTTCGATGTACAAAAGCAGGCGCGTCAATATCGCCATTTTCGTCGGTAGCATCATCGCTTTTGCCGGCGCACTCTGGCTGGTTCGCAGCCAGGAAACGGTGGATGACATCAGTTACATGAAAGCCATGATTCCGCACCATTCTATCGCCATCATGACCAGTGAACGCGCGCACATCAAGGATCCGCAGGTGCGCAAGCTGGCCGACGGCATCATCGACGCACAGATCCGCGAAATCACGCAGATGAAGGAGCTCATTGCGCGGCTGGAGTCGCGACCGGCCCCGGCTTCCGCACCCGACCTTCCATCGTACCGTGATCGGCAAGTCCCCCCTCCCCCTCCCGAAACGGACGCCAGCACCGGGATCGACACATTGAAACCATTGCGCTAGAGCGTCGCGCAAACGCACCAGGTCCCGCCGTCCTGGATTGACCAAGATGGTCCGGTGGTCACTGGCGACGCTGGCGCAACTCGACTATCCTGGCTCTTCTCGAACTTGGATCTTCTTACACTTTCTGATAGACATGCGCATTCCGCTCCCTGGCCTGGAAGCGCGACATGATCAGCGTAAGCACCGCCGAAAACACCAGCAGCCCAGCCACGAAATACAAGCCACCGGCATAGCTGCCGCTCGAGTCCTTGATCCAGCCGATCACGCTGGGCGCCACGAAGCCGCCAAGGTTGCCGATGGAATTGATGGTGGCAATGCCGGTGGCCGCGGCCGTGCCGGAGAGGAACATGGTCGGCATGCTCCACAGCGGCGGCTTGGCGCAACTGATGCCCACGTTCACCAGCGTCAAGGCCGCGATCAGCCCTACCACGCTATTGGCACCGGCTGCGATCACCAGCCCCACCGCCGCGGCAACGCAAGCGATGATGACGTGCCAGGTACGTTCACCAGTCCGGTCGGAATGACGCGACCAGAGCACCATGGCCACCACTGACACGATAGGTGGAATCGCATTGAGGAAGCCCACCGCCATGGAGGAGACCCCCAGTCCATTGATGATCTGCGGCGCCCAGATGCCCAGCGTGTACAGCCCTGCCGAGGTGCCGAAGTAGATCAGCGCCAGCCCCAGCACGCGGGGATCGGCCAGGCCACGGATGATGCCGTGCTTGCCCGACTTGTCTTTCTGCGCATTCTCGTCGTCCATGGTCTTGATGAGCCAGGCGCGTTCGTCTTCCTTGAGCCACTTTGCCTTTTCCGGTTTGTCGGTCATGAAGCCCAGGACCACAACACCGAGCAGTAGCGCCGGAATGGCTTCCAGGATGAACATCCATTGCCAGCCATGGAGATTCATGACGCCGTCCATCTCCAGCAGCGCCGCCGAGATCGGCGAGCCGATCGCCGTAGACAGCGGTGCGGCTGCCATGAAGAAAGCCGTAACGCCTGCGCGATGGCGGGCCGGGAACCAGTAGCTCAGGTAGAGAATGATGCCGGGGAAGAATCCGGCCTCGGCCGCACCCAGCAGGAAGCGCATGACATAGAAACTCGTTGCGCCATCGACGAAGGCCATGGCACCTGAGATCATCCCCCAGGTCACCATCACCCGGGCAATCCAGAGGCGCGCCCCGACCTTGTGCAGGATGATGTTGGAGGGGACTTCGAACATGAAGTAGCCCCAGAAGAAGATGCCTGCGCCAAAGCCCAGGACCGAGGCGCTGAAGCCCAGGTCCTGCTTCATCGTCAGCGCCGCGAAACCGATGTTGACCCGGTCGATGTAGGCGATGAAGTACAGCAACATGATGAATGGCACGATGCGCCAGGTGATGCGCCGCAAGGTGCGCTTTTCGATTTCGGTTTGCATGCTTGTCTCCTTCTTTACGTTGTTCGAGGGTGATTCCTGTTACACGTTGTTGTGTGCCTGCCTGGCGCGCCAGCGCGACCGGCGGGCAGTTTCTGTTCTGGTTCTGCTCATCTTCCCTGCTGGCGCATCTGCCCTGCCCGCTTCAGGCGATTTGTGCCAGGCGCAGCAGCGATGGGGCGGCTGGGTCTCATGCCGAGAATCGGCATGCCCGGACGTTCCCGCGCCATGCGCTGCGCCGAGTAGCAGAGGTGGTGCAGGCTACGGTCCCAGGGTGGCAACGATCTTTGCATTGCACCAGATCGTCTTCGCTGAGCTTGCTGACCATGTCCATGAGGCGCGTGGCGGCGTCCCGGCCGCTTTCATCCGGTACCGGATGGCTGCCTGCACAATCTCGATGCGCTCGCAAGGCACCGCGTAGCCGTAGCGGGTCACCACCAGGCCTTCGAGCTTGCCCGGCCAGTGGTCTTCGAACGCGCGTGCCATGGCGGCCGAGGCTTTGCCGGCACCGATGACGATCAGACGCCCGCGCGGCGCCTCGGGCAGGAATTGGGGAATACGGACGGCCGGCTGGGCGATGGCAATCGCCGCATCGAACATGCCTTTCAACAAGGCGTCGATCCGGGCCCGCTCGGACGGTGGTTGTACAGTGGGCATTGCGTCTCCGGCAATGGCAGGCTTGATGTGCCTGTCTTCGATTTTTTTTAGCGCGAGGCAGCCCCACCGGCACCCGAAACCGGGGCCGGGAGGGAGCGCTCTTGTCGGCAGAGGCGGTCCGTCGGGACCGCTGAAGAATGGCTTACGCCGCCTTCCGGGTGTGCGCCGCCTTGCTGACGAAGGCGCAGACGGCTGCGGTGACCTGCGCCGTGGTGGCCTTGCCACCCAGGTCACCGGTATGCAGCGACGGGTCGGCGGTCACGGCTTCCACAGCCTGCATGACCTGTGCCGCCGCTTCGTGCTCGCCCAGGTGCTCCAGCATCATCACCACCGACCAGAAGGTGCCCACCGGGTTGGCCAGGCCACGGCCCATGATGTCGAAGGCCGAACCGTGGATGGGCTCGAACATCGAGGGATAGCGGCGCTCGGGATCGATGTTGCCGGTGGGGGCGATGCCCAGGCTGCCGGCCAGCGCGGCGGCCAGGTCGGACAGGATGTCGGCGTGCAGGTTGGTGGCCACGATGGTGTCCAGCGTGGCAGGACGGTTGACCATGCGCGCGGTGGCGGCATCGACCAGTTCCTTGTCCCACTTCACATCCGGGAATTCCTTGGCAATCTGCACGGCGATTTCATCCCACATCACCATCGCATGGCGCTGGGCATTGCTCTTGGTGATGACGGTCAGCAGCCTGCGGGGGCGCGACTGCGCCAGCTTGAAGGCGAAACGCATGATGCGCTCGACACCGGCACGGGTCATCATCGACACGTCGGTGGCGGCCTCGATCGGATGGCCCTGGTGAACACGGCCGCCCACGCCGGCATATTCGCCTTCGGAGTTTTCGCGGACGATGACCCAGTTCAGGTCTTCTGCCTTGCAGCGCTTCAGGGGCGCATCGATACCCGGCAGGATGCGGGTCGGGCGCACGTTGGCATATTGATCGAAGCCCTGGCAGATCTTCAGGCGCAGGCCCCACAGGGTGATGTGGTCGGCAATGTGCGGGTCGCCGGCCGAGCCGAACAGGATGGCATCCTTGTCGCGCAGCGCGTCCAGCCCGTCGGCCGGCATCATGGCGCCGGTCTTGCGGTAGTAGTCGCCACCCCAGTCGAAGTCCTCGAAGTCGAACTTGAATGTGCTGCTGGTGGCGGCCAGCGCCTCCAGCACCTGGCGACCCGCTGGTACGACTTCCTTGCCGATGCCGTCACCCGGAATGGTTGCGATGCGATAAGTCTTCATGTCTCCGGCCTTTCATAAAATGTTTTGGTGAGTGGCACTCTACTGGCGTTCGCTCTACAAAAACCGGTGCTAAACTCAAAGCATCCTTAACTTAAATTTAACAATCGCGTATGCAAGACGTGGTTCTTCCCTCGGATTTACGCTTCTTCTCGGTGCTGGCGATGGCCGGCAGCCTGTCGGCGGCGGCCCGTGAGCTGGGCCTGACGACGGCAGCAGTGAGCAAGCACCTGAGCCAGATGGAGAGCCGCGCCGGCGTGCCGCTGGTCAACCGGACCACCCGCCGCATGACCCTCACCCCGGAGGGGGAGCTTTATCTGGAACACGCCCGTCGGATCCTGGATGAAATCGACGAACTGTCCGAACTGCTGGGGAGTTCCAAGCGGCGTCCTGAGGGCTTGCTGCGTGTCAATGCCACCCTGGGTTTCGGACGCAGCCATGTAGCGCCGGTGATCTCGAAATTCGTCGCCGAGTATCCGCAGGTCGCGGTGCAGCTGCAGCTATCCGTGATGCCCCCGCCGTTGACCGACGACAGCTTCGATGTCTGCATCCGCTTCGGCGAGCCGCCTGATACGCGGGTCGTGGCCAGGCGTCTGGCGCCGAACGCAAGGCTGCTGTGTGCCGCGCCCCAATACCTGGCGCGACGCGGCATGCCCGTCACGCCACACGACCTGACCAAGCACAACTGCGTGGGAATCCGACAAGGGGACGAAGCCTACGGGCTATGGCGGCTCACCGCCGGAAGCGGCGCCTCTTCCAAGACGGAGGCAGTGAAGATTCGCGGCAACCTGACCACCAACGATGGCGAGATCGCGGTGAAATGGGCCCTGGAAGGGCATGGAATCCTGCTGCGCGCGGAATGGGATGTACGGGGCTACCTGGAGGAAGGGCGGCTGATTCGCGTCCTGCCCGGCTGGCAGTCACCCAATGCCGATATCTATGCCGTCTACTCCCAACGTCATCAGATGTCCAACCGGATCCGGGCCTTCGTGGATTTCATTGCGGCACAACTGGAACTGGCCGATATCGCACCGGCTGGCCGTCATGAACCCGGCGGAAGCGTTCGTCAGTCCCAGCGCAAGCGGAAGATCACGCCTTAGGGGCTTAGGGGCCGTTAGGGGCTGTTGATCCGCCGCATGGCGGTCTTTGAAACGGCTAACGACGCAACCGGCTCGACGCTGCCTGTCACCGCTCCAAGCCGGTATCTTCTGGTCCCGGAGACGGCGCCTGCTGACCACCCTCTCCTTCGTGATTTCTCTGCTGGTGCCATGCGAGCGTCAGCGCTTCGTGGGTTTCCAGCCTAGCGCGGGCGGCGGCCAGTTCTATTTCCGTCTCCTGTAACTGCTTGCGGGCGCCGGCCAGGGCTTCCTCGGTCTGGGCCCGGCTGGCCTGCAGGCTTGCCAGCGCTGCATTCCTGTCGGCCAGTTGCGCCTCCAGCACCTGCTTGCCGGCCGCCACCTGCTGCAGCGATTCCAGCTGCTGCTCGCGCCGATCCGCCAGTGCCTGTTGCTCCACCAGAGCTTGCCGCGCATGCGAGAGGTCGGCCACCAGGCGCACCCCTTCCTGGTTGACGCGGGTGATTTCCGTCTGCTTGACGATGAGTTCCTGGCGCAATTGACGCAGTTCGGCCTGCACCGTCTGGAGTTGCTGCTCATGCTGCCGCTGATCCTGCTCGCGCTGTTCCTTGGCGGCGCTGCGGTAGTGGTCCAAGGCAGCGCGGGCGTGCTGGTGCTTGTCTTCGAGAGAGAGGCGATGCTGCTCGTTTTCCTGCTGGCGTTCCTGCAAGGCGGTGGTGCGCACCTCCAGTGCGCGCAGGGCGACGGCCTGTTGCTGGCATTCCTCCCGGCTGCTTTCGTGGGCGGCACGGGCAGCGATCAGGGCTTTTCCGGCGAGATCCAGCCGGGTCGACAAATCCGCATTGGCCTCATTGACCTCGGCCAGGGCCTGCTCCATCCGGGCTGTGACCGCCCTCACCTCTTCCCGGGCGGCAATCACGCGCTCATCGGCCTCGGCCTGGAGCTGGGACGCCAGGCGCTCCACCATCTCCTGCAGGGCGGCGCTGATGCTGCGGGGTTGTTGTGCGATGCCCTCCTCTTCTTCCAATTCCTTCAGATATTTGTGGATGGTGGTCTTGGACCCGGTATTGCCCAACTCCACGCGTACCGCATCCACGGAGGGGTGCCGGCCCAGCGCCAGCAGGCTGTCGCGGGCTTTCTTCACTTCCGATTTGTACAAGCCGGTCCGGGCCATGATCGCATCCTGTTATTTGATGATGTATTACATAATACGTAATTACGTAATACAAATGAAGGGATGTCACCAAATATAATCTCAGTATTGAGATTGGATATTGGCTCATTATCTGTTCCCATCGGCTAAAATGCCGCTTTTCAGCCCTGCTCTTCCTCTTTTGCGCCTGATGCGCGCGACTCGCCATGATTGCCATTGACGACTACCTGCAAGCCGCCACCCGCGAGAACACCCGTCGCAGCTACCGTGCCGCCGTAAAGCACTTCGAGGAGGAATGGGGTGGCTTCCTGCCGGCCACGGCGGACGGGATTCTGCGTTACCTGGCCCGCTATGCCGGCGTGCTGGCGCACAACACCCTCAAGCAGCGGGTCTCCGCGCTGGGTCAGTGGCACATTGATCAGGGCTTTCCAGACCCGACCAAGGCGCCGGTGGTCCGCAAGATGCTGCGCGGCATCCAGGAAGTGCACCCCGCCCAGGAAAAGCGCGCCCGCCCGTTGCAACTGGATGTGCTGGAGCAGGCTGCGGGCTGGCTGGAACAGCAACAGGCGCTGGCGCGTCAGCAAGGCCGCTCTGCCGATCTGCTACGGCATGCGCGCGACAAGGCCTTGTTGCTGATCGGCTTTTGGAGAGGGTTTCGAAGTGATGAATTGGCTCGCCTGGAAGTGGAGCGCATCGAGGCAGTGGCCGGTCAAGGCATGCGCATCCAGCTGCCGCGTACCAAGACCGACCGCAGTCTCAAGGGCAGCACCTATCTGACGCCGGCGCTGTCGCGGCTTTGCCCGGTGGCGGCCTATCTTGACTGGCTGGCGGTGAGCGGCGTGCGCAGCGGTCCGGTATTGCGCGGCGTCGATCGCTGGGGCCGCATCAGCGAGGACGCCATCCATGCCGCCAGCATCATTCCCCTGCTCCGGCGCATCCTGGGCGCAGCCGGCATTACCGATGTTCATCTGTACAGCGCGCATTCGTTGCGCCGCGGCTTTGCCAGTTGGGCCAGCGCCAATGGGTGGGAGCTGCGCGCACTGATGGAATATGTCGGTTGGAAGAACATCAGCTCGGCCTCGCGCTACGTGGATTCGCATGACCCCTATCATCGAGACATGCTGGAGCGCTTGCTGCCGCCCAAGCCTTTGCCTTCACCCGCAATCGATGCGCCAGACAGTTAAGGCCGGCATTTTGACGCAACGCGCTGCCGCAAGCATGCCGACAGTGGCAAACTGGCGTCTTTGGAAAACATTGGCTGGCATGCATCTTGATAGAGGGTGCTCACCGACATGGAAGGAATCCACATGAACAAGCTGCACATCGAAGGGCATTTCGACCCCGCCACCAGTACCGTCAGCTATATCGTGCTGGATCGCTCCACCGGACAATGCGCGCTGCTGGACAGCGTACTGGATTACGACCCCAAGTCTGGACGCACCGCAACGGCCAGCGCCGATCTGCTGATCCGGCGCGTGCAGGAACTGGGTGCCTCAGTCCAGTGGATCCTGGAAACACACGCCCACGCCGACCACCTGTCGGCGGCTCCCTATCTCAAGCGCAAGCTGGGCGGGCGTATCGCCATCGGCGAACACATTCGCCAGGTGCAGGGTGTGTTCGGCAAGTTGTTCAATGCGGGTGGTGACTTTGCCCGTGACGGCAGCCAGTTCGATCACCTGTTTGCCGATGGCGAACGGTTCCAGATCGGTGAGCTTCATGCCCGCGTGATGCATACACCGGGCCATACGCCGGCCTGTATCACCTATGTCGTGGAAGAAGCCGGCGAGGTCGCGGCCTTCGTCGGCGATACCCTGTTCATGCCCGACTACGGCACCGCCCGCTGCGACTTCCCTGGCGGGAATGCGCGCACCCTGTTCCGCTCCATCCACGAGGTTTTGAGTCTCCCGGCGCACACCCGGATCTATCTGTGCCACGACTACCAGCCCAATGGCCGTGCCCTGCAATTCGAGACCACCGTCGCCGAGGAGCGCCAGAACAACATTCATGTGCGCGACGGTATAAGTGAAGAAGAATTCGTCACCATGCGCAGCGCCCGTGATGCCACCCTGGGTATGCCGGTATTGCTGCTGCCTTCGGTGCAAGTGAACATGCGCGCCGGCCAGTTGCCGCCGCCTGAGGACAACGGCGTGCGCTACCTGAAGATTCCGCTGGACGCGGTCTGAACGGCTCCGTCCTCAGCCAATCAGTCTCTCAGTCTATTTGCAGTCCGGATTGCCGTGCGTGCGCAGGCACTGGCTGCGGGCGCAGGCGGCGATGACCTGGTCACGGCCGTATTCGTTGATGTCGACCGTGACGTAGACCGGGTATTGCTGGTACTCGGTGC
>NZ_AEEC02000006.1 GCF_000300975.2 Herbaspirillum frisingense GSF30 | reverse complement strand
AGCCAATCTGTGGGGCTACAACGGCCAGAGCCCTGGCCCCACCATCGAAGTGGTGGAAGGTGACCGGGTGCGCATCTTCGTGACCAACAAGCTGCCCGAGGCGACCTCGGTACACTGGCACGGCCAGCGCCTGCCCAACGGCATGGATGGTGTGTCCGGCCTGACCCAGCCGGCCATCCCGCCGGGTAAGACCTATGTCTATGAATTCACCGCCCGGCGCGCCGGTACCTTCATGTACCACCCGCATGCCGACGAGATGGTGCAGATGGCCATGGGCATGATGGGCTTCTGGGTCACCCATCCCAGGGACCCCGGCCAGATGCGGGTGGACCGCGACTTCGTGTTCCTGATGAATGCCTACGACATCGCACCCGGTGCGGCCGTCCCCAAGGTCAGCACCATGCTGGACTTCAATCTCTGGACCTGGAACAGCCGCGCCTTCCCCGGCATCGACCCGCTGGTGGTGCGGCAGAACGACCGCGTGCGCATCCGCGTGGGCAACCTGACCATGACCAACCATCCCCTGCATCTGCACGGTCACGAATTCAGTGTCACCGGCACCGACGGTGGCTGGGTGCCGCCCGCGGCACGCTGGCCCGAGGTCACCACCGACATCGCCGTGGGCCAGATGCGCGCCATCGAGTTCGACGCCACCGAGGAAGGCGACTGGGCGCTGCACTGTCACAAGGCCCACCACACCATGAACGCCATGGGTCACGACGTCCCGACCATGATCGGAGTGGACCAGTCACGGGTGGTCGAGAAGATCAGCAAGCTCATCCCCGACTACATGGCCATGGGTGACAAGGGTGGCTCGATGAACGGCATGGAGATGCCGCTGCCCGACAACACCTTGCCGATGATGACCGGGACCGGCCCCTATGGCCCCATCGAAATGGGCGGTATGTTCAGCACCGTCAAGGTACGCCGCCACCTGGCCCGCGACGATTACCGCGACCCCGGCTGGTACCGCGCCCCCAGCGGCACGGTAGCCCGCGAATGGCAGGGAGACATGCCCGAGGCCAGGCGCGCGGTCGGCAGCCATACCAAGCCGGCAGCACCGGCCCCGCTGGACGTGGTCAAGCCGGGCGGCCACCACGGCCACTGATCAGGCCATTGAACCAGCCGCCCCAACAACTTCAGCTTTACATCATCAAGAAAGGAAGCATCATGTTACGCACCCTCCTCCTCAGCCTGGCTCTCTCGCTGCCCGTGTTGGGCGTCCATGCCCAGGGCACGGCACCCAAGGTCGACGGCGAAATCCGCAAGGTCGACGCTACCGCCGGCAAGCTCACCATCCGCCACGGCGACATCCCCAACCTGCAGATGTCCGGCATGACCATGGTCTTCAAGGCCGCGCCGGACATCATCGGACGCGCCCATGAAGGCGAGAAGATCAGCTTCACCGCCGACCGTATCGATGGCGCGCTCACCGTCACCTCGCTGGAGAGCCGGAACTGATCAGCACCGACGGGTGCGGGGCGACGAACTGAAGGCGCGATGCCGGATGCAAATTTCGTCGCCCCGAGGGCCATTCCCCTGCGGCGTTGGCGTTATCATCGGTTTTTTCCAAAACAGGCCATCGCGCCGACACAACAGAGGAGACCCGGCATGCCCCAAGTGATCCAGCAAACGCCCTCGGCCTATGGCTATCCACTGCTGATCAAGCAATTGCTGCACAGCGCCCTGTCCACCGCCTCCGACCAGGAGATCATCTACGGCCAGCGCCGCCTCACCTATACCGGCTTCTACCAGCGGGTACAGCGGCTGGCCAATGTGCTCAAGGAAATGGGCGTCCAGGCCGGCAACACCGTGGCCGTGATGGACTGGGACAGCAACCGCTATCTCGAATGCTTCTTCGCCGTGCCGATGATGGGATGCGTGCTGCAGACGGTCAACGTGCGCCTGTCGCCGGAACAGATCGCCTACACCCTCAACCATGCGCAGGCTGACGTGCTGCTGGTCAATTCCGACTTCATGCCGGTGCTCAAGCAGATCCGCGGCGAACTCACCACCCTGACCCGCTGCGTACTGCTCACCGACGACGACACCCCCTGCCCGCGCGGCCCAGGCTTTGCCGGCGAATATGAAGAACTGCTGGCCCAGGCCGAGGCCAGCTACAGCTTCCCCGACTTCGACGAAAACGCCCGCGCCACCACCTTCTACACCACCGGCACCACCGGCCTGCCCAAGGGTGTCTACTTCAGCCACCGGCAACTGGTGCTGCACACCCTGGGCACCACCGCAGGCCTGGCACTGGCCCCGCAGCAAGGCCGCCTGCACCGCGACGACGTCTACATGCCACTGACCCCGATGTTCCACGTCCACGCATGGGGCCTGCCCTATGTCGCGACCATGGCGGGCGTCAAGCAGGTCTACCCTGGCCGCTACGTCCCCGACACCATCTGCCGCCTGATCCGCGAAGAAAAGGTCACCTTCTCGCATTGCGTACCGACCATCCTGCAGATGATCCTGTCATCGGAACAGGCCCGCCATACCGACCTCACCGGCTGGAAGATGATCATCGGCGGCTCCGCCATGACCGGCGCCCTGGTCAATGCCGCGCTGGAGCGCGGCATTGACGTCTTCACCGGCTACGGCATGTCCGAGACCTGCCCGGTCCTGACCCTGGCCCAGGTCGCCACCGCCGACCTTGGCAGCGACCGCGAAACCGCCCTGCGCCTGAAGACCGGCCGCCCGCTGCCCCTGGTGGCCTTACGCACGGTCGATGGCGAGATGAACGACTGCCCGCACGACGGCAAGAGCACGGGAGAAGTCATCGTCCGCGCCCCCTGGCTGACCCAGGGCTACCTGCACCAGCCCGAAGCCTCGGAAGACCTCTGGCACGGTGGCTGGCTGCACACCCAGGACATTGGCCACATCAACGCCGAAGGCTACCTGCAGGTCACCGACCGCATCAAGGACGTCATCAAGACCGGAGGCGAATGGGTATCGTCACTCCAGATCGAAGACATCATCGCCCGCCACCCCGCCGTCGCCGAAACCGCGGTCATCGGCATCCAGGACGGCAAATGGGGCGAGCGCCCGATCGCCCTGGTGGTATTGAAAAAAGACAGCACAGGCGTGAATGAAGAAGACATCCGCCGCCACGTCATGGCCGCTGCCGAAGCCGGCACCATCTCCCGCTACGGCGTACCTGACCGCGTCCAGTTCGTCACCGAACTGGCCCGCACCAGCGTAGGCAAGCTGAACAAGCGCGTCATGCGCGAGCAGTATCCGGCAAGAGAAAATGAAGTGAAGTAAGCCGCAAGCAATTCCCAAGGATGGCAAGATCGCAAAGCCGAAGGCGAGCAACCACCGCGAAGCCGAAGGCGAGCGACGCACCGCGAGGCCGAAGGCGAGCCGGACACGCTTTCCCCCTTGGGAGCCAGCCGCCGGAGTGAAGCGGCAAGTGGAACAGAAAAATAGTGGGAGCGAAGCGACTCTATTTTTCCCACTTGCTGCTTCACTCCGGCGGGAACCCTCCGCAGGAGGGCTGGCTCTTGGGGGCCGTTTTCTTTGCTTACTTTCTTTGGCGGGCCAAAGAAAGTGAGCGGCTGCCGGGCCGCCCCCGGCGCTCCCCTGAGACCGGAGAGAGAAAAAATTAAGTCAGTGCGCAGAACAGCACACCGTGCAGACTACCCTAGCCCACTCCACAACCCACCTAAAACACAAACCGAAGCACAAAACAAAAACGCCGCCCAGCCCAAGCCAGACGGCGTCCAAGTTCATACAGCAAGAATCAGTTGAAGATCACGGTCTTATGCCCATTGAGCAAAATCCGATGCTCGGTAAACCACTTCACAGCCCGCGCCAACACCACACACTCGATATCGCGCCCGATGGCAGTCAGCGTATCCGGCCCCATCGAATGATCCACCCGCTCCACCCCCTGCTCGATGATCGGACCTTCATCCAGATCACCGGTCACGAAGTGCGCAGTCGCCCCAATCAGCTTCACCCCCCGATCATGGGCCTGATAATAAGGCTTGGCCCCCTTGAAACTCGGCAGGAAGGAATGGTGGATATTGATCGCCCGCCCACGCAAAGCCTCGCACATCTCAGGCGAGAGAATCTGCATATAACGCGCCAGCACCACCAGATCGATCTGGTTCGCATCCACGATCTCCATGATCCGCTGCTCCTGCGCCCGCTTCACCTCAGCCGGCGCACCGGTAGCCAATGGCAGATGATGGAAAGGAATGTTATAGCTCGCCGCCAGCTGATAGAAATCCGTATGGTTCGACACGATCGCCGGAATCTCCACCGGCAGCAGACCACTCTTGTAGCGGAACAGCAGATCGTTCAGACAATGCCCGATCTTGGACACCATCAGCATCACACGCGGCTTCTTGCCCGCATCATGCAACTGCCAGTTCATCTGCAGCGCATCCCCCAGCACGCCGAAATCGGCCCGCAGCGCCGCATCCGACACCGCCGCATCCTCCAAAGAGAAATGCACGCGCATGAAGAAAAGCCGGGATTGCGCATCGCCAAACTGCGCCGAATCGATGATGTTACAGCCGTGATCGGCCAGGAAGCCCGAGACGCGATGCACGATGCCGCGCTGGTCCAGGCAGGACAAGGTAAGGATGTATTCCGGGTGAGCCATGAGAATGTACTGAAAAGCGCCAGCGTCCCCACAGGTAACGCCGGGTTGGCGTCACCACCGGCCTGGCAGGCCGGCTAAAAGGACGAAAGGCGCTATTGTCGCACGGCCGGGCGACGCGGACAAATCCCGCGCCATGGAGAAACGCCGCGCACACGACACGGCAGGCCAATGACACCGAAATCGGCACAATTGACCGCCAAAGCCCGTAGATAGCGACACAGACAAGCAGGTTTCCAGAAAGAAACCTGGCCACCCCATCGCCCACGCCACTACGCCAGCCCATCCTCGGATGGCGGCCGGTGCGCCGCACCCGCCACCACCCGCAGTGGCTCTCAGGCAGTCTTCTGCAGCAGATCCTTCTGCTCGTGCCCGCCACCGACCTGCAGATCGCCCGCCAACTGGCCGCCCTCTTCGATGACCAGCTTGCCGTAGCGGATCTTGCCGGTAACCTTGCCGCTGGCATAGATGACCAGCTTCTGGCGCACCGTGAGGTCGCCATCGAACTCGCCCCGGATCTCGGCCAGGTCGATCTCGGCCGAGCCCTTGAAGGCGCCACGTTCGGCGATCTGCACCACGCGGCAATTGATGGTGGCCTGCACCTTGCCTTCCACCACCAGGGTGTCGCAGTCCTCGATCTCGCCCTTGACCTTGATATTGGGGCCGACGGTGAGCTTGCTGCCGGTCTCCTCGGTCGCCGCAGGCGCGCTGCCGGTGGTGCTGGACACGGAAGAGGGATACTGATTGGGTTTATTGACGCTGGTCACATTGCCGCCTGTAGAAGAAGAGACGCTATTGCCCGCACTGCTGAACGGGGAGTTGGTCGAGCTGGTTTCGCGTTTGCCGAAGAGGGATTCCGAGCGAAGCATGTGATCTCCTGAAATGGTAGTGCCTGAAGCAAAAAAAATGACACGCGTCATGACGCGCGAAGAAGAGCATGCGCAACAGTGCGCACGCGAACGTAGCGTTGCCCCGGGTGACCGGCTGCAGATATCCGGAGGTTCGGCGGATATCCGGGCAGGTGATCAGCGACAGGACGCCACGCCCACAGGTCGAACCCTCCCGCAGCGATCGTCACGGTCGAGGACCGGGATGCGCCACCTGGAAGCGATGCCGCAGGGCATTGTCCGGGAGGAAACCTGTGCGTTTCGGCAGGATGCCTTTTGCAAAGTTCACGATAATTTTGTAACAGCGAAGAAGCCTTTCTCCGCAATGAATACAGGGCAAATTATTTAGATTTTGAAGCGCCTTGTAACTAAAAAAAATGTAACAGTTGCCTTCAATCCCGCGTCGCCTGCAGGCGACACCCATCCTTCTGCAATCCGCTCTGGATGCGACTCCCAAGGCCATCCATGTTTTTCCAAAACGGCCTTTCAGAAGCAGATACGCATCCCAAAAACTTAGTCTTTCAGATGCTCTGCATTCTCTACCTTTCCTGCTCCCCGGGGCTGGCACGGACGGAGAAATCCACCACCCGCAGCCGCATGAAGAGCAAAGAAGAGCAAAGAAGAGATGCAGAGACAGCCGACACAACGCGGAGAAAAACGCGCCAGGATGTGAGCCGATGTAAGCGATGAAAATGAATGTCATCGCGCCAGCACATCCGGGTCAGCCGATTTATGATGATGTCCTTTGACGATGTGCACGCTGCGCGCCCAGGCATCCGCCTGCCCTGCCGTAGCTGTCCCGCTGCCCTGATCACACCATGAGCCACGAACAGATCCCCTCGCCGGAATCGCTGGATTCCTTTGGCGCCCAACTTTTCCCGGCCCGGCGCGATTCCGCCGCAGCACGGGCGGTGGCCACACTGATCGCCGTCATCAGCTGGTTCGCCTTCGTGGCGCAGACCGATATCACCATCGGCCGCCTGCTGGCACGCGGCGGCGGCGTGCTGGATGGGCTGGACCGGCTGACCATGTACCTGACCAACCTCACCATCCTGATGAGCGCGCTGTGCTTTACCTCGCTGGCGTTTTCGCTGAAGACACCCCTGAGCCGCTTCTTCCGGCAGCCTTCGGTGATCTCGGCGGTGGTGGCCTATCTGGCCTTCGTGGGGATTGCGTACAACCTCTTGTTGCGTCATCTATGGACGCCGACGGGTTTTCGTGCGCTGGTCAATGAGAGCCTGCATACGGTGGTGCCGCTGCTGGCCATTGCCTACTGGATCTTCTTCGTGCCGGTGTTCCGGACCTCGCTGCGCAAGTCCCTGCTGTGGCTGGTGTACCCGCTGGGCTACCTGTTGCTCACGCTATGGCGCGGGGCCTTGTCGGGCTTCTATCCCTACCCCTTCATCGACGTCAATGCCCTGGGCTATCCGCGCGTGCTGCTCAATGCCAGCCTGCTGCTGGCCAGCTTCATCGCACTGATGGGCTTGTTCATCGCCGTGAACCGATCCGGCAAACCGGTCCTGCATCGACGCTAGTGCAAACCATCACCTACACGATGGGCGCAGTGATGGCCAGCAGCAGCATGAACAACATGGAGACGATGAAGCCGGTGGCAATGAACAGGTATTGAAAAGCTTTGAGCAAAATGATCCCCTCGACGAACTGATCCGCAGCGACCCGGGCGCCACGGCCCATCCCCTGGCCCGTCGCCCTGTCCAGCCCGGTTGCCGGGCCATGCTGCGCGTGATGCGCAGCCGGATACATCGTGTGATTGTAGAGGCATCCGGCCCCACGCCCGGCATCCTACCCTTTCCTTTACGCAATTTTTCATTGTCTCTTGGTGCAGGTTTCTTCACATTTTTAGCGTGAAACTTGCTCGATCAGGTAAAAGGACACATCCTTGTCATACGGTCGCGCTAAGCTCGCCCCGCAACGCGCCAACCCACAACAATATCCGACAGGAAACTCATCCATGAGCCAGCACGACGACGACATCGCCGGCAGTCAGCCCGCGTCCGAAGATTCCTTAACGCCTTCCCCCCATCCCGGCCGCCGCCGCTTCCTGGGCGGCATGGCCGCGCTGGGCGCCGGCAGCGCGCTGGCCGCCTGCGCCACCGAGGGCCAGGGTCCGGGCCCGGTGCCCTACCCCAGCGGCAATCCGGCCGATGCCGCGGCACTGGACCGCGCCCTGCGCGATAACGTCAAGACCATCGTGGTCATCTACGCCGAAAACCGCAGCTTCAACAACCTCTTCGCCGATTTCCCCGGCCTGGAAAGACCGCTGTCCTCGGTCAAGGCATCGGACTACCAGCAGCGCGACCGCGACGGCAGCCTGCTCAAGCAATTGCCGCCGGTCTGGAGCGGCGTGGCGATCCAGGAGCAGAGCATCGAAGGCGTGACCTACCCGGCCGGCAAGCAATACCAGAGCGACCTGCCGAATGCACCCTTCGCGCTCAAGGGGCCGCAAGGCGAAGCCCTGCCGCTGGGCCTGGTCACGCGTGACCTGTGGCACGTGTTCTACCAGAACCAGATGCAGATCAACGGCGGCAAGAATGACGGTTTCGTGGCCTGGGCCGACTCCGGTGGCCTGACCATGGGGCATTACGCCGACACCCGCTACAACCTGCGCCTGTGGGACGTGGCGCGCGAGTTCGTGCTGTGCGACAACTTCTTCCAGGGCGCCTTCGGCGGCTCCTTCCTGAACCACCAGTACCTGATCTGCGCCGCCCCGCCCTACTATCCGGACGTGATGAATTCGGTCTCGCGCACCCAGGTGGCCAAGACCCGCAACAACGATCCGCTCTCGCCGGAACTGGTACCGGCCGAAAACAGCCCGGCCAGCGCCCTGCAAGGCCCGCCCAAGTTCGGCCCCAGTGCGCTCACCCCGGACGGCTACGCGGTCAACACCATGGCCCCGCCCTATTGGCCGACCTGGAGCCGCGACCGCAACAACCCGGCCTATGCCGAACCCAACCAGCCCAGCGTGCTGGTGCCGCAGGTGCACGAACACATCGGCGACAAGCTCAACAAGAAGGGCATCGACTGGGCCTGGTATGCCGGCGCCTGGCAGGCCACGCTGGACGAGTTCAAGGACTCCAAGGGCATTCCCAAGATCCCCAATTTCCAGTACCACCACCAGCCCTTCAACTACTTCAAGAACCTGGGTCCGGACAATCCGGCCGAGCGCAACAAGCGCCTGCGTGACGGCGGCCTGGGCGACGAAGCGCGGACCAACCGCTTCCTGGCCGATGTCGAAGCCGGCCGTCTGCCACCGGTGACCTTCTACAAGCCCCAGGGCAACCTCAACCTGCACGCCGGCTATGCCGACATCGCCTCCGGCGACCGTCACATCGCGCACATCATCAAGAGCCTGCAGGCCAGCCCGCAGTGGAAGAACATGGTGGTGGTGATCACCTTCGACGAAAACGGCGGCTGGTGGGATCACGTGGCCCCGCCCAAGGGCGACCGCTGGGGTCCGGGCACCCGCGTACCGGCACTGGTGGTCTCGCCCTTCGCCCGCAAGGGAACGGTGGATCACACCATCTACGACACCGCCTCCATCCTGCGCCTGATCACCCGCACCTTCGGCCTGGAAAAGCTGGACGGTCTCAAGCAGCGCGACGACGCCATGATCACGCGCGGCCAGCAGCCCATGGGTGACCTGACCAACGCCTTGCAGTTCAAGGCCTGATCCGCCGCGACTGTTTTTTCGCTGATCGCTGGCAAGTCAACGCCGCCCCAGGGTCCACCTGCGGCGGCGTTGTCGTTCTGGCGGTTCTTGCAGGATTCAGGGGACTGCCAGAACATAAAAAAGAGCCGAGGCAAGCGCTAGGCCGAGTTTCGACCATTTATATCATGTTGTGATATATTGCAGACCTATCCCTTTGCGCTGGCTGGCCTACACTCGCAGTGGGTCCGGCAGGCAGCGCCCCATCCTGACTCCGGCATGAAACACAAACGCGACTACACCGCCGACCGGCGGCTCCCCTACCTGTGCGCCATCGCACTGCTGATCGGCGCCCTCTCCACCGGCGCTGCCTGGCTGCTGCTGAAGCTCATTGCGCTCTTCACCAACCTGTTCTACTTCCAGCGCCTGTCCTTTGCGGCCAGTTCCCCGGCCTCGCATACGCTGGGCTGGATCGCCGCGCTGCTGCCGGTGGCGGGCGGCCTGATCGTCGGCCTGATGGCCCGTTATGGTAGTGACAAGATCCGCGGCCACGGCATCCCTGAAGCCATCGAGGCCATCCTCTTCGGCAAGAGCCGTATGTCCCCCAGGGTGGCCGTACTCAAGCCCTTGTCCTCGGGCATCGTCATCGGCAGCGGCGGCCCGTTCGGAGCCGAAGGGCCGATCATCATGACCGGCGGCTCGGTCGGTTCGCTGCTGGGGCAATGGCTGCACCTGACGGCGGCCGAGCGCAAGACCCTGCTGGTGTGCGGCGCCTGCGCGGGCATGACGGCAATCTTCGGCACGCCGCTGGCGGCGGTGTTGCTGGCGGTGGAGCTGCTGCTGTTCGAACTGCGCCCGCGCAGTCTGTTACCGGTGGCGCTGGCCTGCGCGGTGGCCGGCTTCCTGCGGCCCTGGGTACTGGAGGCGGATGTGCTGTTCCCACTGCAGGTGGCCGCGCCGGCCCCGATGGCCCTGCTCTCCTGCCTGGCCGCCGGCCTGGCCAGTGGCAGCCTGGCGGCGCTGCTGACGCTGGCGCTGTATCGCATCGAGGACGGTTTCCATCGCCTGCCGCTGCACTGGATGTGGTGGCCGGCGCTGGGCGGCATCGCCGTCGGCCTGGGCGGGCTGCTGCAGCCGCGTGCGCTGGGCGTGGGCTATGACGTCATCGCCGACCTTCTGAACCAGCACATCCTGGTCTCGGCGGCAGTAGCGCTGCTGGTGGTCAAGGCGGTGATCTGGTTGCTGGCGCTGGGCTCGGGGACCTCGGGCGGGGTATTGGCGCCGCTGCTGATGATGGGCGCCGGCCTGGGACTGGTGCTGGCCCCGTGGCTGCCGGGCGGCTCCCCCGGACTGTGGCCGCTGGTGTGCATGGCCGGTGTGCTGGGCAGCGTACTGGGTGCACCGCTTACCGCCATCGTCTTCGCCTTCGGCCTGACCCATGCCAGCAATGCCCTGCTGCCCTTGATCGCCACCACCGCCGTCGCCTATGGGGTCAACGTACTGTGGATGAAACGCTCCATCATGACCGAGAAGATTGCCCGCCGCGGCCTGCACGTGCACCGCGAATACGGCGTCGATCCGCTGGAGCGCGTGCATGTGGAAGACCTGATGTCCGCCGCGCAGACGCTGGATGCGTGCCTGCCGGCCGGCGCCGCGCTGGCGCAATGCCGTGCTGGCACCCACGTACATCGCTACTATCCGGTGACCCGTGGACGTCAACTGCTAGGCATGCTGGCCCTGCGCACGCTGGAGGCGGCCGACCCGGCCCAGGTCTGCGGCCTGCTGCTGGAACCGGATCGCGGCTATCTGCTGCCGCACCTGAGCGCCCGCACTGCCGCCGGCATGATGGCGCGGCTGGGCGTGGCGCGCCTGCCGGTCGTGGCCGGCCCGGAACGCCGGCAGCTGGTGGGGATGCTTTCCCTGTCCGACCTGGCGCGCGCCAGCGCCGCCCATGCGGAGGAAGAATCGGTGCGGGAAAAACTGCTGGGCAACTAGGGCCTGTTCACATTTAATCTGCGAGATGCGTTGGCGCCAGAAGGCGTGGTGGCAAGGCGCGCGTCAGGGCTGGTGGTGGTGCCACCAGCCCTGACGTGCAACGCCGCCAGCGCGCCTTCTGGCGCCAACCCTCCGGGAGAGGCCGCCAAGCGTCGCCTGCCGTTGTTGCAGCTCCTTGCCGTAGTACCACTACGACGCGTCGCTGCGCCTAGGCAGTCAACGCTTGGCGACCTCTCGCACTCGTAGATTAAATGTGAACAGGCCCTAGGCTGTATCGGCCTTACAGCACCCCACCGCTGAGCTTGCACATCAGGTTGTCATGCGAGACCAGCACCACATTGATGCCGGCATTGCCGTTATCCAGGCGGAATTCGCTGTTGCCGTTGGAGAGCGAAATGCTCCGCACCGCCCGCGTCGCCGTTTCGGTGAGCACGGTTTCGCCGGCCATGTTCAGGCAGGTGAGCACGCAACCGGCCCCGGCGGCGCAACTGCGCGTGATGTCACTGGCCACCGGTGTAGGCGCGGCCGTGCCCACGGCTGGCACCGGCACCGGGACGACCGCCGCTGTAGCAGGGGCGGCCTGTGCCTGCGCCGCCACCCAGGGCAAGCTCAGCAAGGAAAACGCCACGAAGGCGCAACAGATGGAGCGGACCATACGCATGGCTTGCCTACCCTTCTCGCAATCAATCAGGCCGCTATTGCATCACAAACAAAAAAAGGGCGCACCTCCTTGCGGAAGCACGCCCAAAAGTCAGCCCCCCTCAGGGCTTCCCGGTAATCCGGTGTGGTGCGACGAGGGCCGCTGCGGTGAACGCAGGCGGCGGTCGTCGTGGCGAAATCAGTAGGTCAAGGTGACGGTGACGGTATCCGAATAGGCACCTGCCAGCGGTGTCTGGGCGGCGGCGATCTGGCCGTACACGGTCAGCGTCTGGGTCAGGCCCGAGCCGGTGCCGGTGGCGGTATCGGTGCCGATGGTCGAGCCCCAGTTGTTGGTGCGGGCTGCATCGCGGTACAGCGCATAGTTCAGGGTACCGCCGCCGGCCGCGCTCATCTTGCGGTTGCTGACGGTGGCGCCGGTGCCGGTACCGGCGTCCAGGCCGACGTTGTAGGCGGTGCCGTTGGTGCAGAGCACGGTGATGGTGCCGGACTGGTTGACCACGCTCTGGGTGTAGGCGCCGAAGGCGATGGCCGAACCGACCACAGTGCAGGCGGCAACCACCGAGGCGCTGATGGTCAGCGTGCCGCTGGCGGTGGCAGCGAAGGAAGCAGGTGCACTGGAAGCCAGCACGACGGCGGCGACGGTGGCGGCAACGAAGCGGTTTTTCTTGGCATTGAACATTTGATCTCTCCCTGATCGCTGCCTGGTCCTCGCCCCTTGCTCGGACTTCGTTGTGCAGCTGGTATGGAGAGAACTTTACGTTTTTGTTGTGGCGCCAAGTATCGGGTGCTTCCTGAGAGCGGCGGGAAAAGGCGTCAGGAATTCCCTGAGTGATGCAGGGAGGTCACAGGGAGGCAAGCGACCCTAAAACTCCGGCATCTGCCCGAAAGGCCCGCCCACACTGCCTTTGCGCCAGATCAAATTGTGCATATAGATATGTTAAATGAGTGTTTGCATCAAAATCTATTAGCCGATAAAGTACGTTCCCAGAGCAGATTCAATTGCGGCGCCACTTTTCAGATAGAACTGGGCGCCGCGAATCGCTCTTCCGCGCTCTTCCGGTTACCCACTCCCTCCCTTCCACTGGTCCCTGCCCGACGGCATGCGGCGCCAGTTCCTTGCAGATCCGACAATTTCCTCGCCGTCCGTGCTGGCCACGTTGGAACAGCCCGCCGACGCGCTGCCTGCATTTTTGATAGCATGCCGGGATGGATACTTCACATACCCCCGAATTGAACGCCCTGGCCGAATCGGCCGGGATGGGCCTGTCTGCCGTGGTGGCCGGGCTGCGTACCTCACGCGAAGTGACCAACAAGATCCGCTATCGCGGCGAAATCCGCGAACTGCCTTCGCGAGAGGCGATGAAGACGCTGCTGGCGCATCTGCAGGCGGCATTGTTCCCCACGCATTACGGCCACACCGACCTGTCGGACGAGACCATCGATTATTTCGTGGGGAGTCAGTTGAATGCAGCCTTGTGCATCCTGAAGGAACAGGTGCGCCGCAGCCTCTACTTCAGCAGCGACAGCGAAGAAGACAGCCTGTTGCGCGAGCGCGCTGACGTGATCACGCGTGAGTTCGCGCATCAGTTGCCGGGCATACGCGACGTGCTGGTCAGCGATATCCAGGCGGCCTACCACGGCGACCCGGCGGCCTCCAGCATTTCGGAAATCCTGCTCTGCTATCCCGGCACTACCGCCATCATCTACCACCGGCTGGCGCATGCCCTGCATCAGCTGGGCGCCCCCTTGCTGGCACGCCTGATCGCCGACATCGCGCACTCTGCCACCGGCATCGACATCCACCCGGCAGCGCAGATCGGCCCCAGCTTCTTCATCGACCACGGCACTGGCGTGGTGATCGGCGAGACCACCATCATCGGCCGCAATGTACGTCTGTACCAGGCGGTGACGCTGGGCGCCAAGCGTTTCCCGCAGGAGCCGGATGGCTCACTGGTCAAGGGTATCCCGCGCCACCCCATCGTCGAGGATGACGTGGTGGTCTATGCCGGCGCCACCCTGCTGGGCCGCATCACCATCGGACAGGGCTCGGTCATCGGCGGCAATGTCTGGCTCACCCACAGCGTGCCACCGGCCAGCAATATCTCGCAGGCGGAAATGCTGAGCGACTGAAGGCTGACCTGCGCTCTGCCGGCATGCATGGGTCGGTCAGCCGCCCAGCGGCAACCAGCGCTGCAGCAGGAACAAGGGACCCAGCAACGCCAAGCCGAACAGGAAAATGGTGCCGATCAGCTTGCGCTCGGACGGTTGCAGGGGCTCCAGCGCGAGGCTGCCGAGTTCCTGGTAGATGTGATGGTCTTGCATGAGGACTCCCGGATCGAAAGACAAGTGCCTCATGCTATCCAAGGGCCGCGCGGCTGTGAACGAAGCGATGGGCGCATCGATATCCGGTGGGCGCATAAGCCCCCGATAGCCCGTCCGGCCTAGGGGCCCCGTGCGGCGGAGGGTGCGGGTACCGGTGCCGGTTCGCGGCCGCAGGCCAGCGCGGCCAATGCCAGGGCCGCAGCCGCCAGTCCATACAACCAGAGCGAAGACATCACCGGCAACAGCAACCCTGCCATCATCGGCCCCATGCCGGCCCCGATATCACGCCAGATGGCCCGCCCCGCCAGCGCATGCACCCGCTGCCCCGGAGGCGTACGAGCCGCCACGATGGGCGCCAGCAGCGGCAGCTGCAAGGCGCGCAGGATCACGATCAAGCCGGCGAACAGCCACAGCAACCCGCCCCCGAATCCCACCAGCGCCACGCAGGTCGCCAGCGACAGCGTGACCAGCACCTTCACCGCACCGAAACGCTCGGCCAGCCATCCGCCCAGGGGACTCAATACGATCTCGCCGGCATAGCGCAGCGCCATCAGCACCCCGGCCACCAGTTCACCATCCGCCCCAAAGGATTGCTTGCTCATGTAGGCCAGTCCGACGATGAACAGCCCGTCCAGCGTCAGACCTTCCAGGAAAGACCACCAGTCCAGCGCATTGGGCAGCTTCCAGCGGCGTGGCTGCGGGGGGGCATAGCCATGGGCCGGCAAGCGGCGCGCCGCCAGCAGGCCCAGCACCGCGGTGCAGGCCACCAGCAGGAACACCATGCGCGGTCCCACATGCGCGGCCAGCAAGGCCGCCGTGGGCAACCACAGCATCGGGCCGATAGCGATCACCCCGCGCGAGCGCCCGGAACGCCGCGCCGCCCCTTGCGGATTGGACGTCGACATGGCCTGGGTCGACAGGTTGAGCCCGGCAAACGCCATGCCCCACAGCAGCCGCAGCGGCAGCAGCGCCCAAAAGCCGCTGGCCACCGTATAGCCCAGCGCACAGAGGATGGCCGCGCACACCGCCAGGGTGCAGGTGGGTCGATCACCGCGTCTGGCATAGAAGGCCGCCACCCAGCGATAACCGGCGATGCGCACCAGCCGGTTGGCCGCCAGCAGCACCCCGGCCTCGGCCAGGCTCACGTGGAACTGGTCGGAGTACATCGGCAGCAGGAGGTAGAGAACGATGTCGCAGGGCAAGGCGGCCGACAGCGACATGGCGGCATGGCGCGAATCGAGGTCGGCCTGGCGGAGGTCTGGCGTGGTCATGGGCCTGATGTTGCGCCGCGTGGGCGGCGCTGACAAACGATATTAATTCCAGGCATGCGTGATAAAATCTGACGCATGGCCGACCTTTCCCTTCCGCTCAACGCCATCCGGGCCTTCCTGGCGGCGGCCCGCCATCAGAGTTTCACGCTGGCCGCGCACGAGCTCAATGTCACCCATGGCGCCATCAGTCGCCAGATCAAGAATCTCGAAGACTACCTGGGCATGCCGCTCTTCGAGCGTCGCGTGCGTCAGGTGTTGCTGACCGAACGCGGCCGGCAGTTCTTCGAGGAAGCCAGCCCGGCGCTGGACATCCTGGCCACGGCGGCGCGCCGCGTGATGCGCGACGCCCCTACCCGCACGGTGGTGATCAATGTGCGGCCGTCCTTTGCGGTGCGCTGGCTGATTCCGCATCTTTCCGATTTCGTGGAGCGTTATCCGGGCATTGCGCCGCAGGTAGTGACCAGCACGGCGGCGGTTGGCCGGGCCGGGTCTTCCTTCGATATCGCGGTACGGCGGGGGGAGACCAATTGGCCGGAGAGTTTGAAGGTGCAGCGTTTCATGGAGGACGAGTTGGTGCTGGTGGCTTCGCCTGCGTTGCTGAAGTCGATGCCGCTGGAGGGCGTGGCGGGCATCGGGCGGCATACGCTGTTGCTGTCGCGCAGTCGGCGCAATGACTGGGAGGACTGGCGCAGGCTGGCGGGCTTGAAGCGCTCGCGGGGGCAGGCGATGCTGTATTTCGATCACGTGCATTTCGTGTTGCAGGCGGTGGTGGATGGGCTGGGGTTGGCGTTGTCGCCGGTATCGCTGGCGGACAATGATCTGCGTTCGGGGCGGCTGGTGTGTCCGCTGCCTGATTTGCGGATGGCCTTGGCGCCTTATTACCTGGGGATTTCTCCGCAGGCGGGGGCGGAGGCTTTGCTGTTTGCCAAGTGGTTGGGGGAGTATCGGGGGATGGCTGGTTTTTATGGCTGAGCTTTTGGGGCTTCGATTTTTTGATTAAACGGCGGGTAGTCTGCACGGAATTTCTTCCTCCGCCCTGGCTTAATTTCTATCTCTCTCCGGTCGGAGGGGAGCGCCGGGGGCGGCCCGGCAGCCGCTCACTTTTCTTGCTTCGCCAAGAAAAGTAAGCAAAAGAAGGCGACCGCTACTGCCCCGCCCTCCTTCGGAGGGTCCCCACGTTGGGCCCCACGAGAACGGGAAAAATAGAGTCGCTTCGCTCCCACTATTTTCCTGATCCGTTCTCATGGGGCCCAACGCGGCGGGGCAGAAGCGGACAGCCGATCCGGCTCGCCTTCGGCCTCGCGGGGGGCTCGCCTTCGGCTTCGGAATGCCACGGATTTAATGATCTTGGTAGATGCATTAATCAAAACTTAATGCTGGCGGAGTATCCCGATACGACCCTGCTCAGTCGAACAGACGAAAAAAATCAAGAGAGAAAAAGTACCAGCAGCGCCCCACCAAGATGTGCCAAGCCCCCACGAAGCCGAAGGCGAGCCCCCCGCGAGGCCGAAGGCGAGCCGGACACGCTTTCCCCCTTGGGAGCCAGCCGCCGGAGTGGAGCGGCAAGTGGATCAGAAAAATAGTGGGAGCGAAGCGACTCTATTTTTCCCACTTGCTGCTTCACTCCGGCGGGAACCCTCCGCAGGAGGGCTGGCTCTTGGGGGCCGTTTTCTTTGCTTACTTTCTTTGGCGGGCCAAAGAAAGTGAGCGGCTGCCGGGCCGCCCCCGGCGCTCCCCTCCGACCGGAGAGAGATAGAAATTAAGCCAGGGCGAAGGAAGAAATTCCGTGCAGACTACCCAAGCCCCAGCAACAAACAAAAACCAAATCAGGAAACCAGCTTCAAATACCCCTGAGCATCCAAAAACCCCTCAGAAGAAAACGCCCCAGCCGGCTGCAGCTTGAAGATCCACTGTTCATAGGGCGCATCATTGACAGCATCAGGCGTCTCCACAAGCGCCTCATTGACAGCCAGCACAACCCCATCAACTGGCGCATGCAAATCCGAAGCCGTCTTGTTGGACTCAACAATCCCCGACTCCTCCCCCCGCACCAAAGAACGCCCAACAGCCGGCATCTCCACATAGACCAGCGGCCCCAACTGCTCCTGCCCAAAATCGGTAATACCGATGGTCAGCGAACCGTCCTCCTCCACCCGCACCCACTCATGGGTCTGGGCATAGACAAGATGATCGGGAATCAGCATTACAGCCTCCTAAAAATAAAGATGAACCTCAAGCCTCGGCTTTGGAGCCATCCGCAAACACCGGCTCACCCAAATTGAGCATCAGCCGATTGGCCCAGGCAAAGATCGCCACCGAATGGATCAGATCCAACACCTCCAGCTCCGACAGACCCACGTCATACAACGCCTTGATCTGCGCCGCACCGATCTCACCCGGCGTCTCCGTCAACTCCGCAGAAAACTTCGCCACCGCCTGCTCACGCGCATCCACGCCCGCCCCATACGGCGAATCGAACACCTGCTTCACCGTGTCATTGCGCTTGGCCAGCTGCTCGAAACGCTGCGCATGCACCGACGCGCAATACACGCAGCCATTGATGCGCGAAACCACCAGCGAGCCCAGCTCACGCTCCGCGCGCGACAAGCCGCCCGGCGCGTACATGATCGCGTTGAAGGCTGCCGACCGCTGGCGCAGGATGTCCGGCTGGTGCGCCAGGAACAGGTAATAGTCCGACGTCTTGGCCTTGGGATGGCTCTCCTCCAGCACCTTCACCTGGTCTTCGCTGGCCTGCTCCAGCTGGATCACATCCAGCCACGCATCCCACTCCAGGGTTTCATTGGTAAAGCCGTTGGCCTTGATGATGTCGCTCATGTCGATTCTCCTTACTGAGCCGCCGCAGCACGCATGGCCTTCAGGCCCGCGACCACGCGCAATTGATAGGACACGAAGGCGATCAGCTGCGACAGCGCCACCACCGCAGGGGTGCTGATGCCGGCCGCTGGCAGCTTCTCGATGGCGGCCTTGTCGCCGTCGACCGGGCGCTGCGTCAGCGCACGGGTGAATTCCAGCATGGCGCGCAGGCGCCCCGGGGGCAGCTGCTCAGGCTCACCACTGTCGGCCACGGCCAGTTGCCCGGCCTCGGCCGGTACTGCCTGGGCGCGGCTGCGATAGTGCGCAGCCAGGTCGGTGGCACCGGCCAGGCGGCAGGCGTACAGCGCCACCAGCAGGCGCTCGTCCAGGCCGATGCCTGCTAGCGCAGGATCGAACAGCGTGTCATAGCTGCCCTGCGAAGCCACCGCCACCTTCTCGCGCTGATGGCGCAGGCTGTGCAGCGGGCTGCCGGCGTCGAGGCCGGACAGTTGGTCGATGACATCCTTGCTGATGTCGTAGGCGGGGGTACTCATGAAGTCTCCTTGTTGGATGAATGCCTGGTCAGCGCGTCGCGCAGGAAGTGCTGCGCCTGCTGCCAGGAGTCGATATCGGCGCGGGCATTCGCGGACGGCTCACCACCACCGGTGCTGATGCGACCGGACACCGGATGGGCATAGGTGGTCTGCGTGGTCGGTACGAACGGGAACAGGATGGAATGGCCGGCATTGGCGTAATTGCGCCAGACCACCGGCCAGGGATGCGCCACCTCGGCCAGCTTGTCGCGCACCATGCTGCAGTAGAGGCTGGAAGGCCAGGAGCCATCGTCGGTGGCCGACAGCAGCAGCACCGGGCCGGCGATCCTCTCCACCGGGATCCGGGCGCGGGCCACCGCCTCCTCGTCCTGCAAGGCGGTCAGCATCGCCAGTTCATGGCGATGCGGTGCCGGGCCTTCGTCGAAGGGCGCCCAGCTGGCGCTGCGGTTGTCTTGCCACTGGTGTGGCAGCGGCTCGCCATGCAGCAGCCAGGTCGGGCCTTCGCGGCCCACGGCCGGGTCGGCCGCATTCTGGCCGCTGTGCACCAGCGCGCTGGGCACGTAGGCCAGCACGGCCGATACCTTCTGCGGGAAGGTCGCGCCCAGCAACAGCACCAGTTCGCCACCTCGCGACTGGCCGCTGATGGCCACGAAGTCGTGCAGCGGCTGTACCTCGGCACGCAGCCAGTCCAGGCCACGCTCGAAATATTCCAGCGGCGTGTTGGAGATGTAGTTGGACAGCCCTGGCGCCTTGAAGTAAGCCAACGCGAAGGCAGCATAGCCACGCGAGGCATACAGCGCCGCGCGCGGTTCGTTGATGCCGCCACCGGAACCGTTGACGATCATCACCGCCGGGTGCGGCCCGGGCGTGGCCGGCAGGAACAAGCTGCCGACCAGCCCCTCTTCGCGTACCTCGCGCCGGATCACGCCCTCGGCCGCCAGGCGCTGCACCAGCTCCGTGCTGGCCGGGGTGCAACGGGCCAGGCCCGGCTGGTCCAGCGACGACACGGTCAGCGTCGTCACCAGCGGCGCCGTCACATCGGAATGAAAGTTGTCGCGGCGCCCGGCCTGCACCGGTTGCTGCGACCACAGCAGGCCCATCGGATCGATGCCGTAGTAGTCGCCATCGATGGCCGGGTTCATGCTCACATCCACATTGCCGTACGCATCGGCGATGTAGCAGGCGCTGCTCTGCCACTGGGCGCCGTTGCGCAGGGTCGCCGATGAAATCCGCACCGGCTCGCCCGGATGCGCGCCACGCACGATGATGCGGCGTGGCACGTCGATCAGGTCGTCGGCCGGGCTGACCTCGATGGAGAAGTTGGGCATGGGCTTACTTCTTGTCCTGGGTCACCATCATGGCGGTGGTGCGGTCGCTGCTGATGGGGGTGACCTTCAGGCCCTTCTTGGCGGCCCAGATGTTCTGGTAGTGGTACAGCGGGATCACGCCCACTTCTTCCGACACCGTCTTGGCGGCGCCACGCAGGATGGCTTCACGCTTGGCAGGATCGAATTCCGCGGTGGAATCGGCCAGGGCCTTGTCCACGGCCGGGCTGCTGTAGTGGTTCCAGTTGGAGGCGCCGATGCCCTTCTTGGGATCGACCGAACCCAGCACGTTGACCAGGGCATAGCTGGCTTCGCCGGTGCCGTTACCCCAGGCCAGGACCGAGACCGCGAACTCGTTCTTGTTGGCACGCGAGGAATACGACGCCCATGGCAGCACCTCGACCTGGGTCTTGATGCCGATGCGGGTCCAGAACTGGGCCACCGCCTGCATGGTTTCCGGCGCTTGCGGATAACGGTCGTTGGGGACGTGGATGGTCAGCTTGAAACCGTCCGGGAAACCGGCCTCGGCCAGCAGCTTCTTGGCCTCGGCGGCGTCGAAGGGGATGTTCTTGATCTCCGGGTTGTAGCCGAAGGTGTCGGCCGGCATCCACTGGTTGGCCTCGGTGGCGGCGCCTTGCAGGATGCGGTCGATCAGGGCCTTGCGGTTGATGGCCAGCGACATGGCGCGGCGCACGCGCACGTCCAGCAGCGGATTCTTGTCCAGCTGCTTGCCGTTGTTGTCGGTGATGAAGGGGCTGGGGCCTTCGTGGAAGCTCGGCTGGATCAGCAGCACGCGCAGGCCGTTGTAGGGATAGACCTTGACGTTGGGCGACTGCTTCAGCTTGGCCAGGTCGGACACCGAGACCTTGTCGATCACGTCCACGTCACCGGACAGCAGCGCCGCGGTGCGGGCCGCGCCGTTGTTGATGTAGCGGTAGTTGACCTTTTCCCACAGGGCCTTGCCGTTCCAGTAGTCGTCATTGCGCTGCATGACCACGC
This sequence comes from Herbaspirillum frisingense GSF30, assembly GCF_000300975.2. Lineage (GTDB taxonomy): Bacteria > Pseudomonadota > Gammaproteobacteria > Burkholderiales > Burkholderiaceae_D > Herbaspirillum > Herbaspirillum frisingense. The sequence goes on along the minus strand of NZ_AEEC02000006.1, from coordinate 177,187 downwards.
GATCGCCCGGCGTGTAGGAGACGAACTTGTAGGGGCCGGTCCCCACCACGGCCGCGCCGCTGTTGTAGTTCTCGGTGGTGGACTTCTCGCCCACGTGCTTGCTGACGATGTGCACCGAGGCCAGGTTCAGCGGCAGATCCGGGTTAGGGATATTGGTCTTGATGACCAGGGTCAGCGGGTCCTTGGCGGTGACCGATTCCACCGTGCGCAGGTAGCCGGCGAAGGTCGCCACGCTGCCCGGCACGGCGCGTGCGCGCTGGTAGGAGAAGATCACGTCGTCAGCGGTGAAGGGCTTGCCGTCCTGCCACTTGACGTTGGGGCGCAGCTTGAATTCCCAGGTCTTGGGGTCGATGTTCTTCCAGCTCACGGCCAGGCCGGGGACCAGCTTGTTGTAGTCGTTCTGGACCAGCAGGTCCCAGAAATGCAGGTCCACCGAGCGGTCGCCGGCGTGGTTGTTCAACTGCGGATCCAGCGACGACAACGGGTCGGCAAAGGCGATGTTGAGGTTCTGCGCGTGCGCTGCGTCGGCAGCGGCGGCCAGGGCCACGCCGGTCAGGGCAACTGCCAGCAGGCGGGTCAGGAGGGTCTTCTTCATGGTCGGGTTCCTCTGTGTGGTCATGGTGGAGGCACTACGGGTACATCAGTTCGGGGCTTTCTGGACGGCCCCCTTGCTCCCGTTCGGACTGAGTAGCAGCGCAGCTGCAACATCTGCATATCGAAGGCCTGGCTGCAACTGCATCAGCGTCTTCGATACGGCCCCGGGGGGCCTACTCAGTCCGAACGGGAGATGGAACATTTCAACAACCCCTCTCATCGGCCATCGTTGAGATGGCAGGCACTCATATGCCCCGGCGCGATCTCGCGCAGGAGCGGTTGTTCTTCACGGCAGCGCGCCATCGCATGCGGGCAGCGCGGATTGAAATGGCAGCCCGTGGGTGGATTGAGCGGGCTGGGAATCTCGCCCTTGATGGCGGTGAACTCCTTCTTGCGTGCCGCCATGCGCGGCACCTCGGCCAGCAGGGCTTGCGTGTAGGGATGGTTGGGCTGGCCGAACAATTCGGCCACCGGCGCACTCTCCACCACACGGCCCAGGTACATGATGACCACGCGGTCGGAGACATGCTCCACCACGCCCAGGTCGTGGCTGATGAAGAGATAGGTCAAGCCCAGTTCTTCGCGCAGGTCCATGAACAGGTTCAGGATCTGCGCCTGGATCGACACATCCAGCGCCGCCACGGCCTCATCGCACACCAGCATCTGCGGCTGCACTGCCAGGGCGCGGGCGATGCCGATGCGCTGGCGCTGGCCGCCGGAGAACTGGTGCGGGTAGCGGTCGCGCAGGGCCGGATCGAGGCCGGCACGCAGCAGCTGGCGGCAGACGTACTCATCCAGGTCACCCTCGACCTTGCCGTTGACTTGCGCGGCCTCGCCCACGATCTGGTCGATGCGCAGGCGCGGGTTCAGGCTGGCGTAGGGGTTCTGGAAGATCATCTGCACCTGCAGGCGGGCTTCGGCTTCTTCCTTGCTGGTGAGCGTGGAGCGCTCGCGGCCGTTGATCAGCACCTGTCCGTCCGAAGGATCGAGCAGGCCACAGGCCACGCGGCCCAGCGTGGACTTGCCGCAACCGGATTCGCCGACCAGCCCGACCACTTCGCCGGGCAAGACTTTCAGATCGACCTGATCGAGGGCGTGCGTGACGGCCGGTGGACGGCTCCAGCCGCGTGCCTGCAACTGGCGCTCCAGCCAGCCCTGGCGGCGCTCGCCAAAGCGACGGCTGACGGCGCGGGTTTCGATCAGGGGGATGACGGCCTTATCCATGTTGCGCATTGCCCTGTGGGCTGGTAGTGGGGTGATAGCAACGTACGCGGTGGCCCGGCAGCGGTTCGCTGATCCCGGGGGCTTCCAGGCAGTGCTGGCTGACGCGCTCGCAGCGCGCCGCGAAGGCACAGGTGGGGGGCAGGTGCAGCAGATTGGGCGTCATACCGGGAATCTGGCGCAAGCGCGCACCGCGCCGGTTGTTGCTGGGCAGGCTGCCGATCAGGCCCTGGGTATAGGGGTGCAGCGGCGCATCGAGCACCGCATCCACACTGCCCTGCTCGACAATACGTCCGGCATACATCACCGCCACTTCATCGGCCAGGCCCGCCACCACCGACAGGTCGTGGGTGATCCAGATCAGCGCCGTGCCATGCTGGCGCGCCAGTTTCTGCACCTCCGACAGGATCTGCGCCTGGATGGTCACATCCAGCGCGGTGGTCGGCTCATCGGCAATGATCAGGTCGGGCTTGTGCAGCATGGCGATGGCAATGGCCACGCGCTGGCGCATGCCGCCCGAGAGCTGATGCGGATAGGCCTGCAGACGCTCCTCGGGACTGGCGATACCCATCATGCCCAGAGTGTCGCGAGCCAGTTCGCGGGCCTGCTGGCGGCTCACCTTGCTGTGCGCGAGCACGGCATCGACCATCTGCGCCTCGACCTTGAGCACCGGGTTCAGGGTCATCATCGGATCCTGGAAGATCATGGCGATGCGGTTGCCCTGCAGCTCGCGCAGGGAGGTCTTGTCCATGCGCACCAGGTCGCGTCCCTGGAACAGGATCTCGCCGCCGACAATGCGGCCCGGGGCATCGACCATGCCGAGGATGGAAAAACCGGTCACGCTCTTGCCCGAGCCCGATTCACCCACCAGCCCGAGGATGCGGCCACGACCGACCGACAGCGAGACATCATCGACCGCCGGCAGCACACCATCGGGCGTGAAGAAATGGGTGCGCAGATTGCGCACTTCCAGCGTGAGGGCGCTCATTTCTGCCACCTTGGATTGAGGATGTCGCGCAGGCGGTCGCCCACCAGATTGATGGCGACGATCACGACCAACAGCGTGATGCCGGGATAGAAGCTGATCCAGTATTCGCCCGAGAGCATGTATTGGTAACCGTTGGAGATGAGCAGGCCCAGCGAAGGCTCGGTAATGGGAACACCCAGGCCGAGGAAGGACAGCGTGGCTTCCAGCGTGATGGCACGGGCCACCTGCAGGGTGCCGATGACGATCAGCGGCGGCAGGCAGTTGGGCAGGATGTGACGCACCATGATGCGCCAGGACGACAGGTTCAGTCCGCGTGCCGCCTCCACGTATTCCTTGCGCCGTTCCACCAGCGCCTGGCCCCGGGCGGTGCGGGCATAGTAGGCCCACTCCAGCACCACCAGCGTGGCCATGACGTTGAAGATGCCCTTGCCGACATAGGCCAGGATCAGCATGGCCACCAGAATCGACGGGAACGACAGCACCAGGTCGGCAAAACGCATCAGCACCGTGTCCACCTTGCCCCCGGCGTAGGCGGCCAGCAGGCCGACGAGCGTGCCGATCACGCCGGCGATCAGCGCCGAGCCCACACCGATGCCCACGCTGATGCGCAGACCGTAGAGGATGGCCGAGACCAGGTCACGGCCCTGGCCATCGGTTCCCAGCCAGTAGGTATAGGTCCCCACGCCGTTGATGGTGCCGGGATGCAGGCGGGCATCGAGCACGTCCAGCTGCATCAGGTCATAGGGGTTCTGCGGCGTGATCCAGGGCGCGGCAATGGCGCCCACAATCAAGAGCAGCACGATCACCAGGCCCAGCACGGCCGAGCGCGAGGCCACGAAGTGGCGCAGCACGCGGCGCCAGGGCGACTCGCGGCGCGGGGCCTGGAAGGCCGACAGCTCGGCCACGCGGGCGCGCACCTGCTCCTGGGTCATCGGGGTCATTTCGGTTGGCGGCACGCTCATGCCTTGGCCTCCACCCGCACGCGCGGGTCCAGTATCTTGTAGAGCACGTCGACCACCAGGTTGATGGTGACGAACATGCAGACGATCACCATCAGGTAGGCCACGATCACGGGCCGGTCCAGGGCATTGATGCTGTCGAGGATCAGCTTGCCGGCACCGGGCCAGGCGAAGATGCTCTCGGTTACCACTGCGAAGGCGATGGTGGAGCCAAATTCCAGGCCGACCACGGTCACCAGCGGGATCAGGGTATTGCGCAGCACATACATCAGCACCACCCGCGCCGGGGACAGCCCCTTGGCACGGGCGAACTTGACGAAGTCCATCGGCAGCACCTCGCGCACGTTGGCGCGGGTCAGGCGGATCACCAGCGAAATCTTGAACAGCGACAGGTTGATGGCGGGCAGGATCATGTGGCGCCAGCCGTCCGCCGTCAGCCACGACCATTGCACCCCGAAGAGTTCGGCGGTCTGGCCGCGCCCGCCCGAGGGCAGCCAGCCCAGCGTGACCGAAAAGGCCATGATGAGCATCAGGCCGATCCAGAAGGTGGGCAGCGAAAAACCGAGAATACTGGTGGTCATCACCAGGCGCGAGAGTGGATGGTCGGGCTTCATGCCTGCGAACAGACCCAGCGGCACCCCCACCAGCAGCGCCAGGAACAGCGCCGCGAAAGCCAGTTCCAGCGTGGCCGGCAAGCGCTGGAAGATCAGCAGGATGGCCGGCGTGTTGTACACGAAGCTGTTGCCCAGGTTGCCGTGCAGGGCGCCATTGAGGAAGGCCAGGTACTGGCGCCAGACCGGCTGGTCCAGCCCCAGCTCCTGGATGATGCGCAGGCGGTCCACCTGGTCGACGTCCTGGCCGATCAGGATATCGACCGGATTGCCGATCATGTGCAGGCCGAAGAAGACGATCACCGTCATCAACAGCACCACCATCAGCGCCTGCAGCACGCTCTTTGCAATGGCGACCGTCATGCGGGTAGCTCCCAGGGGGATTCGGTCCACTCGTCGCCTTCCAGTTCCGGCTCTTCATAGGACTGGATATTGCGGTAGTGGTACTCGACATCTTCGCTGTACATCAGCGCGGCGATGCCTTGTGCCAGACGATAGGCACCGTCGCTGATGGCCGGGATATCGCCCGACACCGTGCCATGGCTGGCGGCGGCCGGGTAGCAGAAGCAGTGGATACGCTCCAGCCCCGGCAGGCTGCCCGGGGTCTTCTGCTGGAATTCGAACACCGGACCCAGGTAGGGAGAATCGGCCAGTTCCCCGTCTTCCTCGCCGGCGGGCGGAGTGTAACGATCACTCCAGTTGAGGATATGCGGCGCGATGTCCTTGAATTCGGGTCGGATGCTCCAGTCGATCTTGAAACCGGTCGAAAAGAACAGGAAATCCAGTTCCAGCGGACCACGGTTGGTCTGCAGCAGCAGCGAACCGTCGTTGTTGACGTCCACCTTCTCGATGGCAGTGCCCAGCAGGAAGCGCGCATTGGCAAAGCGCGAGACGCGGCGCGTGCTGCCCGAAGGCGGCGGTACCTGCTGCACGTTGACGTAATGGCGGATGCGCCACTTCCAGGCATCCGGCAGGTGCAGGTGGCCGTTGACCAGGCCGGGACTGCCCGACCCCTTGCCCTTGTTGATGCGCGGCAGGTCCTTGCGGCGGATCAGCAGATCGACTCGCGCCGCACCCTCATCCAGGGCGGTGGCCGCGCTGTCCATGGCCGAGGCACCGCCACCGATGACACCCACGCGCCTGCCCTTCAGGCTGGCGTAGTCCAACAGGTCGGACGAATGCGCCCAGCGGTCGCGCGGCAATTGCTGCACCAGCGGCGGCAGGTAGGCGCCACCCAGGCCATCGCGCCCGGTGGCCAACACCACGCGACGCGCCAGCACGGTGGACTCGCCCGCAGGCGACTGCAGCTTCAATGCGACGATGCCATCGGCACGCGGCTGCACGGCCAGCACGCGGTGCTCGTTGCGGATATCCAGTTGCATCACGCGGCGGAACCAGCGCAGGTAATCCATCCACTGCAGGCGCGGAATCTTGTCCAGTGCGTCCCACGCCGCCAGGCCGAACTGGGCCTCGAACCAGGCGCGGAAGGTCAGCGCCGGAAAGCCCAGGGCCGGACCGGTCAGGGTCTTGGGCGAGCGCAGGGTTTCCATGCGCGCCGTGGTGGCCCAGGGGCCTTCGAAGTCCTTGGGGGACTGATCGTAGATGACATTGGCGATACCCAGGTGCGACAACGCCACCGAGGCGGCCATGCCGGCCTGGCCACCGCCGATGATGGCCACGTCGATCACGGGCTGACCATCGCGTTCCAGGGTCGGAGTCCACGACTTGCCGGGCAGCGCCAGCCATTCCAGGTCCTGGCGCAGACGCGCCTCCAGGGCGGCCAGTCCGGCCGGGCTGGGAGCGCTCGATGTTGTCGCTTGGGTGTTGTCCATATCGCCTCGTCAAAAGCATGAAAAGACGTCGCCGGCACGGTAGTTTGCCGTCGATCGTCTCATTTCGGGTTCTTGTGATGCGGCACCCTTCCCGGTTGACGCCGCTGTTGGGAGGCTGTGTCGACTTCAGCCACCTACCGTTCGACCTGAGTAGGCCCTTTCAGGGCCTTATCGAAGGCGTACCTGCGTGGCGCCTTCGATACGCGGCCATGCCGCTACTCAGGTCGAACGGTGAGTGGCAGCACACAACATCTGCCCCAGCCTCTTTGTTACTTGTTACTTACTGCGCTGCTACACACTACAAAATCATTTACAGCAATTCATCGTGCAGGCTGGCGTCACGCTTGACGAAGCCCTGCAGGGTGTGGCGTGCGGCCTGCTCCACCGCATCGATCAGGCTCTGGGTCATGCCCTCGACCGGCTTGCCATAGGGCGTGACCACACCAAAGTAAAAAGGGATGTCCACCGCCAGCCGCTTGACCACCATCCCCTCGATGGGCATGCCATAGGCCGTGGCCGGCTCCACCAGCGCCACCCCCAGCCCGGCGCGGGCGGCCATGATGGCGTTGAAGGAAGTGTTGGTATCGATGGCCACGTCCAGCTGGCTGTCTTCGCCCAGGGCGCTCTCCACGCGTTGGCGCAGGCGGTAGCGATTGGACATGGTGATGACGCGCTGCCCGCGCAGGGCGGCGCGGGTCAGCTTGTCGCGCCCGGCCAGGGGATGGTCGGCGCGCACCACCGCCACGCAGGGCGCCTCGCCGATCCAGTGCAGGTCCAGTCCGCGATGGGCCACCGGCAAGGACGTCAGCCCCAGGCTCACGGTACGGTGCAGGACGGCATGCACCACCTGCTCGGCCGACGCGCTGCGCAGATGGACGTGTTCGGGAAAGGCACGCCCCTTGTCGCTGACCAGCAACTGCAGGGCGGCCGGAGCAATGGTCGAGGCCAGCGCGGGAGTCGCTACCAGGTGCAGGGGATGGACTTCTTCCCGGGCGATTTCCTGGGCACGTTCGCGGATGCTGCGCAGGCCCACCAGCGAGCGCTCCACTTCTTCATAGAGCAGGAAAGCCTTGGCGGTAGGTGTTACCCGCGGGCCGTTGCGGTCGAACAGGGCATAGCCCAGCTCGGCCTCCAGATCACCGACGGCCTTGCTGACGGCCGGCTGCGAACGCCCCAGGCTGCGACCGGCGCCGGTCACACTACCCAGGGTCATTACCGCCGCAAATGCCTCCAGCTGGTTCAGGTCCATCGAAATCGCTTTCCTTGATCAAAGTGCTTGCATATGATTTTCGAATTATAGGTTTGTCTGTATTCTATTTCAGTATAATAATTTTGTATAAGCAAATGCATGCCGGCGTTGCTTGACCTGGAATTCGAGGGAATCAGGGCCGCCGCTGGCGCCATTGCGCTTGCTGCCACGGCATTGCCGCCAGGAAAAACCGTAAAGCGTATATACAAATACCTTCAAAGTCCTTTTCCCGGCGTGGCCAGGCGCGCTAACGTATGACCCATGACGTATGGATACGATGTGCCGGCCGCACGGCTGGATCAACCCCGAGCTTCCGATTATTCCGATTAGTCCGACCACGCCCACATGAACGCCCCTGCCCCCTGTCGCCCGCCGGCCGATCTGCAATTCCCCATCTACCTTGACTATGGCGCGACCACGCCGGTCGATCCGCAGGTGGCGCGGGTGATGTGCGATTTCCTCACCGACAAGTTCGGCAATGCCGCCAGCAGCTCCCATCCCTTCGGCTGGGAGGCGCGGCGCGCCGTGGATCATGCGCGGGCGCAAGTGGCTGCTCTGGTGGGTGCGCAGGCCAACGAAATCATCTGGACCTCCGGTGCCACCGAATCCAACAACCTGGCCCTGAAGGGCTGCGCCCATGCCCTGCGCGCACGTGGACGCGGCAAGCACCTGATCACCGTGGCGACCGAGCACAAGGCCGTGCTCGATACCATGCACACCCTGGAGAAGGCCGGCTTCGAGGTCAGCTATCTGCAGCCCGGCGCCGATGGCCTGATCACCCCGGAGCAGTTCCGCGCCGCCCTGCGCGACGATACGCTGCTGGCCTCGGTCATGTACGTCAACAACGAGATCGGCGTGATCCAGCCGATCGCCGAACTGGGTCGCCTCTGCGCCGAACGCGGCGTGGTATTCCACGTCGATGCGGTGCAGGCCGCCGGCAAGATCGCCATCGACCTGGCGCAGCTGCCGGTGGACCTGATGTCCTTCTCCGCGCACAAGGTGTATGGCCCCAAGGGCATAGGCGCGCTCTACGTGCGCACCAATCCGGACCTGAAGCTGGAAGCCCAGATCGATGGTGGCGGCCATGAAAACGGCATGCGTTCGGGCACCCTGGCCACGCACCAGATCGTCGGCATGGGCGAAGCCTTCGCCCTGGCCGGCCAGTTGCTGCAGGAAGAAGGCCGCCGCATCCGCAGCCTGCGCAATCGGCTGTGGGCGGGGCTGGCAGACTTGCCTGGCGTGCAGCTCAATGGCAGCGCCGAGCAGCGCGTACCCCACAACCTGAACGTGAGCTTCCCGCCCACCCGCTATGGCACGCTGGCCAGCCAGTTGCTGGGCATCGCGGTATCGGCCGGTTCGGCCTGCAACTCGGCTGCCTCCGCACCGTCTTTCGTGTTGCTGGCCATCGGCCGTTCGCCGGAAGTGGCACGCAATGCGGTGCGCTTCTCACTGGGACGCGGCACCACCGAAGCGGAGATCGATTACGTCGTCGCCGCCGTGCGCCAGGTGCTGGCCTGCGAGCTTGCCGCGGCGCTGCCGGCCTGACGCGGCCCGGCCTGACGCGGCCCGGTAGCTACTCTGGCGCGCTTGCCCCCCCTATTCCCCGACCCGCCTCTCGCGTATCGCTCCAGGCCTGAGATCGCTCCCGGCCTGAGCTTTCGCGCCCCATCCGGTTCACTCACGATCACCTCCATCGCGCCCAGGCGGCCAACAACGGGGAGCGTTTGCATTTTCGCAAGCATGCACACGGATTCGATTTTTAGGACTTTTCTCATTGACCGGGAAGGTGAGCACTTTTACCTTGCATCCGGCATTCCGATGACATGTCCAAGAAACAGAATCCATGCCCACCCAGCCCCCTCCTCGCCTCCACCAGATCATCACCACGCACCTGCCGGCCCTGCCGGGCGAGTGCGTGGACGGCGGCGGTGCGCGGGTGGGCCAGACCATCTATGCCGGCCTGGGCAGCGCGGGTCATCGCTGGTATTGCCTGGACCTGTCCCTTCCCGGCCACCACTGGGAACGCTGCGCCGATTTCCCCGGGCCGCCACCGCGCTGCGCAGTCGTCATTGCCGCTGGCGATGCAGTCTACGTATTCGGCGGCTTCGGCAAGGCATCACCGGCTGCCGTCACTACGCAATTCGACACGGCCTACCGCTACCTGCACGCCAGCGACCGCTGGGAGCAATTGAACACGGTCTTGCCGGTGGGCTTGAGTGGCGCCGCTGCCATCGCAGTCAATGCAAGCACCCTGTTGTTCTTCGGTGGCTACCATCGGGAGCAGTTCGATGCTTTCCACCGCGACCTGGAAACGGCCGAAGAAAGGGATCGCGAGGACATCACCGTGCGCTACATGAGCCGGCCCATCGCCAGATTCAACTGGAACGCCGAGACCTGGGCCCTGAACCTGCTCACCATGACCTGGCACAGCATGGGAACCCAGCCCCACCACGGTCACTGCAAGGCAGCTGTGGTCCGCGATGGCGCCAATTTCTATCTGCTGGGCGGTGAAGTCAAACCCGGCCTGAATGCCAGCACGATCAAGCATGGCCGGCTGGGCCCCGCCGGCGTGCAGTGGCAGGCGTCGCACGCGGTGCCGGTCAACGACGGCTTCGGTGGCTGTTTCGGCGGTCGCATCGGGAACATGACCGTGGTCGCCGGCGGAACGCACTTTGCCGGCGCCTGGGAACGCTACGCCCGCGGTGACTATTTCGCCCATGAAGGATTGCGCAGGAAATGGCTGGGCAACATCTTCGTCCTCCAGGACCGGCAGTGGAATTATCTGGACAGCCTGCCCTGCCCCCGTGCCAACGGCATCAGCATCGAAGTCGGCGACGGCCTGGTCCTCATCGGCGGCGATGGTGATGAAGGGCGGCCCTGCCTGGATACGCTGTGGCTGCGGGATCGACTCATCATGCGTTGATCGTCCGGTCGATCTGCCACCACTGACACTACTGTGCGCTTAGCTTCACCTTCCTCAAGAATTCCGGGTCGATGCCGCTGAGCTGTTTGGTGCGGGCCGCCACACGACCCTCTGCATCCAGCAGGATGAGGTCAGTGCTGTGATTGAAATCCCCATTGGGCAGGGCCCGGTACTGCAATCCCAATATCGCTGCCAGTTTGCGCGTGGTGGCGACGTCGCTGCGGGCCAGGGTCCAGCGGGGCGAATCAATCTCGCGCTGGCCGGCGGTACGCTTGAGGACAGCCACCGTGTCGCGCACGGGATCGATGGTGATCAGCAGCACGCTGAGCCTGGCACGCTCCGGCGCCGTGAGTCCTGCCTCCGTATTACGCAGCGCCTCCACCAGCAATGGGCAAACGAATTCACACGAGGTGTAGAACATGCCGACCAGCATCGGCTGGCCGCGCCTTTGCGCCAGGCTGAACGGTCTGCCATCCTGATCGGTAAAGCGGGCATCGAGCTGGTACACCGAATCACCGGGCAAGGCCGCTGCGACTGTCCCCGGCGGACGTGAAGAGGCTGGCGCGCAATGATCCTCCGGCGCTGCGGCCATCACTGTGCCGCCGGTGAGCGCGCCCACAATGAATGCCATGGTCGCCAGTAGTGCTGGCAATGCTGAGATTTTCATGACTTCTCCTTGGATGAAATCGGGCGTACACAGCGAAAGCCCAGGCTACTGGTGCTGTCGGCGGCGCCCAGGGACGACAGCAGTGCGATACGCATCAGCACGGCATAGTTGTCGCGTTGCTGCAGGTTGATGGCGCCTGCGCCGCAAAACTGGAGCTTGTCGGGGTCATCAGCCGAGCGGCTATCAGGGCTGACCAGCAAGGCGTTGAAGTCGTCCACCCATTCCCAGATCAGACCATGCATGTCGCGTACACCATAGAAATTGGCCTCGCCGCCCACGTCGCCAGGCCCGCCGCCGACCGGGCGGGAATACCAGTTGAGGATGCGGGCGCGCCACGCCGGATCGGCGCGGGCATCGTGGCGACTGGCATCGGCGGCGGCCACGTATTCCCATTCCTGCCAGGTCGGCAGGCGCGCGCCCTCGGCTTCGCAATAGGCCTGCGCCGCGAACCAGCTGACGTTGACGACCGGCCGCGCGCTGGCAGCGCCCTCCATCGGGTGCTCCGGCGTGGCCCAGTCCTTCAGGTAGCCACCGTCGACAAACGCTCGGACCGCCTGTCCACGCTGCCACTGCGGGTACGCGATCACGAAGGCGCGAAACGCGTCCTGGCTTACCGGCAGGATGCGCATGTCGAAGGCGGCCACCGTGACCGGCCCGCGATCGGCGTCACCGGCCAGTACGCTGACCAGCGTGCCGGCCGGCACCCGTACATAATCGGCCCCCTGAGCATGGGCCTGCCCCGGCATGCCGAACTGGGCCAGCAGGCCGGCCGCTACGATGACGCGGATCATCTCGCGCCCGCTCGCACTGATCACGGAATGGCTCAATGGTCGGCCTTGGCAGCCCCGGCGGGCTTGCTGGCACGCAGCTTCCTGACCTCCTCGGTGGAAACGCGCCCACCGGGATTACCCCATTCATTGGCCACGTAGGTCAGGATGTTGGCAATCTCGTCGTCATTGAGCTGGTTCATCGGCGGCATGACCGAATCGTACGCAGTGCCATTGACCACCACCTTGCCGCTGAGCCCGTGCAGCACGGCCTTGATGGCGCGATCATAGCCGCCGGTGAGATAGTCGGACTTGGCCAGCGGTGGGAACACGCCCGGCAAGCCTGCACCATTGCTCTGGTGGCACACCGAGCAGGTACCAGCGAACAGGGCTTTGCCGGCCTGAACCTGATCCTGCAGCGTCAGCTTGCCGCTTGCGGCGTTGGCGGTGGCCGTGGTCACGGCGGCCAGATTGGGCTGGGCACGGTCGCCCAGGTAGACCGAGTCCAGTTCCTTGCCGGAATAGATGGCCTTGTTCTCCGCGCCATTGACCTTGAGGATGGCCAAGGCGCCCTTGTTGAAGGCCCGGAAGATGGAGTGATCGACCAGCACGTAGCTGCCCGGCACCTTGGTACGGAACTCGACGATGGCGGCGCCGCCGGCCGGAATCAGTGTGGTCTGCACATTCTTCTGCGCCAGCGAGCCGCCTTCGAACTGCACCTTGTCGAAGATGGCACCGATCACATGGAAACTGGATACCAGGTTGGGACCACCGTTGCCGACGAACAGACGCACGGTTTCATTGACCTTGGCGGTGATGGCCTTGTCGCCGGTGAGCGCGCCTTCGGCACCGTTGAAGAGCACGTAGGTCGGACGTTCGTCGATCGCCTTTTCCATGTCGAACGGTTGCACGCCCTTCTCGCGATACTTCCCGGTAGTGTAAAAGTCGCCCTGCATGACGTAATACTCGCGGTCGACCTTGCTCAAGCCCTGTGGAGGCTCGACCAGGATCAGACCGTACATGCCATTGGCTACGTGCATGCCCACCGGCGCGGTGGCGCAGTGATAGACATAGAGGCCTTCGTTGAGGGCCTTGAAACTGAACTGCGACGCGTGACCCGGCGCGGTGAAGCTGGAGGCGGCGCCCCCACCGGGTCCGGTCACGCCGTGCAGGTCGATGTTGTGCGGCATCTTGCTGTCGGGATGGTTCTTGAGATGGAACTCCACCGTATCGCCCTGGCGCACGCGGATGAAGCTGCCGGGCACGGTGCCGCCGAAGGTCCAGAAGGTATAGGAGACGCCTTCGGAAATCTGCATTTCCTTCTCCACCACTTCCAGATCGACGATCACCTTGGCCGGGTAATTACGGTTGGTGGGTGGCGGCACTTCCGGTGGGCTGGTGAGCACAGCACGGATGGGTGCACCCTGCGGCGGCCCGAAGTCGCCGGTCTTGCCAGACTTGCCGACCTGGACCGGCTTGGCCGCAACCGGAGTCGCTGGGGTCGCTGGGGTCGCGGTCGTAGCCGGCAGCGTGACGGCGAGGCCCAGTACCAATAATGCGGGGATGAGCGCTTTCCTGATATTCAATCTCACGACGTTCTCCTTGGTGAGGCGTCGAGGGTCGGCGCCTATAAACATTCATTAGGAATGAATCTTTATGTTAAGAACGCGCAACCGAGATTGGATTGAGGCAGGTCAAACGGTATCAGCAGCGACCCCATGGTGCCGGTAGCGCCAGGCCCATGCTGAGGCCAGCATCGTCAGTGCAAACGAAATGATGGCAATTGCGTTGAGCGAAGCGCCCGAGGCAAGCAGATCGGCGTGCCACCATCCGCCGCCACAACGCAACAGCAAGGAGGCATGCATGACCATCAGCGGCCCATAGAACCACGGGCCATACAACACCTTCACGCGGGCAACCGCCGGCAGGATGACCGGTGCATGCGCCATCACCATGCTCCAGATGAATCCCAGTCCGAGTGCATGCAACGCGACATCGCGTAGCGGCAGGCCCGCGTCGGGATGCACACCCCACTCCAGCCCGAGGCCGATCCACCCAAGACCCGACACCATCAGCCAGCCATAGCCGCTCAACAGACACACGGCCATGTAACGACTCAGGCCCCGCGACCGCACAGTCCGTCGGGCGACATCGAAGCAGCAGAGCCACCCTGCCAACGTCAGCAGCGCGATGCCGAAAAGCAGCAGTCCGATACGCAGATCGACCAGTGCCGTGACCAGCGCCGCCAGCAGGCACAGCAGGGCCGACAGCAAGAGCGGGCGCGATACCGGGTGCCTGGGCAAAAGGCGCGACATCTCCAGACGTTCCGCCGTGATGGTCAGCACCACGAAGGCGAACCACCAAAGCAGCGCGACGTTGACGTCGCGTTGCGATGCCTGCACCACGTTCCCGCCAAGCCATGCCAGGGCAGCCATCAACATCAGCATCGTATGCGTGGCCGGCTGGCGCGCCAGCAACAGCGCGCTGACCGCCACGAAGCACAGCGACGCCGCGCCGCCCAGAGCAGTTATCCAGGGGAAGGCCTGCTGGCCCTCGGCTGCCAGGAGCAGCAGGCCCTGCGCCACGCAACACAACGGAGCGAGATATGCCCACCGAAGACGTACCGCCACCGCACGCTCGATGGCGATGACGCTCCCCAGAAAGACCGGCAGCATCAGTACGGCATGCAAGCCGGCGCTTTGCCCGATCAGCTGACTGCCGTAAGGCAAAGGGGGCAGCGAACCGGCCCGCAACAGCCCGCCCAGTACCGCGCACACCAGCATGCCGACCAGGGCGATGGCAACGCTGAAGCGCGCAATCACGACCGCGGAGGGCATCTCACCACCCCATGAGATGACGTGCCTTGGCGCTCATCCGGGCCGGCTCCCAGGGCGGTTCCCAGACCAGCTGGATATCCAGCCCATGGCCGGCGGGGAGTACCTTGCGCATCTCTGTGCGGGCATCATCGAGCACGACCTCCGACAAGGGACAGGCCGGACTGGTCATCGTCAGCTCGACATGCGCCACACCATCGGCCACGCGCACACTGTAGATCAGTCCGACATCGACGATGGACAGCGCCAGCTCGGGGTCTATCACGCGTGTCAGGGCCTGCTGTATCGGGCCTTGCAGTGCGTGCGGACCGTCGTAAGGGAATGGAGCGGAAACATCGGTGATGGCAGCCATGGCAAGCGAAAAAGGTGACGCCGGACAGCGGCCCTCAGGCCGCACGCACCGGCGGGAGTTGAAGTAGTTGGAGCAATACGTTGCGGTTGCGTGTGATGTCGGCCAGGGTGTATTCATCCAGCACGGCATAGAAGGCCTGGGCCGCCTTCTGCAGCGCCGCCTTGAGCCGGCAGGCATCGACGATCACGCAATGATCCGGATGTGGACCGAAGCACTCTGCCGGAACGGCCGGCCCTTCGGTGGCACGTACGACCTGGCCGATCACGATCCCGGCCGGCGGCACCGCCAGGCTCATTCCACCGCCCTTGCCCCTGATGGTGGCCAGCCAGCCCTGCTGCGCGAGGAAATGCACGACCTTGGTCAAATGGCTTTCGGAAATGGCGAAGGTGGTGGCAATCTCGGCGATGGTCGCACGCCGCTCCGGTTGCGTGGCCAGGTACATCAGCACGCGCAGGCTGTAGTCGGTGAACTGGGTCAGTTTCATGGGCAATGCTCCTGATGATGTCTCAAGCTTTTTCCGCAGGGACCGCCACGGCGCTCCTGGCAGCATGACGGCCGGGCCGACGCAGCAGGCCGATGGCATAGCATGCCAGCATCAGCCCGCCCGCGGCAAAGACGATGTCACCTGGTACACGCAACCAGACCAGCGTTTCCATGACCCTGGAATGCAGCACCTCGGGGGAGCGCGCAAACCACATGCCGCGGTCGATGCTGGCCCAGGCCTGGTAGATGCCGGTCGGCAGCAAGGACATGAAGACCATCATCGCCAGGCCGAGGTTCAGGCACAGATAGGCGGGCTTGAGCCACCCATCGGCGTGCCGCTCCCGTGCATACAGGCCACGCAGGCAGAACAGCATGAGCCCGATGCCCAGCATGCCATAGACACCGAACAGGGCCGCGTGGCCGTGTGCCGGGGTCATGTTCAGCCCTTGCACGTAGTACAGCGAGGCGGGCGGATTGATGGCGAAACCGAGCACGCCGGCGCCTACGGTATTCCAGAAACCGACCGCCACGAAACACAGGATGGGCCACTTGTAGGCGCGCATCCAGGCGGCCCCCTGGGCGCGCCGATAGGTCTGTACCGCCTCCAGGCCAATCATGGCCAGCGGCACCACCTCAAGTGCGGAAAACACCGCGCCCACGGCGATCACCGAGGTCGGCGTACCGGTGAAGTACAGGTGATGCAGGGTACCCAGGATGCCGCCGAACAGGAAGACGATGGTCTCGGCAACGATGGCGCGGTTGGCGCTGGCGGTCTGCACCAGGCCCAGACGGGTGAAGATCAGGGCGACCACGGCGGTAGCGAATACCTCGAAGAAACCTTCCACCCAGAGGTGGACCAGCCACCAGCGCCAGTATTCGATCATCGAGTAATGGGTATGTTGCCCCCACATCAGGGAACTGGCGTAGAAACCGCCGATGCAGGTAGCCGACAGGAACACCATGGCGATCAGGCCCCGGCTCTCGGAGGGCGTCTTCAAGGCCGGCCACAGCGCGCGTCCCAGCAGCAGGAGCCAGAACAGCAGACCGACGAACAACAGGATCTGCCAGACCCGGCCCATGCTGGTGTACTCCAGGCCCTGGTTGCCGATCCAGAAGCTGAAGTCGACCCCGGCGTGCTGCAGGCTGCCGATCCAGCCGGTAGCGGTCGAGCCGACCACGATGGCGATCAGCGCCCAGAACAGCACATCGACACCAAGTTTCTGGAATCGCGGCTCCCGCCCCGACAGCAAGGGCGCGATATACAGGCCCGTGGCCAGCCAGGCAGTCGCGATCCAGAAGATGCCGACCTGTGTGTGGACCGTGCGACTGACAACATAAGGCAGCAGTTGCGCCAGCGGGATGCCGAAGAAGGCTTCGCCTTCCACCGCATAGTGGGCCGTGATGGCGCCCATGCCGATCTGCAGCAGAAGCAGTCCGATGACGGCAAAGAAATATTTGCGCGTGGCCTTCATGGATGGCGTGGCCACCACATCGAGGAAGGGATCGACCTTGGGCAACACGCTCTGCTCTGCGTGCTTCTGGCCACCATGGAACCACACCATGGCAGCAATCCCGGCAATGAGCAGTACGATGCTGGCCATGGACCACATGGCGGCGGACACACTCATCTTGTTGCCCACCAGCGGTTCATGCGGCCAGTTGCTGGTATAGGAAAGACCGGTTTGACCAGGCCGGTCGGTCGCAGCAGCCCAGGAAGACCAGAAAAAGAACGCGCCCAGCGCCCGGCGATCGGTGGCCTCGGGCAGACTGCCGGCCACCATGGCGTATTGTTCGCGCAGCGGCTGCAGCGCCGGGTCGCTGCCGAACAGGCCCTCGTAATGCGCCGCCGTGGCCTGGATGGCCTGTGCCCGCTGGCGGGAGACGGTCAGTACCTGGGTGGCCGCATCGTAGCCGTTATGGCGCATTTCATCGCGCACTGCTGCATCAAGGGCAGCTGTGGATGAAGACGTCGGAGATGATGTAAAAGCTGCCTGCGTGCCGACAAGACCTGCGCCGCGCTGCTCAAGCAATAATTCCCGCAGCGCCAGCGCTTCACGATGCAGCCAGTCAGCCGACCAGTCCGGCGCGACGTAGGCACCATGGCCCCAGACGGTACCGATCTGCTGGCCACCGGCAGACAGCCAGGCCCGTTGCCCGGCCTGGATTTGCTCGCCCGTGTAGAGCAGCTCGCCCTCGGACGACATCACGGTCTTGGGAATGGGCGGCGCCTGCAGATGGATCTGGTAGCCGAGAAAACCCAGTATCCCGAACGACAGGACAAAGATAAGCCCCAGCCAACGCCAGAGCCTGTGGACTGATTTCATGCGCCTCCTCCATAAGGTTCATTTCAGATGAATCTATGGTAGGAGCCGCCCTGCCCGTCAACCTTGCGGCATATCAAACAAATCCGCTCGCAGCGGGCAGCGAGGTGTTCGGCTCAAGCACCGGACACCATCATGGGACGGATACGAGTCTTGATGATCGGCAGCAGTTCACGTTGAGCGATCCGCAAATCGTATTCGGCCTGCAGGTTGAGCCAGAATTTGGGATCCATCCTGAAGTAGACGCCCAGGCGTACCGCCGTATCAACAGTGACAGGCCGCTTGCCACGTACGATTTCACTGATACGCGACACCGGCACGTCTATATCGGCCGCCACGCGCGCCGCCGTCATCCCCATGGGCTTGATGAATTCTTCCAGCAGGATTTCACCTGGATGAATTTCGTCCAGTTTCTTCGTCATCGTGCACTCCTAGTGGTAATCGACGATTTCAACGTCGTGTACGCCTTCAGCCGTCCAACGAAAACAAATTCGCCACTGGCCGCTGATGCGAATGCTGTATTGCCCCTTCCGGTTTCCGCGCAATGATTCAAGATGATTACCTGGAGGCACCTGTAGCACCGACAATGCAGAAGCAGCGTGAATCATCAGAAGTTTGCGGCGCGCCACGCGTTCGATATTCCTGAATCGCTTGACCGGCAAGCTATGGAACAGAGATTCAGTATCTGCGCAAGAAAATGAAAGGATCATTTTTAGGATGATTTTATACCGCCAAACAGTTTCCGTTAAACAGAAACTTCGCGAAAGAACAGGCGCCATCCTAGTCGAACAGGCAAGGCAGCTGGCAAAAGCGGGGCATTTTCATCCGGCATTCGGAATTTTTTGGATTTCCGCCCCTGGCGGTCGCTTATCTGTCGATTATCAATCAATGAGACAAGCCCGAACTTGGTGAACCCCCGCCCCAAGTTCGTCCCTTCCATGCCCCATGAACACCCGCCCAGGAAGGGCATCCTGGCGTATCATCCCCGATCAGCCGCTTCCGGGTCGATTACCGATTCAATTCCGGCCGATTACCTGTCCATAGCGTCTGGCACGCTCATTGCAATTGGGAAAGCTCCAGACGCATCTATTTTTCAAGGGGTTTCCATGAAGTTTGCAAAACCGGCCCTGGCCGTTTCCCTGGCCCTGCTGTCACTGGCCGTCAATACCGCCCACGCCGACGCACTGGCCGATATCCAGAAGTCCGGCACCGTGCGCATCGCCGTGCCGCAGGATTTCGCTCCCTTCGGCTCGGTCAACGCCGACCTGCAATTGCAAGGGCTGGACATCGACGTGGCCAAACTGATCGCGCAGAAAATGGGCGTGAAGGTGCAGCTGGTTCCGGTGGCCAGCGCCAATCGCATCGCCTACCTGCAGACGCACAAGGCCGATCTGGTCATCTCGACGCTGGGCAAGAATGCCGAGCGTGAAAAGGTCATCGATTTCTCGCAAGCCTATGCGCCGTACAACAACAGCGTCTTCGGCGTGGCCGCAGTGAAGGTCACCGGCCCGGCCGACCTGGCCGGCAAGACCGTGGGCGTGGCCCGTGGCACCTTCCAGGACCTGCAGTTGACCGACACTGCCCCCAAGAGCGCCACCATCAAGCGCTACGAAGACAACAACGCCATGATCTCGGCCTATGTCTCGGGCCAGGTGCAACTGGTGGGAACCGGTGACTTCGTGGCCTACGCACTGGCCGAGAAAGCGCCGGACAACAAGCCCGTGCTCAAGTACATCATCAATGAGTCCAGCTGCAGCGTGGGCCTCAACAAGGGCGAAGCCGCCCTGCTGGCCAAGGTCAATGACGTGCTGACCGCCGCCAAGAAGAGCGGCGAACTCAATGGCATCGTGCAGAAGTGGCTCAATGTGCCGCTGCCGACCAAGATGGCAACGACCTTCCAGTAAGAGCAAGCCACCACCGCAGATGACGGGACGACCATGAGGGCGTCCCGTCAGGCCCTGCGATGTTCTACCGCCCTTGCATCATCGACATTACCCTGGCTTGCCTCTCTCACGCCGTCAGCAGCGGCCGACGACGGGAGAACAAGGCAAGCCGGCGACCTCCGGCAGAAGCGCCAGGCTCGTCGGACTCATCAGCCCCACCCGCTGGCGTGATCACCGCCTGCCCCTCTACCCGGAACACGCTGACCAGTTCCGTCAATTCCCCTGCCTGACCCCGCATGGAAGCCGCAGCAGCTGCTGCCTGTTCCACCAGTGCGGCGTTCTGCTGGGTCATGTCGTCCAGTTGCGCGACGGCGTCATTGACCAGCTGGATACCTTCGCTCTGCTCGGTACTGGCCACGCTGATCTCGTTGACGATGGCATTGACCTGCTCCACGCTCTGGACCACGCGCGACATGGTGGCACCGGCCTGTTCCACCAGCGTGCTGCCGGCACTGACCTTGTCCACCGAATCGTCGATGAGTGACTTGATCTCCTTGGCCGCTGCCGCCGAACGTTGCGCCAGGCTGCGCACTTCTGAGGCGACCACGGCAAAGCCACGCCCCTGCTCGCCGGCGCGCGCCGCTTCCACGGCAGCATTCAAGGCCAGGATATTGGTCTGGAAGGCAATGCTGTCGATCACGCTGATGATGTCCACGATCTTGCGCGACGCGCCGTTGATCGCGTCCATCGTATCGACCACACGCCCCACCACCACCCCGCCCTCGCCGGCGATGCCGGCAGCCGAGGCCGCCAGGCGGCTGGCCTGCTGGGCATTGTCGGCATTGGTGCGGACGGTGGAAATCAGTTCTTCCATGGCCGAGGCGGTCTGCTCCAGCGCGCCGGCCTGCTGCTCGGTGCGGGCCGACAGGTCCTGGTTGCCCTCGGCGATTTCACCGGATGCCGTGGCAATGGCGTCGGTGCCATGCCGCACCCGCGCGACCAGGTCGCGCAGGCGCGTGTTCATGTCCTGCAGTGAGGCCAGCAACTGGCCGACCTCATCGCGTGAAGTCACGCTGATCTGCGCCGTCAGATCACCTGCGGCCACCCGCTGCGAGAGTCCCACGGCCTGCTTGAGCGGGCGCACGATGCTGCGCGTGAGCAGCCAGGCGCACAGCACGCCAAAGACCAGCGCGGCCGCCTCCAGCACCATCAACAGGATGCGACTGCGCGCGGCCAGCGCGACGATGTTGGCGGCCGCGTCATCGATCTCAGCCTGCTCGGCCTGCTGCAGCTTGCGCATGGCGACCTGGTATTTCTTGGACAGCGGCATGAACTCCTGGATCAGCACGCTGTTGGCAGCGTCCTGTTCGCCGGTGGACTTGAGGTCCATCATCTTCAGCGTGATCGCCTTGTAGTCTTTCTGCATGCCCTCGATCTCGGCGTAGAGTGCCTTTTCATTGGCGGTGTCGAACATCGGCACCAGTTCCTTCTGCAGATCGGCACTCTCCTTGACCGAAGCCAGTTCCTCGTTGAGGAAATAATTGTTGAGCGTGAGGTCGGTGCTGCGCGACATGGCGATGGTGCGCAGGATGGCTGCGCGCAGGTTGCCATACCAGCCCGAGATCAGGCGCTCCTTGCGCACCGACTGGCTGACCATCTCTTGCGTGACATTGCTGACCACCTGCAGGCGCCAGACGCCAATGCCCATGATCAGGATGGACAACGCCAATACCAGCGCGAAACCGCCAGCCAGACGGCTGCCGATACGCAGGTTCCCAAAGACCTTCATGATGATTCCCCAGTAATGGTGCATGCGGCCGCCCCCGAGGTTGCCGCTTGTCATTTTTCCAGCAAGAAACGTACCCGCCTGCGATGGCAGCGGCCGGGGACGCAGCCTGGGCTGGGCGGCAGGTGGAAAGGTACAGAGTGAGGAGTGGGGAGAGCAGCGCCGCAGGACGCGGCGCGCAGTGCAGAGGACCAGTACCGGCCCGCGATGCGGACCGGATCATGCTTCTTACTGGTAGGTGGTGGCGATCTTTTCCGGCAGCGGCACGTTGAGCCACTTCTTGACGATGCCATTGAGCTCGCCACTCTTCTTGGAGGCGGTCAGGGCCTCGTTGACCTTGGCCATGAGTGCGGGCTCGCCCTTGTTCATGCCGACATAACAGGTCGAGACATTGATGATGTACTTGAGCAGCGGCTTGTTGTTGGGTGTCTTCTCGGCCAGCGCATAGGCCACGAAGTCGCCGGTACCGACGATCTGGACCTGGCCCGAGACGTAGGCCGAGATCAGGCCGTTGTTGTCTTCATAGCGCTTGATGACGGTGCTCTTGGGCACGCTGTCGGTGAGCATCAGGTCTTCGAAGGTGGAGCGCGCCACGCCCACGGTCTGGTTGGCCAGGTCAGCCGGACCGGCCACCTTGATGGCGGCCACGCCAAAGACGCTGTTGTTATAGGGCGCATAGCCCTGCGAGAAATCGATCACCTTTTCGCGCTCGGCATTCTTGCCCAGGGTCGAGATGATCAGGTCGATCTTGTGGGTCTGCAGGAAGGCCATGCGGCTGGAGATGGGGACCGGCACCAGCTCGGCCTTGACACCCATGCCCTTGGCCACCAGCTTGGCCACTTCAATGTCCAGCCCCTGCAGCTGCAAGTCGGAATTGACCGAGCCATAGGGCGCGAAGTCCTGTGGCACGCCGATCTTCACCACCCCGGCCTTCTGGATGTCGGCCAGGTTGTCGGCATGGGCCGATCCGGCCAAACCGGCCATCAGGCCCAGGGATGCAGCGATTACGGTCTTGACGAACTTCATGGTGGTTCCCTTGTTGTCGTTGAATTGATGATCCATGCTGACGGGCAAACAGGGGGCGCCTGTTTCGGTATCACTCGTGGCGATGCAGGCGATGTCTAACTTAGAAAATACCCCCGATGTCCCGTCCCCTGCGATGCGCATCCACCCCTATCGGGCAGCGCACAGGACGCCTCCGTACTGATGCAATTACCATGCCCGCTCTCGCCTGCGATCCGGATTCGCCCCACCCTTCTCGTGAAGTCCGGGTCAGGCAAAAAACAGCTGCAGGTCAGGAAAAAATATTAGGTTTCCGCAATTTCTGCAAGCGCTCATCCTTTCCTGACAAAAGCTGCCCGGTACAGCCGATTCCACCTAGGAATAGTCCAACACGGGCGGGCAGCTGATCATACGAAAACTAAAGTTTCAAACTGGCCGGACCGCTGCCACGGTAATGAAAATCAACTTCATGACGCAGTTGCAGCAAGCCTGGTCTTTTCTGATTCCTGCGATGTTGCGATGGCGCTATAGATCAGCTTCGCATTCTCGCCAATTAGGAGAAGACGAGGAAAAAACGTAAAATCGAAAAAATAAGTTCTAATATTTTTCAGTTCGCAGTTATATTGCCGCAGGCACTCCGCTGCCGTCATCCAGACCAATCAAAAGGGAGAGATCCATGCCCAGACGTTCCAAGACACCTGAAACCGTTACCGCGACGCCGCCTCGCTTTCTGGTCGAGCCCGACGGCTTCCTCAACGTTCCGGTGAGCCGCAAGACCCGGGATGACATCCACCATCTCAAGAAAAGCATGCGCGTGAGCAGCCAGGCAGAAGTGATCGAAAAGGCCGTGGCCATCGTGCGCGCCATCGATCTGGCCGCACGCGGCGAGGAGTAAGGCCGGGCGGAGACGCCCTGACCTGGTCGCGACCGGTTCCGGTCGCGACAGTCTTCACATCCCTCTGCGTTCCTCCAAGCTCCCCACCCTGGGTGCGTGGCGACATTCTCGTCATTCCTCACGAGCGCGCAAAAAAAACGGCTGCCCGTCTTTATTCAGGCAGCCGCTTTTTATTGGTCCAGATCCCTCCCGCGATCCACGCGGGAGGCATTGGCCAAGACCAATCAACGCATCGACGCGGCGCCCTGTACCGGCAGTCGGAAGATGCTGACCTGCTCGGCCAGCTCACCGGCCTGCCCCTGCATGGCGCGTGACGCGGCGGCGGCCTGTTCGACCAGCGCCGCATTCTGTTGCGTGACTTCGTCCATGGCCGTCACCGCTTGATGGACCTGCTCGATACCGGCGCGCTGTTCTTCTCCTGCGGCACTGATCTGTCCGATGATGGTATTGACCTGGGCCACGCTCTGCACGATTTCCTGCATGGTCTGTCCAGCCTGCTTGACCAGCTGCGCGCCAGAATCGACCTTCTCCACCGAATTGCCGATGAGTACCTTGATCTCCTTGGCAGCCGCAGCCGATCGCTGTGCTAGGCTGCGCACCTCGGTAGCCACCACGGCAAAGCCGCGCCCCTGCTCGCCAGCGCGAGCAGCTTCTACTGCCGCATTCAAGGCCAGGATGTTGGTCTGGAAAGCGATGCCATCGATCACGCCGATGATGTCGACGATCTTGCGGGCGGAGGCGTCGATGTCGTCCATCGTCGCCACCACTTGCCCCACGATCTCGCCGCCCTGGCCGGCGATGTTTGATGCGGCCTGCGCCATCTCGGCGGCCTGGCGGGCATTGGCGCTGTTCTGCTGCACGGTGGAGGTCAGTTCCTCCATGGACGAGGCGGTCTCTTCCAGCGAACTGGCCTGGTGTTCGGTACGCGAGGAAAGATCCTGGTTGCCCGCCGCGATCTCCTGTGAAGCGGTGGCGATGGTGTCGGCACCGGTGCGCACGCTGGCGACGATATCGACCAATGAATGATTCATCTCGCGCAGGGCGCCGAGCAGTTCACCGGTTTCATCGGGAGCACGATCATCGATGTGCTTGGTCAGGTCGCCGTTGGCCACCTTGCGCGCAGCGTCCAGGGCATCGGCCATCGGCACGGTGATGGAACGACTGATCATGAAGGCGGCGATCAGGCCGATCAGGATCGCAATGACCGCCGAGATGATCAGGACGGCCGCCGAATTCACATAGGTGGCGTGCGCGGCGGTGGTCGCCTCGCGCATCTGCTCCTCGTACCGCCCCACCAGCTGGCGCAAGGCTTCCAGCAACTCACCCTGGGTCTTGTAGCGCGGACCGAACAGCAGGCGCTGCCCTTCTTCACCCTGGTCTTTCAGGCCCAGGCTCACCACATCAGCTGTGAAGGCAAAGTAGTTCTTGCCGGCTTCATCGACCGCATTGACCAGACGCTTGCCTTCCTCAGTCACCGCATTGCTGCGCAGATAGTCCAGCGCCTTCTGGAATTCCACCAGGTCCTTGTCGATGGATTGCTTGTTGCTCGCCATCTGGGCCTGGTCGTTCAGGATGATGATGTTGCGCGCCGAACGGGCGATGTTCATCATCAGGTACTGCATCTTCTGGGCAGCATTGACCTTGGGATAGATGCGACTGCTCAACTCGCTGGCGGTGTTGTCCAGCGATGACATGCGGACGACACCGACCAGGGTGATGATGACGAGCAACGCGAGAAGAACGGCAAAGCCGGCACCCAGGCGCGTACCCAGGCGGAGACGACGAAGAGGATTCATGTGAGTCTTGGTGTGGATTGGAATGGGGCCGGTGGGGTCACGTCGGCGCGCAGGCGATGATACGTCGGACGCCGTCCCCCCCCTATCCCGAACAGAGGGGTAGAGTCAGGCCTTATCGCCTCATGGGCATGGCGCACGGTCGGCCACATCGATGCAGGGCAAGCACTGAGCCGGGGGATTCGCGTTTGCACAACTGCCGGATTTGACTGCCGGCTTGCATTACACACCGTCTTTCATGGTAGACACCTCCCAGCGCATGAAGCGACGGTTTGCATTGCACGCCGATGCGAGCGGATTGGCAAAGCGGGAAAAGCGGGCGCTTTCCCGCTTACGCACAGGTTTGGTGGCCACTTGACTTCTGGTATAACGAGGGCTTCGTCGTCCCTCCCCCTCGGGCCCACCGGCCATGGCGACGGCTGCACTTGCTGGCACGACCGCCACCGTTCACCTGAATCGTCGTGATGACGCGGGTGTCTGGCCGGCTGCACCTGCCGGCATGCATCTTGCTGACCTGAGGGGAGATACGTCACCGCTCAAGGCACAAGTCACATGGCAGATACAGATCAGCATTTTCTCGTCGTCGACGATTTTTCGACCATGCGCCGCATTGTCAGCGGTCTGCTCAAGGAACTGGAATACACCAAGATCGTGGAAGCCGACGATGGCTCCACGGCGCTGAAGATCCTGGAGTCTGGTGCCTCCAATATCACCTTCGTGCTAACTGACTGGAACATGCCTGTCATGGACGGTCTGACGCTACTCAAGAAGATTCGCTCCTCACCCGCGCTGGCGCACCTGCCGGTGCTGATGATCACCGCCGAGGCCAAGAAGGAGAACATCGTCATGGCTGCCCAGGAAGGGGCCGACGGCTACATCGTCAAACCATTCAACGCCGCCACGCTGAAGGAGAAGATCGAGAAGATCCTGTCCCGGCGCGCGCAGATGAAATAGGACGCGCCATGGACATTCCCGCCAACGACGACCGGCAGGAGCCGGAAATCGGCGCCGTCATCCGGCATGTCTCGATGACCACCCGCATCCACCAGACCGTCTACACGCTGGAAAACCGTACGATCCAGCTGGGGGCCGGTGCGGTCCGCTCGGAGTATCGCGTACTGCTTGAGCGCGATGTCATCAAGGATTGGACCGAGGGCGATGTGGCCCAGTATTTCGGTCGGGACATCGAATGAATGCATGAATGAATGACCGCAGCCGGTGGTCCGCAAGGCCACCGCGCTGCGCCAGCCGCACCCACCGCCTCCGCTCTTCCCCCATCCTTACCCGCAGGCCCGCACACCTGCTGTCATGACAGCATGCCCCGGGCATCCGGCTCACCGGCCCTATCTCCCTCCCCCCCTCCTGCGCCCGTACACCGTCTTGAGCGTGCTCAGGCCTGTACGCCATTGCATCGGGCATGAACACGGACGACAGTTTATTGCAAAATAGCAATTTTCAAGAGATTTTCTGTGAATCTCCCCGCTTACAAAAGCGGGTATAACGTAACCAATAATCAGACTCATCCGTTGAGAGCGCTATAACAGATCAGGGCTGTTTCATTTTGGGGATGTGAGTCGACGTGGCAGTGTTAATCGTAGAGCATCCAGACACGGGACCGGGGAGCGTGCTGAAGGTCCTTGAAGCGAGTGGACTTCCGGTCAGGGCGGTAGCGGCACTGTCGCAGCTGGAGGGCGAGGTTCAAAAAAAAACCGGCCATCCTCATTCTCGAGACGCACCGGATCACCAGCGGCTTGCGTCCACTGGTGGCGGACCTGCGCCAGAAATTCCCGCTGCTGGGCATCGTCGTCATTGCCGACAACGGCAGTGAAGCGGCGCATGAAAACGCATTGCATGACGGCGCCGACTACTTCCTGCACAAGCCGGTCAGGGATTCCGTATTGCTGGCGACGATACGTTCTTTCATGCGACGCCTGCATATCCGGCATGCGCCCACCAGTGGCCCTCCCGAAGCCTGGAGCCTGTACCGCCGCCAGGGGACCCTGGTCAGCCCGCATAACGAACGGCTGGCGCTGAGCGACAAGGAATGCGCGATCCTGACCACACTGTTTCTCAGTCCGCACTTTCCGGTCAGTTCGGAACAGTTGCTGCATGCGCTCAACATCACGGCGGAGATTTTCGATCCTCATCGCATCGATACCATCATCTATCGCATCCGGAAGAAGCTGGCGCAACTCGTCCACACCCGGTTCGAGATCAGGAACATCTATGGCCGGGGATTCATGTGCGTCGCAATGAAGGAAGGTGCGGTCTTCTATGTTTGGGATGGATAACAGCGAACTGGCCCTGATCGGGCAACTGGCCGTCAGCGGCGCCTGCCTGGGTGCCATGGGCATCTTCGGCGGCCTGCTGCGGCATGCGCGTCGTCGCTGCCGGCATCTCAGCGAACAATTGGGACAGGCCTGCGCGCTCAATGAAAGCCTGCGCCGGCAAGCGCTCTACGATGGCCTCACCGGCCTGCCCAACCGTCTGCTGCTGGAAGAGCGGATCAGCTCCGCCCTCACCCGCGCCGAGCGCGAACAGGGTGCGTTCGCCCTGCTGTTCCTGGACCTGGACGGGTTCAAGACGGTCAATGACCGCTACGGTCATGCGGCGGGCGACCTGCTGTTGATGCAGATCGCCAGCCGCCTGTCAGACAGTCTGCGCCACGCCGATACCATTGCGCGTATCGGCGGCGATGAATTCGTGGTGCTCACTGAGATCGTATCCGCCGGCGACATCGGCATCATCCGTGACAAGCTGCATCAGGCGCTGTCGCAGCCCTTCCAGATCGGCGCCGATGCGCTGTGCATCAGCGCCAGCCTGGGCCACGCCCGCTACCCGGATGACGGCAGCAGCATCGACGCACTGCTGGCGCGCGCCGACCAGGGC
This sequence comes from Herbaspirillum frisingense GSF30, assembly GCF_000300975.2. Lineage (GTDB taxonomy): Bacteria > Pseudomonadota > Gammaproteobacteria > Burkholderiales > Burkholderiaceae_D > Herbaspirillum > Herbaspirillum frisingense. The sequence goes on along the minus strand of NZ_AEEC02000006.1, from coordinate 149,138 downwards.
ATGTACCACCTCAAGCGCCAGCGCCAGAGCGCAGCCATCTACGCCACACAATGACAGACGCAGCGCGCCACGGCCGCCATGATCGCGGCGGCATCGGCCTGGTGCCAGCGGGCTGCGACGTGCTGATCGGGACGGATCAGGTAGGTGCTGCCGGCACGTGCCGCATACCGCCGGGCGGCCAGGCCTTCGAGGTCGATCAGGTCGGCGCCTGAGCCGGGTGCGGCGATGGTCTTGATCCTGACCTCGACACCGGGAACGTCAATGACCAGATCCGGCGCCTCGGCCGCGAACACCAGGATGGTAAAGCCCTCTCCCAGTTCTTCCAGCAGCCACCCGGGGCGACCATCGCGCAGGATGGGGGCGTCGGCGCAGGGAGTGCCGGGTGCCATGTGTGCACTGAAGAACGCGCTGTCAGGGGTGTTGAGGGACGAGTCGCGGTAGGGGGTGGGCGTGGACAGGCGGCCGCTGTTGACCAGGGTGCGCGCAAACGCCTCGGTCTCGGCCAGGCTCAGGACGGCGTCACGCAGAAGCTTGCTCACCGGGCTCTTGGGGGTGATGAAATCGGTCGAGCGGGTCGATTGCCGCAGGTTGTCATCGGCCGCCCAGGCGCGCTCCTCGTGGTAGCTGTCGATGAAACTGACCGGGGCATGGCCATCGATGACCAGCTTGAGTTTCCAGACCAGGTTGTCGATATCCTGTACCCCGGTATTGGCGCCACGGGCGCCGAAGGGCGAGACCTGATGCGCGGCGTCACCCGCGAAAAGCACGCGCTGGTAGCGCATGTTGTCGATGCGGCGGCAGGCGAACTGGTACACCGAGACCCATTCCAGTTCAAACTCCACGTCCTTGCCCAGCATGGCCTGGATGCGAGGAATCACCTTTTCGGGCTTCTTCTCTTCTTCCGGATCGGCATCCCAGCCCAACTGGAAATCGATGCGCCAGACGTTGTCACACTGCTTGTGCAGGAGCACGCTCTGGCCGCGATGGAAAGGCGGGTCGAACCAGAACCAGCGCTCGGCGGGGAAGCCGGCCTTCATGACGACGTCGGCAATCAGGAAGCGGTCCTGGAAGAACTGCCCGCTGAATGCTGCGCCCACCATCCTGCGGGTATCGCTGTTGGCGCCGTCACAGGCGATGATCCATTGCGCCTGGGTGTGGTAGAAGCCGTCCGGTGTCTCCAGCGACAGCGTGGCGCAATGATCGTCCTGCTTCAGGTTGAGCACCTTGTGCTTCCAGCGCAGCTCGATCAGGGGATGGGCCTGGCAGGCTTCGACCATGTATTGCTCCAGATAGTATTGCTGGAGATTGATCATGGCCGGCATCTTGTGCCCCGCCTCGGGCTGCAGGTCGAAGCGATAGACCTGGCGGTCCTCGAAGAACACCTTGCCCACCTGCCAGCTCACGCCCTTGTCCACCATGCGCCTGGCCACGCCCAGCCGGTCCCATATCTCCAGCGGACGCTGCGCATAGCAGACCGCGCGTGAACCGATGCTGACGGTGTCGTTGTCATCCAGCACCACCACCGGCAGGCCGCGCGCGGCGCATTCCAGAGCGGCGGTCAGGCCGATCGGCCCGGCGCCGATGATGACCACGGGATGAAGCTGCGGCTTGCCGTCGCGCTGCTCGTCGGACTGCCGATAGGTAAAGCGTGGGTAGGTATAGGTGCTCTGCACAGAAGTCTCCTTGGAATATTGTTGTCACGACGGCTTGCTTCAGCGGGCCTGCTCACTGAATTCATCCGCATGCATCCATGCGGCATGGCGGGGCGCGCGACGGGTGCGCGACCACTCTTCCAGCATGTCCCACTTCACCGCGTCCAGCCGCTGCAACTGTTCCGGCGTCGCGCAGTCGGCGGCCAGTTCGACCCGATGACCATTGGGATCGAAGAAATAGATGGACTTGAAGATGGTGTGATCGGTGATACCGACCACCTCGATGCCATCGGCCTGCAGCCGCTGCATGACCTCACGCAGCGTGACTTCGCTGTCGACCTTGAAGGCGATGTGCTGGACCCAGGCGGGTGTATTGACATCGCGCCCCATGGGCGGCGAGGCGGGAATCTCGAAGAAGGCCAGCACATTGCCCTGGCCAGCATCCAGGAACACATGCATGTAGGGATCGGGCGCCTTGGTCGAGGGCACCTGGTCTTCGGCAATGGCCAGGATGAAATTCATGTTCAGGTATTTTCCATACCACTCCACGGTCTGCCTGGCATCCTTGCAGCGGTAGGCAACGTGGTGGATACGATCGATATGCATGGTGGATCTCCTCGGACGGGCGCAGCCCTGATTAGTAACGGTTGTTACTATATGGATGCATGAGGAGTGCGGTCAACGCGCAGGCGCTACCGATGGACAAGCTTCGCAGCGGGAATTGATCTGCATCAAGCCCTGCCCGACTTTGGCGGTTTGGTAACGTCTGTTACCATGTCGGAATGAAACTGCAAGCATTCTTTCCCTACCAGCTGGCGCAACTGGCCGAGGCCGTCAGTCGCTCGGTCGCCTCGGTCTACGCCGACCGCTTCGGCCTGAGCCGCGACGAGTGGCGCATCCTGGCCGCGTTGGCCGAACAGGGCCAGATGCAGGCCAGCGATCTGGTACCCCATACCTCACTGGACAAGATGCAGGTCAGCCGTGCCTTGGGCCGGATGGAAACGGCAGGCCTGATCCTGCGCGAACCCAGCCCGGAGGATGCCCGTGCTCGCATCGTCAAGCCGACCGCCCAGGCGCGCAGGCTCTACCGCAAGATCGTGCCGATGGTCGAAGAACGCGAGGCCTATCTGCTGCAGGCGCTGAGCGCCAGTGAGCGCGAGGTCCTGCTGCGTGCCATGCAAACGATACGCACGCGGGCCATGGAACAGGACGCTGCCCAATGATGAGCCTTGTCAGGCCTTGGCTGACGCGGGATTGCGAGCCTGCCTGATGCACGCGGTGGGTGGCTGGCGCTATCGTGAATGCTCTGGACTATCTTGAGGAGAACAGCGATGAACCAGCTTGAAAATCGGCCAGAAAATCAACGTGATCCCGCCAATGCGCGCACCGATCAGCCAGTGCGCCCCGGTGAGGCGCCGACGGTAACGCAGTTCGAGAAGGAAGAGAAAGACCATGAAGGCACGCTGGGCGGACAACCGCCCCTGCACGCCCCGGCCGGAATCCAGCGTAGCGGTCGGGGCGGGGTACTGGTCGAGGAAGGCGCGCTGGCGGGCAAGCCCGACACGTCCAAGCCTTGACGCAAGGACGGGCGGAGCATTCGGAGTGGATGGGCAGCCGCCCTCCCCGCCCACGATCCGGCTTCTTCGAGTATTCCCCTCTTTACGTATCACCCGCGCGATATCACCACCAAGCCCAGCGCGATCAAACCCGCCCCTGCCAGCTTGGCCGGGGTGATCGCCTCGCGCAGGATCCACCACGCCAGCAGGACGGCCACGATCACGCTGCCCTTGTCGATCAACGCGACCGTCGAAACGTCACCCATCTTGATCGCCTTGTAATAGAAAATCCAGGAGCCGGCGGTCGTCACCCCGGAGAGGCCGAGCCAGAAGAAGTTCTTCCATGTCAGCGCTTCCAGCTGCGAGGCCGGTACGACGACGCCTGCGAACAGCAGTACGAACAGGAACACGAAGCAGGTCCGTATCGCCAACCCCAGGTCGCCCGAGATGCCGGTCAACCCAAGCTTTGCAATGACTGAAGTAAAGCCGGCGAAGGCCATCGAAATAAATGCATACGCGACCCAGCGCTCCATCTTGTTATCCCTCACGGCAGGTTGATTGGTGCCGGGCGACCGCATTCCGGCCAGCCCGGGTTGAACCGTCAAATTACCATGAGCTGCGTGTTTTCTGCTGCAGGGGGGTGCGCTGTGTTCTTCACCCCCTCCTGCCCGGACACGATCAGCCGCACGAGTGGAACGGGATACGCCGGCTTTCGCAGGAAATAGCGGATTCTGGATACAATCACCCCTTTTCCGGCTTTCCCCATCACGAACCCTGGCAGTTCGGTCCCTGAAGAACATGTCCCCTGCGCGGCGCATAGCTCATATCGACATGGATGCATTCTTTGCGTCTTGCGAACTTTCGCGTTATCCACAACTGCGTGGCCTGCCCATGGTCGTCGGCGGGCGACAGACGCACGCGCCCAAGGCGCTGGAAGATGGCACGCTGGAATTCGCCAGGCTCAAGGATTACGTCGGCCGGGGCGTGCTGACCACGGCGACCTACGAGGCCCGTGCGCTGGGCGTACATTCCGGCATGCCCACCATGCGCGCGGCGCGCCTGGCGCCGGAGGCCATCCTGTTGCCGGTCAATTTCGAGCTGTATCGCCAGTATTCCCGCCGTTTCAAGGACGCCATCAGGGCCATCAGCCCCATCATCCAGGATGTCGGCATCGATGAAATCTATACCGACATTTCCTTGCTGGAGGCAACATCGGAAGACATCGTCGCGATGTTCAAGCGCTCGGTCTTCGAGGCCACCCAACTGACCTGTTCGGTCGGCATTGCCCCCAACAAGCTGCTGGCCAAACTGTGCTCCGATATCCAGAAGCCGGACGGCTTCACCATCGTGACGATGGAGGACATCCCGGATCGCATCTGGCCCATGCCGGTGAGCAAGATCAACGGCATCGGCCCCAAGTCGGCCAAGAAGCTCGATGCGCTGGCTATCCGGACCATCGGCGAACTGGCCGCCTGCCGGGAAGACTGGCTGGTGGAGAATTTCGGCCGGAGCTATGGCGCCTGGCTGTATCGCGTCTCCCATGGCATCGATGATCGACCGGTGGTCACCGAGTCCGAACCGGTGTCCATGAGCCGCGAGACCACCTTCGAACGTGATCTCGATGCCGTCCGCGACCGCAATGAACTGGGGGCGATCTTCACGCGCTTGTGCGAGCAGGTGGCGGCCGATCTGGACCGCAAAGGCTACCTCTGCCGCAAGGTCGGGATCAAGCTGCGCTTCAAGGATTTCTCGACCGTGACCCGCGATGCCACGCTGACGGCGGCGACGGCCGATGCACGGGAGATCAGGAAGGCCGCCGGCAATTGCCTCAAGCGCATCGTTTTTGACCAATCCATCCGCCTGCTGGGAGTCAAGGCAAGCGGCCTGCTCAAGCCGGGTGCTGCCGAACCGGCGCAACCGGTGCAGTTCCAGCTGGACATCTGATACGGGCATCCGGTCACCCCGGGTGGGAAGGCTGCCCCCTCCCCACTTGCATCGAATCCCGTTCAAAACGTATGCGCGACCATCTCCTGGAGGGCGGGTGCGAACCGGGTGTAGATCTCGCTGGCGAGGTGGAGCAGTGCTGCGGCCATGATGTTCTCCTTGTCTGATCAGTTAGAACGAGAAGCCGCCGAGGGCGCCCATGACCTGGAAGAACCACCATTCATCCGGGCTGTGATATTGGCCGGCGGTAGCCGCTTCGGCCACGGTGCTTGCCATCAGGCTGACGACGGCGACGAAGTAGAAGAGGTAGAAGCGCATGGTGTTCTCCGATGACTGGGGTTTCGATAGGTAGTCATCTTGGCCTGCGCCGGTTACGGCCCGGTTGCATCGGGACGCGGAAAAGTTACAGCTGAAACATGCGGGATTACGGCATCTCTACGCCGACCAGACCAGCACTGGCGGGCGGTAGGTGAACTCCCGGTAGACCGCCCTTCCACGCCCGTTTTCCTTGGCGACATAGAGCGCCTTGTCTGCGACCTCCACGATTTCCCGGGGCTGGAATGTGAAGCCCTTGTCCGACTCGATCGAGCTGATGCCGACGCTCACGCCAACCACGCCGTCTTCACTGGAGGGGTGGGTAATGGCCAGTGCCCTGACGGCGGCGCAAATTCTTTCGGCGACAACGGTTGCGCCCGCCCGGCCGCATGCCGGCAGTAGGACGGCGAATTCTTCGCCACCGTAGCGGGCCACCACATCGACTTCGCGCCTGGCCGCCTCGGCGATGGCAGCGGCCACCTTCTGCAGACACTGGTCCCCTGCAACGTGCCCATAGCTGTCGTTGTACTTCTTGAAGTGATCGACATCGATCATGAGCAACGAGAGTGCTCCACCTGAACGGCCGAAGCGCGCCACTTCCAGCTCCAGCAACTCGTCGAAATAGCGCCGGTTGATGGCGCCGGTCAGTCCATCCCGGCGCGACTGCACCTGCAGCAGCTGGAACATCTTTTCCAGATTCTCCTGGGCGGTCACGGCCTCGGCCTGTGCGCGCTCACGCAGGGCAACCTGGGTCACCATCTTGCTGCCGCCGTAGCAGACGGCCAGGAGCAGGAAGCTGATACCGACGGCCTTTTCGATGGCGTGACGCGTCCAGTTATGGAGCACTTCGTCCTTCGACACCGCCACGATCATGAAAAGCGGGTAATTGGTCAGGTGCTTGAAACTGTTGATCCGCACCACGCCATCCTGGGTCGAGCGAATCTCGACCGCACCGGAATCGGCCAGCTTGACGTGCTGCTGGAACAAGGGGGAATCGGTCAAAGACTTGCCCATCGAATCGGCCAGCAGCGGGCGCCGATAGAGGACGGTGGCCGCATTGGTACCGAACAGGATGGCCCCCTTCTTCCCGATATCGAACTGGTGATAAAAACGCTCGAAGAAGTTGATGTCCAGCGTCGCCAGAACGACACCCCCAAAGCTTCCATCGGGCTTGTCGATGCGCCTGCTCATCGTCAGCACCCAATGGCCGGTCGACTTGCTGCGCACGGGCTTGCCGATGAAGGCGGTATTCAAGCGCTGCTCCTTGTGGTGGATGAAATAGTCGCGGTCGCTGTTATTGAACCGGCTTTCAAGGACCGGTTGCGACGTGGCGACCCAGGCACCCTTCTCGTCATAGATGAACAGCCCCGCCAGTTGCGGGACATCACTGACGTTCTGGACCAGAAAGTTGTGCAGCCGTGTCCTGTCGGCAGCTGATTTGCCGGTACTGATCGACTGCTCCAGCGCGGCCTTGAGCACGATATCGACTTCGTCCAGCGCCTGGTCCGCATGCTGCGAAAGCGCCACGGCCATGTTGGCCGTCGACCGGAACGAGTCCTCGATCACCGTTCGGCGCTCGTGCCAGCTGGACCAGCCTTCCAGACCGACGATGATGAGACACACGACAATGACGAACCGCTTGGCCGCTTTCGACGCCACCTTGATAGCACAAACGTCCATGACTGCTCCCTTCAACGGTGACGTCCAATGGGCCCATTATTGATTGGCCGTTAAGGATCAAGTATCAGAAATTACCTGAGCTGCAACACCCAGAGGGGGCGAATGGGCAGGATCGACGTTGTGCAGGCGCTAAGGATTATCCTGATGGCATGAATTCTCCAGGGGCGTATAACGACGCCCATGGGAGAAAAAATGCTAAATAGTCATGCGCAGGACGTCGCCGGCCGGTACATGTTGATCGTGACCAGACTGGCGGAGATGGCTGGCGCCAACCTGATCGTAGGAGATCTGGTCCGGGCGGCTACCAGGAATTGCCTCATCGCGATGCATGCTGCGGGAGCGGAGTGCGCCGAAATCCGGCGCTGGGTCGGCGGCCTGATCGGCGAACACATCAGCTCATCGGCAATTCCGAATGCGCGGGCAATGGATACCTGGGTCAATGCCAGAAATCACATGGAATTCCTGCTCTTCATCGAGGAGCATGATGAGCTGGCGGGACGCGCCGGCTTCAATGCGCACAGAGCGACGACTTTCCATTGATTCGCGCCATCGTGCGGGAAGGGCATGGGCAAACCATGCCTCGGTCCGCGCAGATATGTCTTATTCAATTTCGCTCGTAGGCTTGTCATGAACCCGAAGTCGGCTGCCGCTACCATCCTGGTGATCGAAGACAATGTGTATGTCAGGTCCCTGCTCGCCGATGTGTTCGAGATGGAGGGCTATAGCGTGCTCCAGGCCGGACAAGGCGCTGAAGCATTGGCGGTCATGGAGGGCCAGCGGGTCGACGTCATCCTGACGGACCTGCGCATGCCGGTCATGGATGGGCTGACGTTCGCCACAGCGCTCAGGGCGGATGGCCGTTATCGGCACATCCCTATCGTCTTGCTGAGTGCCACGCCGCTGACGGACTCCCGGGCTACGCTGAAGTTGTTTTCAGCGTTCCTGTGGAAGCCCTGCCCGCTGGAGGAAATCATTCACACGGTACGCCAGGTACAGCTTGATGCGAGTGGAAATCCGGATATCGGCAAGCCGGCAGCCTAGACCAGCGGGGTCTGTCAAAAAAACTGCTGCTGCCAAGGGCAAGCAGCCCACACCGCCGAAGCGGCCTACGCTGCTTGCCACCTTGTTCAGTCCAGTGCCTGCCATGCCGAATACAGCGTGCTCTGGAGCACTTCTCCAGCCCTGAAGGCGCGTTGCGCCTGGGCCGCCACGTACATCGCACCTGGGAACAGCTGATGGTCGCACTCTGAGGGGGGCGACATCCATCACCCTGCCCGCAGGGCATCATCAATCAGCCTCTGAATCAGCGCTGTTTCCGCGTCAAGCTCCAGCCGAATACAGGCGCTGCGCCGAGCGCCCCCAAATTCAGAATTCCAATTTAGTGACCCAATTACGTTAATTGAGATATTTATCTCGAAATAGCCAAGAAATATTTATTAAAATAACAATATAACTAGCACCCGTTGAAGTTTTTGCATCAGAGCCGTGCAATAAAATTCAAGACCAATCCGCCATTTACCCCGTAATTACGGCGTTTTTCGCGCCAACAATCGTTGACAGTCCAAAAACCGCTGCCTATTATTCGAGTTCGGAATACGGAATTCAATAATCATGACTATCGAAGACACCTCCCCGTTCATTGATCAGGTATTCGAGCAGTTGCTGACCTCGATCGCCCTTGGAACGCTGAAGCCCGGGCAACGAATTCGGCAAGCCGAGTTGGCGGCGGAACTGAGCGTGTCCCGGCAACCGATAAGTCACGCACTACAGCTCCTTAAACACGAAGGCCTAGTGCAGGATTCGGGACGGCAAGGACTGGTCGTGTCCCCTATCGATCCGGATTACATGAAACAGATGTATCAGGCCAGGAAGGCGCTGGAAGTCACTGTTGCCGGGCTTGCCGCACAACGCGTGGCCGACAGGATCGCCACGCCCGAACAGGTCATGGCGCTCAAGGCTGCGCTCATGGAAGGGAAAAGAGCTTATGCAAGCGGCGAGCCACTGGCGAACCTGGTGAGAGCAGATCTGGAATTCCATCGCGCCATCTATCGCCTCTCCGGAAATCACGTCATCGAGCAAATGATGAATACGCGCTGGGCGCACCTGATGCGATCCATGCTCATCGTATTGGACGAGCCGGAAACCCCGGGCAGAGCGTGGGAAGAGCATGAGGAACTGACCGAATACCTCCTGTCGGGAAACGTCCTCGAAGGAAGCGATTTGGCCGCGCGTCACATGCAGAGGGCGAGTAACGACATGTACCGACGACTTACGAAGTTTACGGAATCCGCCGATTAGGGCCTGCTCACATTTAATCTGCGAGATGCGTTGGCCCCAGAAGGCGTGGTGGCAAGGCGCGCCTTCTGGGGCCAACCCTCCGGGAGAGGCCGCCAAGCGTCGCCTGCCGTTGTTGCAGCTCCTTGCCGTAGCACCACTACGGCGCGTCGCTGCGCCTAGGCAGACAACGCTTGGCGACCTCTCGCACTCGTAGATTAAATGTGAGCAGGCCCTAGTTTCGGTATTCACAGTAACGACTGACTGGCTCGATTACACCGGGTCACGGGGTCGCTTTTTCTTAAAAAATGGAGACGCACATGCAACTGACCAAACAACAACTCGCCGAGTTTGACGAACTGGGCTACATCTTTTTACCGGAGTGCTTCCCCGTGGAGCAAGTGGAAGCGCTTCGCGCGGCGGCCAGTGATGTCTTTGCTCAACATCGCGCCGAAGTCTGGCGCGAAAAGGACGGCGCACCCCGGATGGCCTTCGCCTGCCAGCAATACAGCGAAGCGTGCAAGCTGCTTGCATCAGACGAGCGCCTGGTCACCCCCGTCGAGCAATTGTTTGGCGAGCGCTGCTATCTCCATCAATTCAAGATCAATGCGAAAGCCGCGTTCACGGGCGACGTATGGCAATGGCACCAGGATTTCCCCACATGGCATAAGGATGACGGAATGCCGGAACCTCGCGCGATGAACATCGCCGTGTTTCTGGATGATGTCATGCCGATCAATGGTCCCCTGATGGTCGTTCCACGAAGCCACAAGGCGGGAGCACTGGAGTCGTCTCACGACGTCAAGACCACGTCCTATCCGCTCTGGACCCTGGACAACAAGACGGTTACCGATCTGGTTGAACGAAACGGCATCGCGACCCCGACCGGCAAGAAGGGCGGAGTGCTGATGTTCCACGCCAACATCGTGCATGGCTCCGCTGGGAATATCACGCCCTACCCTCGCCGCATCGCCTATCTGACCCTGTCTGCACTCTCCAACGCGATCGTCAAGCCGACTCGCCCGGACTTCATTGCTCACCGCGATTTCACGCCTGTCCAAAAAACATCTCCCAAGGACTTCGAGGAGTTTCTCGCCAGGGAAGTGACGGCCTGAGGCCGGAAGACCCGATTGGGCTGGCAGAGAGAGCCCCGAGATATCGGCGAAGCGGCATGCAGGAGGTCGCCTCGCCGTCTTATGAAACCGCAAGAGCCAAAGGATTTGTATGTCGTCAAGAATGAAGGGCAAGGTGGTCATTGTCACTGGAGCCGGCTCGTCCGGGCCAGGCTGGGGAAATGGAAAAGCCGCTGCTGTGCTGTACGCCCGGCACGGGGCGTCGGTGCTCGCCGTAGACAATCGAATGGAAGCCGCACAGGAGACGGCCGAGCTGATTTCTGCCGAAGGGGGGAAGTGCGTCGCCGCCCGGGCCAACGTCGCCAGCTCCGAAGACGTCAAGGAAATGGCAGAGCGATGCGTCAGGCAATTCGGCCGCATCGATGTCTTGCATAACAACGTGGGCATCGTCGAAGTCGGTGGTCCGATCGAGACTGAAGAGGAGTCCTGGAATCGGGTGATCGCAATCAACCAGTCGAGTGTCTTTCTAACCTGCAAGCACGTCATCCCGCACTTGCTTGAGGCAGGCGGCGGTTCGATTGTGAACATTGCCTCAATTGCTGCAATTCGCTGGATCGGCTTTCCCTACCTGGCATACAGCGCCGCCAAGGCAGCAATGATTGCGATGACCCAGAACATTGCCGTGCAGTACGCCCCACAAGGGATACGGGCAAATTGCATCCTGCCGGGATTCATGAATACGCCACTGATCCAGGAACCGCTTAAAGAAACCTACGGCGGCAATGTCGACGAGATGATCGACAAAAGAGATAAGCAAGTCCCAATGGGAAAGATGGGCGATGGATGGGATACGGCTTATGCAGCACTATTCCTCGCCTCTGATGAATCCAAATACATCACGGGAACGAGTCTCGTGGTCGACGGCGGACTGACAGCACGCTGCGCTTAAAAAAATGGCAACCAGCTAAAATAATACGGAGACAATCATGGATCAAAAACGTCGCACCATCATCGCCGCGGGCGCCGCGCTCGGGCTTTCCGGCATCGCCGCAGCACCTCTATATGCCGCCGGCCCCACCTACTCTTTCAAGGTCGGGACAAACGTACCGGTCAGCCATCCAATCTACCTACGCCTGATGGAGGCCGCCGAGCGGGTGAAATCGGACACCGGCGGGAAGGTGGAAATGCGCATTTTCCCCAATGGCCAGCTCGGCGGTGATACCGAAATGCTCAGCCAGGTGCGCAGTGGCGGAATGGATTTCCTTACGTTGCCCGGCGTGATCCTGGCGACGATGGTTCCAATGGCATCGCTGAACAGCGTAGGCTTTGCGTTCTCCGATTACCCCTCTGTCTGGAAAGCCATGGATGGCGGTGTCGGCGATCTGATCCGGGACAAAATCAAGGCGACCGGACTGGTGGTCATGGACAAGGTCTGGGACAACGGTTTCCGCGAGATCACCTCACAATTCCCGATCAGCAGCCCCACCGATCTGCAGAAAGCACGCATTCGCGTGCCGGTCAGCCCGCTGCTGGTATCACTCTTCAAGTCGCTGGGAGCCGCGCCTACGCCGATCAACTTCAGCGAGTTGTATTCCGCACTTCAAACCAGAATCGTGGAAGCCCAGGAGAACCCCCTCCCTATCGTTGCGACAGCCAAGCTATATGAGGTGCAAAAATTCTGCTCGCAGACTTCCCATGTCTGGGATGGTTACTGGTTACTGGCAAACGGTCGCGCCTGGCAGGGGCTTCCGCAAGATCTGCGCGAAGTCGTCGCGAAGAACATGAATGCTGCTGCAATCGCACAGCGTGCCGACAGCGAGAAGCTGGCCATCACGCTCATGAAAGAGCTCGAACAAAAGGGACTCAAATTCAATAAACCCGATCCAGCACCTTTCAGGAAAAAACTCGCGGAGGCTGGCTTTTACACCGAGTGGAAGAAGAAGTTCGGCGCGGAAGCATGGGCGGTCCTGGAGACCTATTCCGGCAAGCTCGGCTAACTCGACCAGGCGCGGATGAAGATCGCGGATCCAGAGGACAGCCAATAGCGTCCCAATCCATCAGGAAGCGGCGAGATTTGTGTTCGTGGTTCCGCGATCTTCAGGGATCAGGACAATCATCCTGAGGCGACCAATACCAAGACTTTCAGAGATGAGAGGGCTGTGCAAGAACCTCTTCAAGGTGCTTGCACAGCGCAATGCCACCCCGCTGCACGTGCCTCGATACCAGTTCCGAAGCCTCCAGAACGGAACCACGCAAAACACAATCTGCGATGGCAGCATGCTCTTCCCACGCAACCAGGATATCCGCCCTGGCATGGATGGTGATCAAGGCCCGCATGATGTGAGCCCAACGACCATTCATCATCTGCTCGATCACCGTATTTCCGGACAGCCTGTAAAGCGCGACATGAAACTGGAACTCCGCCATGGCAATCTCCGGCGCCGGCGCATGTGCGCTCACCTTATCTTGACCGGCGACGAGCATCCGCCGCAGGAATTCGCACTCATCGTCATTCGCACGATGATCTGCAACACGTTGGGCCGCCAGCGCCGCTGCGCTTGCCTCCAGCGGTCTGCGCGCCTGAAATAGCAAGCGCATGTACTCCGGTTCAATCGGTGTGACCTGAAGTCCTTGACGACCAGAATCCTGCAGCAAGCCCTCATGTTTGAGCAGCTGCAAGGCATGGCTGATGGGTTGGCGAGAAACCTTGAGCTGGCTCGCCAATACCGACTGACGAATTCTCTCGCCCGGCTCAAGCTTGCAGAAAGCAATGTCGAAGAGAAGCACATCGAAGACTTGCTCGATAAACGGCGGGCTATCCTCCACTGCTTCGAGGCTTGTATTTGATTCCATGCTTGTTGATTATCGGTGCTGAGTGAGCTATCCCCCGGGAGATCCCCGAGGATGCGCGATTACCACTTGTTGGATCGAATCCTGATTTGCAAACCGTTTTTGATGAGTCTCAGGATTGCAGCGGTATTGTAACAAGCGATCTCGCGTCGATGACCAAGCTTACAGGCATCACGCAAAGCCATCCGAGGCGATCCTCTCAAAAGGACTACACGCAACGAAGGGACATGGGACGTCGGAATGCGAGGCCCAATGAGGCGAAAACCCACCCAAAAATTCTCAATTTGCGAGAATTTACCGAATTGCGAGTGAAATGCGTTTTTATTTACAAGTTCAAGCACACGATTTCTTTTCATACTGCCGGTGGTACATGTAACGCACTGCACCGCGAACTGACCCAACCTATCAAGGAGTCACTGCAATGATGATCACGGCAGCCCAGGCCTCGGCACTTGTAGCATCCAAACCAAATTCCTTTGCGCCTCCAACCCCATCAAAGCCGGACAACAACCCAGTAGAAGAGTCAGCCAAGGTTGCCATTTCTTCCGAGGCTGTGCAGAAAGCCGCCGAGAGTGAAGCCCAGAGTAATGAAGTTGAAAGTGCATATCGGCTGACTGGCCCTGCTACCCTATTAAGCTCCATAGCCCCTGTCGCTTACCAGATGCCGGAAGCCCTGATAAACGAAATGAAGGTCCGGGCTAGCGAGGAGGCTACCCGCAACGCGATTAACTCGCAGTATGCCAACGCACATCAATACCAGACCGTGGGACAGGTCCTGGTGAATGGCAAATTATTTGCAGAAGTGAATGATGCGGGCGGTTATGGGTCGATACAGAACTCTATTCCTGGGCTGAGTGATGCGCCGCTTAATCCGCAGGACCGACTCAAGGAGATAGCTCAAGCCGTGAAGGAAAAGGGAAATGTTGAAATCAGATATTCCGATTTTGTCCCGGGTCTAGGTGGCCAGGGAGGTTCAGCAGCGCCGGAATCCATGCTCCCGGCGTTCACGGCGCGAAACATTCATGAGATCTTCGCAGAGGCTATTGGAGAGGCCAAGCGCCTGCGCTCCGCGTCGCTGCCGCAGTCAGAGTAAGACCACTGCCCTCTGCATAATGGCCAGACCCGACCTCGGGTCGCTTTCGGTACACGCAGCTTTAGCCTGATGGGATAAGCTTTAGAGGACCCCGACGCTGCGTGCGAAATATTCGAGCATACCGTGTGCACTACCGGCGAGATGGGCAAAACGCTAGAGCGTAGCCGCGAAAAAAAGCCCCCAGCCTCCATTCGAAGCTCGGGGTTCAATGTTTGCGCCATCCGGGAGCGGCCAAATGCAATTAAGCGCTCTGGATTGGGGGAGGTATACCTGCAGCAGGTTTTCGGCAACTGAGCCAAGCTGTTGAAACGGACGATATGAGCAGCAGAGCGAGGGGAAATAAAATTTGCGAGCAAAACATGTCGCAGAGGAACCGCGCAGCCCGTTCAACGAAGGAACGTCCAATTCGTATGTGAGCGTTTGTATGTGGGATCAAAAGCAAAAACGGGCCGCGAAGGCCCGTTTTGCTTGATTCCTGGCGGAGAGGGGGGGATTCGAACCCCCGATAGGCTATGAACCTATACACGCTTTCCAGGCGTGCGACTTAAACCACTCATCCACCTCTCCTGGATTTGTGTTCGCGTTCAGCGAAGCCATGCATTATAGCAAGCTTCCGAAAGAAGCCAAGTCTTTTCTAAACATTTTTCCAAAAAGACCATAAAAAAGCCGGCAGGCATGGGCCCGAATCCATCTCGCCCTGCCCTGCCGGCTTGCAGGCGGCCGTTTGCGACCGCCCTTCCGTGCCGTTGTCGCTTACTGCGCTTCCTTCAACTGATCCAGGATGGCCGGGTTTTCCAGCGTGGAGACGTCCTGCGTGATCGCTTCGCCCTTGGCCAGCACGCGCAGCAGACGGCGCATGATCTTGCCGGAGCGGGTCTTGGGGAGGTTGTCGCCGAAACGGATTTCCTTGGGCTTGGCGATCGGGCCGATTTCCTTGGCGACCCAGTCACGCAGCTCCTTGGCGATCTGCTTGGCCTCCTCACCGGTGGGACGCGGACGCTTCAGGACCACGAAGGCGCAGATCGATTCGCCGGTGGTTTCGTCCGGCTTGCCCACCACGGCGGCCTCGGCCACGATGCTGTTGGCCACCAGCGCCGATTCGATTTCCATGGTGCCCATGCGGTGACCGGAGACGTTCAGCACGTCGTCGATGCGGCCGGTGATGGTGAAGTAGCCGGTCTCCTTGTTGCGCACCGCGCCGTCGCCGGCGAGGTAGATGTTGCCACCCAGCTCCTCGGGAAAATAGCTTTTCTTGAAGCGCTCGGGGTCGTTCCAGATGGTACGGATCATCGAGGGCCATGGGCGCTTGACCACCAGGATGCCGCCATTGCCATTGGGGATGTCATTGCCGGTCTCGTCGACGATGGCTGCCGTGATACCCGGCAGCGGCAGCGTGCACGAACCCGGGACCTGCGGGGTCGCACCCGGCAGGGGCGAGATCATGTGACCACCGGTCTCGGTCTGCCAGAAGGTATCGACGATGGGGCATTTCTCCTGGCCGACGTTCTTGTAGTACCACATCCAGGCTTCCGGGTTGATGGGCTCACCCACCGAGCCCAGGATGCGCAGGGACGACAGGTCGTACTGCTTGGGATGGACCTTCTCGTCGGCATCGGCGGCCTTGATCAGCGAGCGGATGGCGGTCGGTGCGGTGTAGAAGATGGTGGCCTTGTGGCGCGCCACCATGTCCCAGAAGCGTCCGGCGTTGGGATAGGTCGGCACGCCCTCGAAGACGATCTGGGTCGCACCCACGGCCAGCGGGCCATAGGCAATATAGGTGTGGCCGGTGATCCAGCCGATGTCGGCGGTACACCAGTAGACATCGTCGGGCTTGATGTCGAAGGTCCACTTCATGGTCAGCACGGCCCACAGCAGGTAGCCGGCCGAAGCGTGCTGCACGCCCTTGGGCTTGCCGGTGGAACCGGAGGTGTAGAGGATGAACAGGGGGTGCTCGGCATCCACCCATTCCGGCTCGCAGACGTCGGACTGGTTGGCCAGCACGTCGGAGAGCCAGAGGTCACGGCCTTCGACCCAGTTGATCTCGGCACCGGCACGCTTGTAGACGACCACGTGCTTGAGGGTATCGCAGCCCCCCATGGCCAGGGCTTCATCGACGATGGACTTCAGGGCCAGCTGCTTGCCGCCGCGGACCTGGTAGTCGGCAGTCAGCACGGCCACGGCACCGGCATCGATCACGCGCTCGTGCAGGGACTTGGCGGAGAAGCCGCCGAACACCACCGAGTGGGTGGCACCGATGCGGGCGCAGGCCTGCATGGCGGCCACGCCTTCCACCGACATCGGCATGTAGATGACCACACGGTCACCCTTCTTGATGCCCAGCGATTTCAGGCCATTGGCGAACTGGCAGACCTTCTGGTGCAGTTCGCGGTAGGACACGCGGGTAACCTTGCCATCGTCGGACTCGAAGATGACGGCGGTCTTGTCGGCATTGCCGTTCTCCAGGTTCACGTCCAGGCAGTTGTAGGAGACGTTGACCTGGCCATCGGCGAACCATTTGTAGAACGGTGCGTTCGATTCATCCAGGGTCTGGGTGAAGGGCTTGTGCCACTTGAGGTTGTCCTTGGCCAGTCTGGCCCAGGTGCCTTCGTAATCCTTGGCGAATTCGGCGTTCAGGGCCTGGTAGGCCTCCATGCCGGAAATGGCGGCGTGCTTGACCAGCTCGGCCGGCGGTGCGAATACGCGGTTTTCTTGCTTGAAAGTTTCGATGTCTGCCACGGTAGTCTCCACTAGGTTTGTTTTTGCTTTCCGCAAAACATAGGCCGTTTCACTTACTCAGTCCTTACACATGCAGCGCCGTCATGGCGCGCAAACCCGCCTGCATCAACGTCTTGCGGGCCGCGCAGGCGCTTGCGCGGGCACTTGGCCGGGTAACGGCGCGTGCCGGCGAGGCATGTCGGTCCTGGCCTCCAATGACGAAGACCTTCATATTGCCCTTATGTTCAGAACAACATTTGTGCATTTTGGCACAGGCCGGTGTTTCCCGCAGGCACCTGTCTGCTCAGTTTTGATCCAGGCCGGGATGAAGCTGTCGCGACGGATTCTGCCCAAGGGCGTGTAGAATACGGCCCCAAATCCGAGACCGAGCGGGTAGCGTTCGCCCGGCGACATAATCGGATACCGCACTCACTCGCCAGAATTCATCCAGCGTACTCCTGACACCATGACCAGCCCGTCGCCCAAGACACCCCGCAAGATCGGCATCCTGCCCAACCTGATTTTCATGAGCCGCTGGCTGCAGCTGCCGCTGTACCTGGGCCTGATCCTGGCGCAATGCGTCTACGTCTATCACTTCTGGGTCGAACTGTCGGACCTGATCGGCGCGGCCATGGGCAGTGCCAGCTCGCTGGACCATATCCTGGATGCGGTGGCCATCCCCGGCGCCACCCGCCCCGACAAGCTCAACGAGCAGACCATCATGCTGGTGGTACTGGCCCTGATCGACGTGGTGATGATTTCCAACCTGCTGATCATGGTGATCGTGGGCGGCTATGAGACCTTCGTCTCGCGCATGAACCTGGAAGGCCATCCCGACCAGCCGGAATGGCTGTCGCACGTCAATGCCTCGGTGCTCAAGGTCAAGCTGGCCACGGCCATCATCGGCATTTCCTCGATCCACCTGTTGAAGACCTTCATCAACGCCAACCTGTATGACGCCAAGACGCTCATCGCGCAGACCGGCATCCATATCGCCTTCCTGCTCTCGGCCATGGCCATTGCCTATTGCGACCGCCTGATGGTGCATCCCGGCGCACATGGCGATGATCCATCCCAGAAGCACTGAACCCGTATCACCCAAACCTGAGAGAACCAGCCATGACCATCATCAAGCAAGACGATCTCATCGAATCCATAGCCGCCGCGCTGCAGTACATCAGCTACTACCATCCGGCCGACTACATCGCCCACCTGGCCCGCGCCTATGAGTCCGAGCAGAGCCCGGCAGCCAAGGATGCAATCGCGCAGATCCTGACCAACTCGCGCATGTGCGCCGAGGGCAAGCGTCCGATCTGCCAGGACACCGGCATCGTCAACGTGTTCCTGAAGATCGGCATGGGCGTGCGCTTCGAGGGCTTCTCGGGTTCGATCGCCGACGCCGTCAACGAAGGCGTGCGTCGCGGCTACTCGCACCCGGACAACGTACTGCGCGCCTCGATCGTGGCCGACCCGCAGTTCGAACGCAAGAACACCAAGGACAACACCCCCGCCGTGATCCACATGGAACTGGTACCGGGCAACACCGTGGACGTCCAGATCGCCGCCAAGGGCGGTGGCTCCGAAAACAAGACCAAGTTCGTCATGCTGAACCCTTCCGACAACCTGGTGGACTGGGTCCTGAAGACCGTGCCGACCATGGGCGCCGGCTGGTGCCCGCCGGGCATGCTGGGCATCGGCATCGGCGGTACCGCCGAGAAGGCCATGCTGATGGCCAAGGAAGTGCTGATGGAAGACATCGACATGTACGAGCTCTTGAAGCGCGGCCCGCAGAACAAGACCGAAGAGCTGCGTATCGAGCTCTATGAGAAGGTCAACGCACTGGGCATCGGCGCACAGGGTCTGGGCGGCCTGACCACGGTGCTGGATGTGAAGATCATGATGCACCCGACCCACGCGGCTTCCAAGCCGGTGGCGATGATCCCCAACTGTGCGGCGACCCGTCACGGTCACTTCGTGCTGGACGGCTCCGGCCCGGCCTACATGGAACCGCCGTCGCTGTCGGACTGGCCCGAAGTGCACTGGGTGGCCGACACCGAGAAGTCCAAGCGCGTCAACCTGGATACCCTGACCAAGGAAGAAGTCGCCTCCTGGAAGCCGGGCCAGACCCTGCTGTTGAACGGCAAGATGCTGACCGGCCGCGATGCAGCCCACAAGCGCATCCAGGACATGCTGGCCAAGGGCGAGAAGCTGCCGGTGGACTTCACCAACCGCGTGATCTACTACGTCGGCCCGGTCGACCCGGTGCGCGACGAAGTGGTGGGCCCGGCGGGTCCGACCACCGCCACCCGCATGGACAAGTTCACCGACATGATGCTGGAACAGACCGGACTGATCTCGATGATCGGCAAGTCCGAGCGCGGCCCGGCCGCCATCGAGGCGATCAAGAAGCACAAGTCGGCCTACCTGATGGCCGTGGGTGGTTCGGCCTACCTGGTGTCCAAGGCGATCAAGTCGGCCAAGGTGCTGGGCTTTGCCGACCTGGGCATGGAAGCGATCTACGAATTCGACGTCAAGGACATGCCGGTGACCGTGGCCGTCGACGCCAAAGGTATCTCGGTGCACAACACCGGGCCGGCCGAGTGGAAGGAAAAGATCGCCCAGAGCATCTCCCTGTCCAAGATCCCCGTCACCACCGCCTGAGCCACGCCAGACGATCCGCAGGAGCGCGCGCAGCACCATGAATGAAGCAGCCAAACAAGCCGCCGCGCCTTCCGCAGGACAATCTGCCAGCCCGCCCCCGATGCCGACCGCAGCCGATGCCGCGGTCGGCATTTTCGATTCGGGCGTCGGCGGCTTGTCGGTGCTGCGTCATATCCAGGCCGCCCTGCCCCGCGAAAAGCTGCTCTACTTCGCCGACTCCGGCTACGCCCCCTACGGCGACAAGAGCGAAGCCCAGATCGTGGAACGGTCGCTGGCCATTGCCGCGTTCTTTGTCGGCCAGCAGGTCAAGGCGCTGGTGGTGGCCTGCAATACCGCCACCGCCGCGGCGATCCAGGCCATTCGCGCCCAATGGCCGCGGCTGGTGGTGGTCGGCATCGAACCCGGTCTGAAGCCGGCCGCCCAAGAGACCCGCAGCGGCACCGTGGGCGTATTGGCGACCCGCAGCACGCTGGCCAGCAAGCGCTTTGCCTTGCTGCAGCAGCAGATGGAGGAGCAGTACCGGGTGCGCTTCCTGCCGCAGGCCTGCGTCGGCCTGGTGGACCTGATCGAAAAAGGCGAACTGTACTCGCCGGCCACGGTGCAATTGCTGGAGCGCTACCTGCAGCCGCTGCTGGACCAGGGCGCCGATACCCTGGTACTGGGCTGCACCCACTACCCCTTCGTGCGGCCGGCCATCGAGAGCGTATGCAGGCGTCTGGCGGGCGAAGTGCCGGACATCATCGATACCGGCCAGGCCGTCACCCGGCAACTGGCCCGCCTGCTGGAAACACAAGGATTGCTGACGCAGGCCGCTACCGGCTCGCTGGCCGGCTTCACCACGGCCAGCCAGTCCACACTGGAAAACGCCTTCCGCAGCCTGCTGCAGCTGGCACCACCGGTTCAGGCCCTGCAGCCGCAAGACGGCGCCTGAAGCGGGCAAAAAGGAAATGTTCGGCGAACTTTCCTTTTTGCATCGAAATTATGTTGCCATTCCTCGCAAGTGTTTGTATAATCTTTTGCTTACTTGATGACGGACGCAAGTCTGTCTGACAGTCGACGGTGGCTGTAGCTCAGTTGGTAGAGTCCAGGATTGTGATTCCTGTCGTCGTGGGTTCGAGTCCCATCAGCCACCCCAAGTATTCAAGCAAAAAGCCCGGTCCTGATGACCGGGCTTTTTGTTTTTCATCGCACCTGCATCGGGCGCACCGCATCCCTCCTGCCCTCAAGTCCGCCACCGGATGTCCGTCCACCTCTTTGGGGGGAAGAAACATCCGGCCGCGCCCGCCTAGTTGATCATCCCGGTCGAATACGCATACTTGATCAGGTCGGCATCGGTACTCAGGCCCAGCTTGCGCATCGCATTGTTCTTGTGAGTGCTGATGGTACTGGGCGTGCGCGACAGACGTTCACATATCTCGCCCAGCGACTGACCTTCCACAAACAGCCGGACGACCTCCAGCTCGCTCTGGGTCAATTCGCGCACCAGTCCGAAGCCCTCCCCCTGGGCCCAGCTCATCTCCAGCTCGCCGCGCAGCGACACGGGGAAGTACAGTTGCTTGCTGCTCTGCGTGGCCAGGCAGGCGTTGATCAGTTCATCCGTCTTTTCGCGCTTGTTGATGACGGCGAATACGCCCATCCGGTACAGGCGACGGATCACGGCGCCATTGTTCATCGCCGTGTAGACGATCAGCTTGGTCGAGGGATGTTCGTTCTTGATTCGCTTGACCAGCGCAAAGCCGTCGGAATCGTCGCTGTCGTCGGCCGGCATGGCGAAATCGGTGATGACGATCTCGCATGGTGCGCGCTTGAGCGCCGCGAGCAGCGCTTCCCCCGTATCCACCTCCAGATCGATGCGTATTTCCGGCAGGCGTGCCAGCTCGCTCCTGAGCGCGCCGAGCACGATAGGATGGTCGTCGGCAATGGCTACGTGCAGGATCTTCTTCAAATTCATGCTACCCCCAAATGGTTCAATTAACTGACAGGTGGCGACTTCGCAGACCTTCGCCCGAAATCGCTCTCCCATGAAGTGCCGTGGCTTGATGCCCTCGATTTCCTTTCATCGATGTCGGCTCCCCTCGTCTGTCGACACCATGGCGGCATCGAAAAACTTCCATCAGTAGGAGATAGACAAATTCTGGGGAAAATAGAAAGGAAATCGCGATATTGCGGCTGAAAATCGAATTTATACGAGGTGTCAATAGCAGAAGGATGCGGCAACTTCACTTTCCATGGCGATTTCAACAACAATCGGGCCTTATCGTCGACGGATGTCGAGATTGCGCAGAATTGAGAGGGTGGGACGATGATGGCCGACCAGCGTGGCGCCGTCGGCCGGCCTGAAATCAACAGTCACCAGTAGTCTTCGGTCACGAACTGACCACCGCCAGTGCGACGCAATGGCCCCATGCCACGCTCGCGCAGCAGTTCGCGCACCTCGGTGACCATCTCGGGATTGCCGCAGGCCATGACGCGCGTCTGTTCCACGCTCAGCGGCAGGCCGGCGGCCTGCTCCAGCCGCCCCTCCTTCAACAGCGTGGTGATGCGACCAGCCAGCCAGCCCGGGGCATCAGGCAGGGCATCATCACGCGTCACGCAACGCAGCAGCTGCAATCGCGCTGGCCAGCCCTGCTGGCGGGCGTGCTGACGCAGCTGTTCGAATTTGTCGGCATAGGCCAGTTCCTCGCGCTGACGAACGCCATGCACGATGACCAGTTCATCGAAGCGCTGCCAGACATCGGGCTGCTGCAGGATGGAGACATACGGCCCCAGCCCGGTGCCGGTGGCCAGCATCCACAAGTGGCGGCCATCGACGAAGCGGTCGGCGGTCATGAAGCCATAGCTGAGCCTTTCCACCCAGACCGGGTCCCCTGGCTGCAAGGCTGCGAGGCGCGTGGTGAACTGGCCGCCAGGGACCACGATGGCGTAATACTCCACCTGGTCCTCCTGCTCGGCCGAGGTGATGGAATAGGCGCGCGAGACGATCTGGCCATCGATCTCCAACCCCAGACGGGCAAACTGGCCGGCCGTGAAACGGTAACCGGCCGGACGCGTGGTGCGAAAGCTCAGCAACTTGTCGGTCCAGCGATGAACCGACAACAAGCGCTCGCAACTGGCCTTCTCCGAATACACATCAATATTCACACTGCTGACACTACTCACACGACTCTCCTTCGATTGACCGCACTCACCTGTCCACGAGGGAAGCGATGTGCAGCTTTGGTCCGCAATACCTGCCCGGGCGACGCTGCAGGCACATTACAATAGCGGGATGAACAAGGCGGTGGATCGCCCTGCCCATGTCGCCAGGACCTGTCATCGCCACAGGAACCCGCGACGCCGCAGTGAGACATGGCCCGGGAATGAAGCGCCTGCACCGGTGCCGGCCAGGAACTATCCGCGCCGCACGCCGGTCAGGCCTTGGTGGCATGAACCACCAAGCCCTCCATCCTACCCGACTTGCCCCAAGGGGCGGCAGGCCGGCCGCCTCAACCGATAAACGAAGATGCAGTGAATCAATGACCTGGACCCGTCACCTGGCCATCGCCTTCCTCTGGTGTGCCGCCGATACCGCCTATGCCGCCTACAAGGTGGAGATCGAAGCGCCCAAGCCGGTGCAGTCGCTGCTCAAGGATTTCCTGGACCTCTCGCGCTATCAGGACCGCGACGACATCAGCGACGAGCAGCTCAAATTCATGATGGATACCGTTGGCGACCAGGTGCGCGAACTGACCTCGACCGAGGGCTATTTCGCGCCCGTCACCAAGGTCAGCGTGCAGACCGAGCCCGCCGCGGCCGATCAGCAGCCGCTGCGCCGCATCAAGCTCAGCGTCGACCCCGGCCCGCGCACCGCGATCAGCAGCGCCGACATCACCGTCACCGGCGTGGCCGCCCGTGAAGACGCGGCCCGGGTGGCTGCCCTGCGCGAGAACTGGTCATTACCGCCGGGCCAACCGTTCCGCCAGGAAGACTGGGACAAGGCCAAGAATGCCGGCCTGGACCAGCTGCAGCAAAAGAAATACGCAGCCGCCCGCATCGCCTCCTCCCAGGCCCGGGTCGATCCGGACGAACACCAGGCCGACCTGTCGGTGCGCTATGAGAGCGGCCCGGCCTTCACCCTGGGGCCCTTGCAGATCACCGGCACGCGCCGCTATCCCGAGACCATCATCCGCAACGTCAATCCGCTCAACATCGGTGAAGCCTATGACGTCGACCGCCTGCTGGCGCTGCAGCGGCAGATCCAGAATACGCCCTACTTTTCCAACGCCATCGTGGCCATCGACGATGACCCCGAACACCCGGACCTGACACCGGTCAAGGTGCAGGTCACCGAGTTTCCGACCCAGCGCATCCGCACCGGCGTGGGCTATAGCACCGACACCGGCGCCCAGGTCGAAGGTCGCTATTCGCATTACAACGTGTTCAACAAGGCCTATGTCTTCGACAGCCAGGCACGGCTGGAGCAGAAACGCCAGTACGGCATGATGTCCCTGGCCATGCCGCCGGATGAAAAGGCCTTCGTCAACAGCCTCAATACCTCCTACGACCGCACCAAGCTGGAAGGCATCGACCTGCGCAGCCAGCAGATCGGGCTCAAGCGCGCCCGCAACAGCGAGAACTACGACACCACCTATTCGCTGACCTATTACCGCGATGAGCTGAGCCAGGAGGACGGCAGCACCCTGCCCGCCAATACCATCGTCACCCCCGGCAAGCACCGGGCGCTGGTGCCGGGCTTCGCCTGGTCACGCCGCAATGTGGACAACCCGATCTTTCCGCGCCGGGGCAACCTGCTGACGCTGGAAGCCGGCTTCGCACTCAAGGGCTTGCTGACCGACCAGAGTTTCAGTCGCCTGTATGGCCGCTTCAAGCAGTTCGTGCCGGTGGGCAAGCGCGACATCGTGGTCTTGCGCGCAGAACTGGGCGGCGTCTTCACGGCCGGCAGTGCCGGGGCGGTGCCGCCCTCGCTGCTGTTCCGCACCGGCGGCAACGATTCGGTGCGCGGCTATAGCTACCAGAGCATCGGCAACGAGCAGAACGGTACCGTCTATCCGACCAAGTACCTGGCTGTGGGCAGTTCCGAATACCAGCGCTGGTTCAGCGAGAAATGGGGCGCGGCGGTGTTCTACGACATCGGCGCGGCCGCCGACAACTGGAACAACAAGACCTTCTATCACGGTGTGGGCACCGGTGCACGCTGGCGCAGTCCGGTGGGGACGCTGAACCTGGACCTGGCCTATGGCATCCAGAAGCGCCAGATCCGTCCACACATCTCGCTGGGCATCGCGTTCTGACGCAGGCGCCAGAATTGCCCAAACGATTTATATGATTTCGAACGACAGGCACGCATGAGCGACCAGCCACAAGCATCGCAGGATTCTTCCCCTACACCGGAGCCGCCGGGTCCACGGCGCTCGCGCAAGCGCGCTGGCAACACGCGCCGAATGGGCCGCACGGGCCGCATCCTGGCCTGGAGCAGCGGCACGCTCGCCCTTCTGCTTCTGGCCACCGCCGGGACAAGCCTGTACGCCTTGAAGACCGAAAGCGGCACCCGCCTGCTGTGGAACGGCGCGGTCAAGGCGCTGGACGGCAAGCTCTCCGGCCAGTTGCTGGGCGGCACCGTGGCCGATGGTCTGCGCCTGCGCGCCCTGCACTACCAGGATGGGCAGCGCATCCTCGATATCGACAGCATCGACGCCCGCTGGCATCTGGCAGTGCTGCAGCGCAAGTTCAGCATCGACTACCTGCGCGTGGGCGCGGTGCAGCTGAAACAGCAGCCCTCGCCGTCCGAGCCGACCACCCTGCCGACCTCGCTGGACATTCCCCTGGCCGTGGAGATCGGCGAGATCAGCCTGGGCCACCTGAGCCTGACCCAGGGGACGTCCACCACCGAACTGTCGGACCTGAAACTGCACGGCAGCTCCGACGGCGTGCAACACACGCTGGTGCTGGACCGCGTCATGACCCCCTACGGCCAGGCCACGGCCCTGCTGCATCTGAACGGCAAGCGCCCCTTCGCCATCGGCGGCGGCCTGGAACTGACCGGTGCCTACCAGCAAGGCGAGCTCAAGGAGCAATACCAGTTGGCCGCCCAGTTGTCGGGCTCGCTGGAGGAACTGGGCATCGCCCTCACCGCCGGGGGCGACAAGCTCAAGGGCAACGCCGACATCGTCGCCACGCCCTTTGCCGCGGTCCCGCTCAAGCGCGCCCGGGTCGACCTGCAGCATCTCAATCCGCAGGCCTTCAACGCCGCCGCGCCGGCAGCCGACCTCAACCTGCGCGCCGACCTGGCTCCGCCGGCCGGACTCCCCGCCAATGCCCCGCTGCAGGTGGCCGGCCGGGTGGACATCACCAATGCCCGCCCTGGCAGCCTGGACCAGCAACTGCTGCCCCTGCTCTCGGCCAGCGCCGATCTGCAACTGGACCTGCAACAGCAGACCCTGTCGCGACTGGATATCCACCTGCCCCGCAACGCTCGCATCGAAGGCGGTGGCCAGTTCCGCCCTGGCAGCACGGAGCCCGGCAGGGAGTCCGCCATGGCCGGCCAGTTCAAGCTGCGCGTCAACGAACTCGATCTCAGCCAGATCCATCGGCAGGTACGTCCCACCCGGCTGTCCGGGCCGGTCGATGTGACGCTGGCGCCAAACGCCCAGCAACTGCTGCTGACCCTGCAGGACAGCGCCCTGAAGCTTCACTTGGATACCGTCATCGGCGCCGGTCGGGTACAGGTGCGGGAGGCTTCCCTGACCGCCGGCAAATCGCGCCTGGAAACCAACGGGTCCCTGCAGACCGTGGGCGCGATGGATTACGCCTTCAAGGGCAGGCTGCTGGACTTCGACCCCACGGCCGTCCTGCAGGCCGTTACCCCGCCACCGGTCACCAAGGGGCGTCGCACCCGCAGCGCAGCGCCTTCGCAACCGGTGCGCGCGCGCATCAACATGGACTTCGACGCAGCCGGCGCCCTCTCGCCGGAGCTGAAGGTCAAGCTCGGTTTCCGCATCCACGACAGCAGCTATGGCGATCTGCCCATGAGCGGCCGGGGTGATCTGCAGCTGGCCGGCATGCGTCTTCTGCCTTCCAGGGCCAATCTGCAGGTTGCCGGCAATACGCTGGACCTGGATGGCAGCTTCGGCAAGGCCGGGGACAAATTGCGGCTCAAGGTCGATGCGCCACAACTGGCACGCCTGGGTTACGGCTTGTCCGGCCTGCTGCGCCTGGACGGCACCGTCAGCGGTACGCGCCAGCGCCCCGATGTGGTGGCCAGCTTCCAGGCGGAGCAATTGCAGTTCGGCGCGCACAAGCTGCACCACCTGGCCGGCCAGAGCGAACTCCACAGCAACCTGGCCGCCGGTGTGGCCTCGCCCGACAACCGCCTGGCGCTCACACTGGAGGGTGACGGCTACAGCGGCCCGCAGGCCGAACTGTCACGCCTGGCGATCAAGCTGGACGGCACCTACGCCCGGCACACACTGGCCCTGCAGGCCAAGGGCAAGCTGCAGGATCAGACCCTGGACCTGGCCGTGGGCGCCCACGGCCAGGTCACCGAAAAGACCAAGGGTCAGTATGGCTGGGCCGGCAGCATCGACCAGTTCAGCAACCAGGGCTTCCCGCGCATCGCCCTGGGCAGTCCGCTGACACTGGATGCCTCGGCCGACGGCATCGAGGCTGGCAGCACCCGCATCGAGATCGACCGTACTGCCATCGAACTCAAACGCCTGTCCTATCAGCAAGGCCGACTGGCATCGGCCGGCCAGGTTCGGGCGCTGGACCTGGGACGGGTGCTGGAACTGGTGCAGCAATTCAGCGGCACACCCGCCCCGGTCAGGACCGACCTGGTGCTCGATAGCGACTGGGACTTCAGCCTGGCCGAACGCGCCAGCGGCTACCTGCAGATCGCCCGCAGATCGGGCGATGTCAGGGTCACCACCAGCACCGGCGAAGCCACGCTGGGCCTGTCGGAACTCAAGCTGCGCAGCGACTTCCAGGGCGAACAGATGCGCGTGAGCGGTCGCGTCGATGCCGCGCGCATCGGCAGCCTGGACCTGGGCGGAGAAGTCGGCCTGCGCCGCATCGACCAGTTGCTGGCACTGGACGCGGCATCCCCGCTGAACCTCCGCGCCCGCCTGGATGTCCCGCAGCTCAAGCGGGTGGGTGACCTGATCGGCCCGCAACTGAGCCTCAACGGCAAGCTGTCGGCCGACCTCAATGCCGCCGGCACGCTGGGCCAGCCCCGCCTGTCGGGGGCCATCAACGGTGACAACCTGGCACTGACCGAATTCGACCAGGGTATCCAGTTGAAGGACGGCATCGTACGCATCGTCATGGACAGCAATGTCATCGAACTGCGCCAGATCGAGTTCCATGGCGGGCGCGGCACCCTGCGCGCCGGTGGCAAGATCCAGCTGGGTGCCGACAATCCCGACCTCAACGCCACCCTCACCGCCGATCATCTGGAACTCTTCGCCAGTCCCGACCGGCAATTGATGCTCTCCGGCGAAGGCAAGATCAGCAACGTCAACGAACAATTGCGCGTGGACGGCAAGTTCATCGTCGACCGCGGGCTGTTCGACCTGCCCAAGAGCAGTGCACCCAAGCTGGGGGACGACGTGGTCATCGTCAGTCGCAGCGGCAAGAACCGTGTCGGTGCGGCCGCCTCCTCGCAGCAGAAGCTGGAAGCCGCGACCGAAAAGCCGGCCAGCAAGTTCGCACCCGTCATCAACCTGGCGGTCGACCTGGGCAATGACTTCCGCTTCCGCGGCAGTGGCGCCGACCTGCTCCTGCGCGGCGACATGATGGTGCGCAGCGAACCGCTCTCCCCCCTGCGCGCCACCGGGACCATCAACGTGGCCGAGGGCAGCTATGAAGCCTTTGGCACCAAGCTCAATATCGAGCGGGGCATCATCAACTTCCAGGGCCCGATCGCCAATCCCAACATCAACATCCTGGCCATGCGCCGCAACCAGGACGTCGAGGCCGGCGTCTCGGTGACCGGCAATGCCAACCAGCCGCGCGTGCAACTGGTGTCCGAACCCAACGTCCCGGACGATGAAAAACTGTCCTGGATGATGTTCGGCCATGGCACCGACAGCTCCAACATCGGCCAGCGCAACGCCAGCAGCCAGGCCCTGGCGCTGGTGGGCAACATGGGCGGCAAGCGCATCGCCAAGGACATCGGGCTGGACCAGTTCAGCATCGGTTCCAGCGAATCGGGACTGACCGACGAGCAGGTGGTCAACCTGGGCAAGGCCATCACCCAGAAGATCACCCTGGGCTACGAACAAAGCCTGCAGGGTGCGGCCAGCGTGGCCAAGGCTACCTGGCAGATTTCGCGCCGCTGGTCGGTGGTGGCCCGCGCCGGCACCATCAACGGCCTGAACATCCTGTTCAGCCGTCGCTACGACTAGCGATTAGCGATTAGCGACAAGGGGCGCGGGACTCGGGCGGAAAAGCCACGGACAGCGCCCCGATGGCGCTTTCCGGCGGGCAAGGCTTGCCCCCGGAGAGGGGGAATCTGTTAATCTCGTCGCAAGTTCAGGTAATCCCCGATGGACGCTTCAGCAGGATTTCATAACAATGGCGCCGGGGAAAGGCCGTTTCCGGGGAAAGCGACATGCCAGAACACAGAATCCAGCGCGCATCAAGAACAGCCAAGCTGTTCGTGGTCGTGGTCTGCCTGATCATCCTGCTGCTGGAGGCATGGTCGGCCTGGCGCGCCTATGAGATGGCGCTGGACGAGGCCAACCGGGACGGCGCCAATATGACCCTGGCGCTGACCCAGCAGGCCGACCAGTCCTTCAAGGAAGTCGACGTGGTATTGCTCGGGGTGCAAGAGCACCTCGACTATGACGGCACCAATGCAGCCGGAAGCCAGCGTACGCACGATTTCATGGTCACCTCGGTGGCGGCGGTGCCGCAACTGGCCATGCTGATGGTCTACGACGAAACGGGGCTGGCCATCGGCACCTCCCAGGCCACCCTGGAACATCGCTATATCCAGGACGACTACTTCCTGCATCACCAACGCCTGCGTACCAACCAGGCCTATCTCGGCAAACCCATGCGCAGCCGCGTCAGTGGTCAGTGGGTCGTCACCATGAGCCGCCGCATCAATCATCCCGACGGCAGCTTCGCCGGGGTGGTGGTGGCCGACATCGACCTGTCGCACTTCCAGCGCTACTACGAGCAATTCACCATCGGCCGCAATGGCGCCATCCTGTTCGGCCTGAACGAAGGCACGGTGATCTACCGCCAGCCGTTATTGAGCTATTCCATCGGGCTGGACATCTCCAAGTCGATGCTGCAGCAGCAATACCTGAGCAAGGCCGACCAGGGTTCCTTCGAGATGCGCTCGCCGCGCGAGGACATCGTGCGCCTGACCAGCTTCCAGCACTGCAACCTGTATCCGCTGTTCGTAGCGGTGGCACAGGCCAAGGACGACATCCTGGAAGACTGGACGCGCCGGGTCTGGATACGCGGCATCGCCGTGATGTTGCTGTTGATCGTCATCGGCTACGGCGGCAACCGGCTGGTGGCGCAGGTGGCTGGCCGCGAAACGGCGGAGATGGAAGCCATCACCGCCCGCACCGAACTGGAGCGTCTCTACCGCACCCTGGAAGCACAGTCGCAGAAGGATGGCCTGACCGATGTCTTCAACCGCCGCTACTTCGATGCCGCGCTCACGGCCGAACTGGCACGCCTGAACCGTTCCGGCGAATCGCTCTCGCTGATCATGGTGGATGTCGACCATTTCAAGCGCTACAACGATACCTACGGCCATGCCGCCGGCGACATCTGCCTCAAGCAGGTGGCCGCCGCCCTCAATGGGGTGGCGCGCCGCCAGGGCGACATCGTGGCGCGCTATGGCGGCGAGGAATTCGCCCTGATCCTGCCCAACTGCAATGCCGCCAGTGCCGCTGCCATTTCCGGCAGGCTGGTGCAGGCGGTGCGGGCATTGCGCATTCCCCACGAGGGCAGCCCGGTCGGCCAGGTCACCATCAGCGTGGGCGCGGCCAGCCTGGCCAGCGGCAAGGGCGCGCAGGTGGATGCCCGCGACCTGATCGACAGTGCCGACGCCGCCCTCTATCTGGCCAAGGAACAGGGCCGTGATCGTGCCATCCAGCATGAGTATCCGCGCCTGAGCCTGCTGCCGGACATTCCCGGAGTGAGGTGACCCGTGCGCTGCCTGATCCGCTATCAACTGCGCGAGGAAGAACTCCCTTCCCACCACGAGTTCAACGCCGAGGCCCCCGATACCGAGCTGGTGATCCGGCATCTCACCGAATTCCTGCATCCTGAAGTGATGTTCGAATTCCTTCCCGTGCAGCCTGGCGCAAAGGACGGCATCACCCAGTTGCGCGACCGCATGGCCCATGCGCGCGACTATCTGGAACAGTATTGCGGACTGAAAAGCCTCTCCTACATGATCCTGCCCGAAGGCGCCTCTTCCGCCCAGGGAAGATGGACGACCCTGCTGCTGGGCGGGGGCGAGTCGGGCCCCGTCAGCCGCCTGGATTAGTCGCTGCAGGGCTGCGGCTAATTGTCGCACCCGGCACCTCCCATCACCCTCCCAAATCAGCCGCAAAACCTTTGCTGGAGCGGCTTTCCCCTCTGCGACAGAGCATTTTCACCCGATTCAAGCTGCCCCCAGTCCGACCCTCTGCGTTGTTAGAATCGGCCGCGATCCGATTTCTTTACTTCCTGCAGGCATGCATGGCATGCCCACTCAGACTGCGACCATGACCAAGACCACACGACAGCACCGGGGCAGCCCCGGCCAGCAGCAACGTTCCTCCTTCCACCTGGCACTGCCCCTGCTGTGCCTCGCCGCAAGTGCCCAGGCACAGCAGAACGACGCCACCCTGCCCACCATCTCGGTGAGCGCCAGCAGCACCGCGCCCTTGCAGAACCCGGTGAGTACCGGTTCCAACCTCGACCTCACGCCCCTGCAGATTCCTGCCAGCGTCAGCGTGATCGACCGTCGTCAGCTGGAAGAACGCGGCGACGCCAGCATCGTCGATGCCATCACCCGCGCCCCCGGCTACAGCAGCCTGGCGCACCCTGGCAACAGCGGCAGTTCGCTGTCGGCACGCGGCTTTACCGATACCACCTCGGTCATGCGCCTGTACGACGGCGTGCGCCAGTACGGCGGCGTCGGCGTGAGCTTCCCCTTCGACACCTGGAGCGTGGAACGCATCGAAGTGCTGCGCGGACCGGCCTCGGTGATCTATGGCGATGGCGCCATCGGCGGCGTGGTCAACGTGGTGCCGAAGAAACCTTCACGCGGCAAGATCGAAAATGAAGTCGAGGCCAGCATCGGCAGCCACAACACGCAGCGCCTGGGCCTGGGCAGTGGTGGCGCCATCAACGACATGCTGTCCTACCGCGTGGACATCAGCGGTGACCGCTCCGATGGCTGGGTGGATCGCGGCTATTCCAACAACCTCAGTTTCTCGGGCGCGCTGCGGCTGGACGTCAATCCCGACCTGTTCGTGCAGTTGAGCTACGCCCAGGGCCACCAGCGTCCCATGGCCTATTTCGGCACGCCGCTGATCAATGGCCAGCAGGTCGATGCGCTGCGCGAAAAGAACTTCAACGTCGGTGACGGCAACATCGACTACAAGGACCGTTGGGCGCAACTGGAAGCGCAATGGACACCGAACGCCGACACCACCGTGCGCACCCGCTTCTACCAGATCAACAGCGACCGTAACTGGCGCAACGCCGAATCCTACGTCTACAACGCGGCCTCCGGGCTGATCGACCGCAGCGGCGCCACCCAGATCCGGCATGACCAGTCGCAGACCGGCAACACCACCGACGCCACCTTCAAGGGCCACCTGCTGGGCCTGAGCAACCAGGTCTCGGTCGGCTTCGACATCAACTCCAGCAGCTTCACCCACACCAACAACACCTATGTGGGCAACTTCAGCAGCGTCAATCCCTACGACTTCGACCCCGGCGTCTACGCCAGCGGCACCGGCATCCCGGCCTTCCGGCCGCGCTATCGCAACAGTGCCTCGCAGTATTCGGTCTTCTCCGAAGACAAGCTGGACCTGACCGAACGCCTGAGCGTGCTGGCCGGCTTGCGCTTCGACCATGCCGACGTCTCCCGCAGCGACCTGATCAACAGCGCCAACGACTTCAGCCAGAGCTACTCCAACCTCGGCTGGCGCCTGGGTTCGGTGTATGCCATCACGCCGGACCTGTCCGTCTATGGCCAGTACACCAAGGCCGCCGCACCGGTGTCGGGCCTGCTCATGCTGACCCAGTCCAACAGCCGCTTCGCCCTGTCCACCGGTCGCCAGGTGGAAGTGGGCGTCAAGCAGGTGTTCTGGAACAAGCGTGGCCAATGGACCCTGGCCCTCTATGACATCCGCAAGAACAACCTGGTCACCCGCGATCCGGCCAATGCCAGCCAGAGCATCCAGGTCGGCCAGCAATCCTCGCGCGGCGTCGAAGCCAGCCTGTCGCTGGCCCTGGCCGATACCGTGAAGCTGGACGCCAACGCCACCGTGCTGCGGGCGCGCTTCGACGACTTCGCCGAAGCGGTGGCCGGCGTGGCTGTTTCGCGCAGCGGCAATGTCCCCACCAACGTGCCAGAACGACTGGCCAACCTGTGGCTGAGCTGGGACTTCCTGCCCGCCTGGACTGCCAGCGGCGGCCTGCAGTACGTGGGCGCGCGCTATGCCGACAACGCCAACACCCTCAAGCTGCCGGCCTACACCACTACCGACCTGGCCCTGCGCTGGAAGGCCACGCAAGCCACCACCCTGACCCTGCGTGCCAACAACGTGTTCGACAAGCACTACTTCACCACCGCCTACTACACCAATACCCAATGGCTGTACGGACCGGGACGCGAGTTGCAGTTGAGCGTGAACCACCGCTTCTGATCGATGGCGGCGACTTCCTGGCCGGCGCGCCTGCGTCGCTGGACCTACCTGACCCACCGCTGGTGCGGCGTGGCCGGCTGCCTGCTGATGGCCCTGTGGTTCGCCAGCGGCGTGGTGATGCTGTTCGTCGGCTATCCCAAGCTCACGCCCTGGGACAGGCTGGCGGCCCTCCCTGCGCTGGAAGCCGGCAGCAAGCTGCCGGGCCCACCGCCGCAGGCGCGTGCTGGCGCACTGGTGCTCAACGCCGCCAGTGGCCAGCCGCGCTATCTCCTGCGCCAGAAGGATGGCAGCCTGCTGTCGCTGGATGCGGCTTCCGGCACAACCCAAACGCAATTCGACCGCGATGCCGCGCTGCGCTCGGCACGGCTGTTCCGTCCGGGCGCCGAGGCCCATTACCTGGGTCAGTTGCACGAAGACCGCTGGACGCATGCCCGGTCGCTGGACGCGCATCGGCCACTGCACCAGATCATGCTGGACGA
Source organism: Herbaspirillum frisingense GSF30 (assembly GCF_000300975.2). Lineage (GTDB taxonomy): Bacteria > Pseudomonadota > Gammaproteobacteria > Burkholderiales > Burkholderiaceae_D > Herbaspirillum > Herbaspirillum frisingense. The sequence goes on along the minus strand of NZ_AEEC02000006.1, from coordinate 114,957 downwards.
TGCCGCCCACACCCTGGTCTATGTCTCCTCGCACACCGGCGAAGTGGTGATGCAGGCGACCCGCCTGCAACGCGGATGGAACTATGTCGGCGCCTGGCTGCACTGGCTATACGTCTTCAAGAACCAGCCGGTCGATCCGGTCTGGACCTGGACCGTGATCGCGCTCTCGGCCGGCTGCGTGCTGGTGGCCTGCAGCGGCATCGTGGTGGGACTGTGGCGCTGGCGCTTCGGCCGGCCCTACAAGTCCGGCTCGCACTCACCCTTCGCGCCCGGCTGGATGCGCTGGCATCACCTGCTCGGCCTGGGCTTCGCGGCCATCACCCTGACCTGGATCTTCAGCGGCCTGATGTCGATGAACCCGCTGGGCATCTTCTCCGCCGCGCAACGGCCCGACCTGGCGCGCTATGCGGCGGTGCCGGCCCAAGGCGGCCTGCTGGCGGCCCCTACCGGAGCCATCCTGCAAAGCCTGGCCGATAGCGGGTTTCGTCCGGTGGAACTGGAATGGCTGACGCTGGCCGGCCAGCCCTTCGTGCTGGCCCGCGACGCACATGACGGCACGCGCCTGGTCCTGGCCATCGATGGGCAGGGGCAGCGCCTGCTGGTGGCGCAGCATTGGTCTCGCGCCACGCTGGAACGCGCCGGGGCCCGGCTGATGGACGCGCCCCTGGTGAAGGTGGAGCGCATGGAGCAGTACGATGCCTATTACTACCGCCGCGACAGCGAGGCCATGATGGGGGGCGCACAACGACAGTTGCCCGTGCTCAGACTGAGGTTCGCCGATGCCGGTGATACCCTGGTCTACCTCAACCTGCAGAGCGGCCAGGTGGAATTGAGTGCCGACCGCGCCCAGCGCATCGGGCGCTGGCTGTTCAGCCTGCTGCATAGCTGGGACCTGAGGCCGATGCTGGCCGCCGGCTGGTTGCGCGAGGCCGTGCTGATCCTGCTGAGCATCGGCGGGCTGGCCTTGTCGGGCAGTGGCGTGGTGATCGGCTGGCGGCGGCTGCGCCGCAAGTTCGGCGCCCGCGCCTGAGGGTCAGCTACCCAGGCGTATCTGCCGGTCCGCCACGCAGCGCACGATATCGGTGTCGTGCGTCACCAGCAGCACCGCACAACCCGCTGCCCTGGCCTCTTCCACCAAGAGGCCGATCACTTCCTGCTGGGTCAGCGGGTCCAGCCGCGAGGTAGGCTCGTCGGCAAAGATCAGCGTCGGTTTCATTAACAACACCCGTGCCAATGCAATGCGCTGCAGTTCGCCACCCGATACCTGGCGCGGCAGGCGATCCAGCAGCCCGGTATCGACCCGCATGCGCGCCAACAGCGCCTCCAACCGGTTCCAGTCCAGCTGGTGCAGGCGCACCACGTCCCGCAGGGACTGGCGCAGGCTGACGGTGGGCGCAAAGGCCGCCGCCGGGTCCTGATAGATCTTCTGGAACGCCGTGCGCGCCAGGCCGGCGGCGCGGGTGACGGTTCCCGCATCGGGCTTGAGCAGGCCCAGCAGGAGATTGCCGAAGCTGGTCTTGCCCGCCCCACTGGGCCCGCTGATGGCCAGGATCTCACCGGCGTGGATGCGGGCACTGACATCACTGAACAACACACGCTCGCCGAAGGCCTTGCTGACGCCGCTGATCTCGGCAATGACCCGGCCAACATCGCCGGCTGCGGCTTGCACTGGCGCAGGCAGCGGCCAGCACGCAGGATCGGCCGCCAGCAGGCGCCGGGTATAGGTGTGCTGCGGCGCGGCCAGTACCGCCTCGGCCTCGCCCCGCTCCACCATGCGTCCCTCCAGCATCACCGCCAGTTGTCCGCCCAGCGCCCGCGCCAGCCAGACGTCGTGGGTGATGCACAGAAGGCTCATACCCTCCTTGCGGGCCGCCTGCAGCAGGGCCAGCACTTCGCCACGGCGGTCGGCATCCAGTCCCTTGGTGGGTTCGTCGATGATCAGCAACGGTGCGCCGGCCGCATGCGTGGCCAGGAACGCCACCCGCTGCGCCATGCCACCGGAGATCATGAAAGGATATTTGTCCGCCGCATCCCGCAGGCCCAGACTGGCCAGCGCATCCAGCGCCGACGTCCGGGCGTTGCTGCGGGCAGTCCGCAGGCTGTCGTTCTGGGTATCGACGGCGGGCCGGCTGACCAGCTCATAGGTCTCGGCCACCTGCTGCGCCACGGTCATGGTTGGGTCCAGTGCCAGCCAGGGTTCCTGGGGCAGCAGCGCGATACGCCGGCCCCACCCTGCCTGGCGCGGGGCGACATCGGCAGCCTCCCCCGCTTCGCCATCGATGCTGATGCGCCCGGTACAGCGCAGGTTGGCCGGCAGATGACCCATGATGGCCTGGGCCAGCAAGGACTTGCCGGAGCCACTCTCGCCCAGCAACGTCAGCACGCCACCGGCCGGGATGGAAAAGCTGGTCGCATCGACCAGCACATCCTCCCCGTGCAGCACCGCGAGGTCTTGCACGCACAGCGCCGGCACCGGCGCCTGCGCGTTCATGCGGCCTCCTTCTGCGGCGACAGCAGCAGCAAACCCAGCAGGGTCATGAACAGCACCAGCACCGGCGCACCCACCAGCCAGGGCGCCTCACGGTAATAGGGCAATAGTTCGATCATCATGACGCCCAGTTCCGGCGTCGGCGGCTGCAGACCCACACCCACGAAGCCCAGTGCCGACATCGCCAGCACCGCGCCGGCCAGGCCGAAGCGCATCAGCGTCAGCAGACGCGGCAGCAAGGCCGGCAATACGTGACGGCGGATGATGTAAGCAGGCCCAAAGCCCAACAGGCGCGAGGCCTCCACCTGCGGGCTGGCCAGCAGGACGCGGCATGCGGCACGCACCACGCGGAAATATTCCACCCAGAGCGCCAGCGAAATGCCCACGTACAAGGACCAGAAGCCACCCGGCGCCAAGGCCGCCAGCAGCAGCACCAGCAACAAGCCCGGCAAGGCCAGCACGGCATCGGCCAGCGCCGCCAGCACGCGCTCGGTCCAGCCGCCGCACCAGGCCGCCAGCAGACCGATGAGAAAGCCAGGAACGGCCGCCGACAGCACGCTTACCAGTGCCAGCGACAAGGACAGCCGGGCGCCATGCGCCAGCCTGGCCAGCATGCTGCGCCCAAGCTGGTCGTAACCCAGCGGCTGCGCCAGGCTGGGCGCTTCAAGGAAGCGCGCCAGATGCTGACGCGCAGGATCGATGTCGATGACGATCGGCCCGACCAGCGCCAGCAGCGCCACCGCCAGCAACAGCAGCAGCCCGGCGGACTGGCCGCAGGTCCAGCGGCTTGCCCCGCGCTCGACAAGGACATCGGAAGCAGAAAGGCGGCTCATGCTCGGCCTCGCGGATCAAGGAAGGCGCAGGCGGCATCCACCAGCGCATTGAAGAGGACGAACATCAGGCCCAGCACCAGGGCAGTGCCCTGGATCATCGGCACGTCGCGGCCGAAGATGGCATGTACCAGTGCGTGGCCGATGCCGGGCCAGGCAAAGATGGTTTCCACCAACACCACGCCTTCGACCAGCATCACCAGTTGCACGCCCAGGTAAGCCACCACCGGTACGGCCACATTGCGCAGGCCATGGCGCGCCAGCGCCTGGGATAAGGTCAAACCTTTGGTCAGCGCAAAACTGAAGTATTCGGAACGTCGGACCTGCACCATGACATCACGCGCCACGCGGCAGGACACCGCCGCCAGGCCCAGCGCCAGCGTCAGGGCCGGCAGCAGGATACCGCCATGGTCACCATGACCGGCTGCCGGCAAGGCACCCAGCTGCACCGAAAACAGCAGCACCAGCAACAGCCCCAGCAGGAAGGACGGCAAGGCCCGCAGGACCACCGACACGGCCAGCGTGGCACGGTCCAGCCAGCCACCCGGGTGCAGCCCGGCCAGCACACCTGCAGTGGGGCCGATGGCCAGCGACAGCGCCATCGCCAGCAGCGACAGGCGCAGCGTCGGGCCCAGTTGATGACCGATCTCCACCAGCACCGGCAAGGCAGTGACCTGGGACATTCCCAGGTCCAGATGCAACAGGCGGCCCCACCATTCGCTCAGGGCCATGAACCAGGGCCGGTCCAGGCCCAGTTCCGCACGCACGGCCAGCGCGGCCTCGGTGGTGACCATGTCATAGCCGTAGCGCCCGGCCGCAATGCGGTAGGCCATGTCGCCGGGCAGCATGCGCGTCATGACGAAACACAGCGTGCCCACCAGCAGCGCCACCAGAGCGGCCTGCAGCAGGCGCTGCCCCAGCGCGAGCAGCAAGCGGCGCCGGGTGGCCGCGCTCAATAATCGATTCAGGTCCATTGCAGGGAAGAGATCCGGTAACTGCGTTCAAAGGGGTCGATGCTGGCGCCACGCAGGCGCCGGCTGACGGCGCAGGTCTGGCGATACCAGACCACCGGGATCACCGGCAACTGCTCCTGCAGCACGGCGGTGATGCGCTGGCGCAGGCTGCTGTCACGGTCTCGGTCACGGTCGGCAGGCACGGCCGGCGCGGCCGCCAGTTGCGCCAGCAGCGCCGGCACCTCGGCATTGCGCCAGCCCATGGCGCCCCAGTCGCCGCCCTCGGGACCGAAATCCTGCAGCAGGCTGGCCACCGGTTCGGGAAGATTGCCGTAGTTGCGCGCCGCCAGCGCCATCTGCAGCAAGCCGCTGCGATGACCGGCCGGGATATCGCTGGAATTGCCAATCACCACCCGCACGGCAATGCCGATCTGGCGCATCTCTTCCTGCAAGGCAGTGGCGATCAGGGGCAGTTCGGGACGATCCACGAAGGTCGTCAGATTCAAGGCCAGCCGCTGGCCCTCACGCCACCGCACGCCGTCCGTACCGAGACGCCAGCCGGCCTCCTCCAGCAGGCGGCGGGCCTGTTTCAGGTCTGTCTGCAAGGGCGGCAGGCTGGCGTCGTGCCAGCGCGCCAGCGCGGGGGGAAACAGTTGCGTAGCACCGAGGTCGGGGTCGCGCAGCAGGGCGCGGGCGATGCCTTCGCGTTCGATGCATAGCGCGATGGCGCGTCGCACGCGCACATCGGCCAGGAAGGGATGACCGGCGTTGAGCTTCAGAATGGTGGTACGCGGCAGCATGGTCGACAGCAGGGCCGCGCGTGGATGGTCTTGCAGCGCCCGGATGCTGGGCGGGTCCAGCGAGAAGGCAAGATCAGCCTGACCGCTCTGGACCAGCAGGGTGCGCGTCTCCGCACGCGAGACGCTGATGTAGCGCGCCCGCTGGATCGGCCTGCCCTGCCCGGACTCGATCAAGGCCACGCGTTCGACATCGAATTGCTGGGGCAGGCTCAGGGAACGAATGCGATATGGCCCGCTCCCGATGATGGCCTGCACATTGCCCTTGGCGTCGAAGGAAGCCGGTGCCAGGATCTGCGTCGTGTAGTGCGTCAGCAGATAGGGGAAAGGGCTGAAGGGCTGGCGCAAGGTGATGACCAGGTCACTGCCCTCCAGCTGCATCGTCGCGATCGCCGCCAGCTGCAATACGCCCGGCCGCTGGGCGGCGCGCTGCAGGCAGGCCAGCACGCTGGCCGGGGTGAGCGCGCTACCATCATGGTAGCGTCGCCCGCTGCGCAGTGCGAAACGCCATTGCAGACCGTCATCGCTGACCCGCCAGGTAGTGGCCAGGCCCGCACGCAAGTGGCCGCTGTCGTCCACCTCCAGCAGCGTCTCCACCACTTCCATGCGGGCGAACATGTAGCCGGAGCGCGAGGGGTCGAGGCCGGTCATTTCCCAGGGGCCGACCACGGTCAGCACGCCGGCATCCGCCCGGGTGACGGCATGCGAGTGCGGCGCATCGTCGCCGTGCGCCAATGCGCTGCGCCAGGGCTGGACAGCGGCCAGCGCGGCGGCCGCCAGCAGGGCCCGGCGGCGCGCTGCGTTCAGGTGATGGGACACAGGGCCGCCCTCAGAACCGGACGTTCAACGCCAGCATGGCATTGCGCTCGTCACCCGGCATGATCCACAGGTTGTTGTAGGAGCTGGTGTAGTAACGCTTGTTGAAAAGATTATTGACGTCCAGCGAGAGCTTCATGCGTGGCGTGAACTGCCAGTAGGCCAGCGCCCGCGCCGTGGCATAGGCGGGCAACCGGAAGCTGCCGGCCTGGTCGCCGGTACGCGCCCCGACATAGCTGGCGCCGCCGCCCACGCCAAAGGGTGCGCCGTGCGCATCGACATCCTCGAACACTGCCAGCAGGCTGCCCGACACGCGCGGCACGTTGACCAGCCGCGCACCGACGGTGAGAGTGTTGTCCTTGGCGACATAGGCGTCGGTATAGGCCAGGTTGCCAGTCAGGCGCCAGTGGCGTCCGAGCTTGGCATTGGCATCCAGTTCCACGCCCTTGCTGCGCACTTCGCCAGCCGCCACCGAGAACGAGGGATTGGACGGATCGGTGGTCAGCACATTCTGCTTGGTGATGTCGAACACGGCCAGGGTGGCGCCGCTGCGCTGGTCCTGGCTCTGGAACTTCAGACCCGCTTCGGATGCGCGGGCGGTCTCGGGACTGAAGGCATTGCCCTGCACGTCGCTGCCGCTGTTGGGGCGGAAGGACTTGCTGGCGCTGGCATAGACCGACCAGGCGGGCGTGATCAGGTAGGTCAGGCCCAGGCGCGGCGAAACGGCGCTCTTGTCCTGGCGCGTGGTCGCACCGCTGCGCCCGTTGTTCAGGGTGGAGTTCAGGGTGGAGCGGAAGGAATCGGCACGCACGCCGGCCAGCAATTTCCAGCGATCCGACAGGCTCACCTGATCTTGCACATAGAGCGCGGTGCTGATCTGGCGCTCGCTGGTATCGGTGTTGGGCAGGGGCGTGGGTTGCGCCTGGCCGTAGACCGGGGTGTAGATGTTGACTGCATAGGGCGCAGCGGCGCTGGGATTGATACGCAGCATGCGCTGGTCCAGCGTCAGCCAGTCGATCTCGGTGCCGACCAGCACCTCATGGCCGATGCCACCGGTCTGCAGCTTGCCGCCCAGTTCGGCCTGCAACGAGGTGTCGTGCCAGCTGTAGTCGCGATAGCGGCGCTGGCGACGCAGGGTGGCGTTGTCGGCCTGCAGGGCGGAGGCCTCGGTGGAGAAGCCATCCAGGCTGCCATCCTTGTGGAACACGCCGGTGCGCACATGCCAGTTGTCGTCCAGGCGATGTTCCAGCGTCAGCAGGTGGTTGCGGTTTTCCATCTTGATGTCGCCATCGCGTGGCTCGCCCAGAAAGCGCGAGACCGGCAGCACGCCCGGATTACCGTTGACGGCGACGATGCCGCGATCCAGCGGCGCCTTCTGGCGCAGGAATTCGCCCTCGTAGTTCAGAACCGTACGGTCCGACAACACCCAGGTGAAGGCCGGCGCCAGGAATTCGCGCTGGCTGGTGACGTCGTCGCGCATGCTGCCCTTGTGCTCCATGGCAGCGTTGATGCGGTAGGCCACTTCGCTGTTGATGGCGCCGGTGGAATCGACGGCACTGCGGTAGGTGTTGTTGGTGCCGATGGACAGATCCAGCGCATTGGCCGACTTGAACTGCGGCTTCTTGCTGACCACGTTGATGGTGCCGCCCGGCTCGCTATTGCCGTACAGGGCCGCCGCCGGTCCCTTGAGGAAGTCCACGCTCTCGACGTTGGCCATGTCGCGCGGCGGCGCATAACCACGGTTGGAGGCGAAGCCGTTCCAGAGGATGTTCATGCCGCCGTTTTCGCTGCCGGAAAAGCCGCGGATGGAATAGTTGTCCCACAGACCGCCGAAATTGTTCTGCCTGGCCACCCCGCTCACGTAAAGCAGCACGTCATCCAGCCGCGTGGCGGCCAGGTCGTCGATCAGCTGGCGCGACACCACCTGGACCGATTGCGGCAACTCCTGCAAGGGGGTCTCGCTGCGGGTGGCGCTGGAGGTCGCGTTCTGGCGGTATTGCTGGCGCTCGCCGGTGCCGGTCACCACGACCTGCCCCAGTCCGCTGTCGGCGCTGGCGGAGGTGGCGGCGGTGTTGGTGGTGGTATCGGCGCCCCAGGCCAGGTTCTGGGCCTGGCTCATGGCGAGCGCGCCCAGCACGGCCGCCCGCAGTGCGGTCATTTTCATCTTTTCCCTTGTGTTTTTTGTGTGTTGCGGCTGGGTGCTGAGCTGCCTTGCCGCGAGCGTGGTGACCGGCTCACGCGGTCAGGCCGGCATTTTATGCAACCGTGTTGCATTTAGCAAGAAGAAAGACAGGCATCGGAAACACGAGCCAGCCGAACCAGGTCCGGCCATGCGTGTCTGACGCTGCCTGTTCGTGCCGCCGATCAAGGCAGGCGGGAGTATAAAAGCGCGGGACAGCCGGTGGCTGCGACCAATTGTCGCACCCACCTCGCTATGATCTGAAAGGAAAAGACCGGTTGGACTGGAGCGGCAGCCTAGAGCCATCCTGCCTTGCGCAGACGCCGCCACAGCAGCGTGCATGCGGTGATGATGCCCCCCAGAACCAGCGGGAAACTCCATTGCCAGGACAAGCCGGGCATGTGCGCGAAGTTCATGCCATAGAGGCTGAAGATCATGGTCGGGATGGCCAGGATGGCACCCCAGCCAGCCAGGGTCTGCACGATCTCGTTCTGGTGGATGGTGACCTGGGCCAGGTTGATCTGCACCGCCGACTCCACCATTTCGCGCAGGCGGTCGCCGGTGTCGATGAAGCGCACCACGTGGTCGTAGATGTCGCGGAAGTAGGCCTTGCCGTCCTTGGTGATCAGCCCTTCATGGAAACGCAGCAGCTGGGTGCAGACATCCAGCAGCGGCGAGGCCGCCGAGCGCAGGCGGATCAGCTGGCGCTTCAACTGGTAGAGCTCCTGCAGGTAGGCCTTGCCGCTGATGGCGCCGGGGTTGAAGAGCTGTTCCTCGTACTGGCTGAACTTGGCTTCCAGGTCGTCCATGATGGGTCGGTAGTTGTCGACCACGAAGTCCATGATGGAATAGAGCACGAAGCTGGGGCCGCGCACCAGGCGCTCGGGCAGCATCTCGCAATGCTCGCGTACCTTGGCATAGCTGCGCGAGGCACCGTGCCGCACCGTGACCACGAAGCGCGGACCGGTGAGGATGTGGGTCTCGCCGAACTGCACCTCGCCGCCGGCCAGCTGGGCCGTGTGCAGGACCACGAAGAGGGTATCGCCGTATTCCTCGATCTTGGGCCGCTGGTGAGCGGCATAGGCGTCTTCCACCGCCAGTTCGTGCAGGCAGAACTCTTCCTTGATCTTGTTCATCAGCTCGACATTGGGTTCCAGCAGGCCCAGCCAGACGAAGGTCCCCTCCTCTTCCAGCACGTCGCTGATTTCATCGAGGGTGATGTCCCGCAGCTTCTTGCCCTTCTTGTAGACCGTGCAATTGACGATCATGGTGGGATCGATCATGTCTCTTTCCTGTTCTCTACCTGTTCTTGTCGGATCGACCGGACTCTGTCAGCCGGCACGCCAGCGCAGGCGCTGCTTGAACACCTGCGCCATGATCACCCCGGCCAGCGTGATCAGGCCGCCCACGGCGTGGTAGCCATGCAATTGCTCACCCAGCGCCGCTACCGCAATGATGACAGTGAACACCGGCATCAGGTTCACGAAAATGGAACAGCGGCTGGCGCCCAGGTAGGCCACGCCGCGCATCCACAGGAACTGCGAGAGGATGGAAGCGGCAATGCCCGCATACAGCAGGATGGGCAGGTTGTCGCGGGTGATGGGCGAATGATGCCCCAGCACGAAGCCCGGGAACAGCAGCACCACCGCCATGAGCACCTGCATGTACAGCAATTGCCAGGTGCGCAGGGGCAGCGCCCAGCGCCGCAGCATCACGCCATACAGACCATAGGCGATGGTGGCCAGCAGCATCAGCAGATCCCCGGTGACCACGCCCTGCTCGAACAGGTTCTGCGGGTGACCGCGCCCGATCAGCACCGCCAGGCCGAACAGCGACAGCACCCCGCCGGCCAGGGTGCCGATGGTGGGCGGTTCGGACAGCAGCTTGATGCTCAGCACCAGCGTCAGCAAGGGCATCAGCGAGGCAATGATGCCCATGCTGGTGGCCGACGCGGTGGCGGCGGCGAAATAGGCCAGGCTCTGGAACAGCACCATGCCCAGCAGCGCCAGCACCAGGATCTTGCCCAGGTGGGGTCGGATCTGCGCGCGTGCGGCCCAGGTCGAGCGCGCCAGGAAGGGCGACATCAGCGCCGCCGCCAGTACCCAGCGGTAAAAGGAAATATCCTCGGGCGCGATGACGCTGGCCGACATCTTGCTGATGACCGTGTTGCCGGCCCAGATCAGGACGGCACCCAGCGGGAACCACAGGGCTTTGTAGGACTGATCGCTACGCATTGCGCTCCTCGTCGTGGCGGCCGCGTCAGGCCGACTTGTTCTCTTGCTGCCCGGCCATCTCGGCGCCGGCATCATGCGGCAACTGGCGCAGCATCAGCAGCGCCAGCGCCGCTACCGCGCCCACCACCAGGAAGGCCGGCCAGAAATCCTGGGCCACCAGGGTGGCATGACCCTGGAGGTCGTTGGACATCTGCAGGGCAAAACCGGCCAGCACCACGCCCATGCCGATGGACAACTGCTGCGCCACGCTGGCCATGCTGGTGGCCTGGCTCAGGCGCTGCTTGTCGACATCGGCGTAGGAAATCGCATTGAGGCTGGTGAACTGCAGTGAACGGAAGCAGCCACCGATGAGCAGGACCAGCACCATCAGCAGATACGGCGTCTGCGGCGTGAAGCCGGCGATGGCCCACAAGCCCAGCACGCCCAGCGCGCCATTGACCAGCAGCACCCGGCGGAACCCATAGCGCCGCAGGAAGCGGGCGGCGATGGTCTTCATGAACATGGCCCCGGCCGCCGAGGCGCAGGTCAACAGCCCCGAATGGAAAGGCGTATAGCCAAAGCCCAGTTGCAGCATCAGCGGCAGCAGGAAGGGGATGGCGCCGATCCCCACGCGATAGAGCGAGCCGCCGAAGACACCGGCGCGCAGGGTGGGAATCTTCAACAGCGCCAGGTCGATCAGCGGCGCCGTGGCACGACGCGCATGCCACACGTAAGCCGCCAGGAACAGCACGCCCGCCACCACGCAGGCCAGCGAGACATCGCCCGAGACCAGGTGCCGGCCGGAGGTCGCCAGTCCCATCATCAGCAGCGAGCAACCCAGCGCCGAGAGCACGAAACCCTTGAAATCGAGCGGCGCCACCTGCTCGGCCTTGAGGTCGGGAATGAAGCGCGTGGCCAGGTAGAGGCCGAGAATGCTGATCGGGATATTGATGAAGAAGATCCAGCGCCAGTGGAAGTAGGTCGTGATGAAGCCGCCCAGCGGCGGCCCCAGCACCGGCCCGAACAGCGCAGGAATGGTCAGGTAGGACAGTGCCTTGACGAGGTTGACCTTTTCCACGCTGCGCAGGATCACCAGGCGCCCCACCGGCACCATCATGGCGCCGCCGATGCCCTGCAGGAACCGCGCCGCCACGAACTGCGGCAGGGTCGAGGAAGCCCCGCACAGGATGGAGCCCAGCATGAAGACACAGATGGCGGTGCGGAAGATGGTGAGCGAGCCGAAGCGGTCGGCCATCCAGCCCGAGATGGGAATGAAGACGGCCAGGCTGACCAGGTAGGAGGTCAGCGCCAGCTTGAGCGAAATCGGATCGACATTCATGTCCAGCGCCAGCGCCGGCAGGGACGTCGAGATGACGGTGGAATCCATCTGTTCCATGAACAGCGCACAGGCGACGATCAGGGGAATGATGAAGGTGCGTGGAATGGGCATCGGACTAGGTAGTGAAGGGACAGCGCCCTGGCAGCGTGGCAAGCCTTCAAGTATACCTTTTACGCTATCATGCTGCCGGCGGTGCTGCGCTGCCCGCCCTGCCTGCCCTTGCCGTCCTTGCCGTCCTTGCCCCCCCCTGTTCCATGACCGACTGCTTCGCCCTCCTCGACGACCATCTCGCCACGCCGGCCGAACCGCGCTCGCGCCTCTATACCGGCCACCTGCGCACGCTGGCCTGCACCGACGTCGCCGGCTTTGGGGCCCTGCTGGCGCAGATGCAGGCCGCGCTGGCCGCTGGCCAGCATGCGGTCGCCTTGTGGAGCTACGAACTGGGCGCGGCACTGCAGGGCTTGCCGCACCGGCCGCTGTCGGCCCCGCTGGCGCGCGTCCTGCTGTTCCAGCACTGCCAGCGCCTGGGTGCGACCGAAGTCGATGCCTGGCTGGCCGGCCAATGCGCTGACGAAGCGGCCGGCATCGTCAACCTGCGCAGCAGCGTCGATGAGGCCGCCTTCAGCGCCGCCATCGGACGCATCCGCGACTACATCGCCGCCGGTGATACCTACCAGGTCAATTACACCTATCGCCTGCACTTCCAGGTCCATGGTGACCCCATCACGCTCTACCGCCGCCTGCGGGCACGCCAACCGGTGCCTTACGGTGCGCTGGTGCGCGATGCGCAGGGTGGCATGGTGTTGTCCTGCTCGCCGGAACTGTTCGTCTCGCACCAGGATGGCATGTTGAAGGCCAAGCCGATGAAAGGCACCGCTCGTGCCATGGATGCCCAGGCTGACGCTGCCGACACGATCAATGCCCAGCGCGCCCTGGCCCTGGCCAACGATGAAAAAAACCGGGCCGAGAACCTGATGATCGTGGACCTACTGCGCAACGACCTGGGCCGCGTGGCCCGCTCCGGTTCGGTCCAGGTGCCGCACCTCTTCGACGTGCGCCGCTATGGGCAGGTGCTGCAGATGACCTCCACCATCCGCGCGCGCCTGCGCGAGGACGCCACGCTAGCCACCGTCATCGCCGCCCTCTACCCCTGCGGCTCCATCACCGGCGCGCCCAAGCGGCGCACCATGGAAATCATCGACGAGCTGGAAACCGAGGCCCGTGGCCTGTACACCGGCGCCATCGGATGGTTCGACGCGCCACGCGAAGGCGGCGGCACCATCGGTGACTTCTGCCTGTCGGTACCGATCCGCACGCTGGAACTGCAAGCGCCTGAGCATGGCCTGCGACAGGGCGTGATGGGCGTGGGCGCGGGCATCGTCTACGACAGTGACGCCGCCTCCGAATTTGCCGAATGCCGCCTGAAATCGGCTTTCCTCACCGGGCTGGAACAGGAATTCAGCCTCTTCGAGACCATGCACGCCAGCCACGCCGGCTGCCGTCATCTGGACTTGCACCTGCAGCGGCTGCAGGCCTCGGCGGCGGTGTTCGGTTTTCCCTGCGACGAGAAGGCGACGCGTCAGCAGATCGATGCGCTCTGCGCCGGCCTGCCCAAGGACGTCGTCCTGCGCCTGCGACTGGCACTGGATGCAGGCGGCAACGTCAGCCTGCAGCATGCACCGCTGCTACCGCTGACGGGACCGGTGACAGTCTTCCTGGCCGAGCATCGTTGCGCCAGCGACGACCTTTTCCTGCGCCACAAGAGCACGCGGCGCGCACATTACGACGCGGCCTGGAAAGAAGCCGAACGACGTGGCGGCTTCGACATGCTGTTCTTCAATGAGCGCGACGAATTGACCGAGGGGGGACGCAGCAATGTCTTCGTCAAACTTGACGGGCAGTGGTGCACCCCGCCCCTGTCCGCCGGTGTGCTGCCAGGCGTGATGCGCCGCGTCCTCCTGGCCGATCCACACTGGCAGGCCCGCGAAGCCGTCATCACCCGCGCCGAACTGATGCGCGCGCAAGAGGTGGTGGTGTGCAATGCGTTGCGGGGCGTGCTGCAGGCCCAGGTTTCCTCATAAATAATCACGCCTGTTCACGCCTGGTCACGCCCGGCGACGCGTAGCTCCGCATAGTCACGCGACCACTGTCGCATCCACGCCGTGGACTGGCGCTCTGAAGGGATTCGACATCCATCCCGGGCCGCCAGCATGGTCTCTTTGCGGTTTGTTTTTTCTCCCCTGCCCCTCCTTCGCATTCTGTCCTCGTTTCTAGAATTCCATCGCTATGGCGAGTGTTCTGCGTTGGCTACCATCTCCCCTTTCTCGTTGTCCCCATCCTCCGTCTGCGCTGACTTCATGAATGGCCCTGGCCATTGACGCCGCTTGATGCGCACCCGGAACCTACCCGGAGCCCGCATGACCAGGACCATTCCCAGATTTCAGGAACTGATCAAAGGACGGCAGCACAACCGCATGCTGCGCCTGTCATTCCCCCACCGTGATGCACCCGATGCGCAGATGGTCGTCGACAGCATCGACGCCGTGGAAAGTATCTCCCGCGACTTCGAATACAAGGTCAAGCTGCTCTCCGACGACCCCAGCATTGCACTCAAGGACATGCAAGGCAAGCTGCTCAACATCGAGCTGGTGCGCGCAGATGGCAGCTTGCGCTACTTCTCAGGCTACGTATTCAGCTTCCGCAGATGCCATGCGGACGGTGGCATCGCGCTCTACGAAGCCACACTCGGCCCCTGGCTGCGTTTCCTCAAGCTGCGCAAGGACAACTACGTCTTCCACTACAAGTCCTTGAAGGATCAGACCAGCAGCATCTTCAGGGACTATTCGGCCTACCCCAACTGGGAGTGGCAGATATACGGCGGCAGCGCTGCCATGACCTACGCCTGCCAGTTTGACGAAACCGACTTCAATTACCTCAGCCGGCGCTGGGAAGCAGCGGGCTGGATTTACTCTTTCCGGCACGACGAGCAAGGCCATACCCTGATCATCGCCGATGACCCCTATCGGTCCGCTCCGATCGACGGCGATCTGGAAGTGCGCTTCCACGCACAAGGTGGCAGCGTCGAGGAAGACGCCATCGATCGCTGGGTGGCCGTGCGTGAGCTCGTACCGTCCAGCTTCAGCGTGAGTTCATACAATTTCTGCGAGCCCAGGCAGGTCTTGCGCACCGCGCCGACACTGAATCAGCAAGGCAGCGCCCCGCGCATGGAACAGTATGAATATGCGGGCTCCTATGGCTGCAAGAATTTCGATGATGCCTATGGACAAGCCAAGCTGCGCATGGAAGAGATCGAAGCCGTCGGCAAGTATTTCGAAGCGGAGGGAAATTGCCGCACGCTGGAAGCAGGACGCTATTTCCGTCTGGTGGACCATTTCAACCACGAACGTTATGGCAGGGACGCGCGAGACGGCCGTAATGATTTCCTGGTGCTGTCGATCAGACACCGGGTCTGCAATAACTATCTTGCCCGAGATGGCCTGGCCGAACCGACGTACCGCAACTGGTTCACCTGCTCCCGCATCCGATCAAGTTCATCGAACACCTGGCGAAATGCATGTGGCTATCGAAGAACGAGCTAGCGCACATCTATCCAACGGCGCCGTCCGGGAATGCGGCGACCATCAGCCACGGCACACCGGAGGCCGTGCGAGAGAAGTATCGGGTGGAAATCAATAAGTGCTGCATTAAGTATGGTTTGAATACGCGGTTGAGGATGGCGCATTTCTTCGGTCAAGGAGCGGTCGAGTCTATGAGTTTGAACCGAATGCTTGAAGAACATGATGGCAGCGATTACGAAGGGCGAACAGATATCGGCAACGTTTCTCCTGGAGACGGAAAAAAATTCAGAGGCCGAGGAATCAAGCAAATTACCGGCCGCTTTAACTATGGCGAGTATTGGGCATTCAGAGGGTGGTTGAAAAAGGGAATTGATTTTGATCCTGGATGGGAGACACCCGCAACTAAAGAAACGCCGTCCAAGCCGCCCAAGAGACCTCCACTCATCGATAACCCCGACCGCATTCTGGAGAACGTCTATAACTGCGTGGACGGCGGGGTTTGGTACAGCGTTCTTTTCAGATCATCCACTGCAGCTGCCATGGACAGAGATGATGTTCGAGCGGTAACTCACGCTGTTAATGGCGGCAAGGACACGCCCTTATGGGAAAAAAATTCGGCTCTCGGCGACCGAATCAACCATACTCAACGGATCAAAAAGGTACTTCTATGAACCACCAATGGCTAGTAACAATAATTCTACCTGCCATTTTCTCGTCTCAAGTTTCCATTGCAGGAGAGCGCGAAACTAACGAAATCGAGTTGATTATCAAAACTCAAAAGCAGATTGGTGAGCAAGCCTCATACCAGAACATCGAAATCGACAAGGTGTTGATCAAAAGCTCGGAGAAGTTGGGAAATGCGCAGATCAAAAGAATCAATTCAGAATTACAGAGACTGAATATCTCCTTTCATAAGAGCGCCAGTGCGTGCTACGACCCTCAGTGGCCTGGACCGTGGGGCCATGTGCTTAAGTATGAAAAAACCAACTTTGGGAAAACCACTCTGAGCATCCTGTTTGACATAGCTGAAGGCTGTTCTGGACAGCCAAATTTCGAAACATTCGCAGCCAACTTCTCGATACCAACAGGCAAACCGATTTCCACAAGAACGCTCCTGGAAAGATATGCACCCTCCTTGTTAAGGGCTGGTGCAGAAGTGAGCCACGACTTCCTGATCTTGGGAGACGATGCATTCTCGATTCTCATGGAGCAGAACGAAGGCACGTTCACACCCGATCTGCAAGAGTCTTGTGATTTTTTTCTGCGAAGGACAGGTTTCAGGGTGTGGGTAGAAGAGAATCGGCTGGTACTCTTGCCGCCGTTTCAGGTACAGAATTCAATATGCCACAACTGAATATGCATCAAGCGATCTTCGCTTCAAGAAGGAAATCTATCGCCAGTCCGGACCGAAAGACGAAATCAACAGGATCTATCTTGAAAAGATCACGATGCAAGCCTCCAGAAGACTTGGAAAAATTCAGGCGATGAGGATCAACAAGGAGATCGACAAGTTGTATGAGGCGATTTACTCGGAAGCGCGCTATTGCCGTGATCCTCTGGTCGCAAGCCCATGGGGATATGAAGCCGAACTGACGCATATCAACCTGGAAGGTGACACGTTGAGCGTGATCTTCAAAATCTCAGGCGCTTGTTACAGTCAACCGCATTTCGATATGGTTGCGGGAAATTTTTCCATACGCTCAGGCGCTGTTATTTCACGACGAAAGATGCTGAAAATGTACGCGCCCGATCTATTAAAAGCAGGGGTCACTTTTGATCCCAACTTCATTTCTTTGAGCGAGGATGCGGTTCAATACCTATTGGAGCAGAACGAAGATCTATTCAAATCTGAAGCAATGGCATCCTGCGAGTCCTATTTCCGATCTGCGGCTTTCCATATATGGCTCCGCGATGGCGCTTTGATACTGACACCGGGTTTTAGCCACCCAAATTCAATCTGCTTTAAAGCGTATTCCATCCGACCCAGCTGACCGTCTGAACCCACTTCTAGCACTGACCAGGAAGAGCAGACCTGTGCGCCAGCCCCTGTAACCCATTCAACCCAAACTTTCGAGATCACAGAATGCTGAAAAAAAACCTAGCCTTGGCAATCACCGTATTACTACCGTCGATTTTTCAACCCAGCTTCGGGGAAGAACTGGATCTCGGCGATATCAAGCTGGAAACTTCCGTTTATAAAAAAACAGGGGCAAGAGATGCAATGAACCGGATCTATATCGAGAAGGTGACCGTAAAACCCTCCAGATATCTGAACACCAGGTCGGCCAACAAGATCAACGCGCAACTTAAACAGCTCTCTGCAAGCTTCTATGCCAAGTCGCGGCAATGCAATACGCCCCCGAAGAACATTCCGTGGGGCTACGAGTTCGAGCTTTCAGAAGCCACTAACTCGGACGACATCTTGACGTTCGTCTTCGATGCTACGAGCGCATGCTCGGGTCGTCATTCATTCAAGAAGGTCAAACGAAATTTCTCTGTTCAGACCGGGGCGCTGATTCCTGAGGATTAATGCCCCCCCTCTACCTCAATGCCGCATTCTCCTTCAAACCCCTGGCCCGCTCTGCACTCTGCTGCTCCAGCGGTCCCAGGTCATCCAGGCTATGTCCGTCCCAGCCACCGCCCAGGGCCTTGGCCAGCAACACGCTGGCGGCCATGCGGCGGTTCAGGATATTCAATGAATTCAGCTCGGCCGACAGGGCCGTGGCCTGGGCGGTGATGACGTTGACGTAGCTGACCGTGCCGGCCTTGTACTGGTTGGTCACCAGCGTGACGGCCTGGCGCGCCGCTTGCAGCGCTTCGCCCTGCACCGCGGCTTCCTGCTCCAGGATGCGCAATGCAGCCAGGTTGTCTTCGACCTCCTGGAAGGCTGTCAGTACCGTCTGCTTGTAGGTGGCCACCGTGCCGTCGTAGCTGGCGATGGCCTGATCGGTGGCGGCCTGGCGCGCGCCGCCGTCGAAGATGGTCTGTGCCAGCTGTGGTCCCAGCGACCACACCCGACCCGGCAGTGTGAACCAGTCGGCAAAGGTGGAACTCTGGTAACCGCCCGAGGCCGACAGCGTCAGGCTGGGGAAATAGGCGGCCTTGGCTACGCCGATCTTGGCATTGGCGGAGGCCACGCGGCGCTCGGCGGCGGCCACGTCAGGACGGCGCTCCAGCAGCATCGACGGCACGCCCTGCGGGACCGGCGGCGCCACGGCGGTCAGCGGCGACCTGGGCAGGGAGAAGCTGGCAGGTGTCTTGCCCACCAGCAGGGCGATGGCATGTTCGATCTGGGCGCGGGTGACGCCGTTGTCCAGGGCCGAGGCCTGGGCCGATTTCAGCTGGGTCTGTGCCTGGATCACGTCGGACTTGGCGACCATGCCAGCGTTGTACTGGTTCTGCGCTACCTCCAGCGAGCGCTGGTAGGCCTGCACGGTGTCATCCAGCAACTGCTGCTGGGCGTCCAGCACGCGTAGCTGCAGGTAGTTCTGCGCCACTTGTGCCTGCGCCGACAAGCGGGCGCCGGCCAGGTCCGCTGCGCTGGCCTGGGCGCTGGCCTGGCTGGATTCGACGTCGCGCCGGACCTTGCCCCAGATGTCGGCCTCCCAGGCGGCGGTGAGCGAGAAGGTATAGGAATTGCGCACGCCGCCGGACGATCCGGACGACGACGAGGTACCGGACGAGGTCGAAGACCCGGCCGAGCCGGAGCGGCCCCGCGAGGCGCCGGCCGAAGCCGACAAGGTGGGCGAATAGGCCGAGCGCGAACTCTGCACCAGCGCCACGGCGCTGCGGAAGTTGGCTTCGGCCAGCGCCAGGTTCTGGTTGGAGACGTCCACCTGCGCCACCAGCGCATTCAATTGGGCATCGTTGAACATCTCCCACCACTTGCCGTCGGCCATCAGGTCGCGCGGCTGGGCGGGCTTCCAGTTCTGGCCTTCCTTGAAAACGGCCGGGGCCATGGTGGCCTCGTCCATCTGCGGTCGGACGTAATCGGGGCCGACCGCGCAGGCCGTCAGCGCCAGGCTGACCGCCAGCGCCATCAGCACGGGCTTGAGTTTGAACAGGTCTTGTTGCGTCATGCGTTTCTCCATGGCGGCAGCCTCAGGCCGCCGAGGTTTCTGTCTGGTTCTTGCGGCCGAAGCGGCGCTGGCCCCAGGCGCGCAGGCGTTCCATGTACAGGTACACAACCGGGGTCGTATAGAGGGTGAGCAGCTGGCTCACGACCAGTCCGCCGACGATGGAAATACCCAGCGGCTGGCGCAGCTCGGCGCCGTCGCCGTGGCCCATGGCCAGCGGGATCGCGCCGAGCAAGGCGGCCATGGTGGTCATCATGATGGGGCGGAAGCGCAGCCGGCAGGCTTCGAAGATGGCGTCACGCGGGGACAGGCCACGATTGCGTTCGGCATCGATGGCGAAGTCCACCATCATGATGGCGTTCTTCTTGACGATGCCGATCAGCAGGATCACACCGATCAGCGCGATCAGGCTGAAGTCGGTGCCGGTCACCATCAGTGCCAGCAAGGCACCCACGCCGGCCGAGGGCAAGGTGGAGATGATGGTGATGGGATGGATCAGGCTTTCGTAGAGTATGCCCAGTACGATGTACACGGCCAGTAATGCCGTCAGGATCAGGAGGGGCTGGCTGGAGGTGGAGGACTGGAAGGCATTGGCGGTACCGGCAAAGGTGCCCAGCACATTGGTGGGTACACCCAGTTGCGCCATGGCGCGGTCGATGGCTTCGGTGGCCTGCGACAGCGACACGCCCTCGGCCAGGTTGAAGGACAGCGTGGAGGCCACGAACTGGCCCTCGTGGCTGACCGACAGCGCGGTGGTGGTCGGCTCGAAGCGCGAGAACGCGGCCAGTGGAATCTGGCGCGAGGGCGCGGTGGAAATGGTCTGCGCCAGGCCCGTGTTGGCATTGAGCTTGCCGGCCGCCGACAGGGCCGGTGGCGTGGACAGGCTGGAGGTGGTCGGCGACAGGTTGGACGAGCCGGCCAGGCTGACATAGGTATCGCGCAGGGTTTCCGGGCTCTGCCAGTATTGCGGCGCGGCTTCCATCACTACGTGGTACTGGTTCATGCCGCTGTAGATGGTCGAGATCTGGCGCTGGCCGAAAAGGTCGGACAGGGTGGAATCGATCAGCTGTGGCGTGACACCGGCCCGCATGGCGGTCTCGCGGTCGATGGTCAGGGTGGTCTGCAGGCCGTTGTCCTGCTGGTCGGTGCTGATGTCTTCCAGTTCCTTGAGGTTGGACAGGGCCAGGCGGATCTTGGGTTCCCAGATGCGCAGCAGGCCGACGTCATCGGACTTGAGCGAGTATTCATACTGCGAGTCGCTCTGGCGGGCACCGATGCGGATGTCCTGCACCGGTACCAGGAACACCCGGGCGCCAGCCACCTTGGCGGTCTTCATGCGCAGCCGCGCCACTACCTTGTCGGCGCTGTCTTTGCGTTCGGTGAGCGGCTTCAGGGTCACGTACATGAAGCCGCCATTGCGCCGCTGCCCACCGGTAAAGGCCACCACATCCGACACGGCGGGATCGGCCTTGACGATGTCGATGAAGTCGTTGAGCTTGGTGCGCATGGCCTGGAAGGAAATGGCCTGGTCGCCGCGGATGCCGCCGATCAGGCGCCCCGTATCCTGCTGCGGGAAGAAGCCCTTGGGGATGGCCTTGTAGAGATACACGTTCAGGGCAATCGTGGCCAGCAGGATCAGCATCATCAGGGGGGCCGCCCGCAGGGCCCAGGCCAGGGTGCGTTCGTAGGCCAGCAGCATGTCTTCGAAGATGGCGGCGGTCTGATCGGAAATCTTCTGCAGCCAGGGATGGCGCCGCTGGCGACGCGCTGCGTCGGCCTCCGGGTCATGGCGCAGCAACTGCGCGCACATCATCGGCGTGGTGGTCAGGGACACCACCAGCGAGACCAGGATGGCCACCGACAGGGTGATGGCGAATTCGCGGAACAGGCGGCCGACGATGCCTTCCATCAGCAGGATGGGAATGAACACGGCGATGAGCGAAATGCTCATCGACAGCACGGTGAAGCCGACCTCGCGCGCACCGAGCAGGGCCGCCTTGTAGGGCTTCATGCCGGACTCGATATGGCGCGAGATGTTTTCCAGCACCACGATGGCATCGTCCACCACGAAGCCGGTGGCAATGGTCAGCGCCATCAGCGACAGGTTGTCCAGGCTGAAGCCGGCCAGGTACATCACGCCGAAGGTGCCGATCAGGGACACCGGCACCGCCACTGCGGGGATCAGCGTGGCACGGGCGTTACGCAGGAACAGGAACACCACCATGATCACTAGCGCCACCGAGAGGATCAGGGTGAATTCGGTTTCCTTCAACGAGGCGCGGATGGTGGGGGTGCGGTCCAGCACAACCTTCATGTCGATGGCGGACGGGATCGAAGCCTGCAGCTGCGGCAAGAGCTCGCGCACATTGTCGACGGTGTCGATGATGTTGGCGCCGGGCTGGCGGTTGATGATGATCAGCACCGAGGGCTTGCCGTTGGAGGAGCCGGCGTTGCGCACATCGGCTACCGAGTCGCGCACTTCGGCCACGTCCTGCACCCGCACCGGCGTGCCGTTGCGGTAGGACACGATCAGTGGCGCGTATTCTGCGGCGGTCTTGGCCTGGTCGTTGGCGTAGATCTGCCAGTTACGGCCATCGTCTTCCAGCAAACCCTTGGGGCGATTGGCATTGGTGGCCGCCACTGCAGTGCGCACGTCGGCGCTGCCGATGCCGTACTTGTTGAGGGCGGTCGGGTTCAGTTCGATGCGCACGGCCGGCTGTGAACTGCCGCCCACGCTGACCTGCCCTACCCCGCGCACCTGCGACAGTTTCTGCGCCACGATGCTGTCGGCGGCGTCGTACATCTGCCCCTGGGTCATGGTGTCGGAGGTCATGGCCAGGATCAGGATGGGGGCGTCGGCCGGGTTGACCTTGCGATAGGTCGGGTTGCTCGGCATGCCGGTGGGCAGCAGGCTGCGCGCGGCATTGAGCGCGGCCTGCACGTCGCGGGCGGCGCCATCGATGTCGCGGCTCAGGTCGAACTGCAGGGTGATGCGGGTGGAGTTCTGGGAGCTGGTGGAGGTCATCTCTGTGACCCCGGCGATGGCGCCCATGGCGCGTTCCAGCGGCGTGGCCACGGTCGCGGCCATGGTCTCGGGGCTGGCGCCGGGCAGCGAGGCAGAGATCGAGATGGTCGGGTAATCCACCTGCGGCAACGGCGAGACCGGCAGCAGGCGGAAGGCCACCATGCCCGCCAGCGCGATGCCGATGGTCAAGAGTGTGGTGGCGATGGGCCGCTTGATGAAGGGAAGCGAGATATTCATGCGCGCATCCGCCTACACCGCCGGCGGCAGCGTGGCCGGCTTGCCGTCTTCACCATCATCGTCGTCGCCGCCATGCCCAGGCGCGCGCTGCCCGAAGCGTGCGCGCAACCGGCGGCCCAGGCTGTCGAAGCCGAGATAGATCACCGGCGTGGTAAAGAGCGTGAGCACCTGCGACACCAACAGGCCGCCCACCATGGTGATGCCCAGCGGCTGGCGCAGTTCGGAGCCCACGCCGGTGCCCAGCATCAGCGGCAAGGCGCCCAGCAGCGCTGCCATGGTGGTCATCAGGATCGGCCGGAAACGCAACAGGCAAGCCTGATAGATCGCCTCGCGCGGGCTCTTGCCTTCGTGCCGTTCGGCCTCCAGGGCGAAGTCGATCATCATGATGGCGTTCTTCTTGACGATGCCGATCAGCAGGATGATGCCAATGATGCCGATGATGCCCAGGTCGGTACCGGAGATCATCAGCGACAGCAGCGCGCCCACCCCCGCCGAGGGCAGCGTGGAGAGGATGGTGATGGGATGGATGTAGCTCTCGTAGAGCACGCCCAGCACGATGTACATGGTGATGATGGCCGCCAGGATCAGCCAAAGCGTATTGGACAGCGAGGCCTGGAAGGCCAGCGCGGCTCCCTGGAAGTTGGTCACGGTGGAGGCCGGCATGCCGATCTCGGCCTCGGCGGCCTTGATGGCATCGACCGCCTTGCCCAGCGAGGCGCCCTTGGCCAGGTTGAAGGACACGGTGGCCGCCGGGAACTGGCCGATGTGGTTCACCACCAGCGGCGCGGTCCGTTCGCTGACGGTGGCGATCGACGACAGCGGTACCTTGCCGCCGCCCGAGGTGACCAGGTAGATGCTGTCCAGCGCTTCGGGGCCGCGCTGGAATTCCGGCTTGACCTCCATCACCACGCGATACAGGTTCGATTGCGTATAGATGGTGGAAATGAGGCGCTGGCCGAAGGCGTTGTAGAGCGCGTTGTCGATGGCGGCGGTAGTGATACCCAGGCGCGATGCGGCATTGCGGTCGATCTGGATATAGGCCTGCAGCCCCTGGTCCTGCAGGTTGGTGGCCACGTCAGCCAGTTCCGGCACCTGTTGCAGGCGCGCGATCAGCTTCGGCACCCAGGTACTGAGTAGGGCCGGATCGGCGTCTTCCAGGGTGAACTGGTATTGCGTGCGGGAGACGCTATCCTCGATGGTCAGGTCCTGCACTGGCTGCATGTAGAGGGTGACGCCCGGCACTTCCCGCGCCAGCGTGGGTTGCAGGCGACGGATCACGTCGGCGGCGGAAACGTCGCGTGCTTCGTGCGGCTTCAGGTTGATCAGCATGCGCCCGCTGTTCAGGGTGGCATTGGTGCCATCCACGCCGATGAAGGAGGACAGGCTCTCCACGGCCGGGTCTTGCAGCACTACCTTGGCCAGTTGCTGCTGTTTTTCTCCCATGGCACTGAAGGAAATGGACTGCGTGGCTTCCGAGATACCCTGGATAACCCCGGTGTCCTGCAGCGGGAAGAAGCCCTTGGGCACGAACACGTACAGCAGCACGGTCAGGCCCAGCGTGGCCACGGCCACCAGCAGGGTCAGCTTCTGGCGCTCCAGCACCCATTCCAGCATGACGCCGTAGCGGGCGATGATGCGATCGAAGAAGACCTGGCTCTTGTGGTAGAACCAGCCCTGCTGTTCTTCCGGCTGATGGCGCAGCAGGCGCGCGCACATCATGGGGGTCAGCGTGAGCGAGACCACGGCCGAGATCAGGATGGAGACCGCCAGGGTCACCGCGAATTCGTGGAACAGGCGCCCCACCACGTCACCCATGAACAGCAGCGGGATCAGCACCGCAATCAGCGAGAAGGTCAGCGAGATGATGGTGAAGCCAATCTGCTCGGCGCCTTTCAGGGTCGCCTGCATGGGCTTCATGCCTTCTTCGATGTAGCGCGAGATGTTCTCGATCATGACGATGGCGTCGTCGACCACGAAACCGGTGGCAATCGTCAGAGCCATCAGGGTCAGGTTGTTGATCGAGAAACCGGCCAGATACATGATGGCGAAGGTGCCCACCAGCGACAGCGGTACCGCTACGCTGGGGATGATGGTGGCCGGCACGTTGCGCAGGAAGACGAAGATCACCATCACCACCAGCGCCACCGACAGCAGCAGTTCGAACTTCACATCGGCCACCGAGGCGCGGATGGTGGTGGTGCGGTCGGTCAGGATGTGGACGTCGATGGAGCCCGGCAGGCTGGCCTGCAGCTGCGGCAGGATCTTCTTGATGCTGTCGACCACGGCGATCACGTTGGCACCCGGCTGGCGCTGGATGTTCACAATCACCGCAGGCTGCTGGTTGGCCCAGGCGCCCAGGCGGACGTTTTCTGCACCATCGATCACATCGGCCACATCGGAGACCCGGATCGGCGCGCCATTCTTGTAGGCGATGATCAGGTTGCGATACTCGTCGGCCGAGCGCAGCTGGTCGTTGGCATCGATGGTGGAAGCGCGGGTGGGGCCGTCGAAGCTGCCCTTGGCCTGATTGACGTTGGCATTGCCGATGGCGGTACGCACGTCATCCAGGTTCAGGCCCAGTGCGGCCACGGCACGCGGATTCAATTGCATGCGCACGGCCGGGCGCTGGCCGCCCGACAGGCTCACCAGACCCACGCCCGACAATTGGGAAATCTTCTGCGCCAGGCGGGTGTCGATCAGGTCCTGGACCTTGGGCAGGGGCATGGTCCTGGAGGTGACCGCCAGCGTGATGATGGGGGTATCGGCCGGGTTGACCTTGCTGTAGACCGGCGGCATCGGCAGGTCCGAGGGCAGCAGGTTGCTGCCGGCGTTGATGGCGGCCTGCACCTCCTGCTCGGCCACATCCAGGCTCAGGTCGAGGTTGAACTGCAGCGTGATCACCGAGGCTCCGCCGGAACTGGTGGAAGACATCTGCTTCAAGCCCGGCATCTGGCCGAACTGGCGCTCCAGCGGCGCGGTGACCGAGGAAGTCATCACATCCGGGCTGGCCCCGGGATAGAGGGTGACCACCTGGATGGTCGGGTAATCGACTTCGGGCAGGGCCGACAGCGGCAGGAGCCGGTAGGCGACGATGCCCACCAGCAGGATCGCCAGCATCAGCAAGGATGTGGCGACCGGCCGCAGAATGAACTGGCGCGAGGGATTCATGCGTGAGCCTTGTGCTTACTTGGTGCCGTTGGCGTTGCCTGCGTTGCTGGCACCACCGGTGCCGCCATTGGCATTGCCTGCCTCGCGCTGGCGCCGCAGTTCCATCATCTTCTGGCGACGCTGGTCTTCAGGCAGCTTCTTGATCTCTTCGCCGAATTCGCCGGCATCGATGCGTTTGTTGAGCTCGGCCCAGCGCTTCTGGCGCTCTTCCGGGCTCATGCTGGCCTGACCGCCCTGACCGCCTTCTGCGCCCTGCCCTGCGGCCTGTCCGGCCCCTTGTCCTTGACCCTGGCCACGCTTGCCATGGCGGCGTGCATCGGGGTTCTCGGTGGTGAGCTTGTTGGCCGGGTCGTCGGCACCACCGCGTGCCACGGCCTCGACCTTGGCGCCTTCGCGCAGCCGGTCGATGCCGTCGATGACCACGGTCTCGCCGGCGGCCACGCCGTCGGTGATGACAGTCAGGTCATCCTGTACCGGGCCGGTCTTGACCGGGCGCACGGTGACGGTGTTGTCTTCCTTGACCACATAGACGAACAAACCCTTGGCCCCGCGCTGGATGGCGGCCGTCGGGATGACGGTGGCACCTTGCTCGGTATTGAGCTGCAGGCGGATATTGACGAACTGGCTGGGGAACAGCGCGTAGTCGGTATTGGGGAACTGGGCCTTGAGCTTGACCGTGCCGGTGGTGGAATCGACCACGTTGTCGATGGTCAGCAGCACGCCGTCGGCCAGTTTCTTCTTCTGCTCCCGGTCCCAGGCCTGGGCCGGCAGCTTGCGACCGCTCTGCAGCTGCTGCAAGACCTTGGGGATATTGTCTTCGGGAATGCTGAAGATGGCGGTGATCGGCTGCAGCTGGGTGATGATGACCAGGCCGTTGGTGTCGCTGGTGGTGACGTTGTTGCCGACGTCGGCCTGGCGCAGGCCCAGGCGGCCACTGATGGGGGCGATCACGCGGGTGAACGACAACTGCAGGCGGGCGCTGGCGACGCTGCCCTCATCGGCCTTGACCGTTCCCTCATATTGCTTGACCAGCGCGGCCTGGGTGTCGACCTGCTGGCTGGCGATGGAGTCCTGCGACAGCAGGGTCTGGTAGCGCTTCAGGTCAAGCCGGGCCGAGCTCAGCAGTGCGCGGTCGCGCGCCAGCTGGCCTTCGGCCTGGGTCAGCGCGGCCTGCAGCGAGCGCGGGTCGATCTCGGCCAGCAGCTCACCGGCCTTGACCACCTGGCCTTCCTTGTAATGCAGCTTCATCAACTGGCCATCGACCCGGGCGCGCACGGTGGCGGTGGCCGTGGGGGTGACGGCCCCCAGTCCGTTGAGGAAGACATCCACATCCTGCACCCGGGCCTTGGCCACGCCGACCGGCATGGTCTGGCCAGCGAAGGCGCCGGCGCCCGGACGGCGGGCGCCCGGACCGCCAGCACCTGGACGGCCCCCGGGGCCACCGGGGCCACCCATGGCACTCATCTGCTCCTGCTCGGCCTTCTTCTTGGACCAGTATTTGTACCCGCCACCGGCGGCCAGTGCGGCCACCAGTACCCAGAACCACCAGCGGCGCAGGATGCTGCCACGGGAACGCGAAGGAGATGGGGAGGGAGATGGCTGGCCGGGATTGGGAGTATTTGTCATGTCAGGGAAACCAGTAAACCGATCACGTATGCAGACCGCCAACAGGCGGCCTTGTCTCATGGGAAGTCGATGCAGCGCTCTGCCATCGCGTCGGCGTGCCGTTATCCGGTCACGCAAAGGCAAGAGCATAAGGGAAGGCGGCCCATCCTGTTGGATCGGGCCGCCTACCGCTATTCTCTCCTGGGCGGCTTGCAACTCTGCAACCACGCATGCCACCTGCATCGGCTGGCACGCAGTGTACCCAGCTATTGCCGGCCGCGCCAATGAGAACAGCCTTGCGGGTCAAGCGCAAGGCTGTCGGGGTGGAAAACGCCCGCGCTTGCAACGCACGGGCGAATGCTGCCGTGTGCCTTACTTGGCCGGAGCGTCGGGAGCGGGCTTGCCGTCACGCGGCGGGCCCTTGTGCTCGCCACGCTGGCCGTGATGCATCTGTTCCCAGCGATGGTGCTGCATCTTGGCGAACTCGGCGTCGAAGGTCTTCTGCTGCTCCGGCGACAGGGTGGCGTAGAACTCCTTGGTGGCGGCGATGCGCTGTTCTGCGAAGGATTCGCGCTTGCGCATCATGTCCAGCTGCTTGTCCAGACGTTCCGGGGTGGACAGCTTGGCCCATTCTTCCTTGTTGGGACGGGCGGCACGGTCAAACGGGGCCGGCTTGGTCTTGTCCAGGAACAGCTTCCAGCCGGCTTCCTGGGCGGCGGTGATCTTGAGCTTGTCGTGCAGCTGGGCCTGGTGCTTGGCGCGCATCTGCTCGAACTTGGCGATCTGTTCCGGGCTCGGGGCGTGGCCTTGCGGGCCGTCCGGGGGCATCTGGGCGAAGGCCGACAGCGTCACGGCGCTGATGCTTACGGCGGCGATGCCGGCCAGGATACGGTTCTTGAATGTCAACATGTGTTGCTCCTTTCAGTGGGTCTTGCGCTTGGTACTGTGCTTGTACTGCGCTTGTACTGTCATACAGCGAAGTGCTGTCTTGGCACGGTTCCCATTAAACCGGCGGCGTGTATCGGCGATTTTTCCGCTGTGCCGTCATTTGTATCGTTTTGTATATCCGCAGGCCTCCCAGGTATCGTTTTATTTCCATCCCCCTCCTTGTAAAGACCCGATACAAATCCATCCTGCACGTACGGACAAGTTCGGCATAATGCGTCCCATGGATACAAATACTCACATCCTCGTCGTCGATGACGACCGCGACATCCGCACACTGCTGGCCGAATACCTGGACAGCAACGGCCTGCGCACCCTGACCGCCACCAATGGCAGCGAAATGCGTCGGGTGCTGGAAGAGTCGCGGGTGGACCTGATCGTGCTGGACCTGACCCTGCCCGGGGAAGATGGCCTGACGCTGTGTCGCAACCTGCGCGCCACCTCATCGGTGCCGGTGATCATGCTGACCGCGCGCGGCGAGCCGCTGGACCGCATCCTGGGCCTGGAAATGGGCGCCGACGACTACCTGGCCAAGCCCTTCGAGCCGCGCGAGCTGTTCGCCCGCATCCGCAGCGTGCTGCGCCGGACCCAGGCACTGCCGCCCAACATGGCCCAGCCGGACGTGGCCACCATGCGCTTTGCCGGCTGGACGCTGGACCTGACGGCGCGCCATCTGGTGAACCGCGATGGCGTGGTGGTAGCCCTGTCGGGGGCGGAGTTCCGGCTGCTGAAGGTGTTCCTCGACCATCCCAACCGGGTGCTCAACCGCGACCAGTTACTGGAGCTGACCCAGGGCCGCGAATCCGATCCCTTCGACCGCTCCGTGGATATCCAGATCAGCCGCCTGCGCCAGAAGCTGGGTGACGATGCGCGCACGCCCACCATCATCAAGACCGTGCGCAACGAGGGTTATGTGCTGGCCACCACGGTCAGCGCGGAAGGTGCAGGCCGGCCGGCATGAAGGATTTCCTGGGCTCCATCGGCAACCGCATCTTCTTCCTGCTGCTGGCGGGCATCGTGGTGGCGGTCATGGCCACCACCTGGTTGTCTGGCAACGAGCGCCGCAGCACCTTGCGCGAACTGCGCTTCCAGCATCTGGCCGACCGCGTGGAACAGATCGTCCAGGCGGTGGACGACATCCCGCCGCCGCAACGTCCCATCGTGCTGCAGGCCGCCACCAACTTCGGTTTCGAGGCGCGCATGGTGGACGACATGAATGACGCCATCGGGCCCAACGCCAGCACCAGCCCGCTCATCGAGATGCTGCAGTCGCGTCTGGGGGAGGACCGCAAGATCGCCGTCCAGCGCGAAAGCGAATGCCCGCCCTTGCGGGCCGATGATGCCCACGCCCCGCGCCGCGACACCTGCCGCGTGATCTACGTGAGCCTGCACGACCAGGCCCTGATGCGCCTGCGCCTGCACCAGCCGGGCGAGCCCCCTGCCCTGCGCGGACGCGGTGGACCGGGTGGACCGTTCGGCCTGCAGTACATCCTGCTGTTCCTGGCGCTGATCGCGATGCTGGCCTGGCTGGTGGCGCGCATGGCGACCCGCCCGATCCGCCAGTTGGCCCAGGCCGCATCGCGCCTTGGCAGCGACATCGACCATGCGCCACTGGCCGAGACCGGCCCCACCGAAATCCGGCAGGCGGCGCATGCCTTCAATGCCATGCAGGGCCGCATCCGGCGCCAGATACAGCATCGCACCCACATGCTGGCGGCCATCACCCACGATTTGCAGACGCCGCTGACACGCATGCGCCTGCGCCTGGAAAAGGTCACCGACGCCGAACTGCAGCAAAAGCTGATCGACGATCTGGGCGTGATGCACGGCATGGTGCGCGAGGGGCTGGACCTGGCGCGCAGCATGGATTCCTCGGAGAAGATACAAGCCCTGGATATCGACTCCCTGCTCGACAGCGTCTGTGCCGATGCTGCCGACGCCGGCCAGGACGTGAGCCTGCAAGGCAGCACCCGCGCCTTCGTGATGGCCCAGCCGGGGGCGCTGCGGCGCTGCCTGACCAACCTGATCGACAATGCCTGCAAGTACGGCCGCCAGGCGCGGGTCAGCATCGCCCTGGAGCAACAGAAGATCGCCATCCGTATCCGCGACCAGGGGCCGGGCATCCCCGATGCCGAGCTGGAGGCAGTCTTCGAACCCTTCTATCGGCTGGAAACCTCGCGTTCACGCGATACCGGTGGCACCGGGCTGGGCCTGACCATCGCGCTCAATATCGCCGAGAACCATCATGGCCAGCTGCGCCTGCGCAATCTGGCTGAAGGCGGGCTGGAAGTCTTGTTGGAACTGCCGCAGATGACGCCAACCAAGGCACGCTGAACTCCTCCTCAGGCATGAAAAAACCGCCGCTCCCCTTGCCGGGAAGCGGCGGTCTCGTTTTCTGCAGGCGGTCGCCTGGGCGCCTTAGCCGAAGTAGTTCAGGCCCAGCGCGGCATTGACTTCCGACATGGTCTGCGCGGCCACGGCACTGGCACGCTCGGTGCCGCGCTTGAGGATGGCCAGCACTTCGCCACGGTCCTTGGCGAACTCTTCGCGACGGGTGCGGATGGGTTCCAGCAATTCCTGCAGGATGCCTTCCAGCCGACGCTTGACCACGCTGTCGCCCAGACCACCCCGGGTATAGTGGGCCTTCAGCTCGGCCACGGCATCGCGGTCGGGGTCGAAGGCATCCAGGAAGGTGAAGACCACATTGCCCTCGACCTGACCCGGATCGTCCACGCGCAGGTGGTTAGGGTCGGTGTACATGCGGTGCACGGCCTGCTTGATCTCGGCCGGCGTCGCGCCCAGGGCGATGGAATTGCCCAGCGACTTGCTCATCTTGGCCTTGCCGTCGATGCCGGGCAGGCGGCCGGTTTCGGAAAGCACTTCCTTGCATTCCACCAGCACTTCACGATCGACGGTGGCGTTGAATTTGCGCACCAGTTCGTTGGTCTGCTCGATCATCGGCAACTGGTCGCTGCCCACCGGCACCAGTTGCCCCTTGAAGGCGGTGATGTCCGCCGCCTGGCTGACCGGATAGGTCAGGAAACCGGCCGGGATATCGCGCTCGAAGCCGCGCAGGCGGATCTCTTCCTTGATCGTGGGATTGCGCTCCAGGCGCGACACCGTCACCAGGTTCAGCAACACCATCGACAGTTCGTAAAGCTCGCGCACCTGGGACTGGATGAAGATGGTCGATTTCTCGGGATCGATGCCCACGGCCAGGTAGTCCAGCGCCACCTCCAGCACGTTGTCGGTGACTTTCTGGTGGCGACCGACGTTGTCGGTCATGGCCTGCGTGTCGGCCAGCAGCAGGAACTGGCGCGAAGTCTCCTGCAGCGCTACGCGCGATTTGAGGGAACCGATGTAGTGCCCCAGGTGCAGCGGACCGGTAGGACGGTCGCCGGTGAGGACCACGGGCAAGGTGGAAGCGGAGGTCGTGCTGGAAGCGGAACTAGTGGCGTTCGAAGACATGGTCATTCCTGATCGTTAATCTGTCTGGAATGCCGCCGGTCCGAAGCTGAAAAAAACATGCCGCCGGAACCGGCGGCATCACATGGTCAATCTGTGTGAAAACGGGCCGCCTGGGTCAGGCGCGCCACCAATGCTGGGTTTTCGCAAGTTGGGTTCGGAAAAGCATGGCGGCGAGTATAGCACTGGCGGGCCGCCATGTTGCGTTGCATAAGAAAAAACCGCATCCGGGGATGCGGTTTGTTTTCTTCACCATCTGCGTTCTCAATATGCACCCGGCGGCGGGCCGTAATACGTCGGCGGCGGACCATAGTAGCCCGGAGGCGGCGGCGGAGCGTAGTAGTAGCGCGGGTGGTAGGTATAGACGGTGGTGGTCTGGACCGGCTGCTGCACCTGGTTGCCCTTGCTGTACATGCACTGGGTATAGGTCATGTCATAGCGCTGCTGCATCGAATAATTGCCGCCCGCAGCCGCATTGCTGCCGGCTGCGCTGCCCACCAGCAGGCCACCACCAGCACCGATGGCCGCCCCGGCACCGGCATTGCCGGAAGCCGCGCCGATCAGTGCGCCGGCCACCGCACCTACGGCGGTACCGACCGCGGCGCTGTTGGCCGCATTGTTCTGGGTCTGCGCCGCCTGCCCGCCGATGGCGTCCTGGGCGTACTGCTGGCATTGCTGCTGGTCGGCACGGAATTGCTCGTAACTCTTGTCCTTGCCTGGCATCGCCATCACGGACGGTCCGGTCGGTACGCTCACGCAACCACCGAGCGCCAGCATGGCGCCGACGGCGGTGACGGTAGCGGCGGTCTTGTAGATGGGTTTCACGTTGATTCCTTTATCTGTGAAGGTATTGCTTTAGCGCAGAGCATCTGAGAACGGCCTGCGCGACCCGGTCGCCAGGCTATTGCGGTGGCGGACCGCCGGGAACGGCGGGGGTATTGGGAACCACCTTCATCCAGGGACTGGGGCAGTTCTGGACATAGGGGTAATACGCCTTGGATTCCTGGCAGTAGTACCAGTAATCCTGGCGCGGCGGCTCCACGTAGACCGGTGCCGGCACCCGTTCCACATAGACCGGAGGCGGGTAGTAGACCGGCGGCGGCACCCAGATCGGCCCGCCGATCACCACGCCGCCATAGAAGCGCCCATGTGCATACACCGACGCGCTAGCCACCAGGCCGGCCACCGCCAGCACGCCGCAGACGCCGATTGCCGCTATTTTCTTCATGTTATTGCCTTTGGGAGTGTCTCTGAATGTCGGGAATTATCGCCGATGACATCGCTGCCGCTTTCCCCGATCGCCCGAAACTCCTTGTCGGGCGCGGCTTGCAGACGCATCTGGCGCATGAAAGCAATATACGCCGGGGCTGGTCTTAAATCTTGAGATGTTTCAATTCGTAACCCTAATCAATATTGATATACATGGGGTTGAAAAGGCTTTGCAAATCACCGTGCTTTGCAGCAATGTGCAGCGTGCTACTTCAGCCGGGCAAGGCCTTGCCGTCAAGGTCTGCAAAAACAAAAACGGCCTTTTGCAAGGCCGTCGATGCTTATCACGCCAGGGCAACTCAGGAATGCCAGTGCCCCGGCAACACTGAACCTGGCTCAACCCGGCCGCGTCATCTGCTCCGGCTTGATCCACTCCACGAACTGCTCTTCAGTGACATAGCCCAAGGCCAGAGCGGCCTGCTTCAGGGTCGTGCCGTCGTGATGCGCCTGCTTGGCGATCTTGGCGGCCTTGTCGTAGCCGATGTGCGGTGCCAGGGCGGTCACCAGCATGAGCGACTTTTCCATCAGTTCGCCGATGCGGCTGCGGTTGGCCTCGATGCCGCGGGCGCAGTGCTCCTCGAAACTGGCCATGCCGTCGGCCAGCAGGCGCACGCTCTGCAGGAAGTTATGGATGATCACCGGCTTGAAGACGTTGAGCTCGAAATTACCGCTGGCGCCACCGATGTTCAAGGCAACATCGTTGCCGAAGACCTGGGCGCAGAGCATGGTCATGGCCTCGCACTGGGTCGGATTGACCTTGCCCGGCATGATGGAACTGCCCGGTTCATTCTCGGGGATGGTGATCTCGCCCAGGCCCGAGCGCGGGCCGGATGCCAGCCAGCGCACGTCGTTGGCAATCTTCATCATCGCCGCGGCCAGCGTCTTCAGGCCGCCATGCGAGGCCACCAGGGCATCATGGCCGGCCAGTGCGGCGAACTTGTTGGGCGCGGTCTTGAAGGGGAAACCGAAGAACTTGGCCAGCTCGGCAGCCACGCGCTCGCCGAATTCGGGGTGGGCATTCAGGCCCGTGCCGACCGCCGTGCCGCCGGCGGCCAGTTCGGAGATGGCATTGAGGGTGGCGATGACGGCCGACTCCGCATGTTCCAGCTGGGCCACGTAGCCGGAGAACTCCTGGCCCAGGGTCAGCGGAGTGGCGTCCTGCAGGTGGGTGCGGCCGATCTTGACGATGTCGGCGAACTGGGTGGATTTCTCCGCCAGGGTGCCGCGCAGCTTGTGCAGCGAGGGAATCAGGTGGGTCGCCACGGCCATGCAGGCGGCCACGTGCATGGCGGTCGGGAAGATGTCGTTGGAGGACTGGCCGCGATTGACGTCGTCATTGGGGTGGATCAGGCGATCTTCGCCACGTACGCCACCCAACAGCTCGGAGGCACGGTTGGCCAGCACCTCGTTCATGTTCATGTTGCTCTGGGTGCCGGAGCCGGTCTGCCAGACCGACAGCGGGAATTCCAGCGGATGCTTGCCGGCGATCACTTCATCAGCGGCAGCGATGATGGCCTCGGCCTTCTTGCCCTCCAGCTTGCCCAGGTCGCGATTGACACTGGCACAGGCACGCTTGACGGCAGCCAGTGCCACGATCAGCTCGGCTGGCATGCGCTCGGTGGAAATGTGGAAGTGGTGCAGCGAACGTTCGGTCTGCGCGCCCCACAGGCGGTCGGCCGGGACTTCGATCAGGCCAAAGGTGTCGCGCTCCATGCGGTGGTTCATGATGCTTCTTCTCCGTGATTAGGCGGCCGCGTACGGCCAGGTGATCCCGCTGGCTCTGGCTGATGTGTCCGGCTGAGCGCGGGAAGTGAAGACGGGTAGTAGTGTAACTGCTGGCGGGACCGCCTGCAGGGGCGGCATGAAGCTGGCGGGGTATTGCCCGGGCGATACAAACCGCCCGGCGGGGATGACAAGGCTCAGGGCGCCTTGTTTTCCTTGGGAGGGTCAGGCAGGACACAGGCTTCGATCACCTGCAGGTCGTTGTCCTTGGCGAAGTTGACCACGAAGTGATACGCCAGCGGTTCCAGCTCGCGCAGGGCTTCGTTGACCACCACCGAGCGCACGCCATCGATGTGGGTCGGCAAGACGTAGGGAGAATACTTCAGGTGTGCGTTGCGCCCGCCACTGCCTTCCGGACGGAAACACGACATCACGCCGCACAGGCGCTCCGCCCAGTCGCTGGGGCGGAACTGCCGGCCATCCGAGGTCTTGCCCAGGATGATGAATTCTTTGGCCGGTGCGTTTGCGGGTTTGATGGGATCAGCCATACGTGCAGTTCTTCTATAGCGCTTGCAACCGAATGCCCCGGTCCTGGTGAGACCCGAGCCCTGGATTCCGCGGTGCCTGCGCGACTTGTCGCGGGGGTGCCTGCGGTGTTGAGTATTATATCTTATAGAAGACTTGGCTTCTACCGGTCTCCTCGCCTCCAGCCATTCTGCCTTGCCTGGCCCTGCGCGTCGCTCGTTCCTGGTCCGGGCTGAGCTGCTGCCCGGCGGGATGCGATCTTGGTGATGTGAATCCGGAAGTATACCGGGTTGGCGGGAATCGCGTTCCCCAAAAAAACGAAGCGGGCCACCGCCCGCTCGTCTCAATTCGAAAGAACTAGCCCATCCAGACCGCGACTGACAGCAGCAGCAACAGGAACATCCACAGCAACAAGGCACGCCAGACCAGGCCCACGGTGCTCTGCAGGGTGCGCGGGGATGGTGTGTCACCGGGCAGGCCGTCGGTCTCCTCGGGCATGGAATCGACCGTGGCCGCATCAACCGGCAGGATGATGCCGGCAGCGGCCTGGTTTTCGGTGCCGAAGCGCACGCCCATGGCGCCACCACCGGCGGCCAGGATGATACCGGCGGCCTCGTCCTCCCAGCGGTTGGCGAAGTTGCGCCAGGCGTAGATGGCATCCTCGAAGTTACCCACCACGGCAAAGGCGGAGGCGGTCAGGCGTGCCGGAATCCAGTCGATCCAGTAGAAGGCCTGGGCAGCGAAGCGGCCGAAGGCCTCGAACTTCATGTGATCGGGCTCGTTCCAGGCGCGCGAGAGGTACTCGGCGACGCGATACATCACCGCCAGTGCTGGGCCGACCGGCATCAGGAACCAGAAGAACACGCCAAACACATGGCGATGCGTGGTGATCAGGGCGCGCTCGGAGGCGATGCGCGAAATCTCGCTGACGTCCATGCCGGCGGTGTCCAGCTTGGTCCATTCGGCCAGCAGGGTGCGGGCAGTCATCTCGTCGCCCGTGTTCAGGGCCAGCTGGATGGAAGTGAAGTAATGACTGTAATGACGGAAGCCCAGCGTCATGTAGACCACCAGCACGTTCCAGGCAAACGCCGCCACCAGGCTCACATGCAGCAGCAACCAGTACACCAGCGCCACCGGCACGGTCAGCGCACCGACCATCACCACCCAGCCCAGTCGGCCGTGATGAACGTGGCCGGCGTTGAACCAGCCCTCTATCGTGGCCGCGAAAGACTTGATGGATGCATAAACCGGATTGTCCGCACGCAGTGGTTTGAGTTGTTCGATTAACAGCGCAAAGAGAATGGATAGAAATGTCATCAAGCAGCCTTAGGTGTCTCTGTAGCCCGTACGATAGCGCAGTGCAAGATGGGAATCAAACAATTGATTTGTTGACGAGAATCAAGCTCGCAATGTCATCAATATTTACGTGTTTGAACATCAACAACGACTTTGCGTATCTTATTCGATACAGAGTGACAACCAAAGGCAGTGGACAGTTCAGCTACGCAGGAAGTGGAAGAGATTACGCAGCATGCCTGCCGTCGCGCCCCAGATGAAATAACGGTCGTAGGGCATCGTATAGAAGCTGCGGCGCCCGACCGGCGCGGGCAGTTCCACCGAACGGCGCTGATGGTTCACGCCATCCATGAGGAAGGCCAGCGGCACCTCGAAGATTTCCGCCACTTCACGGGGATCGCCGACTGCTTCGAACGGTGGCTGGATCAGCCCGGCCACGGGGGTGACGCGATAGCCGGTGCCGGTGAAGTAATCCGGCAGGGAGCCGATGACTTCGACGTACTGGCGGGCCAGGCCGATTTCTTCCTCGGTTTCGCGCAAGGCGGTCTCGATGGCCGAGCCGTCATAGTCTTCGCGACGACCGCCGGGGAAGCTGATCTGGCCTGCATGATCCTTCAGGTCAGCTGTGCGGCGCGTGAAGAGTACCGTCATCCCCTCTTCCCGCAGCACGATCGGAATCAACACCGAAGCCAGCCGGAAGCGGCCCTTGGTCTCGGCCATGCGTGCCAACTGGTCGCCGCTGTGCTCGGGTTCCCAGCGCGGCGGTGTGGCAAAGCGCTGGCGCAGCCAGTCGGCGTTCAGGCGCGCCGCTTCCAGGGCGCTTTCGCCGGCGACGGCATCCACCGGCAGGTTGACGGGATCGAAACTGGCCACGATGTGCTCGCTTGATCTGAGATCTGTTAATCGGAATTCAACGAAGAATGCAATGCAACTGACGGAAACGAAAAAGGGGTGTCGCGAGACACCCCTTTTCCTGACGCATCAACATGCAACCGATTACTCGGCAGCAGCAGCCTTTGCAGCGCGGCTGGGCAGCTTTTCCTTGATACGTGCCGACTTGCCCGAACGTTCGCGCAGGTAGTACAGCTTGGCGCGACGCACGTCGCCACGACGCTTGACTTCGATCGAAGCGATCAGCGGCGAGTACAGCTGGAAGGTACGCTCAACGCCTTCACCGGACGAAATCTTGCGCACGATGAAGTTGGAATTCAGACCACGGTTGCGGCGGGCGATGACCACGCCTTCGTAGGCCTGGGCGCGCTTGCGGGTGCCTTCAACCACGTTGACGCTGACAATCACGGTGTCGCCGGGGGCGAAGTCGGGAATGTTCTTGGCGAGACGCGCGATCTCTTCTTGCTCGAGTTGCTGGATCAGATCCATTTTTTGCTCCTGTAACCATCTTGCCGGCGCCGTTGCCCGAAGGCTGATTGTGTAGCCCGGTAGAGGATGGGGTTTCAAACGCAACGGCCAGGCCGCTGCACGGTGCGGGTCCATCGCTGGACCTGCGGTACTGCTGGTACGACTTCGATTTGGCGACCTGCATGCCGGCGATACCGACTACGGCTGTGGCAGGCTGCTCAGAAACTTTTCATCGGTCTTGCTCAACAGGCCCTGTTCCCTGGCCCTGACGATCAGATCGGGGCGCTTGGTCAAGGTGGCTTCCAGCGCACGCTGCCGACGCCATTTCTGGATCTCGGCATGGTGACCACCCAACAGGACGGCGGGCACCGGCTCACCTTCATAGACTTCCGGACGCGTGTAATGCGGCGAATCCAGCAGCCCGTTGACGAAGCTGTCTTCCACGGCCGAGGCGCTATCGTTGAGCGCACCCGGCAATAACCGGATCACTGCATCCATCAACGCCATGGCGGGCAGTTCGCCGCCGGAAAGCACGAAATCACCGATGCTGATTTCCTCGTCCACGCACTTGTCGAGCAGGCGCTGGTCGATGGCTTCATAGCGGCCGCACAGCAGCACGGCCCCACTGTCCTGCGACAGCCGCACCACCCGTTCATGGGTCAGCGGCGCGCCTTGCGGCGACAGGTAGATCACCCGTGGCTTGGCCAGGCCCAGCGTCTGCTGGCGTGCCTGGGCAGCCTCGATGGCCGCCTGCAGGGGCTTGGCCAGCATCACCATGCCGGGACCACCCCCATAGGGACGGTCATCCACGGTGCGATGGTTGTCGGTGGTGAATTCACGCGGATTCCACAGCGACAAGCCCCAGCGCTTCTGCTCCAGCGCCCGGCGGGTAATGCCGGATTGCGTCAGCGCGGCAAACATTTCGGGAAACAGAGTGACGACATCAAACTGCATCACGCCTCCATTT
This sequence comes from Herbaspirillum frisingense GSF30, assembly GCF_000300975.2. Lineage (GTDB taxonomy): Bacteria > Pseudomonadota > Gammaproteobacteria > Burkholderiales > Burkholderiaceae_D > Herbaspirillum > Herbaspirillum frisingense. The sequence goes on along the minus strand of NZ_AEEC02000006.1, from coordinate 76,105 downwards.
CCAGGTAACTCTCGACATCAAGCGGGGCGGAAAAGAAAAACTGACCTGGGCGGTCAGTAGTTCTCCAACATTCAGTAGTCCCTGCCCCAGTCGACGACAATCTTCTTGTCCTTCGGCAGTACCGTCTTGACGAACTGGTCGACGAAGGGGATCAGCATCTCAGGCGCAGCCACGGATTTCTCCCTGGCGCCCTTCCTGGGCTTTGCTTCGACAGCGTCTTCGGGCTCGACCGCAGTTTCCTGTGTCGGAGCCGTCACCTTCAGGATGGGATGAGCGCCGTTGTCCATCATGTCGGACACCACGCCCAGCTGTTCACCCTGGAGATTTTCCACCGCCGAGCCGATCAGGTCGACCCAGTAGAATTCATTGTCATCTAGTGCCGGGAAGTGCTTGCGGGAGATGGAGACCACCGTTCCCTTCATCGCTTCGGCCGCATTGCGGTCGGCTACCCCGGTCAGGCGCGCGACGATATCGCCGCTATGCCCCTTGGACTGCATGACATCGACGTCCTGCTTGGGCTGGCCGGATTTCTCCAGCCACCAGGTCTTGGCATTCAACAAGGCATCCGCTTCCGAAGAATACGGACGCACGCGAATCCAGCCCTGGATTCCGTAGGCTCCTGTCACATGGCCGACGACCACGAGATCGCCGGGTGCGGAGAAACCCGCCTGGGCTGGATAAGTCATGAGTACGCCAGACCTGTTCTTCTCACTTGCGCCACGACAGGTCGCAGCGCCGGATCAGACAGGAAAAACTTGATCAGGCAGCAGCCTTGGTACCAGCTTGGGCAACCAGGCGAGCAACGGTCGGCGACAGTTGTGCGCCAACGCCTTGCCAGTGAGCCAGGCGGTCAGCAGCGATACGCACTGCTTCTTCCTTGCCCGAAGCGACCGGGTTGTAGAAGCCGATGCGCTCGATGAAACGGCCATCGCGACGATTGCGCGAGTCGGTTGCAACGATGTTGTAGAAGGGGCGCTTCTTGGCGCCGCCACGAGCTAAACGAATAACGACCATAATGGTTCCAGTAAGAATACGGACACGGAAAAGCCGCAGATTATAACGGACTTCCCCACCCTCGGGCAAGCTGCTTGGTGCTTTTGTGCAGTTGACCAACGCAGAAACACCCCAAAACGCCCCAAAAAGCAGCAGATCTGATGCCAAATGACATCAGATCTGCTGCCACATCGGCCACGGCAGGCCTTCTGGGCTATCCCGCAGGCAAGCCCCCTGCACCAGCGCCTCGGCTATACTGCGCCGACAGCTTGACAACAACATTGCCGGGAGCGTCATGCGCCACGGCAACAACCAGAACAAAGAGACAACCGGCATGCCTTCAGCACCCCGCCACAAGAACAAGACCCTGACGACCTTCCTGGCCACCGTGACCGGCAGCATCGGCCTGCATCGCTTCTATCTGTACGGCGGACGCGACCGCTTCGGCTGGCTGCACATCCTGGCCATCCCGCTGTCGCTGGGCCTGATGGCGGCGCAACCGGAAGCTCCCCGACTGTTCACCGCCCTGCCCTTGGTGCTCTCCGCGCTGATCGCCTGCCTGGAAGCGCCGGTAATCGGTCTCACGCCTGACGAGAAATGGGATGCCCGGCACAATGTCGGCAGTGGCAAGAGCTCGGAATCGCACTGGATACTGGCGGTGATCCTGGTACTCACCGTCGGCCTGGGTGCCATGGGCGTGATCGCCCTGCTGGCGCGCAGCTTTGACCTGCTCTTCACCGGCGGCGCCTTCGGCTGAAGGCCCACGCAAACTCCCCAGAAAGACACAAGCCCGGAAAACCGCCAGAGCGGCCTTCCGGGCTGACAGGTTCAAGACCGGGTCAGAACTGGTCTTCGTCCAGCGCCATGACCGCCTGGCCACCCTCGACGATGGCCGTGCGATAGGCCAGCGCCTGCGGCAGAATCTGCTCGGCATAGAAACGCGCCGTGGCCAGCTTGGCCTCGTAGAACTTGCTGTCACCCTCGCCGGACTTGAGCCTGGAGGCCGATACCGCTGCCGCGCGCGCCATCTGCCAGCCGCCGAGCACCACGCCGGCCATCTTCAGGTAAGGCACGCTGCCGGCGAAGACCGCCTTGATGTCGCCCTTGACGTTGCCCACCACATAATCGACCACCTGTTCCAGCGCATCGGCAGCCTCGGCCAGGCGCGTGGCGATGGGCTGCAATTGCGCATCACCCTGCAACTCGGACACGGTCTGACGCACCTGACCCAGGATGCCCTTGGCCACTGCGCCACCATCGCGGGTGGTCTTGCGGCCGACCAGGTCATTGGCCTGGATGGCCGTGGTGCCTTCGTAGATGGGCAGGATACGGGCATCGCGGTAATACTGCGCAGCGCCGGTCTCTTCGATGAAGCCCATGCCGCCATGCACCTGCACGCCGGTCGAGGTGACATCGATGGACAGCTCGGTGATCCAGCCCTTGACGATGGGCACCAGGTATTCATAGAAAGCCTGATTGGCCTTGCGGGTGGCCTCGTCGTCGCTGAAGTGCGCCGCATCCGAGGTGGCCGCGGCCACGTAGGCCAGCGCACGCGCCGCCTCGATCTGGGCGCGCATGGACATGAGCATGCGGCGCACGTCCGGCTGGCGGATGATCGCCACCGGCCCCGGCGAGCCTGCCAGGTCCCGCGACTGCACGCGGTCGCGGGCGTAGGCCACCGCCTGTTGATAGGCACGCTCCGACACCGACAGACCCTGGATGCCCACGGCGAAGCGCGCCGCGTTCATCATGATGAACATGTATTCCAGGCCGCGATTCTCTTCACCCACCAGCGTGCCGATGGCGCCACCATGGTCGCCGAACTGCAGCACGGCCGTCGGGCTGGCCTTGATGCCCAGCTTGTGTTCGATGGAAACGCAATGCACGTCGTTGCGCTCACCCAGTGAACCATCGGCATTGACCAGGAACTTGGGCACGATGAACAGCGAAATGCCCTTCACGCCTTCAGGCGCATTGGGGGTACGGGCCAGCACCAGATGGACGATGTTCTCGGCCATGTCGTGCTCACCGTAGGTGATGAAGATCTTGGTGCCGAAGAGCTTGTAGGTGCCATCCCCCTCCGGCACGGCACGGGTACGCACCAGCGCCAGGTCGGAGCCGGCCTGCGGCTCGGTCAGGTTCATGGTGCCGGTCCACTTGCCGGAGATGAAGTTGGCGATGAAGGTTTCCTTCTGCTGCTGGGTACCGGCCGTCATCAGCGCCTCGATGGTGCCGTCGGTCAACAGCGGGCACAGCGCAAAGGACAGGTTGGCCGAATTCAGCATCTCGATGCAGGGCGTGGCCAGCAGCTTGGGCAGGCCTTGCCCGCCGAACTCCACCGGGTGCTGCACGCCTTGCCAGCCAGCCTCGCCGAACTGACGGAAGGCTTCCTTGAAGCCGGGGCTGGTGGTCACCTTGCCATCGGCCCAGGAACTGGGTTGCTTGTCGGCGGAATGATTCAGTGGCGCGACCACCTCGCTGCAGAACCTGGCGTTTTCTTCCAGGATGGCCTCGGCCGTTTCCGGCGTGGCATCTTCGCAGCCGGGCAGCGCATTGACGGCAGCCAGGCCGGCCAGTTCGTTCATGACGAACAACATATCCTTCACGGGTGCGGTGTAACTCATCTCCAACCTCCAATAGGGAACGCTCTGGCGGCATTCCTTGCTTGCATGAAAACACCCCGGCGAAAGCCGGGGCGAAAACTACGGTACGGTGTGATCAACCGAGCTGCTTGACCAGCTCCGGTACGACCTCGAAGAGGTCACCCACCAGGCCGTAGTCGGCCACCGAGAAGATCGGCGCTTCCTCGTCCTTGTTGATGGCGACGATGACCTTGGAATCCTTCATCCCGGCCAGGTGCTGGATCGCGCCGGAGATACCGACGGCGATGTACAGCTGCGGCGCCACGATCTTGCCGGTCTGGCCAACCTGCCAGTCGTTGGGCACGTAACCTGCATCGACGGCGGCGCGGGAGGCGCCCATGGCGGCGTTCAACTTGTCAGCCAGCGGCTCCAGGATCTTGAAGCTTTCCGACGAGCCCATGCCACGACCACCGGAGACGATGATCTTGGCGGCCGTCAGTTCCGGACGATCCGACTTGGCGACTTCACGGCCGACGAAGCTGGACTTGCCCGAATCGGCCACCGCCGCAATGCTCTCCACGGCGGCCGAACCACCCTGTGCAGCCGGATCGAAACCGGTGGTACGCACGGTGATGACCTTGATCGGGTCGATCGACTGCACGGTCGCGATGGCGTTGCCGGCGTAGATGGGACGCTCGAAGGTATCGGCCGACTCCACCTTGGTGATGTCGGAAATCTGGCCCACGTCCAGGCGGGCGGCCACGCGCGGCAGGATGTTCTTGCCGTAGGCGGTGGCGGGCGCCAGGATGTGGCTGTAGTCCTTGGCAATGGCCAGGACCTGTTCGGCCACGTTCTCGGCCAGGCCATCGGCGAATTGCGCGCCATCGGCCAACAGGACCTTGGCCACACCGGCGACTTGCGCAGCGGCGTCGGCCACGGCCTTGGCGTTGGAACCGGCCACCAGCACGTGGACGTCACCACCCGCCTGCACGGCGGCGGTAATGGTGTTGAGGGTGCTGCCCTTGAGGCTGGCGTTGTCGTGTTCAGCAATAACGAGTGCGGTCATGATCAGATCACCTTGGCTTCATTTTTCAGTTTGGCGACCAGGGTCGCGACATCCGGCACCTTCACGCCGGCGCTGCGCTTGGCCGGCTCGGTGACCTTGAGCGTCTTCACGCGCGGGGTGACGTCCACGCCCAGCTCCTCGGGCTTGACGGTGTCCAGCTGCTTCTTCTTGGCCTTCATGATGTTGGGCAGCGTCACATAACGCGGCTCGTTCAGGCGCAGGTCGGTAGTGATGATGGCCGGCAGGGTCAGGGCCAGGGTCTCCAGGCCGCCGTCCACTTCGCGGGTCACGCTGACCTTGCCGTCTTCCAGCACGACCTTGGAGGCGAAGGTGGCTTGCGGCCAGCCCAGCAGGGCTGCCAGCATCTGGCCGGTCTGGTTGCAGTCATCGTCGATGGCCTGCTTGCCCAGGATGATCAGCTGCGGCTGTTCCTTCTCGGCCAGCGCCTTGAGGATCTTGGCCACGGCCAGCGGTTGCAGTTCCACATCGGCACCGACTTCAGCCAGGATGCCGCGATCGGCGCCAATGGCCATGGCGGTGCGCAGGGTTTCCTGGCACTGGGTCACACCGGCCGAGACGGCGATCACCTCGGTGACCTTGCCGCCTTCTTTCAGGCGCACGGCTTCTTCCACCGCGATTTCGTCAAACGGGTTCATCGACATCTTGACGTTGGCGATATCGACGCCGCTGCCGTCGCTCTTGACGCGCACCTTGACGTTGTAATCCACGACGCGCTTGACTGGTACTAATACTTTCATCGCATGGCCCTTGCAAAAAGGAATTGACGTAAACGTAAACTTCCGCAGGATTATAAAAGCAAAACGAACTGCCTACCGTTTTTTAGCACGATCGTTCTTTTTAATGTTCGCAGCATACACCAAAGATTCACGTGAACGGAAGAGGAAATGCTGCGCAAGTGAAAAAAACTTCATGCAGCGGAATCGCCCGGGCTGTGCCTGCGGGCAATATCCGTGGGGATCAGACTGCCAGGTGGGGAACCGGTTCGCCGCGCAGGCCGGCAATCAGGTTGGTGACGGCCAGTTCGGCCATGGCCAGGCGGGTTTCGTGGGTGGCCGAACCGATGTGGGGCAAGGCCACCACGTTCGACAATGTCAGCAGGGGCGACTCGACCGGCAGCGGCTCGACCTCGAACACATCCAGGCCGGCGCCGTAGATGGTCTTGTCCTGCAGCGCGCGGATCAGCGCGGCCTCATCGACGATACGGCCTCGCGAGGCATTGATGAAGATGGCACTGCGCTTCATCATCCCGAATTCGCGCGCGCCGATCATGCGCTCGGTGGCGGGCGTCAACGGCAGCATCAGGCAGACGAAGTCGGCCTGCGCCAGCAGCTCTTCCTTGCTGACATAGCGCGCATCGAGTTCGCGCTCGGCCTCGGGATTGGGGCGGGTATTGTGATACAGGATGGGCATGCCGAAACCATGATGCGCCCGGCGCGCCACCGCGCTGCCGATGCGTCCCATGCCGATCAGGCCCAGGGTCTTGCCGTGCACGTTCACGCCGAACTGGGCCTCGCCGATACTGCCCTTCCACTGACCGGCCTTGACGTACCCGGCCAGCTCCACCACCCGGCGGGCGGTGGACAGGATCAGGGCAAAGATGGTGTCGGCGGTCGCCTCGGTCAGCACGCCCGGCGTATGCGCCAGCATCAGGCCGCGCTGGCGGAAATACTCCAGGTCGAAATTGTCCACCCCGACCGAGATGGTGGAGGCGATCTTCAACTCCGGCGCCCCCTCCAGCATGGCATTGGTGATCGGCAGGCTGGCCCCGATCATGCCGTGCGCGGTCTTGAGCGCGGCGATGAAGTCGGCGCGATTGGCCTCGGTGACGCGGTCGAACCAGCTCACGTCGAACTCCGACTGCAGGCGCTGCGCCAACGCTTCGGGCAATTTCTTGTAGACCACTACACGCTGCTTCATCGTTATCCCTGTGTATTAAAACCCGCCGGAAGAAACTAGGCCGAAGCCGCCTCCAGCTCGGCCCGTGTCGGCAGGCCTTCCATATCGCCCACCACCTGGATGGCGAAGGCACCGATGCGGTTGCCCCGCATCACTGCCTGCTCCACCGGCAAGCCTTCCAGCATGCCGCTGATCACGCCCACGGCAAAGCCGTCACCGGCGCCCACGGTATCGACCACTTCCTTGACCGCGACGCCGGCCACCCTGCCCTCGCCCTGCGCATTGCGCCAGTAGGCGCCTTCCGCACCGAGCTTGATGACCACCATCTGCACGCCACGTTCCAGATAGAAGGCGGCGATATCGCGCGCCTCGCTGTGGCCGGTCAGAATCCGGCCCTCGGCCAGGCCCGGCAACACCCAGTCAGCCTTGAAGGCCAGCGCATTCAACTGCTGCGCCATCACTTCCTGCGAGGGCCATAGCATAGGCCGCAGATTGGGATCGAAGGAAATCGTCTTGCCCTGGCTGCGCATGAAATCCATCGCATGATGGGCAAACGCCATGGTCGTGGCCGACAGGGCCGGTGCAATGCCGGTGGCATGCAAGTGCCGCGCCGCGCCGAAGTAGTCGGCATCGAAATCGGCCAGCGACAGATGACTGGCCGCCGAGCCCTTGCGGTAATACTCGATGGCCGGATCCGCCCCATCCACGGCCTTGGCCTTCAACTGGATGGCGGTACGGAATTCACTGTCGGTCAGCACACGGCTGACATCCACGCCCTCCTGCGCCACCCGCTGGCGGATGAAGCGCCCGAAAGCATCATTGCCCACCCGGCTGGCCCAGCCCACCTTCAGGCGCAGGCGCGCCAGTCCGATGGCTACATTAGTCTCGGCCCCGGCCAGGCGGCGCGTGTATTTTTCCACTTCCTCGAAGGGGCCGACCTCATCGGCCACCAGCAGTGCCAGGGCTTCACCCCAGGTCACCACATCCAGTTGCATCGTCATTGTTGTTGTCCTCAGACTGCCGCCAGCATGGCGACATGGCGGCGCGTGGTCTCTTCCAGATCGCTGCCCACCAGGGGGAATTCGATGGCCCGCAGGATGCCCGTGGGGAAATGCGCCAGCATGGCCTGCCAGTGGCTGTCCTGTGCCTGCAGCGGCACTGCCTTGAGCTTGCCGCGATCCTCCTGCACGCCCTTGCAATGCACGTAACGCACGTGCGGCGCCAGCGAGCGCGCGGCGGTCTCGGGATCGACACCCTGCCAGCGCCAGTTACCCATGTCGAAGGTCATGCCAAAGGCATAGCCATTGCCGGTGCACAGCGCCAGGAAGCTGACGATGGGCTCCAGCCGGCCACCTTGCGGGGTCTGGTCGTTTTCCAGCAGGACTTCGATGGGGGCATGCGAGAGGAAGCGCAACAGCGACTGCAGATCGCTGCCCGCCGAGAAATGCCCCAGCGACACCTTCAGGAAACGCGCCCCCACCTCTTCGGCCTCGGCCATCGCCTGGGTCATCTGTTCGTGGTCAAAACGGCCATCGGCGCCGAACAGCTCCAGCGGCACCGAATACACCGCGAACAGCTTGTGCTGCGCCAGCAGCGCACGCAGCGCCGTCAGGTCCTGCGGACCATCGAAGAGCTCGCGTCGTATCTCCAGGCCTGCCGCCCCGGCCGCCGCCACCATCGGCACCAGATCGGCATGGCCGACCCGTCGCACCAGGTCGGCGCCATAGGCCGAAGCAGCGACCAGGACCGGGCTCACTTGATGGCTCCCGCACCGATGAACTGCTTGGCCTCCGGCGTCTGCGGATCGGCGAAGAACTCCTTGGACGGGCGCGCCTCCCACACCTTGCCCTGGTGCATGAAGACCGTCAGGTCCGCCACCCGGCGCGCAAACTCCATCTCGTGCGTCACCAGCAGCATGGTCATGCCGCCACGGGCCAGCTCTTCCATCACCTTCAGCACTTCGGCCGTCAGTTCCGGGTCCAGCGCCGAGGTCACCTCGTCGAACAGCATCACCTGCGGCTCCATGGCCAGCGAGCGGGCAATCGCCACGCGCTGCTGCTGACCACCCGAAAGCTGCTCCGGATAGGCATCACGCTTATGGTCCAGGCCGACCTGCTTCAAGACCTTGATGGCGGTCTCGCGGGCAGTCTCGGTGGCGGTCTTCTTCACGATGCGGGGTGACAACATGATGTTCTCCTCCACGGTCAGGTGCGGGAAGAGATTGTAATGCTGGAACACCATACCCACATCCTTGCGCAGCTCGATCAGGTGTTCGTGCTTGTTGGTCAGCTTGTGGCCGGCCACGGTGATGCTGCCGCCGTCGATGGTCTCCAGGCCGTTGATGCAACGCAGCATGGTGCTCTTGCCGGACCCGGAACGGCCGATGATGGCCACCACCTGGCCGCGCTCGACCGACAGCGAAATGCCGTTCAACACCTGGTTGCTGCCGAAGCGCTTGGTGATGTTGTCAATTTCAACGATGGGCATGTAATTTCCTCTCTAAGGCAAAGCTGAAGCGCGACAGCGGATAGCAGAAAACGAAGTAGATACCGGCCACGATGGGGAAGACCAGGAAGGGCTGGAAGGTCGCATTGCTGACCAGCTTGCCGGCCTGGGCCAGTTCCACCAGACCGATGATGGAAGCGATCGAGGTGTTCTTGACGATCTGCACCAGGAAGCCCACGGTGGGCGGCAGCGAAATGCGCACCGCCTGCGGCAGGATCACGTAGCGCAACTGCTGCCAACGGGTCATCGCCAGCGCGGTCGAGGCTTCCCACTGCTGCACCGGCACGGCCTCGATACAACCACGCCAGATCTCACCCAGGTAGGCGCTGGAGTAGATCGTCATGGCGATGGTGGCCGCCACCATCGGCGGCAGCTTGTAACCGAAGATCGCCAGCCCGTAGAAGGACAGGAACAGGATGATCAGCACCGGCGTGCCCTGGATGATCTGGATATAGACCGTCGAGAGCACCCGCAGCGCGCCGATATGGGAAGTGCGCATCAGCGCCACGATGAAGCCGGCGATGCCACCGCCCACGAAGGCCAGCACCGACAGCAACAGCGTCCACTGCGCCGCTTCCAGCAGGAAGATGAAGTTATCAAGGGAAAATTCGGCGAGCATTACATTCTCCTCGGACGCGCCACGCCCAGACGGCGACGGCGTTTGAAGACCACCAGGCCGATCAGCCAGAAGGCCAGTCGGAACAGCAATGCCAGCAGGATGTAGAGCACCATCACCACCAGGTAGATCTCGAAGCTGCGGAAGGTCTCGGCGTCCAGCAGGTTGGCCGTGGCCGTGAGTTCTTCCGCCGAAATCGCCGAGACGATACTGGAGGCCAGCATCATCAGCGTAAACTGGCTGGCCAGGGCCGGATAGACCTTTTCCAGCGCGGGCGTGAGCACCACGTGGCGGATCACCTGCCCGCGCGTCATGGCCAGCGCCTGCGCCGCCTCGATCTGCGAGGGATGGATGGCCATCATGCCGGCCCGTACGATCTCGGTCGAATAGGCCCCGAGGTTGACCGTCATCGCCACCAGCGCGGCAATGTTGGCATCGACCTGCACCCCGATCGAAGGCAGGCCGAAGAAGATGATGAACAGCTGCACCAGGAAAGGCGTGCTGCGGATCAGTTCCACATAGGACGTGACCGCAAAGCGCGCCGGCGCGCTGCCGTGGATGGAAATGATGGCGCCGAAGATACCCACCGCCAAACCGCAGATCATCGACAGCGCGCTCAAGCGTATGGTGAGCAGCGCGCCAACCAGCAACTGATCAAGATGCTGGAAGATGAACGCGAACTGAAAATCGTAATGCATCGTGTGCTCCTCCCACAAACCCGCGCCGGCCGTTCCTTCCCGACCGGCGCGTGATCTGTTCTACCCAGGCTGCACCGCAGGACCAGGCCTTGCGTGCAGCCGCTTCTGCCAGACCGGTTCCGTCAAATGCGACGCAACCGGTACCAGCCATCAGAACACTGGCAGGTTCGGCAGCGGGCCGGACCACTTGCGCGAGATCGCATCCAGTTCGCCATTGAGCTTGACGTAGTAGATGAAGTTGTTGAGCCACTGCTGCAGCTCGTAGGAACCCTTGCGCACGGTCATCGAGTTCGGTTGCACCGAGTACGGGAACTTGACTTCGATCTTGCCCTGGCCACGCGACTTCACGATTTCATTGGCCATGGTGTTGGGAATCGAGATCGCATCGACCTGGTTCGACAGCAGGGCCTGGGTCACGGTGGAGTCATCCTCGAAACGCACCAGCACGGTACCCGGAGGCGCCAGGCGGGTCAGCGCGGTGTCGTTGGTCGAACCACGCGAGACACCCACCTTCTTCTTCACCAGATCGTCCAGCTTCTTGTAGTTGGAACCGACCGGGCCAACGATGGACAGCTCGAAACCGCTGTAGGGGATCGTGAACAGCACCGACTTGGCACGCTCAGGCGTGGGTGCCAGGGTCGCGGCCAGCATGTCGACCTTGCCAGACTCCAGCGCCGGGATACGGGCCGGTGGCACCAGCGGCACGATTTCCACCGGCAGACCCAGGTACTTGCCGATCAGGTTGGCCACGTCCACGTCGTAGCCGATGGGTACGCCTTTGGCATCGACCGAACCGAACGGCGGCGTGCCGCTCACCACACCGATGGTGATCTTGCCCTTCTTGGTCAGCTCGGCGATGCTCTGCGCGCTGGCGCTGGCGGCACCGGCGACCGCGCAGGCGGCTGCCAGCGTCAGTGCAACGAATTTGGCGTTGAAAATCTTCTTGATGCTCATGTAGGTCTCCTCGATAGTTGCCGTGGTGACGGCAGTCCGTTTGGCTCGGAACCCCTCCCGCTGGTCGCCGGACGAATTCTTGTGCCCCTCTTTATTGCCTGTGCCTGCTTTGATCCCGCGATCAGGTCTGTAACCCGGCCAGGCCGGGCTTGCTGCTGTTGACGAACACCGACGGCATCTGATCCTCCGTCCTGTTTTAAGGTCTTACCAGTAGCCTGTATTTCCTCGACTGCCGGTGGTACCGGTTCCAGACGCACGCTAGGCTGTAGCGTACTGGAGGGTGTTCGTCGTGTGGATTTTTTCGCTGATGCCTGCCACCCGGGCGCGCTCTGGATGCTCGGCCACGCTGGCCGACGACCCACGGTGGATCAGTCGCCCATCCAGCAGGAGTTCCATGCGCACCGAGCGCTCGCCCTGAATGCGTACCAGCAGGCGCTCGATGGCGGTAAAGCCGATTTCGTAAGTCGGTTGTTCGATGGTACTGATGCCGCTGCCGACCAACGGCGACCAGGCCAGTTCATCGAAGCACAACAGCCCCAGATCATCGGGGAAGCGCAGCTTCATGCTCTGCAAGGCCAGCGCGATCTGCAGCGACACCATGCCGTTGCCGGCCAGGATCGCCACCCGTCCCTGGCTGCCGGCCGCCGCACGCCGCAGGAAGAATTCGCGCAGCACCGTGGCCACATGACCCGGCTGGTCCACATCCACTTCCAGCGTCTCACCGTGGCAATCGGGCCGCTCCGACATCGCCTGCAGGAAGCCGGCCTGCCGTCCCTGGCGCGAACTGACGCCATACAGCGGCTGCACCACCAGCGCGATATCGGTATAGCCCTGCGCCAGCAGGTGGCGCGTGCCAAGTTGCGCGGCCTTCACGTTGTCCAGGCCCACCAGGTCGAAGTCACACCCTTCCACATGGCGATCCAGCAGCACCACCGGAAAAGCCGCCTGCCCCAGCTCCCGCAGCGGCGTCACATTGCGCCCCTGCGTATTGAACAGCAGGCCTTCCACGCTGTAGGAATGCAGCGCCGCCAGCGATTGCTTCTCGCGTGCCTCGTCATTACCGGTATTGCACAGCATGAGCGTGTAACCGTGCTTCTGACAGGCCGCCTCGGCACCATGCAGCACCGCCACCGAATAGGGATTGAGGATATCGGCCACCAGCATGCCGATGAGCCGCGTCCGTCCGCCTTTGAGACCACGCGCCATCTGGCTGGGCTGATAGCCCAGGCGCGCAATGGTCTTGCCGATCTGGTCGCGCAGACGCACCGACAGCGCGTCGAACTCGCCGCCCAGGTAACGCGATACGCTGGTCTTGGACACCCCGGCCTCCCGCGCAACCTGTGCGATGGTGACCCGGTCGGTGCCGGTCTTGATGCTTTGTCTCACTGTTGCCCGCCAAATCGTTGTACTGCGTGGGTTGATTTGTGCTTCCGGTTCCGGGCTGCTCATTTATTTGAATCTTTTGGAACCGGTTCCAAGATAGCAGTCACGATTGTTCTGGTCAAACCAATTTCACATGAAAAATTTGACAGGCCGACATGAAGTTCGCCGCGCATTTCCTGCCAGCAAACCCGGGCTGCAAATTTGCAACGCCAGGCAGGCCCCTTCTCCGCCCTTGCAAACCCTTGCCCATGCTGCACTGCATTGCCTGCGCCCTGACAGGGTCTGCATGGCCCACTTGTGCCAGACCGGAAAAGTCTATTGCTTCGCACACAGATGAGATATCATGAATAATAATTATTCTCATTATTATCAGAAAACATGCCCTCTCTTTCACCTGGCGCCCTCGCCGTCCTGCTCGCATTCTCATCTGCTGGTGCTTACGCCCAGACTGTCGCCCCGGTCACGGCACCGAATGACGCCACCACTACCGCAACGTCTCAACTGCCCACGGTGGATGTGGTTGCCGATGGCATGAACGATACCCAGTTCAAGGCCACCCGCACCCAGGTCAACAAATCCGATACCCCACTGTCGCAGACCCCACAGTCGGTCTCCGTGGTCACCCGCGCCATGCTGGACAGCCAGCAAGCCGTATCCCTGGCCGATGCCCTGGAAAACGTCCCCGGTGTGGTGGCGCAGCAATATGGCCGACGCGGCTGGGACGATCTGATCATCCGCGGCCAGGTCGCCTCCGATTCGCTCTACCTCGATGGCTTGCGCACCACCGCCAGCTCGCGCGTGGCCGAGCAGCTGTTCGGGCTGCAGCAGGTGGAAGTGCTCAAGGGACCGGGCTCCCTGCTCTATGGCCTGGTGCTGCCGGGCGGGCTGGTCAACATGGTCAGCAAGCGCCCGCAGGGAACGGACTTCGCCAACATCGACGTCACCGCAGGCAGCCACAACTTCTACCAGACCACGGTGGATCTCAACAAATCGCTGTCGGAGAACGGCAAGCAGGCCTTCCGCATCAATGGCCTGATTTCCAATTCGGACGATGCCACCGACCACGTCTGGTTCAAGAACCGCTACATCGCGCCCTCACTGTCGCTGGACCTGGGTGCGCGCACCGACTTCACCATCCTGACCAGCTACCAGGAACGCAGCTACGTGCGCCAGCAAGGCCTGCCGCTGTCCGGTTCGATCAACCCCAACGTCAACGGCGCCCTGCCGCGCAGCCTCTTCATCGGCGAACCGGGTGCGCGCCCCTATGCCGCCAACGAGACCCGCATCGGCTATGCCCTGACGCATCGCTTCGACGATGGCTGGACGCTCAACAACAATGTGCGCTACCAGCAGTTCGAGATGAGCGGACAGGTCATCACCAACAACGCGCTCGCCAGCACCAGCCGCAACCTCACCCGCCAGGCCACCGACCAGACCTTCGAAGGCCAGACCTTCACGATGGACACCAACGTCCAGCGCAGCTTCAACACCGCGCTGGGCAAGCACGAGATCACCCTCGGCACGGACTACCTGAATTCCCGCGAAGACAACCTGTCCTACACCTGCAGCATTGCCGCCCTCAATGTGTATAACCCGGTCTATGGCGCGCGCATGACCTGCCCCACCGCGGCCACCACCAACACCTCCACCACGGTGCGTGACACCGGCCTGTATGCACGCGACAAAATCAGCTTCGGCCAGCGCTGGCAATTGCTGACCGGACTGCGCTACGACAACGCCTCCACCTATTCCACCAACCAGCGCACCGGCACCCACACCGACAACCCGTCCAGCGCCACCACCGGCTCGGCGGCGCTGATGGTCGAGGTACTGCAGGGCGTGCGCCCCTACATCAGCTATGCCACCTCGTTCTATCCCAACAGCGGCACCGATGTCAGCGGCAGCACCTTCAAGCCCGAGACCGGCAAGCAATGGGAAGCAGGCGTGAAGTTCGATCTCGACGAAGGCCGCACCAGCCTCAACGTCGCCGTATTCGACCTGCGCCGTCGCAACGTGCTCGTGAGCGATCCGGTCAATACCGGCTTCAACATCGCGGTGGGCGAACAACGTTCGCAAGGCGGCGAGATCAGCATCACCTCCGACCTGCGCAACGGCCTGAGCCTGAATGCCGGTTATTCCTACACCGCCGCCATCGTCACCGACGACGGCGGACAACGCAGCACCACCGTTGGCCAGTGGCTGGACAACGTCCCGCGTCACAACTTCACCGCCAGCGCCCGCTACCGCCTCAAGGGCGAACTCAGTGGTTGGGAATTGAATGGCGGCGTGCATGGCCAGAGCATGATGCGCACCAACGGCTACACCCTCCCCGGCTACGTCCTCACCGATGCCGGCGTGGCCTACAACGCCGAACGCTGGCGCGCCGCGCTGAACGTGAAGAACATCTTCAACACCCACTACTATGCCGGTGGCCTGGCACGGGCGGTGGCACTGGGGGATGATCGGACTGTGATGCTGACGCTGGGGTATCGGTACTAAGACCGTTATTCATTTCCGCGCATTGAAGACGGCCGCTTGATAAGAGCGGCCGTTTTTCGTTCTGCATATTGTTCGAAGAAACTGTACTTTTTTAACGTGATGCCTGGGGTAGATCGATTGATGCGCAAGGTCGCGTCATCATGCGCACTCACCCACCCCAGACAATCAAGGAAAAGAAGACCAATGAGACCGCACCTGCTTCTGTCATTGTCCCTATCGTTTGTCAGCATCGCCATGACGGCTCCGGCATGGCCCACTACTGCGCTGGAAGACGATATCCATGCTTTGAAACAGACCTCGGTCTTCGCCCTCGGTCAGGTCGGCTTCATCGGCCACATCAGCGAAAGCGAACGACGTTATCGCCGCATCCTGCAAAACCCCACCGCGCTGGAAGATTTCCGGCGCATGCTCGATGACGACAGCGCCACCGACGAAGCCAGGCTCTACGCCGCCTGCGGCATCCGTGCACTGGCTGCGAACGAATTCGATACCCTCACCAGGACCTTGCGTCTTTCCGGCAGGTCAGTGTCCATATTGCGTACCGACATCCTCAAGCGCGAGCCGCTGCAATATCAGTTGCGCATGATTGGGGAATCCGGCTGCAACGATGCCTACTGGCGATGAGCGTGGGAAGGAAAATCGAAGAAGAGCAAGCAGGAAGTCATTCCACCCGCATTCTCAGCGGAAGGAAAAATGGGAAGCATCAAGAAAGAGGAACAGGAAAGAAAACAGGCGAACTCCTCGCGAAGTCCGCCTGAAAAGAAGGCCAGAAGGAGCCTATGACGAAACTGAACGACGTTCATTTCAATCTCGGCATTGATGGTAGTCAGCCTCTCCCACCCAACGCAAATCCGCACCACGGATTAGCTCCATAAATAACGTAAATGATTTGCCCGGCACGTCGCCAGCGCTCTCGCGTTTGGTGCATGACCAGCGGAAACTCCTTGACCACAGCTGCTTTGCGCCAGATTGCCGTGCACCGGCCAGGGGCGCCGTGCGCGATTACGGAGCGCTCTACTCATTATTACTAATATTCATTGGGACAATTCCTAAATAGAATTTGACCCTGCTTTGACCGAGGATGACACTCAGCTACCTTCTTTCAACCAAAGTGGTGTGCCATGAATTCGATTACGCTCGATGTTTATCCCGTCCAGAAGAAAGTCGTCACCGCCGCGCCCCCGCATGCGGACTCCCCCGAAATGGATGTCCTCATCGAGGAAGTGACCGCCCGTCGGGATGAATTCGACCAGCTCGGCCACGTGCCGCGCGACATCGTCGCGACGATGAAGAAGGCCGGCATCTTCCGTAGCGGCACGCCGCGCAAGTTCGGCGGTGAAGCGCTGGCGCCGGCGGCCTTCCTGGCCATGGTCGAGCGTATCTCCAAGGCCGATGGCTCGGCCGGCTGGGTCGCCGCCTTCGGGTCGGCCAACACCTATCTGGCCGCCCTGCCGATTGAAACACAACGCAAGATCTACGCCGATGGCCCCGACCAGGTCTATGCCGGCGGCCTCTATCCCCTGCAGGAAGCCAAGGCCGTCCCCGGCGGCTGGGAAATCACCGGACGCTGGCACTTCGCCAGCGGCTGCAAGGGCGCCGACTGGATCGGCGTAGGCATCAAGGACAACACCGGTGCCGATGATGGCACGCAAAAACCGGCGCTCATGGCCGTCATGCCGGCACAGGAGGTGGAGATCATCGACAACTGGAACGTGGTCGGCATGCAAGGCACCGGCAGCCACGACACCCGCCTCAAGGACAAGTTCGTCGCCCATGAGTGGACCTGCGCACGCGGTGCCGCCGGCCTGATCGATGAACCCCTGTATCGCTACCCGGCGCTGGCCTATCAGGCCGAGGTGCATGCCGCCGTCAACATCGGACTGGCCCGCGCCGCGCTGGACATCGTCACCGACATGGCCGGCGGCGCCAAGATCATGCCCGGCGCACTGCGACTGGCCGACCGCGCCTACTACAAGATCAAGCTGGGCCTGTCCGAAGCCAAGTGGCGCAGCGCCCGCATGTTCTTCTACGACGCCTGCGAACAGGCCTGGGAACAGATCGTGGCCGGCAATCCCGTCACCGAAGAGATCGACATGATGCTCAAGCTCTCGGCCACCTACGCCGCCCGGGTCTCAATGGAAGTGGTCAACGACGCCTACCAGGCCGCCGGCATGGCGGCCATCCAGCGCACCCACCGCATGCAACGCATCGTGCGCGATGCGATGGTGGTCACCCAGCACGCCGCGCTCTCGGAACTAAACTACGAAAGCGCTGGCGCGCTTTTTGCAAAGCTGGGGATCAAGCGCTAAGGCGCATTCCCTTCCCAAGTCTTGCCTGCGCCTCGGCCGCAGCCGCAAGCATCCGTGACGTTTTTGCCTTTGTTACTGCTGTGCCTGCCAACTCCACTGGCGTTTCACCAACCTTACAAAGAGGACCAAGCTCGTGACCCACTCCACCGTCTCGCCACAACGCCGCAAGCTTCTGCTCGGCGCCGCTTCGATGCTCGCCGCAGGTGCCGCCCCTGCCCTGCCAGCCCTGGCACAGGGAGCCCCCGTCACCATCGGCGTCGGTGCCGATCCGGTGTTCACAGCCTTCTTCGTGGCGGCCAACGAAAAGCTCTTCGCCAAGCACGGCGCCCCCAATGTCACGGTGCAGTCCTATACCGATGGCGGCGAGGCGCTCAATGCGCTGGTGGCCAACCAGGTCAACCTGGGCTGTGCCGGCGAACCCACGCACATCGTGCGCCTGTCGCGCGCCGAGCTGCGTCCGCTGGCCGTGACCTACCAGTCCAAGACCTACCTCAAGCTGGTGGCCCGCAAGGAAATCACCTCGGCCGACAAGATCAGGAAGTTCGGCATCGTCGCCGGCTCGGTCTCGGAATACGTCACCGGCCTGACCATCAAGCAACTCAAGCTCGACGCCAGCAAGATCGAGATGGTGCGCTCCGGCCCGCCGGAGCTGCCGGCCCTGCTGGCGCGCGGCGACATCGACGCCTACTTCGTCTGGGAGCCGTGGCCTACGCTGGGCGTACAACAGGGCGGCCATGTGCTCATGACCTGTGGCGACGTCGGCTATACCAGCACGCTGTGGCTCTCGGCCACCGCCGGCTGGCTGGCCGCCAACAAGGAAGTGGCCGGCAATATCCTCAAGGCCCTGGCCGAAGCGGCCGAGATCACCCGCAAGGACCCGCCACGCGCGGCGCAATCGGTACAGGCCGTCACCCGCATCCCGGTGCCGCAGACACTGAACTCGCTCAAGGACATGGAACCGGTGGTGCGCGATTTCACCGATACCGATCTCAAGACCGCCAACGCCATCGGCGACTTCCTGCTCTCCAAGCAGGCCATCAAGGCGCCGGTGGACATGAGCAAGGTACTGCAGCGCGGCTTCTACAAGGGGTAAGTCATGGCACATGGATCCTCTGTTTCCATCAAGCGGGTGGGCCTGACCATCGGCAACAATGAAATCATGGCCGGCATCGACCTCGATATCCGCGCCGGTGAATTCGTCTGTCTGCTGGGTCCGTCGGGCTGCGGCAAGTCCACCCTGCTCAATGCGATTGCCGGCTTCCAGGACGTGGCCGGCGAGATCAGTATCGACGGCAAACGCGTCAAGGGACCGGGGCTGGATCGCGGCGTGGTGTTCCAGTCCTCGGAGGCACTGTTTCCCTGGCTGAGCGTGCGTGAGAACGTTGAATACGGCCTCAAGCTGCGCGGCGTGCCGGCGGCGGAACGACGGTCGGCTGCCGAGCGCTATGTCTCGCTGGTGGGCCTGAAGCATGCCATCGACAAGTTTCCCGCCGAACTGTCGGGGGGCATGCGCCAGCGTGCCCAGATCGCCCGGGTACTGGTCAACGAGCCTTCGGTGGTGCTGATGGATGAACCCTTCGGCGCCCTCGATGCGCAGACCCGCGAAGTGCTGCAAAGCGAACTGGACCGCATCTGGAAGAGTACCGGTTGCACCATCGTCTTCGTCACCCACGACATCTGGGAAGCCATCCTCCTGGCCGACCGTGTGGTGACCATGACCGCCGGTCCCCGCGCCCATATCAAGACCATCGAAACCATCGACCTGCCGCATCCGCGCGATCCGGCCGACCCGGCCTGCATGGCACTGTACGCCCGCATCCGCGACGATATCGGCGCCGAAGTGAACCGCGTACTGCGCGCCCAGGGATTGATCGAAGAGGAATTAGTGAAATGACGCAGCTCTCGCAGACAGCCACCCCGACGGCACAAGAGTCGGCCATGCCATCCAACCTGGGGCGTCGTATGAAAGCAGCCCGTCCTTTCCTGATTTCGGTGATCGCCATCGTCGGTGGTCTGGTCCTGTGGCAACTGGTCTCGATGACCACTTCGCCACTGTTCCTGCCCTCGGTCTCGATGACCTGGGCCGCCGCGCTGGAACTGATCAGCGACGGCACCCTGCAACAGTCGGTGCTGGCTTCGTCCGGCCGCATCCTGGCCGGCTGGGGCGCAGGCGTGGTGATCGGGGTGCCGCTGGGCATCTTCATGGGACGCTTCGAAACGGTACGCCAGTTGCTCGATCCCTATATCGAGTTCTTCCGTTTCATCCCGCCGATCGCCTTCGTCACCCTGGCCGTGATCTGGCTTGGCCCGGGCGAGTTGTCGAAAATCGCACTGATCTTCTACACCACCGTCTTCATCGTCACTCTGAACACGATTGCCGGGGTCCAGGCGGTGAACCCGCTGCGCCTGCGCGCCGCGGCCTCGCTCGGTGCCGGACAGTGGAAGATCCTGACCACCGTGATCCTGCCCTCGACCGTACCCTTCATGGTCACCGGCGCCCGCATCGCCATGGGCAATTCCTTCCTGACCGTGGTCTCGGCGGAAATCGTCTCGGCCCGCGAAGGCCTGGGCGCGCTGATCTGGACAGCACGCAACTTCAGCCGTACCGAATGGGTGTTCGTGGGCATCATCGCCCTGGGCCTGCTGGGCTACCTGTTCGACCGCGTCCTGCGCGTGGCCACCCGCAAGCTGCTGGCGCGCTACCTGTAAGGCGCAAGCCGCCTGCCAGTTCCGCCGACGATGCAGCGCTGCGCTCATCGTCGGCAACCACCGTACGTGTATGCGTGTACGGTGGCTTTTCAATAACAACCAGAGACCTCCCACCATGACCGATATCAGCCAGGAAATCCTGCAACTCAAACGCCGTCTCGACGTGCTCGAAGCCGAAGCCGACATCCGTCGCATCCAGGCACGCTACATGTTCCTGTGCGACACCCCCTGCCCCGAACCGGTGGCCGACGACGCCGAGCGCATCGAGAAGATCCTCGAACTCTACGCCGAAGATGCCATCTGGGAAGGCGTGGGCGCCTACTACGAAGGCCAGTTCGGCCAGGCCGTCGGCAAGGACGCCATCCGCAAGCACTTCCAGGCCTTCTGGGGCCAGAAGAAAGACCCCGAACTGCTCTTGAACGTGCATTACCTCACCTCGGAACAGATCCACGTCAACGCCGAATGCACCCATGCCGATGGCCAGTGGGTTCATTGCCAGCCCTGGATTTTCGGCGACGGTTCCTCGCTGCTGCGCTCCAGCCGGCTCAACAACCTGTTCAAGAAGGTCGATGGCGTCTGGAAGATCGCCCGCACCCGTACCGAGAATGTGTTCGTGGCGCCGCTGACCACCGGCTGGGCCAACAACGTGCCAAGCTATTCGGTGCTGATGAAGGAATAATCTTTTATATCGTTTAGTTCATTTCCTGAAAGACGCGCCTGATGCAGTCCACCACCTCTCCCATTCGCCGCCAGTTCATCGACACCAGCGCCGGCCCGCTTCACGTTGCCAGCGCGGGGGCCGGCTTTCCGGTGCTGTTGCTGCACCAGACTCCGCGTTCCTGGGATGAATTCAGGGAGGTGCTGCCGCTGCTGGGGCAAGGCTTTCATGCCATCGCCATCGATACCATCGGCTTCGGCGACTCCTGCAAGCTGCCGCTGGAACAGCACAGCATTGAACGCTGGGCGCAACTGGCGCTGGAAGTGATGGATGGAATGGGATTGCAGAAGGCCGCCGTCGTGGGCCACCACACCGGCGCCGTCACCGCCATGGAAATGGCGGTCGCGGCGCCGCAGCGGGTGGCGGCGCTGGTGCTGTCCTCCTGCCCTTTCAACGATGCAGCGCGCCGCACCACGCATGCGGGCAAGCGCACCATCGACGACGTGGAAGTCCGCGCCGACGGCAGCCACCTGCAAGAACTGTGGCAGCGCCGACAGCCCTTCTATCGCGAGGGCGATACCGAGCTGCTCACGCGTTTCATCGGCGACGCCATCAAGGCCGGCGCCATGGCCTCGCACGGTCACATCGTGGTGCGCAACTACCGCATGGAAGAGCGCATCGGCCAGGTGCGCGCACCCACGCTGGTGCTGCGCGCCGGTCGCGATCCGCATGCCGCGCCCTATGCTGACCACATCGCCGCTGCCATCCATGGCAGCCGCCTGCAGACGCTGGAAGAAGGCATGGTCCCGATGCCGGACCAGATTCCCGCCCGCTTTGCGCAGGCGGTGATGGAATTCCTGCAGCAGCATTGCTGATCAGCTTAATCCCGCACAAAACCGTAGTCGCGCTCGACCTTGCAGATGCGGGTGCGATAGGCCTGGTACCACTGCTCCCGTCCCAGGCGCTGGGCCATCAGGTGATCGAGATCGCGTTTCCAGGCGGCGATAGCCTCCAGGCTCTGCCAGTAGGAGACCGTGATGCCGACCTCTTCCCGCGCCGACTCCACACCCAGGAAGCCCGGCTGGCGCGATGCCGCCTCGACCATGGTCTCGGCCATGCGGCCATAGCCATGGTCGCCCGGTGTACGCAAGGAAGTGAAGATGACGGCGTAATAGGGAACATCGCCGGTGAGTGCGATCGACATGAGTCTCTCCTGAAGGGGGGATGGATCAACGGCGGGGAACGGGAACGTCAACCGCCGGACCGCGCCATTGTGCCTGCATTGCGGCGATGCTGCCGACCGGCCCAGGGAGAAGCCCGAGCAGGGTCAGTTGATCTCCAGCACCAGCCGCCCGCGCGTCACCGCGCCCTCTTCCAGCATCTGGTGCGCCCGGGCGATCTCCGCCATGGGCAGGACCGCACTGATGGCCGGACGCCATACGCCTTGCGCGGCCAGGTCCACCACCTGCTGCAGGACCTGCTGGTCTTCCTCGATCAGGGAGCGGGTGACGGTCACGCCGAACTCGCTGCCTCTGTCGCGGATGGGTGCCGCCACCAGCCACACCAGATGACCGCCACGCCGCAGCAGCGGGTAGGACCGATCATGGGTGGCGCCGCCGACCAGATCGATCACCACATCCTGTTCACGCACGGCAGAAAAGTCGTCACGGTCATAGGCGATCACCTGCCTGGCACCCAGGCCCGCCACGTAATCGACATTGCTGCTGCGACAGGTCGCCGTCACATCGGCGCCCAGATGGGCCGCCAACTGCACCATCAAGCTACCCACCGCGCCGGAACCGGCGTGGATCAGCACCCGCATGCCGGGCTGGATGCGTGCCGTGCGCAGCAGCGGAATCCAGGCACTCGCCCCCGGCTGCAGCAAGGCCGCACCTTCCTGCATCGACAGGCTAGCCGGCTTGCGCACCACCTGCTGCTGCGGCAGCACGGCACACTCCAGGGTGGTGCCACGCCCCAGCATGCCGGGCATGACGCAGACCTCGTCACCCACCTGCAAGCCCTGCACATCGGCACCGATGGCCGTGATCACCCCGGCCCCATCCCGACCGGGAACCTTGGGCAGACTCAGCGGCAGCAGATGCTGCAGCAGGCCGGCACGCAGCTTGGTATCGACCGGCGCCACGCCGGCCGCATGCATGGCCACCTGCACCTGGTCAGGCGCCAGGGGAAGTTCATCGAGATCGCTCGGTTCGAGCACGGACGGCGGTCCGTAACGGTGATAGGCAATGGCGCGCACGGGCTGGCAGGGGCAGAAAAATGAACAGCCTGCAGTGTCGTTGCAGGCAGGCTGCATGGTCAAATCCGCGCCGCTGATGCCATGTATTTGCGACAGTCATCCGCAGCCATGGGCAGGGCTCAGCGAAGCATCACGGCGCGATCTCTTCGCGCCCGAACATTTCGATCAACAGGCTGCGCAGCCACTGGATACCCGAGTCGGCCGAGAAACGGGTGTGGGTATAGAGACTCACCGGAATGCGCGGCATCTCCAGCGGCAGGTCCAGCAGCACGAAGGCGCCGTCCAGATTGTGGCGCTCGGCGATGCTGCGTGGCAGGAACAGTGCCAGGTCGGTATGGCGCACGATCTCCGGTGCCACCGTGAAATGCGGCATGCGCAGCGCGAAGTCGCGCTTCACACCGGCATTGCGCAACACATCCTCGGCCAGCTGGTGGCCGGTGGTATTGGTGTTGGTGTAGACGTAGCGCAGCTGCAGCAGGTTTTCCATGGTCAGGGCCTGCCCCACCATCGGATGCTCCTTGCGCAGCATGCAGATGTAGTCGTCATTGAGCACCAGCTGGCTCTGGCAATCCTCCGGCAAGCCCGGCAGGTAGCCGAAGGCCAGGTCGATGTCGCCATTGCGCATGGCCGCGCCCAGGTTTTCCATGGCCATCTGCTGCACCTCGATGGAGACATGCGGTGCCGCATGGGCCAGCTCTTCCATGAGCAGCGGCAGCACGTGGCTACAGGACATGTCCGACATCACCAGATGAAAGCTGCGCGTGGCTGTGGCCGGATCAAAACTGGAATGGGTATGCAGGGCTTCGTGGATGATGCCCAGGGCGCGGGCAATCGGCTCGTGCAGGCGGATGGCCGTCTCGGTGGGCACCATGGAAGTGGTGCTGCGCACGAACAAGGGATCGTCGAACATCTCGCGCAGGCGGCGCAGCGCATGGCTCACTGCCGGTTGCGTCAGGTGCAGGCGCTCGGCGGCGGCGGTGAGGCTGCGCAACTCCCAGATGACGATGAAGGTCTTGAGCAGGTTCAGGTCCACCGCCCCGATATTCATTTGCTTCATGCGCGACATTCCAGACAATCATTTGACCCTTGATTTGCTCAGGGTCTATTGTTCATCCCAGGACGCAGGCTTTGCCAAGCGATGCGTTCTCCCTCTCACCTGCTGATCGACATCCGCCCGACCCTTGCCGCAGATTGCGCAAAGGATAACGAAGCCTTGTGCCGGATGTCATCTCTTTTTTGGATGGACATACCATGAAGAAAGACTTTCGCGATGCCATGGCGCGCCTGTCGGCGGCCGTCAACATCATCACCACCGACGGCCCCGCCGGACGCGCGGCGATGACCGTGAGCGCGGTCAGCTCGGTCTCGGACGATCCGGCGACCGTGCTGGTGTGCATCAACGTCAAGAGTGCCGCGCACGCGACCCTGGTGGGCAACGGTCGCCTGTGCATCAACATCCTGACCGCGCACCAGGAAGAACTGGCGCGCATGATCGCCGGCATGACCGGCGTGGCGCCCGAAGAACGGATGCGCCAGGTGCAGTGGATCACCGGCGACTACGGCCAGCCGGTCCTGCCCGATGCCCTGGCGGTGCTGGAGGGGGATATCGTGTTGCAGCAGCAGGCCGGTACCCACAGCGTGCTGTTCGTGGAGGTGCGACACATCCGCCTGGCCTCGACCGCAGAAGATGGCCTGGCCTATTTCGGGCGCAGGTTCCACCGGATTGCAGCGGAGGTGGCGGAAGCAGCGCTGGCGGCGTGAACGGGAAATGAAAACGCCGTCCGACGCAGGGGCGGACGGCGCTTATCGGAGCACTGGCACCGATGCCATGCAGACATCGGCACCATGGCATCAACGGGAATCAGGCAGCCAACTGCTGCAGATGCCGATTCACCGCCTCCAGCACGATGGCATTCACGCCCTCTCCCTGCGTCTTGTCGATATGTTCCAGGAAAGCCTTGCGCATGCGCGGTTCCCAGAAGCGCTTGAGATGGGTGGCGAGGTCGGCCATGGCCTGGTCGCGGTCCGGCATGGTGGAAAAGAAGCTGCCAATCTGGTTGGCCATCTTGACCAGGTGTTCGGTATTCATGAGTCTCCTCCTGCAATATTGTTCAATCGGTTCACGCGGGCAAGCGGCCCGGCGCGGATGGTTCAACGCAGACGATGCGGGCGCGCATACACCACGTGGCCCTGCTTGCGCACAAAGCCCAGCAGCGTGACATCGGTTTCCTCGGCCAGGCGGATGGCCAGGGCGGTCGGGGCCGAGACGGCGGCGATGAAGCCGATGCCGACCGTGGCCGCCTTCTGCACCATCTCGTAGCTGGCGCGGCTGGTGATGATGGCCGCACCCTGCGAGAAATCCGTCTTCTCTTCGGCCAGCGCGCCGATCAACTTGTCCAGCGCATTGTGGCGACCGACATCCTCCCGCACCAGCACGATACGACCCGCTGCATCCATCCACGCCGCCGCATGGGTGGCACCGGTGGCTTGCTGCAGTTGCTGGCCGACCTGCATCTGCTCGAAGGCGGCATGCACCTGCGCCACCGTAAAGCCGGCGCCACCCTGTACCGCCTGCGGATGGCGCACCGCCTGCTCCAGCGTCTCGGCGCCGCACAGACCGCAACCGGTACGGCCGGTCAGGTTGCGACGCTTTTCCTTCAACGCCACGAAGCGCTCCGTGGCGATGCGCATCTGTACCTGCACGCCTTCACAACCGGGGACGATGTCGCATTCGTACAATTCGCCCGGGCTGGCAAGGATGCCTTCGGTGAGCGAAAAACCCAATGCGAAATCTTCGAGGTCAGCGGGCGTGGCCATCATCACCGCGTGCGAAATGCCGTTGTACTCCAGCGCGATGGGGACCTCTTCGGCCACCACGTCCTCCACCGTCTCGCGCTGCCCATCCCGCCAGCGATCCACCTGGACGCGGGCAAAGGTGGCGTACTCGCCGGTGGTTTCATCGATACTGGGGCTACTGGGGTTGCTGCTGTTGCGTGTGTTCATGCTGTCCTGCGCGGTTTGGATTAGGGCCTGTTCACACTCAATCTGTGAGTGCGAGAGGTCGTCAAGCGTTGACTGCCTAGGCGCAGCGACGCGCCGTAGTGGTGCTACGGCAAGGAGCTGCAACAACGGCAGGCGACGCTTGCCGGCCTCTCCCGGAGGGTTGCGCCCAGAAGGCGCGCTGGCGGCGTTGCACGGCAAGGCTGGTGGCACCACCACCAGCCTTGCCGCACGCCTTGCCACCACGACTTCTGGGCGCAACGCATCTCGCAGATTGAGTGTGAACAGGCCCTAGGCTCGTCTGCACATCTGAAACCATCATGGCAGCGCGAGCCCGCCATCGCTGCGCTGCTTACTTGGTCACCAGTGGTTCGGCCTGCGGGGCAGCCTGCCTGTCTCCCTTGAGCAAATCCAGCTGCTCGCGGTTGAAGCGCTCGTAGTGCTGCTGCCACTCCGATGGCTGCGATACCGGCAAGACCTGCACCGCCGTCACCTTGTACTCGGGGCAGTTGGTGGCCCAGTCGGAGTTGTCGGTGGTGATCACATTGGCGCCGGACTCCGGGAAGTGGAAGGTGGTATAGACCACACCCGGCTGCACGTTCTCGGTCACCGTGGCGCGCAACACCGTCTGGCCGGCCCGCGACTCCACGCCGACCCAGTCGCCCTCGCGGATGCCGCGATCCTCGGCATCGTGCGGATGGATTTCCAGCCGGTCTTCGCTATGCCATTGCGAGTTCTCGGTGCGGCGCGTCTGCGCGCCGACGTTGTACTGCGACAGGATACGGCCGGTGGTCAGGATCAGCGGATAACGCTGGGTCACCTTCTCGTCGGTGGCGAAGTATTGCGTGTTGATGAACTTGCCCTTGCCACGGATGAAGCTGCCGACGTGCATGATGGGCGTGCCTTCCGGTGCCGCTTCGTTGCAGGGCCACTGGATGCTGCCCAGTTTTTCCAGCTTGTCGTAGCTCACGCCATGGAAGCTGGGGGTCAGGGCGGCGATCTCGTCCATGATTTCAGAGGGGTGATTGTACGGCATCGGGTAACCCAGCGCTTCGGCCAGGGCCACCGTGACTTCCCAGTCGGACTTGCCGGCCTTGGCCGGCATCACCTTGCGCACGCGCGAGATGCGGCGTTCGGCGTTGGTGAAGGTGCCATCCTTTTCCAGGAAGGAGGAACCGGGCAGGAACACGTGCGCGTACTTGGCCGTTTCGTTCAGGAACAGGTCCTGCACCACGATGCATTCCATCGCCTGCAGGGCCGCGGCCACGTGCTGGGTGTTGGGGTCGGACTGGACGATGTCCTCGCCTTCGCAGTACAGGCCCTTGAAGCTGCCATCCAGCGCCGCATCGAACATGTTGGGAATGCGCAGGCCCGGTTCCGGGTTCAGCGTCACGCCCCAGGCCTGTTCGAACTGGCTGCGCACGGTGGAGTCCGAGATATGCCGATAGCCCGGCAGCTCATGCGGGAAGGAGCCCATGTCGCAGGAACCCTGGACATTGTTCTGGCCACGCAGCGGGTTCACGCCCACGCCTTCGCGGCCGACGTTGCCGGTACACATGGCCAGGTTGGCGATGCCCATGACCGTGGTCGAACCCTGTGCATGCTCGGTCACGCCCAGGCCGTAGTAGATCGCCGCATTGCCGCCGGTGGCGTACAGCCGGGCCGCGCCACGCAGGGTCTCGGCCGGCACGCCGGTGATGGCGGCCATGGCTTCGGGGGAATTGTCCTCGCGCAGCACGAACTCCTTCCAGTCCTTGTAAGACTGGAGGTCGCAGCGTTCCTGGATGTAGGTCTCGTCCTGCAGGCCCTCGGACAGGATCACGTGGGCCAGCGCGGTGATGATGGCGGTGTTGGTGCCGGGCCGCAGCTTCAAGTGGTAGTCGGCCTGCACGTGCGGCGACTTGACCATCTCGGTGGTACGCGGGTCGATCACGATCAGCTTGGCGCCCTGGCGCACGCGACGCTTGATCTGCGAGGCAAACACCGGGTGGCCGGAGGCCGGGTTGGCGCCCATGATGAGGATGACATCGGACTTCATCACCGATTCGAAGGTCTGGGTGCCGGCCGATTCTCCCAGGGTCTGCTTCAAGCCATAGCCGGTGGGCGAGTGGCACACGCGGGCGCAGGTGTCGACGTTGTTGTTGCCGAAGGCGGCGCGCACCAGCTTCTGGACCAGGTAGGTTTCTTCGTTGGTGCAGCGCGAGGAAGTGATGCCGCCGATGGAATCCTTGCCATGCTTGGCCTGGATGCGGCGGAATTCGCTGGCCGCATAGGACAGCGCCTCTTCCCACGAGACTTCACGCCAGGGATCGTTGATGCTCTTGCGGATCATGGGGTTGAGGATGCGGTCCTTGTGGGTCGCATAGCCCCAGGCGAAGCGGCCCTTGACGCAGGAGTGGCCCTGGTTGGCCTTACCGTCCTTGTACGGCACCATGCGCACCACTTCGTTGCCCTTCATCTCGGCCTTGAAGGAGCAACCCACGCCGCAATAGGCGCAGGTGGTGACGGCGCTGTGCTCGGCTTGGCCCAGCATGATGACGGTCTTCTCGGTCAGGGTCGCGGTCGGGCAGGCTTCCACGCAGGCGCCGCAGGAGACGCATTCGGATTCCATGAAGCTTTCCATCTGCCCGGCCGAGACGCGCGATTCGAAGCCGCGACCGTTGATGGTCAGGGCAAAGGTACCCTGGGTTTCTTCGCAGGCCCGTACGCAACGGTTGCAGACGATGCACTTGGAGGCGTCATAGGTGAAGTAGGGATTGGATTCATCCTTCTTCAGCTTGAGATGGTTCTCACCCTCGTAGCCGTAGCGCACTTCGCGCAGGCCGACCACGCCGGCCATGTCCTGCAGTTCGCAGTTGCCGTTGGTGGGACAGGTCAGGCAATCAAGCGGGTGGTCGGAGATATAGAGCTCCATCACGCCACGGCGGATCTCGGCCAGCTTGGGGGTCTGGGTCTGTACCTTCATGCCTGGTTCGCAGGGCGTGGTGCAGGAGGCCGGATAGCCCTTCATCTTGCGGCCATCCTTTTCGATTTCCACCAGGCACAGGCGGCAGGAACCGAAGGGTTCCAGGCTGTCGGTGGCACACAGCTTGGGTACGTTGATGCCGGCCTCCACCGAAGCGCGCATCACCGAGGTGCCGGCCGGGACCGTCACGGCCACGCCGTCGATCTCCAGCGTGACCATGTTTTCCGAGACACGCGCCGGCGTGCCGTAATCCGTTTCATTGAGCTGGTTCATGTTGCAACTCCTCTGCATTCGGTGATGGGATCAGGCTGCCTGTTCGCTGGGCGCGCCGAAGTCTTCCGGGAAATGGTTCAGCGCCGACAGCACCGGGAACGGCGTCATGCCGCCCATGGCACACAGCGAGCCATTGACCATGGTGTCGCACAGGCTCTTCAACAGATGGATCTGTTGTGGCCGCTCATCGTTGGCGATGATCTTGTCGATCACCTCCACGCCCCGGGTCGAGCCGATGCGGCAAGGCGTGCACTTGCCGCAGGACTCCACGGCACAGAACTGCATGGCGTAACGGGCCTGGCGGGCCATGTCGACCGTATCGTCGAAGGCCACCAGGCCGCCGTGACCGATCATGGCGCCGATGGCGGCAAAGGCTTCATAGTCGAGCGGGGTATCGAACTGCGACTGCGGCAGGTAGGCGCCCAGCGGGCCGCCCATCTGCACTGCGCGGATAGCCCGACCGCTGGCGCTGCCGCCACCGAAGTCTTCGAGCAACTGGCGCAGGGTGAGACCGAAGGCCTTTTCCACCAGTCCGCCCTGGCGGATGTTGCCGGCCAGCTGGAATGGCAAAGTGCCATGCGAACGACCCACGCCAAAGTTCTTGTAGAAGTCCGCGCCACGCGCCAGGATCACCGGCACCGAGGCCAGCGAAATCAGGTTGTTGATCACCGTCGGCTTGCCGAACAAGCCTTCGATGGCCGGCAGCGGCGGCTTGGCGCGCACCACGCCTCGCTTGCCTTCCAGGCTTTCGAGCATGGCGGTCTCTTCGCCGCAGATGTAGGCGCCCGCTCCCTTGCGCACTTCCAGGTGGAAGGACTTGCCCGAGCCCAGGATGTTCTCGCCCAGATAACCACGCGCCGTGGCGATGGCGATGGCCTCGTTCAGCGTGGCAATCGAATGCGGATATTCGGAGCGCACATAGACATAGCCCTCGCTCGCGCCCACGGCCAGGGCGGCGATGGTCATGCCCTCGATCAGGGTGAAGGGGTCGTCTTCCATGATCATGCGATCCGAGAAGGTGCCGGAATCGCCCTCGTCGGCATTGCAGACCACGTACTTCTGCGCGGCAGGTGCGCGCAGCACGGTCTGCCACTTGATGCCGGTGGGGAAAGCCGCACCACCGCGGCCGCGCAGGCCGGAGGCGATCATTTCCTCGACGATGGCCTCGGGGGTCTTGGTCAGCGCATTCTTGAGGCCGACATAACCTTCATGGGCCAGGTAATCGTCCAGGGAGAGCGGATCGATGATGCCGACGCGGGCGAAGGTCAGGCGCTCCTGGTTCTTCAGGAAGGGGATGTCCTCGGTCAGACCGAGATGCAGCGCATGAGTGCCGCCCGCCAGCAGGCCGGCATCGAACAGGCCCGCCACATCCTCCGGCGCGACCGGTCCATAGGCCACGCGGCCGGCGGCGGTGGCCACCTCTACCAGCGGCTCCAGCCAGAACATGCCGCGCGAGCCATTGCGCACCAGCTTGATGGACTGGCCGCGCCTGTCGGCCTCGGCGGCGATGGCAGTGGCCACCTCATTGGCGCCCAGGGCCAGCGCGGTGGAGTCGCGGGGAACGTAGATGGTGACGATATCGTTGGCGCTCATCATGCCTCCCGCTTGGCCTGGATCAGGCGCTTGAACTTGTCGGCATCGACGCGGGCGTGCAGCTCGTCATTGATGGTCAGGTTGGGGCCGATGGCGCACTGGCCCAGGCAATACACCGGTTCCAGGGTGAACTTGCCGTCGGCGCTGGTCTCATGGAAGCCGCAGCCCAGCACGTTCTGCGCATGTTCGGCCAGGGCCTCGCTGCCGCGTGCCTGGCAGGCCTCGGCACGGCAGACCTGCACCACGTGCTGGCCGGCCGGCTCCTGGCGGAAGAAGTGATAGAACGAGATCACCCCGTGTACTTCGGCGCGCGAGACATTGAGCTCGCCGGCGATCATGGGCACCGCATCGGCAGGGATGTACCCCACCTTTTCCTGGATGCCGTGCAGGATGGGGAGCATGGCACCGGCCATGTCCTTGCGATCGGCGATGATGCTGCGCACCGCCGCCACGTCGAAAACTTGTTGCTGCTTCATTGTTGCCTCCTGTGTTGCCTTGATGCGGACCTCGTCCTTCTCCCGGAGGATCTTCTATGGACCGCGCAAATGACGAATGAAAGGGGTGGGACCGCGCCTACGGAGGGGCGGCCTGCTGGAAACAGATCAGGCGAAGGGAAGCGGCATGCAGCAGCGCAGCGCAGGCCCGGGGATGGGCGCGCACGATCGTGCTTGGTGGAACAGCTGGTCTCCGTTGTTGCATGTTCGCCCTGCCTTCGGGGTTGGTGTGAACACTGAGGATGCGGGCCTGCCCTCTACCGGGTGGACGGACTGCGCTCCTGATTTTTTGATAGTCGCTGACACAAGCTGCCGCTGCTCACGTTGCAGGGCAGCTTGTGTCAGCGGCTTTCGCCGCTGGGGTCTCTCGTGCAGGCCGGGTGGAGCCGGCCTGCAGTCGAGTTTGAAACAGGGACTACGCGATCAGCGGAACAGCACGGCCGACTTCTGCAACACCAGGGTGATACCCCAGACCAGCGGAATGCCGACGGCCGCCCAGGCCAGACCGATCACCACCGGGTTGCCGCCGGAACCGATCTGCGACATGTCGCCGGAACCAGCGGTGGCAGCTGCATCGGCAGCCGACTTTTCGTGGGCCAGCTGCTTTTCGCGGGCCAGTTCTTCCGGGGTCATGAAGTGCTTGGCAGCGACCGGGCGGATCAGCAGGTTGCAGATCAGACCCAGCACCAGCATGCCGGCCAGGATGTACATGGTGGTGTTGTAGACCTGGCTCTTGGGCATGCCCAGGGAGAGCTGGTATTCACGCATGTAGTTCACCACCACCGGGCCCAGGATGCCGGCGGTCGCCCACGCGGTCAGCAGACGGCCGTGGATGGCGCCCACCATCTGGGTGCCGAACAGGTCGGCCAGGTAAGCCGGCACGGTCGCGAAACCGCCGCCGTACATCGACAGGATGATGCAGACCGCACCCACGAACAGCGGGATGTTGCCGGCCTTGGCCGACCACGGCAGGCTCACGTACAGCACGAAGCCCAGCACGAAGAAGATGGCGTAGGTCATCTTGCGGCCGAAGAAGTCCGAGCACGAAGCCCAGGCGAAACGACCACCGATGTTGAACAGCGAGATCAGACCGGTGAAGCCGGCGGCCAGCGCCGCGATGGCGGTCTTCTGATCGACCGACAGGTCATTGAAGCCGATGTCCACGCCCAGCAGCTTGCCGCCGAACACTTCCTGCAGCATCGGCGAGGCGATGCCGATGACGCCGATACCGGCCGACACGTTCAGGCAGAGCACCAGCCACACCAGCCAGAACTGGGGAATGCCCCAGACCTTGGAGACGTGCACGTGGTTCTGGGTGATCATCGTGGCCGAGGACTTGGCCACCGGCGGGGTCCAGCCGGCCGGCTTCCAGCCCGAAGGCGGCACGCGGTAGCCGAAGGCGCCAGCCATCATGAAGACGAAGTAGATCACGGCCATGACCACGAAGGTTTCCCACACGCCCACGGAAGTGGGGGTGGCGAACTTCTTCATCAGGGCATCGGCCAGCGGGGTGCCGACCAGCGCACCACCACCGAAGCCCATGATGGCCATGCCGGTGGCCATGCCGCGACGGTCAGGGAACCACTTGATCAGCGTGGACACGGGCGAGATATAGCCCAGGCCCAGACCAACGCCGCCGATCACGCCCGAGCCCAGCCACATCAGCCAGATCTGGTGCGTCTTCACGCCCAGGGCCGAGATCAGCAGGCCGCCGCACCAGCAGATGGCAGCGACCACGCCGGCCTTGCGGGGACCGGCGTGTTCCAGCCAGCCACCCCACAGCGCGGCGGAGATGCCCAGCAGGACGAAGAACATGGTGTACATCCAGCCCAGCATGGAGATCTTCCAGTCACAGGAGGACGAGAAGACCTGGGCGAAGAAGCCGACATCGGCGCCGCAGGCGATGGGCGCGGTCACGCCCAGGGCCTTGGACAGCGGCAGCCAGAACACGGAAAAACCGTAGGCCATGCCGATGCAAAGGTGGATTGCGAGTGCTGCTGGCGGTACCAGCCAGCGATTGAAGCCAGGCTTGGCGACTGTATGTTCCTTGTTCAGGAAATCGAAAGCCATTATTCCTCCGAATATTTTTGAGTGTGTGTGGTGGGTAAATCGAAGGAAGGACTGCATCGCAAAGCCGGTAGGGCCGGATCGTGAAACCGACCCATCTTTGCGGCGCTATCCTTCTCTTTTAATTTATTTATATATGTACAACGCCGCATATATTTTTTATCATTTATGCGGAGTGACGCGAAATTATCACCGATAAACTGTCGTTTCAATATGCTTTATTTTGCCTAAATGTTCAAAGTCCACATCAAACCGCACTGGGAAATCGCCTATGACAATGAGGTGGCTCTGGACACGGCCAACCTGCTGCAACTGCTCACGGCGATCCAGCAAAGCGGCTCCATTGCGCGTGCCGCGCAATTGACGCGCTATTCCTACCGGCACGCCTGGGGACTATTGCGCGATGCGGAAAGGATGTTTGGCAACGCACTGATAGAAAGCGGCCGTGGCCGTGGCACCACACTCACCGATTTCGCCAGCAAGCTGTTATGGGCCGACCGGCTGGTGACGGCGCGCCTGTCGCCGACCCTGGACAGCCTGGCCTCGGAGCTGGAAGTGGAACTGGGCAAGACGGTCGAAGGCCAGTCCGAGAAGGTGCGGCTCAATGCCAGCCACGGCTTTGCGGTCGCAGCGCTGCTGGGCAAGATCAACGAGGCTCGCCTGCCGGTGGAAGTACGCTACCGCCACAGCACCGATGCCGTGGCCGCGCTGTCGCGCCAGGAGTGCGACCTGGCCGGTTTTCACGTTCCGCTGGGCGAATTCGAGAAACCGGCCATCGCCACCTATGCCAAGTGGCTCAACAAGCGCAGCGATTGCCTAATCCACCTGGCCATCCGCAACCAGGGCCTGTTCGTCGAACCGGACAACCCCAAGGGCCTGCGCGGACTGCCGGACCTCGTTCGCAGCGACCTGCGCTTCGTCAACCGCGAAGCCGGCTCCGGCACGCGCATGCTGCTGGAGCTGATGCTGGCTGGCGCCGGCATCGCCCACAAGAAGATCAACGGCTTCGAAAATACCGAGTTCACCCACTCGGCGGTAGCCGCCTTCATCGCCAGCGGCATGGCCGATGTCGGCTTCGGCGTGCAGACAGCGGCCCACCGCTTCGGCCTGGGCTTCATCCCGCTGGTACGCGAACGCTACTTCTTCGCCCTGCCCGCGGCCTCCCTGCAAGACCCGCTGATCCGCGCCGTGATCGACATCCTGCAATCGGATGGTTTCCGCAAGGTGGTCAACAACCTGGCCGGCTACGACGCCAGCGACATGGGCAAGATACAGACCATCAAGGAAGCCTTCGGCTGAGCGCGCTCCGCAGACGCTTGTAGCCCTGCAGCGATCAGGCTACACTCCCGCCCCTGGCCCGTTGCCGTCCTGGCGGCGGGCCATTCTCTTTTGGCCCGATCGCGTCATGAATTCCGCTGCTCTCACCTCTTCACCTGCCCTGCTGGCGCTGGCCACCATGGATCAACGTCTGCTGCGCCTGCTCGACGCCATCCTCGATGAAGTCCACCTGGCACGCGCCGCCGCCCGCGTGGGCTTGCCCTTGCCGGCTGCCGCCAATGCGCTGGAACGCTGCCGTCAGTTGCTGCGCGATCCCCTGCTGGAAGATGGCGGCCAGCAGATGCGCCTGAGCAGCCTCGCGCAAACCCTGCGCGAGCCGCTGCGCCTGGCACTGGGCGGCGATGGCGCCGCGTCCCCGGCGCACGAGCAGGACCTGGCTACGCTGGCGCGCCGGGTGCGCATCCTCATGCCCGACTATCCCGCCCAGGTGGTGGCACAGCCGCTGTATCAGGAAGTGAGCGCCAGAGCGCCCCTGCTGGATCTGGAATTCCAGACCTGGCAAGGCGACGCCGATGCCGCCGCCCGCCTGGAGCGCGGCGAGACCGACCTGGTCCTGGGCGCGGCCACGCCGACCAACACCCTGCGCGGCCGCGAAGTACTGCAGGAACGCTGCGTGGTGGTGATGCGGCGCGACCACCCGGCGGCGCAACAGCTGACCATGGCGCGCTGGCTGGAGTATCCCCATCTGCAGATCGCCTGCCATGACACGCTCAATCGCCGCATCGACGAACAGCTCGCCACCCAGGGCCTGCGCCGCCGCATCGGCATGGTGATCCCCAACTTCCTGATGGCGCCGGCCCTGCTGCAGGGCTCGGAGTTGATCGCGGTAATGCCCATGTATTGCGTGCCGGCCGCCACCGCTGCCCATCCGGTGGTGCTGGCCTGCCTGCGCCCGCCCCTGCCACTGGAGGCGCCGCCGCTGCGCCTGCTGCATCATCCCCGCCACGCCGACGACCGCGCCGTGGCCCACGTGGCGCAAGGCCTGGAGCGCATCGTGCGGCAACGCTTTGATGTGCGCTGAACATCAGGCAGTCAGCCCGAGGCCTGCCGGCCGGGTCGCCGGATCGCAGGACCGCCGCACCATCACACCGTCATCGCCGGCGCCGTGACATCCAGGTGCTTTTGCAGGAAGCGCACGCACTCGCGCACCTTGGCTGAATTCTTCAGCTGCACGGGATAGACCGCGCACAGGTCGGCCTCCTGGAAATACTGCGGCAACACCCGCACCAGCCGCCCGCGCTTGAGGCTATCGGCCACGTCCCAGATCGACCGCAGGATGATGCCGTGACCGTCCACCGCCCACTGGTGGATGATCTCGCCATGGTTGGATGCCAGTCCCCCCGAGACCTTGACCGTCTCCTGCCCCTTGGGCCCCATCATGCGCCAGATGCCGAAGGACTGGTTGCGCTCGCGGATCACCAGGCACTGGTGCTGGCGCAGCGCCGCTAGGTCGGCCGGCGCGCCCTGCTTCTTCAGATAGGCCGGACTGGCGCACAGCACCCGCTGGCTGGGCAGGATGCGCTTGGAAAACAGATGCGGTTCATGCCCCGCCCCCACGCGGATATCCAGATCGATGCCTTCATTGACCAGGTCGATCTGCCGGTCCACCAGCTCCAGCTGGATCTTCAGTTCCGGATGCTCGCTGGCAAAGCGCGACAGCAGGGGCGAGACCACCTTGCGCCCCAGCCCGAAGCTGGTACTGATCTTGAGCAGTCCACGTGGCACCCGTTTGGCGCTGCTGACGGTTTCCATCATCTGCTCGACGTCATCCAGAATCCTGCGCGCCCATTCATGGACATTGCCGCCATCCTCGGTCATGACCACGCTGCGCGTGGTGCGATGGAACAAGCGTACGCCCAGCGCCTGCTCCAGCAGCGCAATGCGCTTGCTGATGTAGGCCGGCGAAGCGCCGACCTCGCGCGCCGATTCGGCGAAGTTGCTGTGGCGCGCCACCACACAGAACAGACGCAGGTCTTCCAGCAGGGGAGAATTGTTCACGATCTGTAGCCATTGAAATCCACGATCTGTGGATTATAGTCCGGTCACGACCCACCCGAACAAGCGCCACATTCAGAGCGACCCAGCCGATACGGCCCGCCTCGCGCGGCGCGCCAAACCACCCGCAGACGCAGGAATTGTGGCAGTCTTGCGCTATCGCAACGAATTCTTGGAGTCACCGGCATGAGCATCATCGAGGAGCAGGAGGTCCCGCCCGACCTTCCCCACATCCAGCGTATCGAAGTCAACCAGCTGCAATGCCTGCGCGTGCAGACCGCCCGCGCCGAAGTGCTGATCGCCGAACAGGGCGCCCAGGTCCTGCGTTACCAGGTCCACGGCCAGGAACCGATCATCTGGATGAGCGAGGAAGCCGCCTTCGAAGCCGGCAACTCGGTGCGCGGCGGTATCCCCGTCTGCTGGCCCTGGTTCGGCGACCTGATGCGCAACCCACCGCAGGTGCAGGCCCTGCACGCCGGTGGCCGCCTGCCGGCGCACGGCCTGGTACGCGGCATCCCCTGGCTGCTGATGGAAAACGCCATCGAAGGCGACACCGTGCGCCTGGTGCTGGCCATCCCTCCCACCACCGATTCGCCGGCCCTGCGCCACCTGCCACCGGGCCTGGAACTGCGCCTGGAAATCCTCCTCGACGACCGCCTGCACCTCAAGCTCACCACCCGCAACGGCAGCGAGCAGCACATCGCCCTCACCCAGGCACTGCACAGCTACTTCGCCGTCAGCAGCATCCACGACGTCACCGTGGAAGGCCTGGAAGGCCAGCGCTACATCGAAACCCTGGAAGGCTGGGCCGAGCGCGAACAGAAGCGCCCGTTGGTAGTCAGCAGCGAAACCGACCGCATCTACCTAGACCTGCCGGCGCATCTGGCGATCCGCGACGAAGGCTGGAACCGCCGCATCCATATCGATGCCAGCGGCTCGACCTCGGCCGTGGTGTGGAACCCCTGGGTCAGCAAGGCACGCCGCCTGTCGCAGTTCGCCGACGACGCCTGGCAGCGCATGCTCTGCATCGAGACCGCCAATGTGATGGACGACCTGGTGGAACTCGAACCGGGTGCCGAGCACAGCATGGGCGTGAGCCTGTGGGGCGAAGCACTGGGCGGCTGAACCGCTCTCAAGGCATCACCAAGGCACTGCCGCAGTCCGGGCAGTGCCTTTTTCATGGGCTGAGGTTTTGCCCATCATTCACGAATCGTGTTTTATAAAATCACCAGATCGTGGATGATCCCTCGCCCGAAGCGTTCTATGATGGACACCGTTTACACCGTCCAGAACAGACCACAGGAGCACAGCAGATGAGCAAGACCCACAAGATCGCCGTCATCGCCGGTGACGGCATCGGCCAGGAAGTG
The DNA here is from genome assembly GCF_000300975.2 of Herbaspirillum frisingense GSF30. Lineage (GTDB taxonomy): Bacteria > Pseudomonadota > Gammaproteobacteria > Burkholderiales > Burkholderiaceae_D > Herbaspirillum > Herbaspirillum frisingense. The sequence continues at coordinate 37,864 of NZ_AEEC02000006.1, read as the reverse complement.
ATGCCCGAAGGCCTGCGCGCCGTCGAGGCCGCCAGCAAGAAATTCGGCATCGACATCGAATTCACCCATTTCGACTGGGCGCACTGCAACTACTACGCCCAGCACGGCCAGATGATGCCGGACGACTGGTTCGAGCAACTGAAGGGCTTCGACGCCATCTTCTTCGGCGCCGTCGGCTGGCCCGCCACGGTACCGGACCACGTCTCGCTGTGGGGTTCGCTGCTCAAGTTCCGCCGCGACTTCGACCTCTACGTCAACCTGCGCCCGGTGCGCCTGATGCCCGGCGTGCCCTGCCCTCTGGCCAACCGCAAGCCCGGCGACATCGATTTCTACGTGGTCCGCGAGAACACTGAAGGCGAATACTCCTCCATCGGCGGCCGCATGTATGAAGGCACCGACCGCGAAACCGTGATCCAGGAATCGGTCTTCAGCCGCAAGGGCACCGACCGCATCCTCAAGTTTGCCTTCGACCTGGCGCAAAGCCGTCCCAAGAAGCACCTGACCTCGGCCACCAAGTCCAACGGCATCGCCATCACCATGCCCTACTGGGATGAGCGCGTCGAAGCCATGGGCGCCAAGTACCCCGACGTGCGCCGCGACAAGTACCACATCGACATCCTGACCGCGCACTTCGTCCTGAACCCGGACCGCTTCGACGTGGTGGTGGCCTCCAACCTGTTCGGCGACATCCTCTCCGACCTTGGCCCGGCCTGCGCCGGCACCATCGGCATCGCGCCCTCGGCCAACATCAACCCGACCCGTGAACTGCCCTCGCTGTTCGAACCGGTGCACGGCTCGGCCCCGGACATCTTCGGCAAGAACATCGCCAACCCGGTCGCCATGATCTGGTCCGGCGCCATGATGCTGGACTTCCTGGGCAACGGCGAAGGCAAGTATCGCCAGGCCCACGACGCCATGCTGGCGGCCATCGAGGAAGTGCTGGTCAACGGACCGACCACCCCCGACCTGGGCGGCAAGAGCAACACCACCGAAGTCGGCAAGGCGGTGGCTGCGGCAATCTGAGCGCCCCTGACTGCCCTTCACTGAAAGAGAAGATGGCTCGCCGCGTGCGGGCCATTTTTCCTATGGCGGCCCCATGATGATTTGCAAAGGGCATGTTAGGATTGCCGCTCTTTCAATTTTCGTGATCGATGAGTTGGACATGGCTGCAAGCCTGCGCATGACGGGACACCGCGTACTGGCCGAACTGCTCTTCTGGAGCATCCCGCTGATACTGCTGCTGGAAGACGATGTCGCCATGCTGGCCATGATGCTGACCTGACGCGAAGCCCTGCGATATGGATAGACCGTCCCCTCACCGCCTGCGCGCTCCCCGCCCCACCCTGCTGGTGGCGGCACCGCTGGCCTTGCTCCTGGCCGCGACCTGCCTGCCCGCGCGCGCCGAATGGTCGCCCCTGGGCGAGAACACCATCGGCAGCTTCTTCATCGACAAGAGCAGCATCGTCGTTACCCGCAGCGTGCGCCAGGCGCAGATCCTGCTGAACTGGAGCCGTCCGCAACTGTTGATGGGCCAGGGCAGCAAGACCTATTACCTGTCGGAGGTCTCGACCGCCTATTTCGACTGCACCAGCCGCCAGCTCGGCTTTGGCAGCCGCAAGATGTACGCGCAGGCTGACGGCAAAGGGCAGATGCTGCTGGCGCCGCAACTGGCCTACTCGGACGTGAAGCTGCAGGACCCCATCCCCGGCTCCACCGGCGAGCGCGCCATCGAAGCGGTGTGCGGTAAATAATTTCCCGGCGAGCATGAAAGGGCTTGCCCCGGAAAACGAAATCGGCAATAATCACCGGCTCGCGTCGCCGGGATGGCGGAATAGGTAGACGCACGGGACTCAAAATCCCGCGCCGCAAGGCGTGCCGGTTCGATTCCGGCTCCCGGCACCAGAAGTCCTTTTTAAGAATGCACCTCTCGGGGTGCATTTTTGTTTTCTGACCCAGAAATCAACTCTGTCGTCGCTGTTGAAAATACCTCGTTTTACGCTGCGTCTTTGTCCTCTATTGTCCGGACAGAATGGCAAATATCGATTTAGCACATATAAACCACTGACAGGGCCGCGCTGCCCCCACCGGGGGTGCGACATTTTTTATTTCCGGGACAGGTGGATTTGAACCAAACTCTTTGCCACCAGGGCGTAGCAGGTTTTCGTCGCTTGCGACGTCAGTGCATCGAATACCCCGCTGATCCGTTCGCCACTGAACACCCGTTCAGACAAACAGATTTCCTTGCACCCATCCCCGGAAACCGGTGAAAAATCCCCAGGATCAACGCTCCCGCACCGCCCGCCAGCAAACCGATCTTTTTTCTGCCAAGAGCAGTTTCATTTTTTTTGCAGAGCCTATATAATCGCCCCCTCTTCGGAATTCGGCAGCCCTGCCAGGCAGGAAAACCTGCCTCCGGAGCAGACAAGAACACCCCAAAAAGGCCCTCCCCAGCGAGGGCCTTTTTTATGGGCCGCGATTTTGCAAACAATTTACGCAACCTCGCCAGAAGCCCCGTCGTTGCAGGAAACTTATCCACGATTTATGTGCATAAATTTGTGGATAACCCATTTCCCCGATGCGCAAGCGGCGTCCCCGCCTGCCCTCCCAATAAACCGCACAAAAAATAGGCAGTCCGGCCAGGGTCAGCCTTCCCGCGCTGACGATCTCTTGCCCCTGGTCATGATCGCATCGCGCAACGCCTGGGCCAGCGTCGCTGCGGCCGGGTTGAGTACCCGTCCCTTCAGGCTGATCAGGCCCATGGCGCGGCTCAGGACCGGGCTGGTCACCGGGCGCGCCACGATGCCCTTGTAGGGGGCATTGCGCAGTGCCAGCTCCGGCAGCAGGGCTACGCCCAGGCCGGCGGCGACCAGGCTGATGGCGCCGGCCACGTGGTTGGTCTCGTACTGGACTACCGGGCGCTGCGGTACGCGGGCGAAGGCATTGTCGATCAGGCTGCGGTTACCGCTGCTGGACGAGACCGAGACCAGCTTTTCCCCGGCCAGTGATTTCCAGTTCAGGGTGACATGCGCGGCCAAAGGATGATGGGCCGGCATGACCGCCAGGTAGCGCTCGCGGGTCAGTTCTTCGAAATCGATCTCGGCTTCCTGTGCACCGATGAAGTTCACGCCGAAGTCCGCCTCGCCCTTGCGCACGCTTTCCAGTACGTCGGCTGCGCTCTCGTCGATGATGCGCACCCGCACATTGGGATGGCTGCGCGCATAGGGCTTCAATACCTGCGGCAGCAGGTTGTTCGCCACCGAAGGCACGCAGGCCACCGTCACATGCTGGCGGCGCTGCGCCATGCCCTGCTCCACGCTCTTGACGGCCAGTTCCAGTTCTTCCATCACGGCCTGGGCATGCACCAGGAACAGCTCGCCGGCCGGGGTCAGGGAAACGCGCCGGGTGGTGCGGTCGAACAGGCGTTCCTGCAGCGCCTGTTCCAGGTTCTCGATGCGCCGGCTCAGCGCCGGCTGGGTGATGAACAGGCCCTCGGCCGCCGCCCGGAAGCTGGATTGGCGCGCCACGGCGATGAAAGCCTGCAATTCGGAGGTCTCGATATTGATGCGCATTTTTTATCAATCCCAAGATTAAATGCAATTAACTTTTCAAAGGATACTCCGCAAACTGCCGGGTCTCATTCCCTAGCTCAAATTAAAAACGCCAATCGGAGATCCCATGAAAAACATCCTCGCCCATTCCGTCCTCCAGCGCAGCGTGCTGGCCCTGGTCATCGGTGCCGCCAGCAGCCTGGCCGCCGCAGCCGATCTCCACGTGGTCAGCTCGGGCGGTTTTGCCGCCGCCTACAAGGCACTGGCCCCGGACTTCGAAAAGAAGACCGGCCACAAGCTCATCTCCGGCTGGGGCCCGTCCATGGGCGAAACCCCGCAGGCCATCCCCAACCGTCTCAAGCGCGGTGAACCTATCGACGTGGTGATCATGGTCGGTGACTCTCTGGACAAGCTTGTGGCCGAGGGCAAGGTGTCGCGCTCCGAGCACAAGCTGCTGGCGCTCTCGCGCATCGGTCTGGCGGTCAAGGCCGGCGCACCCCGGCCTGATATCTCCACGCTGGACGCCTTCAAGCGCACGCTGCTGACGGCGCATTCGGTGGTCTATTCGGATAGCGCCAGCGGCGTGTTCCTTTCCACCAAGCTGTTCAAGCGCCTGGGCATCGACCAGCAGATGGCCTACAAGGGCCGCATGATCCCCGCCGAGCCGGTGGGTGAAGTGGTGGCGCGCGGCGAGGCCGAAGTCGGCCTGCAGCAGATCTCCGAGCTCAAGCCGATCAAGGGCATCGACATCATCGGCCCCATCCCCGAAAGCGCGCAGCAGCTTACTCCGTTCTCCGTAGGCGTGGTGGTCGGCACCAAGGAGCCGCAGGCCGCCAGGGAACTGCTGCAATACCTGGCCTCGCCGGAAGCCGAGGCGGCCATCAAGGCCTCCGGCCTGGATCCGGCGCCGCGCTGATCGACGGCTGATCCAGCGCCTGAATCCAGAGAGAAGAGAGAGACCGACATGACCACAAGCACAACAAGCACAAAAAGCATCCAACACTCCAAGCTGTCCACCGTCCTGCGGGTGACCAGCGGCAATTTCCTGGAGATGTTCGATTTCTTCCTGTATGGCTTCTATGCCAGCTACATTTCGAAGACCTTCTTCCCGTCGGACAACGAGTTCGTCTCGCTGATCCTGACCTTCGGCACCTTCGGTGCGGGCTTCCTGATGCGTCCCCTGGGCGCCATCATCCTGGGTAGCTACATCGACCGCGTCGGCCGCCGCCAGGGCCTGATCGTGACGCTGGCCATCATGGCCATCGGCACACTGCTGATCGCCTTCGTGCCGGGCTACGCCACCATCGGCGTGGCCGCGCCCATCCTGGTACTGACCGGACGGCTGCTGCAAGGGTTCTCGGCGGGGGTGGAACTGGGTGGGGTGTCGGTCTATCTGGCTGAAATGGCCACGCCCGGCAACAAGGGCTTTTACGTCAGCTGGCAGTCCGCCAGCCAGCAGGCGGCCATCATGGCGTCGGCCCTGATCGGCTATCTGGTCAGCCAGTCGCTGGCACCGGCGCAGATCAGCGACTGGGGCTGGCGCATTCCCTTCTTCATCGGCTGCCTGATCGTACCGGCCATCTTCATCATCCGCCGTTCGCTGCAGGAGACCGAGGAATTCCTGGCCCGCAAGCACCATCCGCGTTTTGGCGAAATCATGGCCTCCATCGCACAGAACTGGAAGATCGTGGTAGCCGGCATGATGATGGTGGTGATGACGACCGTGTCCTTCTATCTCATCACGGTCTACACCCCCACCTTCGGCAAGAACGTGCTCAAGCTGTCGGCCTCGGATAGCCTCATCGTCACCTTCTGCGTGGGCCTGTCCAACTTCTGCTGGCTGCCCATCATGGGCGCGCTGTCGGACCGCGTGGGGCGCCGCCCGGTGCTGGTGGCCTTCACGGTGCTGACCCTGCTGACCGCCTATCCGATCATGTCGTGGCTGGTCTCGGACATCAGCTTCAAGAACCTGCTCATCACCGAACTGTGGCTGTCCTTCCTCTACGCCAGCTATAACGGCGCAGCCGTGGTGGCGCTCACCGAGGTGATGCCCGCGCATGTGCGCACGGTCGGCTTCTCGCTGGCCTACAGCCTGGCCACTGCCATCTTCGGCGGCTTCACGCCACTGGTCTCGACCTGGCTGATCGAGACCTCCGGCGACAAGGCGGCACCGGGTTACTGGATGAGCTTTGCCGCCCTCTGCGGGCTGATCGCCACACTGGTGCTGTATCGCGGCAAGGCGGCGACAGCCTCCTCATCGTCCACCTCGGCGGCCTGAAGCATCGTCCGCTCCGGTCGCACCTCCTGCAGCCGGAACACACCCACCAGCTCACGCAACCGCTGCGACTGGTCCTGTAAGGACTGGGCCGCGGCGGCGGCCTGTTCCACCAACGCCGCGTTCTGCTGGGTGGTTTCATCCATGTGGGTGATGGCGTGATTGACCTGCTCGATACCGGCACGCTGTTCCTGCGTGGCCATGCTGATCTCACCGACGATGTGCGACACCCGTCGCACGCTGTCCACCACCTCGCCCATGGTCGCGCCGGCCTGTACCACCAGGCGTCCACCGGCATCCACCTGCGCCACCGAATCGTCGATCAGCGCCTTGATCTCCTTGGCCGCCGTGGCCGAGCGCTGGGCCAGCGAGCGCACTTCCGATGCCACCACTGCAAAGCCCCTGCCCTGCTCGCCGGCACGCGCCGCTTCCACCGCCGCATTGAGCGCCAGGATATTGGTTTGGAATGCGATGCCGTCAATCACGCCGATGATGTCGACGATGCGGCGCGAGGCCTCGCTGATGCCCTGCATGGTGCTCACCACCTGCTGCACCACTTCCCCGCTGCGCGCCGCCACGCCGGAGGCATCCGAGGCCAGCTGGTTGGCCTGCTGCGCGTTCTCGGCATTCTGCCGCACGGTGGAAGTCAGTTCCTCCATCGCCGCCGCCGTTTCTTCCAGTGAGCCGGCCTGCTGCTCGGTGCGCGCCGAGAGGTCCAGGTTGCCACCGGCGATCTCGGCCGAGGCAGTGGCGATGGTCTCGGCCCCGCCGCGCACATCGGCCACGATGCGGGTGAGACTGCCATTCATCTGGCGCAAGGCCTCCAGCAACTGGCCGATCTCGTCCCGCGCGCCGGCCCGGATCTCGCTGCACAGGTTGCCGTCGGCCACCTGCTGCGCCACCTCCACTGCATGGCGTACCGGGCGCGTGATGGAACGCGTGGTCCACCAGGCAAAGCCGCCACCCAGCAACACCGCCAGCGCAGCGATGGCCAGCATGATCAGGGTCTTGCCATGGTACTGGTCGGCGGCTTCCTGGCCGCTGCGCTCCATCATCATGGTGCCCACCGAAATATAGCTTTTGAGGCGGGCGATGTACTTGTCCTGGTCCTGGCGCAGGCTGGTCATCAACAGCTCGGTGGCGTCCATGGTGGCGCCGGTGGAGGCCAATTGCAGGAAACGCTGCTGGCCCTGGCGGTAGCTGGCGCGCAGCGACAATATCTCGGCGAAGGACTTGCGGCCCTGCTCGCTGGACAGGCGCGCCTGCAGTTTGCCGAGGTCTTCGCCGATGGCGGCTTCACCCTTGTCGATGCGGGCGATTTCCTCGATCAGTTTCTGGTGGTCGTCCAGCAGCAGCAGGTTGCGCATGGCGCTGGCATTCTCGCTGATGTGCAAGAGCACGTCATTGGCCAGCAAGACCTGCGGGTAGCGGTCTTCGACGATCTGGCGCGTGCCCTGGTGCAGCGTGGACAGGCTGGCGATGGCCAGTCCCGTGATCCCGGCCAGCAGCGCCAGTACCAGTCCGAAGCCCAGTCCAAGACGGGCGCCCAGTTTGAGATTTGCAATCATGAGGCTTTCTCCGCAACGCAAGAATGCCGGGGGGACGATGTCATGATGCCCACCGGCAATGAATTCGGTTTGGATAAAAAAATGGCGGAGAAAGCGACTTCCTCCGCCCAAGGCACTACGAAATCCCAACCCGCTCCAGGGTCGGGATACGCAAGACAAGACTATTCACAGAAGGTAATGCCAGCCATCCAAAGATGGCCTTAGAACGAGTGGTGCATGCCGATGGTGGTGACCAGTTGGCCCTGGCCGCCGGAGACCCCGGTGGAACCGCTGGCACCGGTACCGTTCATGACAGCAAAGCGCGCATCGCCGCCGGCACGCTGGTAGGCGGCCTGCACGTACCACTGGGTGCGCTTGGAGAACTCATGCACGTGCGACAGGCTGAAGGTGTTCCAGCGCGCGCCTTCCAGCTTGGACAGGCCATAACCGAAGTTGATGGTGTCCAGCGTGGCATAGCGCCAGGCCGCGCCCAGGTCCAGGTTCTTCTGCTTGGGCGTGGCGCCGCTGGGCATGGACAGCTTGACCTGGGTGTAGGCGGTGTTCAGGCGCACGCTGCCGATGGTGTAACCCAGGCCGCCGGCGGTGGTGGTCAGGCTGTTGAAGACCGTCGCTGCATTGCCCAGGCCGACGCTGCTGAGGAAGGTGCCGGCGTAACCAGCGGCACGGTTGTTCAGCTTGGAATACGCCAAAGCCGCGCGGAACGGGCCATTGGTGTAGGTCGCACCGGCGCTGACGTTGCGACCAGCGCTGCTGTCGCCGGCCACTTCGCCGAAGCCATACATCAGGCTGCCCTGGAAGCCGCCTGCGGTGGGCGAGGTATAGCGCACTGCATTGTCGAACTGGTAGGTGTTGGCCAGGCTGTCCAGGTTACCCGGGTGGAACAGGTACCAGTTGGTCAGCTGGAAGCCGTTGGACAGCTTGCCCACGTAGTCGAACACCACGTCCGGCATGTGGCCCAGGGTCACCGCACCGAAGTCGCCGGACAGGCCGATGGTGCTGTAGCGGTTGAACAGCTTGGAGGAATTGGGCGTGCCGCCGGTGTCGGTGTAGAAGCCGGCTTCCAGCTGGAAGATCGCCTTCAGATTGCCGCCCAGGTCCTCGATGCCACGAAAGCCGATACGATCCGGCTGCATCGTGCCCTGATCCAGGCGCGACACCGATCCGCCATTGAGGTTGTTGATATAGGCTACGCCAGCATCGAGGCTGCCGTAGATGGTGACGCTGCTCTGCGCAAAGGCGCCCGCCGACAGGCAGGATGCCGCTGCGGCAATCATTAACTTCTTCATCAAACTCCCCTTCAACGAATAAAGTCCAAACACGCGGCCAGGCCGCATTCACTCACTGCTCCCCGGCGCCCCGTGCGCAGGAGAGGTGACTTCTGCCGGCAAGCGAGGCGCCCTGTCCCGCATGGTCGGCGGGCGCCGCTTGCCAGGTGGTGCGTGATCCGGTGTTATTTGTTTCACCTATGGATCGACGTTCCACAAAATTCATCAGGCTCAAAAAAATGCCCTGTGCCTGAGCACGGGCATGGGGCCGGGCGAACGCTGCCCGGGCCTTGTTGCCTTACAGGTCCTGCTACAGGTCCAGCACCAGGCGTTGTCCCTTGCAGCCGGACACGCACACCATCATGGTCTTGCCGGAAGCGCGCTCGGCCTTGCTGAGCACGCCATCGCGATGTTCCAGTTCACCCTCCAACACCTTGGTCTCGCAGGCGCCGCAAACCCCTTCGCGGCAGCTGTGATCGACCGCAATGCCGGCATCCAGCAAGGCGTCCAGCAGCGACTTGCCAGACGGGACGGTGACGCTGGACTTGCTACGCGCCAGTTCGGCCACGTAGCTGCCGGTCTGGACCGCCTCTACCTTTTCGGCGGCAAAGCGTTCGATGTGGACGTTGGGCAGGCCCAGTTCTTCGCACAGGTTTTCGAAGGCGTTGAGCATGGGCGTCGGCCCGCAGCAATAGAAATGCGCGTCCTTCGGATGCGCGGCGAGGAAAGCCCGCAGGTCAGGCGGCGCGCCAGCCTCGTCATCGAAGTGGCTGGACACACCCGGCTCGCCCAGCAGCTCGGCGGTGAAGGCCGCTTCCTTGCGCGAGCGGGCGCAGTAGTGCAACACCGCTTCCCGACCCTGGGCGCGCAGGTGGTGATACATGCAGGAAATCGGCGTGATACCGATGCCACCGGCGATCAGCACCGACAACGGCGCGGATTCTTCCAGCGGAAAATTGTTGCGCGGTGCCGAGATGGTGAGGCTGGCACCGACCCGCAGTTGTTCATGCACGTAGCGCGAACCGCCGCGACTGCCCCGGTCGTTGAGCACACCGACCACATAGCGATGCCGCTCGGTCGGCGAGTTCGACAGCGAATAGCTGCGCACCAGGCCATTGCCCAGGTGCAGGTCGATATGCGCACCGGCCTCGAAGGCCGGCAGCTCGCCGCCCTCGGGCAGGCGCAGTTCGACGCTGACCACGCCTTGCGCTTCAAAGCGCATGGCCTGCACGCGCACGGAAATAAGAGGACTGCTCATGAATGCACCACCATCACATCAGATTGTTCAAACCGCCTCGTGTCACTTGCTGTCACTTGCTGCCACTTGCAGCCACTTGCATCAACCGCCCACTGCCTGCCGCAGGTCCACACCCAGGCGCGCAAAGGCATCGATCTCGACCGTCAGTTCCGGAAACACCAGCGCGCTCACCGCCACCAGCGTCGAGCATGGATAAGGCGTGCCGAAGAAGTCGCGCCGGGCGCGTCCTACCTCGTCCTTGTGCGCGATGTCGGTGACATAGATCACCAGCTTGGTGATGCTGCCGACGCTGCCGCCGGCGGCCTCCACCAGATCGCGGATCTTGCCCAGCACCACCAGCGTCTGCTGGTAGGTGTCCAGCGTCTGCTGGCGCGAGGCCGGATGTGCGGTCATGCCGGACATCACGATCTCGTCGCCCACCACCAGGCAGTTGGACCAGGTGGCCGTGGCCAGCTCGGGGACCTTGTCGGTCTTCACATGGCGCACGGCGACCGGGCTTGCTGCGTGGTTCATGCTGCCTTCACCGGCGCCTTGGCCGCGGCCAGTTCTTCTTCCCGCGCCAGCTGGGCCTTGGCCAGACCGCGCAGGTGACGACGCAGGCGCACGATACCCATGTCGTGCTGGTACAGCATCTCGCGCTGGTTGGCGTCGGGCTCCATCAGTTCCAGCACCACGCGGTCCTGTTCCAGCACGTTCCAGTGGCGCGCTTCCAGGCGGTTGCGGTAGAGGAAGCGCCAGGTGTCGCGCTGCCAGCCGGACAGCTTGCGGCAGCGCCAGTGGAACACCGCCGCGATGTTGTCCACGATGGGCGTGTAGCTGCCGATGATGACGAAGCTGCCGCCCGGGCCGCCGGTCTTGGGATAGGGAATGGCCAGACGCATCCAGTGCAGGTCGGTATCGCCCCATTCGGTCCAGTCGAAGTTGACGTCGCGCTGGCCTTCCTTTTCGAAGACGAAGCCGATGTCGGTCTCGCGGATGCCGAAGCTGGCGGTGTTGTCGCCTTCGGCCATGGAGTGCGACTGCTTGTGCAGGAAGGTGCCGTGCATGGGGTCCATCACGTTGTCCAGCACGTAGCGGTAATCCCCCTTCCATTCGGTGTAGCACAGGAAGTTGGAATACTCGGGGCTGGTCAGTTCTTCCGGCAGGCGCAGCGGCGGCGGGGTGTCGACGTCTTCCATGCTGTTGTAGAGGAAGATGGCGCCGGCCGCTTCGGTGACGTGGAAGCGACGCGTGGCCTTGGCCCCTTCCAGCTTGCAGCCGGGGCTGCCGGGTACGCTGGTGACCACGCCGTCGAAGCGCACCTGCACGCCGTGGTAGCCACAGGCGATGCGGTCACCCATGGGGATGCCCATGGACAGCGGTGCGCCACGGTGCGGGCAGTGGTCTTCCAGGGCATGCAGCTTGCCCGAGGGCTCGCGCCAGAACACGAACTTCTTGCCCAGGCGACGCAGCGAGACCGGCTTCTCGGCCACGAACTCGGACGGGCAGATCGGATACCACAGGTCTTTCAGGCCGACGGCGAGGACTGCGTCGACGGGATCATTGGCGGTGGTTCTCATTTAGATACTCTCCTGTAGGCTGGCTTGGCGTCTGGACGGATCAGGCGGCCAGGCGGGCAATCTCTTCCTGGAAGTTGGCGGCGGTCCACACGCCCTGGTTGTAGGGGCAGCTCGGACCGGTACGGTTCAGGTGTGCCACCAGCGCATCCAGCTCGTGGATGCCAGCGGCATAGGCGCGCTCGATGGAGTCGCCCAGCAGGTCTTCGAACTGGGTCGGCGCACGGCGACGTGCCTGGTGCGGATTGAGATAGACATCGGTAACAGTTGCAACCATCATTGGCCTCCATTTCTGACGCGCTCGCGGATACGCTCGCGCACGGGAACAAAATCGTAAGTGGGGTAGCACTCGGTACGGAACACACCCCAGGCCGAGCGCTCCAGCTCGACATTGACTTGCGGCAGCAGCGCCGGCGGCAGCTCCAGGGTGACGATCTGGCCCAGGCCCATGGCCACGGTCCAGGACACCACGCGACAGCCTTCCACCGGGAAGCGCTCCCACCAGTCCATCTGCTTCATGTGGGCCTGGATCTGCTCCAGGTTCTTCGACTGGTCATGCCTGAGCAAGATGGTCAGGAGCATGCGGTCGGAGTGGGTCTCTGCACTCATCGCTGGCTCACGCAGGGACGGCGACGGATTCAGGCTGCGCATCCAGCGGCGTGGTCCAGGCGTCATAGCCATAGACCCAGTCGGCGTTGCCGCCCTCGCGCAACCAGTTGTTGCCACGTGAACCGATCTGGATCTTCGAGGCGCGTTCCATGCGCAACTGCGCATAGGCATGCAAGGACCCTGCCACCTGCTCCAGCGTGGTGACCTTGGCCAGGCAGCGCGCCAGCACCACCGCATCCTCGATGGCCATGCCGGCGCCCTGCGCCATGAACGGCATCATCGGGTGGCAGGCATCACCCAGCAGCGCCATGTTGCCGCGCGCCCAGGCCGGCAGCGGATCGCGTTCATACAGCGCGGTCTTGAGCACTTCGTCGCAGGCATCCAGCAAAGCCGTGGCGTCGGGATGGAAACCGGCGTAGCTATCGCGCAGTTCCTGCACGTTGCCCGGGGTGGTCCAGGATTCCAGGTGCCAGCTTTCTTGCGCGGTGGTAGCGAAGATGAAGATATCTTCACCGCGATTGAGCGGGAAGGTCACGATCTGGCTTTCCGGGTTCGGCCCCCACCACTTGGTGAAGGCCTGCAGGTTCGGCACGCCGGCCACGCGGGAGGCCGGCACCACGGCGCGGAAGGCCACCACGCCGGTAAAGCGCGGGCTCTCGGCACCGAACATGGCCGTGCGCACGGCGGAGTGGATGCCATCGCCACCGATGAGCACGTCCACGCGGTCCGTGCTGCCATCGGTGAAGTGCAGATGGATGCCATCGCCCTCTTCGCTGATCTTCTCGGCGCGCTTGGCAAAGCGCACCTGCTCCAGCGGGAATACCTCGGCCAGCGCCGCCAGCAGGTCGGCACGGTGGATGGTCAGTTGCGGTGCGCCGTATTTCTGCTCGGCGGTGTCGCCCATGGCCAGGCGCGAGGTTTCCTCGCCGCTGTCCCAGGTACGGCTGATGCGGTGGGTGGGACGGGCGGCGGTACGGCGCACGGCCTCGCCGATGCCCAGTCCATCGAGTGCACGCACTGCGTTGGGGGTGAGGTTGATATCCGCGCCCACGCGCAGGAATTGCTTGGACTGTTCATACACCACCACCTCATGGCCCGCGCGCTGCAGGGCGATGGCGGCGGTCAGGCCGCCGATGCCGGCGCCCAGGATTCCGATCTTGAAGGACATCTGGATTTCCTTTCTACAAATGACGGATTGCCGTCTTACTTGCCGGCCGGCGCGCGGTCGGTCAGGAACTTGCCGCTGGGGCCTTGCGCATTCTTCTGGCGGCGGGTGTTGCCGTCGATGCCGCCATCGATGGCCCATTCGGCGAACACGGTCGGGCCGGGTTCGAAGTCACGCGGCTCCCAGTGGGCATCGAGCTGGTCTTCATCGGCGTAGTATTCGATCAGGCCACCGGCCGGATTCTTGAAGTACCAGAAGTAGGCCGAGGAAATCGGATGACGGCCCGGACCCAGTTGGGTATCCCAGCCCTTGCGCGACATGTGCATGCCACCGCCGAAGACTTCATGGATGTCGCGCACGGTGAAGGCGACGTGGTTCAAGCCCGACCTTGCCTCCGGCGGTTGCAGCAGGAAGATGTCGTGATGCCCGCCGACATCGGCGCAGCGCAGGAAGGCGCCGCGTTCCGGATAGCGGTCCGAGGGCACGAAGCCGAAGTTCTCGCAATAGAAGCGTTCGCAGGCCTTGACGTCCTTGACGAAGAACACCACGTGGCCCACCTCGATGGGCGTGGCACGTTCGTAGATGGGGCTGCGCTGGTTGATGCGGTTCTTTTCGTTCCAGGTGTTCATGCGGGCGCATTCGACCTCGACATCGCGCTTGACCGAGACCTGGAAGCGCACCGCCAGGCCGTTCGGATCGGTGCAACCGACGCGCTTGCCGTCATTGACGTAGCCCGGCAGACCGCTAATGCGGCCGGCGAACTTGTCCAGCACGGCGGCCGAGGACACGCCCCACACCACCTCGCGCAGGGTCGGTCCGGCTTCGATGGCCGGCGGCAGGCCGGGGTCGGCGCTGTCGCGCACGATGACGCGGCAGCCGTTCTGCGATTCGAAGACCAGTTCGGCTGCGCTTTCCTGCGCCAGCAGCATGCCCCAGTCGAGGAAGAACTGGCGGCAGGTCGGCAGGTCGTCCGCGCCGTAGATGATTTCGTCGATACCCAATACGTCCATGTGTGTCTCCAATACGTGTTCAGGGGGGCGGCGCTCTTAGCCGGCCCAGGGCAAGGGCTGTTCGTTCATGCCCCAGTACATGGCCTTCTGCTCCATGTACTGCAGGATGCCCAGCCTGCCCTTCTCGCGACCCAGGCCACTGTCGCGCCAGCCTCCGAAGGGGGTCGAGATCGAGAATTGCTTGTAGGTGTTGATCCAGACATTGCCGGCCTGCACTGCGCGGCCGATGCGCCAGGCGCGCTTGTAGTCGCGTGTCCAGATACCGGCAGCGAGCGCATAGACGCTGTCGTTGGCTTGCCGGATCAGGTCGTCTTCATTGTCGAAGGGCATCGCCACCAGCACCGGCCCGAAGATTTCCTCCTGGCAGATGCGCTGCTCATTGCTGACGCCTTCGATGATGGTCGGGGTGTAGTAGTAACCGCGCTCGAACTGCGCGCCCTGCGGACGCACGCCACCGGTGCGGATGCGGCCGCCATCGGTGACGCCGATGTCGACATAGCGCTCGATGCCTTCGCGATGGCGGGCGGTGATCAGCGGCCCCATCTGGGTGCGCTCGTCGGCCGGATCGCCCACGCGCAGTGCGGCGGCACCGGCGGCCAGGCGTTCCATGAAACCGTCGTACAGCGAGCGCGCCACGAACAGGCGCGAGCCGGCGATGCAGGATTCGCCGGAACTGCTGAAGATGCCATACAGCACACCGGCCACGGCATGGTCGAGATCGGCATCCTCGAACACCATGGTGGGCGACTTGCCGCCCAGTTCCAGCGAGACCGGCATCATCTTGTCGGCGGCGATGTGGGCGATGTGCTTGCCGGTGGTGGTGCCACCGGTGAAGGAGACGCGCTTGACCAGCGGATGCAGGGTGATGGCGTCGCCGATCACCGAGCCCTTGCCCGGCAGCACGCTGATCATGCCGGCCGGCACGCCGGCTTCGATGCAGATGCGCGCCAGTTCCAGCGCGGCCAGCGGGGTCACCTCGGCCGGCTTGACCACCACTGCATTGCCGGCAGCCAGGGCCGGCGCCATCTTCTGCGCCTCGCTGGCGATCGGCGAATTCCACGGTGTGATGGCGGCCACCACGCCCATGGGTTCATACACGCTCATGGTGAGGTTGTCGCCACGCATGGGCGTGAGGGTTTCTTCCAGGGTTTCACAGGCGGCCGCGAAGAACTGGAAGGTGCCGGCCGCGCTGGCCACCAGATTGCGCGTCTCGCTGATGGGCTTGCCGTTGTCCAGGCGCTGCATCTGCGCCAGGGCTTCGCCGCGTTCGCGGATCAGCTGCGCCACGCGGTACAGGACGGCGGCACGTTCATGCGGCTTCTTCTGCGCCCAGCCGCTGGTGCGGAAGGCGTGGTCGGCACCGGCGATGGCCTCTTCCACATCGGCCACACTGGCCGCATTGAGGTAGGCCACCGGCTCACCCGTGGCCGGGTAGAGCGTGGCATAACGGTCGCCGCCACCCAGTCGCCATTGACCGGCGATGCAGATCGGCAGCGTTTCGTTCAGATTCATCATGGTCGACATGTCCTTGCGAAGCTCAGATATTCAGATACTCAACTGCTCAGATCGACAGCGCATGGGCACGATTGCCCAGGGCGCGCACGACGCTATAGACGGTCAGTGCCGAGGTCTTGGGATTGGCCGCCAGCGGCTTGCCGCGCATGGTCAGCTCAAAGCCGCCGAAGGCGCCCCGCGCTTCCACGTAGTGCACGTTCTCGCTCACGCCCGGATCGGCATACAGGCGCACCCGGGTCTGGTCCAGGCCCAGGCCGGCCAGCGACAGCGTGGCGGCGACGTTGGCATTCTTGGGATACAGGCGCGCCGCTTCGCGGGCGCTGCCTTCGAAGATGACGGTCGGTTCCTTGAGCGCATCCAGATCGAAGGCGGCCTCGGCCGGCGTATCCTTCCAGGCCTGCGGCGGCTTGCGGCCGGTATAGACCACCGATTCCAGCCCGCCGACCTTGGCCGCGGCCAGGGCGTCGATGGCGCCGATGGCGCCGGAGAGCAGCTGCACCTGGGTCTTGCCGGCGCGGGCGGCGGCTTCCAGCTTGTCGACCAGGCCAGGTTCGGACAAGGCGCCGATGGACACCACCATGCAGGGGATGCCGCGCTCCAGCGCCGGGATGATGTGTTCGGCGATGGCCTGGTGGCCGGCGCATTCGATCAGCAGGTCGGGACGCTCGTCCCCCAGCCGCGACACCACCCGGGCCGTCGGCGCCAGTGTGGAGACGGTGCTGCGGGCGCGCTCCATATGCGCCTCCGGCACTACCACCATGTCGAAGGCGACCTCGGGATCACTCTTCAAGATCTCCATGACGCCCACGCCGATGGCGCCGCATCCGATCATCGATACGTGCAGCATGCTCGGCTCCTCAGGCGGTGGCCGCGGTGGCGGCAGCGGCGACCACGGCTGCTGCTGCGGCGGCGGCCTTTTCCGCGCTTTCCGCGCTTTCCACGTTTTCCGTCTGATTGACCGGCGGGCCGGCGAAGGCCGTCTTGAAGCTGCCGATGGTCAGCATGTCGATCTCCAGCAGGAAGGGGCCCTTCTGCGACAGCGCCTCGTCCAGCGCCCCGGCCACCTCGGCCAGGTTGCCCACGCGCTGGTGACGCAGCTTCAGCGCCGAGGACAGTTCGGCATAATCGGGCGTGTGCAGGTCCACGTAGTGGCGACGACCGCCGTATTGCGCATCCTGGATGTTCTTGATGACGCCGTAGCCCTTGTCGTTCATCAGCACGATCACCATGTCAGCCTGTTCTTGCACGGCCGTGGCCAGCTCACCCAGGTTGAGGATGAAGCCGCCATCACCAGCCAGGGTGAAGGTCTTCTTGCCGGACTGCGTGACCGCTGCGCCGATGGCCGCGCCGATACCCATGGCCAGGCCCTGACCGATGCCGCCGCCCAGCGCATGCACGCCGGCACGCGGATCGAAGATACGCAGGTAGCGGTTGCCCCAGGTGCTGTTGGAGACGGTGACGTCGCGCACCCAGTTGAACTCGCGGCCGGCCGCCTGCTGCAACTGTTCCACCAGGGCGCTATAGGGGCCGAGGCCATCGACCAGGCCATGCACGGCGGTATCGCGTGCCTTCTGCAGGTCGGCCATGAAGCCCGGATCGACCTTCAGCGCGGCCAGGCGGTCGGCCAGGCCGGACAGTACCAGCGCCGAATCACCGCAGACGAAATAATCGCTGGTGTAGCAGCGACCTTCGGCAGCCGGATCGGCATCCACGCGATACAGCGGACGCGGCAGTTTCAGTTCGTACTTCAGGGTTTCGTTGCCGCGCAGGCGCGAGCCGACCACCAGCATGGCGTCGCAGCTCTGATAGAAATTCTCGACCGGTTTGTGCAGGTTGAAGGCGCCCAGCGAGCGCGGATCATCCTCGGCCACGATGCCGCGACCCTGGGTGCTGGTGACCACGCCGAAGCCCAGGTCCATCAGGCGCTTTACCTGCGCGCCAGCATGCCGCGCCCCGCCGCCCAGCCACAGCAGCGGACGCTTGGCCTTCATCAGGCGCTCGGCCAGTTCATCCAGCGCGCGCGCCGACGGCACGCTTTGCGGGAGGGCCAGCGGTTGCAGGTTGCTGGGCATGGGGATCAGGGCAGCCTGGATGTCGATGGGGATTTCCACCGAGACCGGGCCCATCGGCGGGGTCAGTGCAGTCTGCACGGCCAGCTTGATGGTGCTGATGGCCGTCTCCACGCTACGGATGCGGAAGGCCGCCTTGGAGATGGCCTTGAGCATGCTCAACTGGTCCGGCGCTTCGTGGATGTAGGCCAGGCTCTGGTCCAGGTAAGGCGTCTCGATCTGACCGGTCAGGTGCAGCAGCGGCGTACCGGCGGTCAAGGCTTCCACCATGGCACCGGCGGCATTGCCGGCGGCGGTGCCGGTGGAGGTCAGGCATACGCCCAGGCCACCGGTGGTACGGGCATAGGCGTCGGCCATGTTGGCGCCGCCAGCTTCGCCGCGGGCCGGGATGAAGCGGATCTTGCCGCGCTCGCCGAAGGCGTCGAGGATGGGCATGTTGTGGATCGAGATCACGCCGAAGGCAGCCTTCACGCCGCACTGTTCGAGGAAAGCCGCGATGGCGCAGCCGACGGTCACTTGCTGGTTGGTATTAGACATGGCGGGAAAGTCCTCCTGAAACATCGATATGGCTGCCTGTGGTGTACGAGGAAAGCGGCGTGGCGAGGAATACGATCGCCTGCGCGGCTTCCCGGGGAAGGCCGAGACGGCCGAGTTGAATCTGTTTCTTTGCGGCCAGCGCGGCGGTCCATTGGGCCCAGCTCTGGTCCTGCAGTTCGGGGCCGCGCGCGGCATAGCGGCGGCGCCATTGGCCCGACTCCACCAGGCCGATCAGGATGCCGTTCACACGCACGCGGGCGGCGTCGCCATTGGCCAGTTCGGTGGCCAGCGAGCGCACCAGGTTGTGCACGCCGGCGCGGGCGGCGGAAGTCGCTACCATGTGCGGCTCGGGTTGCGTGGCCAGCAGCGAGTTGACGCAGACGATGGCGGCATCCCCATGCTGCGCGCTCATGGCCTGCAGTTGCGGCAGGAAGGCGCGGGTCGGGTAGATCACGGAAAAGAATTTGAGGCGCAGCTCTTCGCTCCAGGCCTCGTCGGCGGTATCGGCGAAGGTCGAGACGCGGCCCTGGCCGGCGTTGTTGACCAGCATGGACACCGCGCCCAGGGTGTTTTCCACCGAGGCGGCGAAGGCCTGCACCTGCTCCTGCGACAGCACGTCGCAAGGGGCGCTATACAGGCGGGCCTGCGGGTAGCGCTCGCGCAGCGCGGCTTCGGCGTCCTTCAGCCGGGCGCCATCACGGCCGCAGAAGGCCACGGCTGCGCCCGCTTCCAGCAGCAGTTCCACGGTCGCCAGACCGATGCCGGAAGAGCCGCCGGTGACCACGGCCACCTTGCCCTGGAGAGAAGTCATCGCCATCTCAGCCCCGCCACATGTTGACTACCTTGGCACCGCCCTGCGGGGCGTGGTCCAGCAGGCGGGACAGTTCGGCCGCGGTATCGCGCACGCGGGCCACGATGATGTCGAGCTGGCTGGCGTCGATGTGCGGCGAAGGGATCGTGGCGCCCATGGCGGCCACCACATTGCCGGAGTGATCGCGCACCGGTGCGGCGACGGTGGAGATGCTGGTTTCGAAGAAACCTTCCTGCAGCACGAAGCCACGTTCCTTGTCGGCCTGCACCATGTCGAACAGTTCGACCACGGTCTTGGGGGTGTTGCTGGAAAAGACTTCCAGGTGTTCTTCCGGATACAGGGCGCGCAGTTGCGGCAGGCTCAGGTCTTCCAGCAGCACCCGGCCCAGCACGGTGGCATGCGCCGGCAGGCGGGTGCCGACGTTGACGTGGCTGGTGAAGGCGGTCTGGGTGACCGACTTGGCGACATAGACGATGGAGCGGCCATCGCGCACCACCAGGTTGCAGGAGTAGCCGATCTCGTCGCGCAGGCGGTCCAGCAGCGGGCGGCCGATCTCGGTCAGTTCCAGCGAGGCCAGGTATTCGAAGCCCAGGCGCAACACCGACATGCCCAGGCGGTAATCACGCCCGCCGTCGGCACGCTCGACGAAGCCCATGCGTTCCAGTGTGGCCAGCAGGCGGAACACGGTAGAGCGCGGGATGTCCAGGCGACGCGCCAGTTCGGGCGCGGACAGGGTCTTGTCCTGGCGGCTGAATTCGCACAGCAGGCGCAGGCCGCGTTCCAGGCCGGGGACGGAATACTTGTCTTGCGACTCTTCTTCTGGCATCACTGGTTTGTTCATGATGATTTTCTGTTCTAGTTGGTTGAGGTGAGTTGCGCGCTGACCAGCGCAGCAAATTGCGACGGCTGCTCGATATAGCAGGCATGACCGGCCGCGTCCACCAGCTTGAAGGGAAGTTCGAACTGCCTGGCCAGCCCTTCACTGGCCTCCGGGGTGGTGACGATGTCCTCGGCCCCGCATGCCACCGACAACCCCCGTCGTGGTGCAGCCTGCAGGTAAGGCGCGATATCGTCACCGCACAACAATTGCACGGCCTGGGTGTAGCCCGAGGCGTCCAGCCACTGCATGTTCCAGCGCACCCAGGCGTGGTCCTGCACGCTGGCATGGGCCGACAGCAGGCGCGTCGGCTTCTGCGCCATGCCGGCGATGCCCAGGGTGCGCAAGGCGCCCAGGCGCTCTTCCCGCACCTGGTGCGCGCGCTCTTGCTTGCTGGCGGCGCCGTAGCCCAGCGCCGGATCGGCCAGCAGCGTGCGGCGTGCGCGGCCATCGCCATGGGCCAGGTAGGCTGCGGCCATCAACGCCCCCAGCGAATGGCCGACCAGCACGCACTGCTCGACTTCCAGCGCCTGCAGCATGTCCTGCAGACGCTTTGCATAATCGACCGCCTTGGGCTGGCTCATCGTCAGCGGTGTGGAACGGCCGTAACCGGGTGCGTTCCAGGCGATCACGCGGGCCTGCGACTCCAGCTTGAGCGCGCACTGCAACCACGAGGCCGCGCCCGAGCTGATGCCATGCAACAGCACCACCACCGGACCGCTGCCGCAGCTGCGGTAGCTGACACGGCCGCCCGGCACCTCGACGCTGCCCTCGGCGAAGCGGCCTTCCAGCAGGGCCAGCGGTTCGCGCAGGGCGTCGTCGCAGCTGACTGCGGTGGCGGAGGCGATGGAGGTGTGAGGATGCATGGTGTGATGCTCTGCAATCAGCGCTTGACCGAGGTCAGCGGATGATCCGGCGGATAGGTCGGAGTGATGGGCTTCTTGGCGCCCAGCATCACGCACATCAGCGCGTCTTCGTCACCGATGTTGATCTCTTCGCGATACACGCCCGGCGGCACCGAGACCACGTCACGGTCGGTGAGGATGGTCTCGAAGCGCTCGCCATCCTTTTCCAGAACCAGCTTGAGCTTGCCGCGCAGGACGAAGAACACTTCTTCCACGTCCACGTGCAGGTGCGACGGACCTTCGTGGCCGGCCGGGATGATCATGGTCGAGAAGGTGAAATGCTCGGAGGGGATGACGTTGGCGTCATGCGCCACACCCGTGCCACCGGTACCGATGTAGCGCATCTGGGCGCGACGGTACTTGGGGTCGTAGTCGGCCTGGAACTTCAGTGCGTTCCAGTCGTACTTGCGGGTGGACAGGCGCGCCACGCGCGACTCCATCCAGTCGGCGAAGCTGGCGCCGGCGGGCCGATCCCAGCTGCGGCCCATGTTTTCCTGTTCGGACATATCGGTCATGCTTTTCTCCTTGAAGGGGTCCGGAGTGATCCGGGTTGATCTGGCAAGAAATACGTTTTCAATGCATCACGAAGCCACCGTTGACCGCCATCACCTGACCGGTGAAGAAGCGCGCCATCTCCGATAGCGCGAACACCACCGCGCCGCA
Source organism: Herbaspirillum frisingense GSF30 (assembly GCF_000300975.2). GTDB lineage: Bacteria > Pseudomonadota > Gammaproteobacteria > Burkholderiales > Burkholderiaceae_D > Herbaspirillum > Herbaspirillum frisingense. Next base: position 16,233 of record NZ_AEEC02000006.1, on the reverse strand, counting down.
GACATCCTCGGGCAACTGGTCGCGCCGGATGGCACGGCCGTCCAGGTAGTGCTGGTGCCGCGCCTGCGGTACGTACTGCGTGGCTTCCACCAGCGTCAGGCCCGGTGCCACCGCATTGACGGTGATGTTGTCGGCGCCCAGCTCGCGTGCCAGCGAACGGGTCATGCCGATCACCGCGCTCTTGCTGGCCACGTAGGCCAGCAGGTTGGGGGCGCCCCACAACGGGGTATCGGACGACAGGTTCACCACCGCGCCGCGCCCCGAGGCACGCAGCGCCGGCAGGCAGGCATTGGTCATCAGCCAGGTACCGCGCACGTTGACATCCATGACGCGGTCCCACATGTCCACTTCCAGCTGCTCGCTGCTCTTGCCGCCGGAGTTGGTGATGGCGGCGTTGTTGACCAGGCCATCGAGTCCGCCCAGCCATTGCGTGGCGGCCGCCGCGCAGGCCTTCACCGAGGCCGGATCGGCCAGGTCCAGTGCAAAGCCCTCAACCTGCAGGCCACGTTGTTTCAGGGCGGCCACTGAGGCCGCCAGTTCTTCCTGCAGGATGTCGGCCATGGCCACCGTGGCCCCGGCGGCGGCGATGGCGTCCACGAACGCCAGGCCGAGGCCGCGTGCGGCGCCAGTGACCAGAATGCGTCGTCCCGCCAAAAGTGTCGCCGTGCTTGCTGCTGACATGTGCTTGCTCCTGTTGCGCTGGTTGAGTCTCTGGATTCAGACGGTGCTGGTATTGGCCTTGGGCAGGTAGTGCAGGACCTTGCGTTCGGCCCAGACCACCACCCCGTAGGTAACCACGCCGATCAGGGTCAGTGCGACGATGGAGACGAAGACGGCGGCGGTATTGCCCTGCCCTTCGCCATCGACCAGCAGATAACCCAGGCCCTGGTTGCCGCCCACCAGTTCACCCACGGTCACGCCGATCACCGACAGCGTGGAGGCGATGCGCAGGCCCGAGAACAGCGCCGGCAGCGCCGAACGGAACTCGACCAGGTGGAAGATCTGCCAGCGGCCGGCATTGAGCGTGCGCACCAGGTTGACCATGTCGGGATCGACGGTACGGATGGCCGAGAGCACGTTGATCATGATCGGGAAGAACACGATCAGCACCGCCACGATGATCTTGGGATAGATGGTGTAGCCCAGCCACATCACGAACAGCGGTGCAAAGGCCACCTTGGGCGCGATCTGCAGTGCCAGGATGTAAGGCGAAAGCATGGCCTCGGCACGCGGCGAAAGACCCAGCGCGACACCGACGGCCAGGCCCAGCAAGGCGCCGAAGAGGAAGCCGAACACCACTTCCATGGCGGTGATGCCGAAGTGCTGCAACAGTTGCGCGTTGTTCCACATCACCACCGCTTCACGCACCACCTGCATGAAGTTGGGCAGGATGTATTCGGGCATGCCCAGCATGCCCGGGCCCCACTGCCAGGCGGCGATGAACACCACCAGCAGCGCCAGGCTGCCGCATACCGTGCGGGCCTTGTCGTTCAACAGCGGACGGCGCGCCGTCGGCTTGACCGGATTGGGCGAGGACGTTGGCTCGGGACTGGACATGGTCAGGTCTTTGGCTGTGGTGGTATTCATGATTACTTGGCGACTCCGACGAACTGGTTGGTGAAGAGCTCGTTGACCGGCGTGGCCTTGGTGACGATGCCTTCGCTGACGTAGAACTTCTGCACCGCTTCCATGCGCGCCTGGTCGATCTGGCCCAGGGTCTTCTGGTTGGCGTAGACGTACTTGTTGTACATCTCGAAGGTGGCCTGGATGCTGGCTTCCTTGCCCTTGTAGGTGGGCAGTGCAGCGACGTAGTCATCGGCGGCGGCCTTGGGGTCCTTCATGATGTCCTGCATGCCGCGCAGGGTGGCGCGCACCAGGCGCTTGAGCAGCTCCGGGTTCTTCTTGATGGTGTCGTCGGAGGCCAGGATGGCCTGGGCCATGCTCTTGAAGCCGCCGTTGTCCAGCAGTTCGACCTTGGCACCGGCATCGGTGGCATTGACCACCCAGTCCGGCACGCCGGCGAAGGCCTGCGACTTGCCCGAGGTGTACAGCTGCCAGACACCCGAGGGGCCGGCGGCCTGGATCTGCACGTCGGTCTTGGACAGGCCGGCCGTCTTCAGGCTGCCCAGGAAGGCGTAATAGGTGGTGTCGGTATAGGACATCACGGTGACGGTCTTGCCCTTGAGGTCTTTCAGGCCCTTGATGCCGTCGGCCGGATTGGCCGCCACCATGGTCACCGAACCGGCGCCCAGCACGGCGATGGCCTTGACCGGGATGCCGTTGGCGCGCACCACGATGGGGGTGTCGCCGATGGCGCCACCGATGACGGCATTGCCGGCACCGATCTGCTTGGCCACGTCCACGCCGCCCTTGGCGACGATGAAGCTGACCTTCAGGTTCTCATCGGCGTAATAGCCCTTGTGCTGGGCCAGCACCCAAGGGGCGAAGGCCGGCGAATTGGGTGGTGCAGGCAGCAGGTAGGTCACTTCTTCCGGCGCGGCGTGCGCGGCCATGGGCAGGACGGCGGCGCCCGTGGCGGCGACCAGGGCAAGTGCACTACAGGCGGATGCGAACAGGTTCTTCATGTTTCTGGCTCTCCCTTGGGGTCTCTCTGTTGACGGGTGAAGATGCAGCGTGAAATCAGTGCAGCTCGGCGGTCTCTTTGCCCACCTTGAGCAGTTCCATCAGGCGCCCTTGCAAGGGGCCGATCTCGGGCAGCTTGCGACGCTCCAGCGGGTTGTCGCGGAACGGCAGGTCCACCACGATTTCCTCGACGATGGTGCCGGGACGCTCGCTCATGACCAGCAGGCGGTCCGACAGGGCGATGGCTTCCACCAGATCGTGGGTGATGAAGAGCGCGGTCTTCTTCTTTTCGTAAAGCATCTTGGCCAGGTCCTGCTGCAGCACCATCTTGGTCTGCGCATCCAGGGCCGAGAAGGGTTCGTCCAGCAGCAGCACCTGCGGGTCCACCGCCAGCGTGCGGGCCAACGCAGCGCGCTGGCGCATGCCGCCGGAGAGCTGGTACGGGTAATGCTCTTCAAAGCCCTTGAGGTGGCACTTGGCCAGCAGCTCGTCGGCGATGCGTCGGCGCTCGGCCTCGCGCATGCCGTCGATTTCCAGGCCCAGGGTGACGTTGGCGCGGATATTGCGCCAGGGCATGAGCAGGTCCTTCTGCAGCATGAAGGCCACCTTGCGGACCGGCTTGGTCACGCGCTCGCCGCCGACGAAGACTTCGCCTTCGGTGGGCAGGTAGAGACCGGCACCCATGTTGAGCAGGGTGCTCTTGCCACAGCCGGAGGGGCCGATGATGGAGACCACCTCGCCGCTCTTGATGGACAGGTTGACGTTGGTGACAGCGGCGCGCGCTTGCGCCGTCTGGCGATCGACAAAGCTTTTGCCGACCTTGCGGAATTCGATTTCGATCATGTTGCCTCTGCTGATTGCCATAGCGCGCTGTTGCGCCCCAGCTATTCTTCCCGGCTGCCGTCTCTGCGGACGGGTGCCTCCTGCCGGGCACCGAAACGTTCCATATATGAAACAGCAATTTATATATGGGAGATATTCGCAGTCAATATAGCAGATATCTCAAAACAAAATGACTTATTTTGTTCCATATATAAACTGATGGTTTATATAAAAACCGTTTTGCTCGTTTTATGCAAACAGCGTGCCAGGCTGGAAAGCCTGATTTCTGCGCATTTCGCGGCTGGGAACTCACCAAAGACAGGCATGCAGCGCCGCACCGGTGCGCCTTTTGCACCGTGGCGGCCCTGTCGCGATGACGACACAGTGTGGTGCGGCGGAATGAAAACGCCGGCCTGAAGCGGCCGGCGTATTAAGCGGGGAAGAAAGAGCGAGGGAAAGACAGTAATACAGTTCAGTCAAGAAAGAATCGCCGCGCCAGATGACTTTGGCGCAGCGATTTTGCTTGGTTCTCTTCAAGCCATCTGAAACCGTTCGGACTGAGTAGGCCCTTTAGGGCCGCATCGAAGCCTGTCCTGAGCCTGTCGAAGGGGCGCTGCTCAGCTTGTGGCGCGCCTTCGATACGCGGCTACGCCGCTACTCAGGACGAACGGTCAGCGGTGGAGCAAGCAAAGTCTGAGCAAGCTTTCGGGCTGGTAACAAGCTTATCTGAACGGCATTAGCGGGAAAGGCAGTGGAATCAGTGCAGGCTGCGGCCCCGGTGTTCCAGCCGCGACAGCCAGCGCACCAGCGGCAGCAGCAGGATCAGGTAGAGCAGCGCCGCCAGCACGATGGGCGACGGGTTGTAGACCAGCGACTGGGCGTCGCGCGCCACCCGCAGCAGTTCAGGCAGGGCCACCACACTGGCGATGGTGGTCAGCTTGATGACCTCGATGCAGTTGCCCACCAGGTCGGGCAGCGCATTGCGCGCCGCCTGCGGCACCACCACATAGGCCAGCGCCTGCCAGCGCGACAGGCCGGTGGAGCGTGCCGCTTCCATCTGGCCGCTGGGCACGCTTTCGATGCCGGCGCGCAGCACCTCGGCGAAATAGCTGGAATTGTTGAACATGAAGCCCAGTGCCACGGCGACCAGCTTGGGCAGCTCCAGCCCCAGGAAGGGGGCGCCGAAATAGATCAGGATCAGCAGCACCAGCGGCGGGAAGGAACGGAAGAAGTCCACATACACCGCCACCGCAATGCGCACCGCGCGTGAACGGCTCTGGGTGGCCAGCAAGGCCAGCAGCAGGCCCGAGAGCACGCCGATGGGAATCACCAGCAGCGACAGCCAGACCGTGGTCCACAGGCCGCCCAGCAGGAAGGGCAGCACCTGGCGATAGACCTCCAGGTTGAAGAAATTCTGCAGCAAGGCTTCCATGGGCGCCCTCTCCTATCGTTTCCAGCGCCAGCGGGTTTCCAGCCAGCGCGCGAACAAGACCACCGGAATGAAGATCAGCAGGTAGGCCGCCGCCCCCAGCATCAGCGGGGTGGGATTGCCGGCATTGCTGCTGGCGGCCTGGGCGGTATTGAGGATTTCCGACAGGGCCACCACCGAGCCCAGCGCGGTGTTCTTGGTGATCGAGATGACGCGGTTGGTCAGCGCCGGTACGGCCATGCGCAAGGCCTGCGGCAGGATCACCGCGCCCATGGTCTGGCCCCAGGACAGGCCGGTGGAGCGCGCCGCTTCGCTCTGGCCACGCGGCAAGGCGGCGATGCCGGCCCAGATGCTTTCCTCGGCGTAGGCCGCCAGCACCAGGCTCAGCGCCAGCCAGGTGGCAGTGAAGGACGACATGGACAGGTCGATGTAGGGGAAGGCGAAGAACAGCACGATGATCAGGATCAGCGGCGGCAAGGCCCGCATGACATCGGCGAAGGCCACCACCATGAACACCAGGCCGCGCTTGCCGGTGGCGCGCAGCACCGCCAGCAACAGGCCCAGCAGCAGCCCGGCGCCGATCACGGCCAGGCTCAGCAGGACGGTCACGCCCATGCCACGCAGGATATCCGGCCAGTAGCGGGCGGCGATCTCGGCATTGAAGAAGGTAAAGAGGAATTGCTCCATGGCTCAGTGCTGTGCGGCGTAGCGGGCCACGAAGGCCTTGGTGCGGGCTTGCTGGGGATCGCCGAAGATCTGTTCGGGCGGGCCTTCCTCGACGATCACGCCGCCGTCCATGAACACCACGCGGTCAGCCGCCGCCCGGGCGAAGGCCATCTCGTGCGTGACCACCAGCATGGTCATGCCGGCCTCGCGCAGCTGGCGCATGACCTCCAGGACGCTACCCACCAGTTCGGGATCCAGCGCGCTGGTGGGTTCGTCGAACAGCATCACCTTGGGCTGCAGGGCGATGCCGCGGGCAATGCCCACGCGCTGCTGTTGGCCACCGGACAGCTGGCCGGGATAGGCGGCCGCCTTTTCCAGCATGCCCACCTGCTCCAGCGCCCGTCGGGCACGGGCTTCGGCCTCGGCATGCGAGTGCTTCTGCACCTTTTTCAGGGCCAGCATCACGTTGCCCAGCACGCTCAGGTGCGGGTACAGGTTGAACTGCTGGAACACCATGCCGATCTGCTGGCGCACGGCGTTGAGGTCGGTGCGGGCGTGCATGATGTCCACCCCATCCACCACGATCTGGCCGGCACTGGGTTCTTCCAGCCGGTTGCAGCAACGCAGCATGGTGCTCTTGCCCGAGCCGGACGGGCCGATCACGCAGATCAGCTGGCCGGTGCGCACACGCAGGTCGATGCCGCGCAAGACCGTATTGCCTTCATAGGACTTGTGCAGGCCGACGATTTCGAGGATGGGGGCGGCAAGGTTCATGGGTGATTCATCCGGTGAAACGGGCCAGGATCAGTGGCACTTGAGCGTGACCGGCGTCGGGTCGTAGCCATCCAGGCCCGGCACGCCCTGCCCCACGCCGACCTTGACCACGGTGGCGTCTGGTGCGGGGGTATAGCCGAACCACTTCTGGGCGATCTTGCCCATCGTGCCGTCCTGCTTCATGCACTTGAGCGCCATGCCGGCGGCGTCGCGGCCGGCCTTGTCGTCCAGGCGGAAGGCCAGCGCCCAGACCAGGCCGGTCTTGACGGTATAGGTGGTCTGCACCGCCGGGTTTTGCTTGGCGGCCCAGGCCGCTACCGTGCTGCCGGCTAGGTTGGCGTCGGCACGTCCCGATTGCACCGCCTGCACGGCATCGGCGTTGTTGCCGTAGACGTCGTACTTGAAGCCGTACTTGGGCGCATTGTCACGCGCCCACAGTTCATAGGCCGAGCCCTTGTTGACCGAGATGGTCTTGCCCTTGAGGTCTTCCAGGGCGGTGATGGCGGGCGCGCCCTTCTTGATGACGAAGGTGTAGTCGGTATCGAGGTAGCCCTCGGTGAAGAGCATGGCCTTGGCGCGCTCGGGGGTGGCGGTCACCGGCGCCAGCACGAAGTCGTATTTCTTGGCGTTCAGGCCTGGTACCAGACCTGAGAATTCTGTGCCTTCGATCTCGATCTTGCGGCCCAGGCGGCGCGCCAGTTCTTCCCCCAGGTCGATGTTGAAGCCTTGCAGGCCGCCGCCCAGCTTGACCATGGCATGCGGGGCGAAGGTGGCATCCACGCCGGTGCGCAGCGGCGCGCCCTGGGCGAATGCCCCGGCCGACAGCAGCGCGCTGGCCGACAGGGCGACCAGCAGGGAACACTTCAGGGATAACTTGGATGGCAGGGCCAGGAAGGGCAACATCGCAACACTCCTCGATTGGGTGGAAGGTGGACAGGATTCAGGTGGACAGTTCGGACGGCGCCAGCGGTTCGCCGGCACCGGTGCGTTCGACGATGAGGCGGTAGTGTTCGGGACGACGGTGCTTGGCGAAATTGAAGACGTGCTGCAGGAAGGTCTCGCCCAGGCCCAGGTCGCAGTTGGCGAAGATGACTTCGTCTTCCTCGCCCTGGGCCTGCGCCACGATCTCGCCGGAAGGCGCGACGATGGCCGAGCCGCCGATCATGTGGAAGCCGTCTTCAAACCCGCACTTGGCGGCGGCCGCCACCCACAGGCCGTTCTGGTAGGCATTGGCCTGCAGCGACAGCAGGTGGTGGAACATGCGCAGGTGCGGCGGCTCGTTCCAGTGGATATTCCAGGACGGCGTGTTGTAGCCCAGCGCGACGATGCGCGCGCTCTGCAGGCTCATGACGCGGTAGGTCTCGGGCCAGCGGCGGTCGTTGCACAGGCATTGGCCGATGCGGGTGCCCAGCATGTCGGTAACGCCGAAGCCATCGTTGCCGACCTCGAAGTATTTCTTCTCCAGGTGCTGGAACGGCGCCTCGGGCTTGTGATCGCTATGGCCGGGCAGATGGATCTTGCGATAGCGCGCCACGATCTGCGCCTTGTCATCGACCAGGATGGCGGTGTTGTAGTGACGACCCTCGGCAGTCAGTTCGGCATAGCCGAGATAGAAGCCGATGCCCAGTTGCGCCGCCAGTTCGAACAGCGGGCGGGTCTGCGGCCCCGGCATCTCGGACTCGAAGAAACGGGCATCGACCTCGGCCTGGTCTTCCATCCAGTAACGCGGGAAAAAGGTGGTCAGTGCCAGTTCCGGGAAGACCACCATCTTCGCGCCGCGCGAGGCGGCTTCACGCATCATCTCCAGCAGGCGGCGCACCACGGTGGCACGATCCTCGGCCAGTTGCACCGGCCCCATCTGCGCCACGGCCAGGCCGAAGCGTTTGTGATTGCTTGCGTTCATTGCTGCTCCCATGCTTTTCCCTTGAGGCCGAGCAAGCCCGGCAGATTGCTGCGCGATGGCCGTTGCGCGATGCTGGCCGGTTCCGGACACTGCCGCGCGATATAGCGGCCCGATCCGCGCTGCACTTTCAGTTCGCCCTCGCTGATCACCACCCGGCCACGGCTGGTGACCACTTCCGGCCAGCCCTTGATCTGCCGGCCTTCATAGGGGGTGTAGCCGACGTTGTCGTGCAACAGGTCGGCCGTGATGGTGGTTTCGCGTTCGGGGTTCCAGATCACCAGGTCGGCATCCAGGCCCTCGGCGATGTTGCCCTTGCAGTGCGACAGGCCATACATGTGGGCGTGGTTGGTGGCGGTCAGTCGCACGAATTCGTGGATGTCGATGCGCCCGCCCAGCACGCCTTCGGAAAACAGCAGCGGCAGGCGCAGTTCGATGCCGGGCACGCCATTGGCCATTTCCTTGAAGGTAGTGTCTTCGCCACGCGGCAGCTTGCCGCTTTCGTCGAAGCGGTAAGGTGCGTGGTCGGAGGAATACATGCCCAGCGTGCCATCCTTGAGGCCGGCCCAGACCGCCTCCTGAGCATTGGCGTCGCGCGGCGGCGGGCTGCAGCAATACTTGGCGCCTTCCACACCGGGCAGGTCGATATCCTCGGCGGTAAGGAACAGGTATTGCGGGCAGCTCTCGGCATAGATCTGCGCGCCCAGCAGCTTGGCATTGCGGATGGTCTGCACGGTTTCGGCGCCGGCCACGTGCACGATCAGCACCGGCACGCCGATCAGGCGCGACAGTGCAATGGCGCGGTTGCTGGCTTCGGCTTCGGCCAACGGGTCGTGCGCCACTGCGTGGAACTTGGGTGCGGTATGGCCCTGGTCCAGCAGGCGCGAGGCGAGCCAGCGGATCATGTCGTGGTTCTCGGCGTGGATCATCACCAGCGCCCCTTCCCTGCCGGCCAGCGCCATCACGTCCAGCAGCTGGTAGTCGTCCAGCTTCAAGGCGTTGTAGGTCATGTAGACCTTCAGCGAGGTGATGCCGTCGCGGATGGCCTGCGGCAGGTCGTGTTGCAATGCCTGCTCGTCAGGGTCGGCCAGGATCAGGTGGAAGCCGTAGTCGATCACCGCCTTCTCCCGGGCGCGTTGCGCGTAATCGGCAATCACGTCGGGAATGCGCTTGCCGCGATGCTGGGCGGCGAAGGGAATGATGGTGGTGGTGCCGCCGAAGGCCGCCGACACGGTGCCGGAATAGAAATCGTCGGCACACATCATGCCCATGCCGGAAAGCTGTTCGATGTGGCAGTGACTGTCGATGCCACCGGGCAGCACCCAGCGACCGGCCGCGTCGATATCTTCGCGCCCGGGCGACAGGCCCGGTGCGATGCGCACGATCACGCCATCCTTGACGCCGATGTCGGCCACGAAGGTGTCACGGTCGGTGGAGATGCGGCCGTTGCGGATGGTGAGGTCGAAGTCCATGCTCATTGCCTTCCTTATCGGAGTCTGCGTTCAGAAAGTGCCGGGATAGGCGCCGCCATCCATCAGCAGGTTCTGCCCGGTGACGAAGCCGGCCTGGGCGCTGCACAGCCAGGCGCAGGCATCGCCGAATTCGCCGGGCTGGCCGAAACGGCCGGCCGGATTGGCGGCGCGGCGGGCCGCCAGGACCTGCTCCACGCTCTTGTCGGTCCCGCGGGCAGCGGCGGCGGCCGTGGCCAGCAGGCGATCGGTCTCGAACGGGCCCGGCAGCAGGTTGTTGATGGTCACGTTGTGGGCCACGGTCTTGCGCGCCAGGCCGGCGACGAAACCGGTCAGCCCGGAGCGTGCGCCGTTGGACAGGCCGAGGATGTCGATGGGCGCCTTCACCGCACCGGAGGTGATGTTGACGATGCGACCGAAGCCGCGCTTCATCATGCCGTCCACGGTGGCCTTGATGAGCTCGATGGGGGTGAGCATGTTGGCGTCCACCGCGGCGATCCAGTCTTCCCGCGACCACTCGCGGAAGTCGCCGGGCTTGGGGCCACCGGCGTTGGTGATGAGGATGTCCGGATCGGGACAGGCCGCCAGCGCCAGGGCGCGGCCCTCGGGCGTGGTGATGTCGCCGGCTACGGCGATGACGGTGGCACCGGCAGCCTCACGCACCTGCTGTGCGGCCGCCTCCAGCGCCTCGGCGCCGCGTGCGGTCATGGTCACGGCCACGCCTTCGCGCGCCAGAGAAATGGCACAGGCCAGGCCCAGCCCCTTGCTGGAGGCGCAGACCAGTGCGCGACGTCCGGCGATTCCCAAGTCCATGCGCGGCTCCTTACCGGATGACCAGCGCGCCGCGCTGGTTGAGGTCCAGGCCCACGCGGGCGATCACGGCTTCCAGTTCGCGCTCGGTCTCGGGATCGATGCGCATGCCTGGCGAGCGGATGGCGTCGCTGGAAATCACGCCGCGCTTGCGGTAGACATACTTGCGCAGCGACAGGCCGATCTTGGGCTGGAATTCATAGCGGATGAGCGGGCAATACTTGTCGAAGGTGGCTGCGGCACCGGCCAGGTCGCCGGCGGCGAACTGGTCATAGATGCGCACCAGGATTTCGGGGAAGGCAAAGCCGGTCATGGTGCCGACCGCGCCGCGCTGCAATTCTTCCAGGAAATACACGCCGCCCAGTCCACCGAAGATGCGCATGGATTCGCCCGCCAGGTCGCGGATGCGGCTGATCTTCTGGCCCACCGGCGGCTCTTCCATCTTGATGAAGTTGACACCGCCTTCGCGGCCCAGTCGGGCGATCACTTCGGCCTTGATCTCGGTGCCGAAGGAGTCGGGGAAATCGTGGATCACCACCGGGATGTTCAGGGCCGCCGCCAGCGACTTGTAGTAATCGAACTGCACGGCGTCCGAGGCCATGTCCAGCGGTGCGGCGAAGACGGCGGCAGCGCCGGCCTCGGCGGCTTCGGTGGCTTGCTCGATGGCACCGGCCAGGCCCAATGCGCGCACCCCGACCCAGACCGGCACGCGACCGGCGGCGCACTTGACGAAGGTGGCGGTCACGGCGCGCCGTTCGGCATTGGAGAGCTTGTGTGCCTCGCCCAGGAAGCCGAGGATGGCCAGGCCCGAGACGCCGGCCTGGATCTGGAACTCGACCAGGGTGGCGATGCTGCCCAGGTCCAGACCGCCATCGGCGTGGAAGGGCGTGGGGCAGATGGTGTAGACACCGCGTGCGGTGGCCAGCGAAGAAGCAGATGTGGACGAAGAAGACATGCGCGACATTCCATGAAGAGATGGTGGCAGCGGCGACCGGGCGCTGGGCCAGGCCGGACAGGATGGAAACGATTGTCGTGGAGTCATCCGTGCTTGTCGCATGCCTTTTTGTGCGCACGCCTTAACGTGGTGTTAATGCTCGCCATCGATACCATTCACCTCCTCTTCATGCGGCAGGCCGTAGCCCTGGGCCCGCACCAGCTGCTGCAACTCGGCGACGAAGGCCTGGGTCAGCTGCGACAGCGGCTCGGTGCGCACATGCACCAGGTTGGCCCGCAGGATGGGCGCGCGCGCCACCGGACGCACCACCATCTGGCTGGTACCGGCCCAGCTGCGCACCGAGAATTCATCCACCAGCGCCACCCCGGCGCCCATCTGTACCAGGGAACAGGCGTTCTGCGGCGAGCCCACTTCCATGATGGGTCGCAGCGGTTCTTCCTCGGACTGATAGAAGCGGCCGACGATGCCGCCGAAGGGGGAATCGCGGTTGTAGGAGATCAGCGGGAAGGGTCGCAGATCGGCCAGGCTCAGGGTGCCGCGCCGGGTCAGCTCATGGTTGTAGGGCAGCACGCACACCAGCCGGTTGCTGCACAGTGGCGTGACCTGCAGGCTGGGGTGTTCCATGGGCAGGATGATGATGCCCAGGTCGGCCTGGCGCGCCAGCAGGCGATCCTTCAGGTAGCCGTAATTGAGGCAGTGGAAGGTCAGCTTGACATCCGGATGCCGGTTGCGGAACAGGGCGATGGCCTGCGGGATCAGCATCTGCCCGATGCTGGGGCTGGAGACGATGTTGAGGATGCCGCTGCGGTTTTCCGAGAGGTCGGTGGCCAGCTCGTTGACGCGCTGCACGGCCTGGTAGACGTGCTCCACCTCGTGGAACAGCTTCTTGGCCTCGGGCGTGGCATAGAGCCGGCCCTTGATGCGTTCGAACAGGGCGAAGCCCACCCGTTGCTCGGTGTGGGACAGCAGGCGGCTCACCGCCGGCTGGGAGACGAACAGCAATTGCGAGGCGCCGCTGATGGAGCCGGTCGTCATGACCGCCCGGAATACCTCGATCTGGCGCAGGTTCAGTGCCATGGATCCTCGTCGCGCATAACAGCATGTTAAGGGGAACCGACAAATGAGCAAGGAGCATGCCCGTCGGCCTGGGGTACAGTCCTTGCCTGTGCTGACTCCTGTTTTGCGAGAACCCGCGAGAAACCATCATGTCCATTGCCCCCGCCGACGGCCCTGCCCTGTTCATCATCAATCCCAATAGTACGGCCGCCGTCACGCGCGGCATCGACGCCGCCATGGCGCCGCTGCGCATGGCGGGCGGACCGGCCATCGAATGCCTGTCGCTGCAGTCGGGGCCACCCGGCATCCAGACCCAGCAGGACGTGGACAGCGTGGCACCGCAACTGGTGGCGCTGGCGCGCTCCTTGCGTCCCCGGGCAGCAGCCTTCGTGATCGCCTGCTACTCCGATCCCGGCCTGCATGCGGTGCGCGAGGCGGTGGACGTCCCAGTGCTGGGCATCATGGAAAGCGGCGTACTGACCGCCCTGACGCTGGGCCAACGCTTTGGCGTGATCGCCATCCTGCCGGGCTCGATCCCGCGCCATCTGCGCGCCTATGGCGCCATGGGGGTGCAGGCACGACTGGCCGGCGAGCTGGCCATCGGCCTGAACGTGACCGAACTGGCGCAATACGAACGCACGCTGACGCGCATGACCGAGGTCGGCCGCCGCCTGCGCGACGAACATGGAGCCGATGTCATCGTCATGGGCTGCGCCGGCATGGCGGCCTATCGCGATCCCCTGCAGCAGGCGCTGGGCCTGCCCGTGGTCGAGCCCAGCCAGGCCGCTGCGGCAATGGCCATCGGCCGTATCAAGATGAACTGGCATGGAGCATGAGGTCTGACATGAGCGAGAACACCCAGGAACTGATCCGCCAGCTGCACGCCATCGTCGGCGATGCCGGACTGGTCACCGACGCCGAGGCACAGGCACCCTATCTCAAGGACTGGCTCGGCAAGTGGCAGGGCCGCGTGGCGGTGGTGGTGCGTCCGGCCGACACGGCGCAGACCGCCGAGGTGGTACGGCTGTGCCATCTCACCCACACCCCCATCGTGACCCAGGGTGGCAACACCGGCATGAGCGGTGGCGCCACGCCGGACGACAGCGGCGCGCAAGTGATCCTCTCCACCACCCGCATGAACCGTGTGCGCGAGGTCGATCCCATCAACAACACCATGACCGTGGATGCCGGCGTGATCCTGGCGCATGCGCAGGAGGCGGCACGCGGCGCGGGACGCTATTTCCCGCTGAGCCTGGGTGCCGAGGGCAGTTGCACGGTCGGCGGCAATCTCGCCACCAATGCCGGTGGCATCGCCGTGCTGCGCTTTGGCAACATGCGCGAACTGGCCCTGGGGCTGGAAGTGGTCTTGCCCGACGGGCGCATCTGGAACGGCCTGCGCGGCCTGCGCAAGGACAATACCGGCTACGACCTGCGCGATCTCTTCATCGGCTCGGAAGGCACGCTGGGCGTGATCACCGGCGCGGTGCTGAAGCTCTTCTCGCAGCCGCACGCCCGCGCCACGGCCTGGGTCGGTGCCGACTCGCCGGCACAACTGGCCGACCTGCTGGCGCGCACCCGCGCCCGTTGCGGCGACCGTCTGGTGGCGTTTGAAATGATGTCGGCCGCCTCGCTGGCGCTGGTACTGCAGCACGTCACCGACACCCGCGCCCCGCTGGCCCGGGCGACGCCCTACAACGCCCTGATCGAACTGGCCGATACCGAAGACCTGGGCCTGCAGGCGATGCTGGAAGAGGTACTGGGCCAGGCCCTGGAGGACGAAACGATCAGCGATGCCATGTTCTGCACCAGCGGCACGCAAGCCGCAGCCTTGTGGAAAATCCGCGAAGGCATCTCGCAGGCGCAGGTACGCGCCGGCAAGGTCATCAAGCACGACATCGCCCTGCCGATCTCGGCCATCGCCGGCTTCGTGGCGCAGGCCGAGGCGCTCATCGCCGATTGCGGCCTGGCCGCGCAGATCATCAACTTCGGCCACCTGGGCGATGGCAACCTGCATTTCAACGTCATGATCCCGCTGTCCTCGACCTATGAAGACGTCAAGCAGGCCACGCTGCTGCTGAACCGCCTGGTGCACGACCTGGTCACCGACCTGCAGGGCAGCATCAGCGCCGAGCATGGCGTGGGACAGTTGCGGCGCGACGAGCTGCAGCACTACAAGTCGCCGCTGGAGATGGAGCTGATGCTGCGCATCAAGCAGGCCTTCGATCCCAACCTGATCATGAATCCGGGGAAGTTGCTTTAGTTGGTTCCATTCAGCTTGAGCGGCATGGCGGGTAGGTAAAAAAAATCGGCGGACCAGATGGTCCGCCGATTTTCTTGTTGCTGCTTTGCTGCTGGCTGCGCTTACTTCTTGCGCTGCGGCGGCAAGTCCGTGCAATGACCTTCGGCCACTTCCGCAGCCATGCCCAGGGACTCGCCCAGGGTCGGGTGCGGGTGGATGGTCTTGCCGATATCCACGGCGTCCGCGCCCATCTCGATGGCCAGGGCCACTTCGCCGATCATGTCGCCGGCATGGGTGCCGACGATGCCGCCGCCGATCACGCGATGCGTTTCGGCGTCGAAGAGCAGCTTGGTGAAGCCTTCCGAACGGCCATTGGCCACGGCGCGACCGGAGGCGGCCCACGGGAAATGGCCCTTCTCGATCTTGATGCCCTTTGCCTTGGCTTCGTCTTCGGTCACGCCGACCCATGCCACTTCGGGATCGGTGTAGGCCACCGACGGGATCACGCTGGCGTCGAAGAAGCTCTTCTCGCCGGCAATCGCTTCAGCGGCGACGTGGCCTTCATGCACGGCCTTGTGCGCCAGCATGGGCTGGCCCACCAGGTCGCCGATGGCGAAGATGTGCGGGACGTTGGTGCGCATCTGCTTGTCCACCGGGATGAAGCCGCGATCACCCACGATCACGCCGGCCTTGTCGGCCGAGACCTTCTTGCCGTTGGGGCTGCGGCCCACGGCCACCAGCACCAGGTCGTACAGTTGCGGCTCGGGGGCGGTGGCGCCGGCTTCGGCGGCTTCGAACGTCACCTTGATGCCTTCGGCCAGGGCTTCCACGGCCACCGTCTTGGTCTTGACCATGACGTTGTCGAAGCGCTTCTCGTTGAACTTCTGCCAGACCTTGACCATGTCGCGATCGGCACCCTGCATCAGGCCGTCCATCATCTCGACCACGTCGATGCGCGCGCCGAGGGTGGAATAGACGGTCGCCATTTCCAGGCCGATGATGCCGCCACCGATGACCAGCATGCGCTTGGGCACCTGGCGCAGTTCCAGCGCGCCGGTGGAGTCCACGATGCGCGGATCCTGCGGTACGAACGGCAGGTTCACCACCGAGGAACCGGCGGCGATGATGGCGTGCTTGAACTGCACCACCTTCTTGCTGCCGTCAGCGGCGGTCACTTCGATGTGGTTGGGGCCGGCGAACTGGCCGTCACCATTGACCACCGCCACCTTGCGCGCCTTGGCCATGCCGGCCAGGCCACCGGTCATGGTGCCGATGACCTTGTCCTTGTAGCCGCGCAGCTTGTCGATGTCGATCTCGGGCTTGCCGAAGGTGACGCCGTGCGAGGCCATCGCGGCGGTCTCGTCGATCACGGCGGCCACGTGCAGCAGCGCCTTGGAGGGGATGCAACCGACGTTCAGGCAGACCCCGCCCAGGGTGGCTTCGCGCTCGACGATGACGGTGTTCAGGCCCAGGTCGGCGGCACGGAAGGCGGCCGAGTAGCCACCGGGGCCACCACCGAGCACCATGACG
>NZ_AEEC02000007.1 GCF_000300975.2 Herbaspirillum frisingense GSF30 | reverse complement strand
TGAATTCGACGGCAAGGACTACGACGAGATACTGTCCGAGGTGATGAGCGAAATCCGCTCCATGCGTGGCGTGCTGGAAACCCAACTGGCCGAGATTTCTTGGGGTGGCGCGCAAAAGCGCGAGCCGCTCAAGGGCATCGTCCTGAAGGAAATGCTGGCCGCCGGCTTCTCGGCCAGCCTGTCGCGTCTGATCACTGAAAACCTGCCCTCCAACTCCAAGTCGCAGGACATCATGTTCTGGGTCAAGTCGGTCTTGGCGCGCAACCTCAACACCCTGGCCAACGAGAACGAACTGCTGGAAAACGGCGGCGTCTTTGCCCTGGTCGGCCCCACCGGCGTGGGCAAGACCACCACCACCGCCAAGCTGGCCGCACGCTGCGTGATGCGCCATGGCTCCGGCAAGCTGGCCTTGATCACCACCGACGGCTACCGTATCGGCGGCTACGAACAATTGCGCATCTACGGCAAGATCCTGGGCGTGATGGTGCATTCAGTGAAGGATGAAACCGATCTGCGCATCGCCCTGGAAGAACTCAAGGGCAAGCACACCGTGCTCATCGATACCGCAGGGGTGGGCCAGCGCGACCAGATGGTGGCCGAGCAGGACGCCATGCTGGCCGGCGCCGGCGTGGACATCAAGCGCCTGCTGTGCCTGAACGCCACCGCCACCGGAGGTACCCTCAATGAAGTGGTGCATGCCTATTCCAGCTCCGGTCTGGCCGGCTGCATCATCACCAAGCTTGATGAAGCTGCCACCATCGGCAACGTGCTAGACGTGGTGATCCGCCACAAGCTCAACCTGCACTACGTCGCCAACGGCCAGCGCGTGCCGGAAGACCTGCACGTGGCCAACAAGCTGTACCTGGCAGACCGTGCTTTCAAGCAGAAACGCGAGACCGCCCCTTTTGAATTCCAGGAAGGCGAACTGCCCGGCGTGATCGGTCCTACTGCGATGTCCATGAACGACAAAGGTCTGCGCGAGGTGAGCTTTGGCTAGTTACGATATCGACCAGGCCGCAGGACTGAGGCGGATGCTGGAGCGTCCGGTTCCCAGGCTGTTCACTTTCTTCTCGGTGCTGGGTGAAGAAGAGAAGAGTGCCATGCTCATCAATATTGCCGCATCCCTGTCGCAGGCCAAGCATAACGTGCTGGTTGTCGATGGCGACGTGGCCAGTACAGGCCTGCTGACCCGCATCGGCCTGCGCCACGACGTCGCCACCCTGCAGGAAGTGGCGCGTGCCGAACGCCCCTTGCGCGAGGCCACCCGCATGCTGCCGGAAGGCTTTGCCATGGCCCGTATTGCCCGTCGCAGCGTGCCGGTCGCCAGCGATCCGCAGGCCGGACGTCTGGCCGAGATTTTCGACAACCTTATCGAGCAGGCCGAAATCACCCTCGTCAACGGCGTGCTGGCCAGCGACCAGTCGCTGCCGGTGCCGACCATGGAAATGGGCGAGATCGTGATCCAGGTCTCGACCACGGCCACCTCGATCAAGGCCGCCTACGTGCTCCTGAAGAGCCTGAGCGACCGTATCGGACGCCGTCCCTTCAGCCTGATCGTCAATGACGCCACCGAGGCCGAGGCGCGTACCGTCTACGCCAACATGGCCCAGGCCGCCAGCCGCTATCTGGCAGC
Source organism: Herbaspirillum frisingense GSF30 (assembly GCF_000300975.2). GTDB lineage: Bacteria > Pseudomonadota > Gammaproteobacteria > Burkholderiales > Burkholderiaceae_D > Herbaspirillum > Herbaspirillum frisingense. Next base: position 188,027 of record NZ_AEEC02000007.1, on the reverse strand, counting down.
GCAGTTGAATTTCCTCGGCGCCATTCCGGCCGACGACCATATCCGCCGCGCTACTGGCCAGGGGCGGGCGGTGATGGATGTGTTTCCCTTTGCCGGTGCGGCGCTGGCTTTCCAGCGCCTGTCCAAGCAATTCACGGCGGCCGATACGGCCCGCAGCACTTACGGAATGGCAACCGATGGTGCAAGCCTGGGAGTGTGACGTGCATGTATAACGTCAAGGGAAAAAAGGGCAAGAATGATGTGCTGGAGCAGCATGCGCCGCTGGTCAAGAAACTGGCGCATCAGCTCAAGGCCAAATTGCCCCCTAGCGTAGAGGTGGACGACCTGATCCAGGCCGGCATGATGGGCTTGCTCGACGCCGTCAACCGCTACGAAGAGACCCATGGCGCGCAGTTCGAGACCTATGCCGTCCAACGCATTCGCGGCGCCATGCTGGACGAGCTGCGCAGCAGCGACTGGCTGCCGCGCAGCATCCGTCAGAACGCCCGCAAGGTGGACGAAGCCATGCAGGCCTTGCTGCAGCAGCTCGGTCGCCAGCCGCAGGAAACCGAAGTGGCGCAGCACCTCAAGATCAGCCTCACCGAGTATCAGTCGCTGCTCAGCGAATGCGGTGGGCACCAGTTGATCTACTACGAGGATTTCCACGACGACGATGGTGGCCATGAACATTTCCTGGACCGCTACCAGACCGCCGAGTCCGACGACGACCCGCTGCAGAACCTGATCAATGGCGGCTTCCGCGAAGCCGTGGTGGACTCCATCAAGGCCCTGCCCGAGCGCGAGCAGATCCTGATGGCCCTTTACTACGAGCAGGAAATGAACCTCAAGGAGATCGGCGCCGTCATGGGCGTGTCCGAATCTCGCGTGTGCCAGCTGCACAGCCAGGCGATCTCACGCATGCGTTCCTATCTGCGGGAGCATTCGTGGAGTGGGGTGGCCTGAGAAGTGATTTGCGTCCGGGAGGATGGCTCCGGCATGCTTTAACGGCTCCTTCGGGAGCCGTTTTCAATTCCATCGAGCTCTTGTGTGCCGCCTTGGGTCTGACCCAGCTTGCGCTGAGCAGGTAAAGCTTGAGGCACCTGCACGGCACAAAAAAAGACCCCGAGGCATGGCGCTCGGGGTCTTTGAATCTGCGGCGATTGCGCCCGTGGCGCTCGGCTTGGAGGGTGGTCAGACCACGCCGAGCCTGCGGCCGGAAGATTTGATGCTGTTCTGTCCATCCGGTCCATAGAAGTTACCGGTGCCGGTCTTGCCTTGCAGGATGGTCAGTGCGCTCTGGTTGATCGAAAGCTTCTTGCCGATCAGCAAGCCATTGACGCGGTTGAGCTCCTTGGCATCCTGGGCCAGTTCGAACAGGCCGGCCCAGACGTCCTTGTCGGCGTCGCTGCCATGTTCGTTCATCCACTGCTGCATGCCGGCCTCGTCTCCGCTGTAACCCAGGCTGCCCAGCAGGCTGTGGCGGTTACCGGCCAGCGTGGCCATGTCGGAAACGATGGTGGCTTTTTCGGAAATGATGTCGGTCAGGCCTTCGGCGGTGGCTTCAGCCAGCAAGGCCTGTTCCTGATTCAGTTTTTCGACCAGGCGGGACAGGGCAGCGTGTTCCAGAGGCAGGTTGCTGGCCGGATTCATGCGGGTCATCCTGTGCGAAGGCAGTGACGATCAGGCCGGACGGGCGCTGATCAGGGTCTTGACGGTGTCGATCAGGCCATTGGCCACTTTTTCCGGATCGATCTGGAAGGTGCCGTTGGCGATGGCAGCCTTGATTTCGGCCACTTTCTTGGCATCGAAACTGCTGCTGTTGCTGTTGACCTTGGTTTCCAGCGACTGATAGGTGCTGGACAGGCGCACGCTATCGGAAGTGGCTGCAGTGGCCGCGGCACCATTGCCGGCAGCAGCGCCGGCGGGGGCGTTGTTGCGAGGCTGGGCCTGGGTCTGCTCGCTGTTGAGGGCAGCGGATTTGAGGGCGTCGTTAACGTTCACGGCAGTATTCCTTGTAGGGTGGGGGCGCATCGCACCCGCCTGTCGTATGGATTATCGACCAGTTCTGCGCAAACTTTAACATCCAGGGCGCCAAAATGACGAAATGGGAGAAATTTTCTTCACATTTCCGACGCCCGGCTGCAGATCCCGGCTAGACAGTCCTTTCTTCAGGATTGCCCTCTATCAATAGTTGATTTCCAGAATGCCACCCGCCTTGGCGATGCCGCTGACCACTTGCCCGGCGGCGGTCCGCGCCTGTGCCATCTGGCCTTCATTGGCGTTGGTCATGGCGCGCGCTTCCGTGGAAATCTGGAAGCCCGGGCCGATCGAGACGACCCGTACCGACTGTCCTTGTTGTACCACCCGCTGGTTGCGGATGGCGTCCATGCGCAGCGGGGTTCCTGCGCGTAAGGACATGTTGGCGACCCGGCCCACCACCTGGGCTTCTTCGGTGATCACCCCACTGGGCAGGCTGGACATGTCACCGCGGATGCGGGTGATGTCGCTGGCGCTGATGGTCTGGCCCTGCGCCAGCGGCACGGCGGCCACCAGGTAGTCGGAAATGACCTGGACATTGGCGCGCAGATAGATCGTCCAGGGGGAGGGCGCCACGCACTTGACGCCGACCGTGGTGCGGCCCCACAGGCGTCCGCCGTTGGGCATGAAGGCTTGCGGTTCGAGGCAGGAGGCCAGCGTCAGGCGCGGGTCGGCGGGATCGATGGTGATCGTGACACTGCCCGGCAGGCCGGAGGTCTGGCTGGCCAGGAATTGCTCGGCAACCTGTTGCAGAGCTTGCAAGTTCTGCTTTTGTGGACCGTCAGGGGTGTTTTGCGCGGTGGCTGGCGAGGCGGCCGTCAATGCGCCGGCCAGCATGGCCAAGGCGGCAATGGCACGGCGCAGTACGCGCATGGGGCGAAAAGAATGTTTCATTTTGTGCAACTTGCCTGCAGCAGGCATTGGCGAATCTTGGCAGCAATGGTACGTCGCGCGTGCGAGGTCAAAAGCGCAAACAGGGGAGGCTTTTATCTCTTTATCGCCCCTTAAAGTCCCGGGTGGAAACGTATGATCAAGCCTACGTAATTCCATCATCGGCGTAGTGTGCGATCGTCCCAGGCAGGGCGGCAGCGGCGCCGGTATTTCCGGAGGACCCGATGGTCTCAAAGCTCGACGATTTCTTCCGCTTCAATGAGATGGCGCTGAACCTGCGGGCACAGCGCCAACAGGTGCTGGCCTCCAATATCGCCAACGCCGATACGCCCAACTACAAGGCGCGGGACGTCAATTTTGCCGATGCGCTGAAAAACGCCCTCGACAACAAGGGCGGCGCTATGCCGCCGCTGCAACTGGCCCGCACCGCCGCCTCGCACGTGGCCGGGACCGCGCCTGACAACGGCCCGGGCAGCATCGGCGGTTCGCCCCTGCAGTACCGCACGGTGACCCAGGGTAGCGTGGACGGCAACACCGTCGACCTGGACGTGGAGCGCAATGAATTCGTCGACAACGGCATCCGCTACGAAGCCGGTGTCACCGCTGTGAACGGCCAGATCAAGGCCATGATTAACGCCATCCAACCGGGTTGATAAACCATGTCCCTTTCCAACATCTTCAACGTTGCCGGTTCGGCCATGAGTGCGCAGGCCCAGCGCCTCAATGCCACCGCCAGCAATATCGCCAACGCCGATAGCGCCACCGGCCCGGACGGCCGGCCCTACAAGGCCAAGCAGGTGGTCTTCGAGTCCATCCCCGTGGGCGATGTCAAGGATAGCGGCGTGAAAGTGGCCGCCGTGGTGGAAGACCAGGCGCCGCCCAAGCTGGTCTACGACCCCAAGCATCCCATGGCCGATGGCAATGGTTATGTCGCCATGCCCAACGTCAACCCGGTCGAGGAAATGGTCAACATGATCTCGGCTTCCCGCTCTTACCAGACCAATGTGGAAACGATGAATACGGCCAAGGCCATGCTGGTCAAGACCCTTACCATCGGACAATAGGAAACAGGACCTTAAATCATGGCAATCGTCTCCAATGACCTGCTCAATGCAATGAATGGCACGAGCAGCAGCTCGTCGACCAACAACTCGGCCAGTCTGAACGACAACAGCCCGGATGCGATCCAGAATCGTTTCCTGACGCTGCTGATTGCGCAGATGAAGAACCAGGACCCCAGCAACCCGATGGACAACTCGCAGCTGACTACACAGATGGCCCAGCTGTCGACCGTCTCCGGCATCAGCCAGTTGAACGATTCGCTGGGTACGCTGATGGGCAATCTCAGTTCTTCGCAGGCGTTGTCCACGGCCAGCATGATCGGTCATAGCGTGCTGGCCCCGGGCAATGGCATCCAGCTCACTTCGGACACGACCAAGGATGCCGACGGCAACGAAGTCACCAGCCAGAAGGCGGTGTTCGGTGTGAACCTGCCCAGCACGGCTTCCTCGGTCATCGTCACCGTCAAGGACTCCACCGGCGCAGTGGTGCGCACCATGGACCTGGGTACCCAGGCTGCCGGTGCCGTGCCTGTGATCTGGGATGGTACCAATGACGCCGGCGGCAAGGCGGCTGACGGCAAGTACACCTTCACCGCCACCGCATCCAACAATGGCACCCCGGTCGCGGTGACGGCGCTGGCCTTCGGTACGGTGGCCAGCGTGTCCACCGGCACGGACGGCGTCAAGCTCAATGTCACCAACGTTGGCACCATCAAGTCCAGCGACATCGTACAAATTCTTTAATCGTTATTACCGACATCATTCGGAACAAGGGGATATCTCATGAGTTTTCAGCAAGGTCTGAGCGGACTGAACGGCGCAGCCAAGAGCCTGGACGTCATCGGTAATAACGTGGCCAACGCCAGCACGGTCGGTTTCAAGCAGTCGCAGACCCAGTTTGCCGACATGTATGCCAACTCGATGAACCGCTCCGGCAATTCGCCGGTGGGCATCGGCGTCACCGTGGCCAATGTCTCGCAGCAGTTCACACAGGGTAACGTCAGCTCGTCCAACAATCCGCTGGACATCGCCATCAATGGCGACGGCTTCTTCCAGATGTCGGCCAGCGCGTCAGATCTGTCGCCGATGTACGGCCGCAACGGCCAGTTCCAGCTGGACAAGAATGGCTACATCATCAACCCCAGCATGAATGGCGCCTTCCTGATGGGCTGGGCCGCCGGTGCGTCCGGTGGCGATCCGGTGCAGCTGCAGATCGATACTTCGTCGATCCCGGCCACCCCAACCACTTCGGTGTCCACCAAGGTCAACCTGGATTCTCGCCTGGCCGTGCCGACGGTCACGCCTTTCAACGCTGCCGATCCGAACAGCTACAACAACTCCACCGGCGTTACCCTGTATGACAGCCTGGGTAACCCGTACAGCATGCAGACTTACTACGTGAAGGCAGCGCCGACCGGTGTGCCGCCGACGACTACCTGGACCGTCTACGCCAAGATCGACAACACCACCCTGAACGACGGCGCCACCCCACCGGCCCCCGTTGCGCTGGGTACCATGACCTATGACTCGACCGGTACCCTGACCCAGATCAACGGTGCGCCGGTGACGGCCACCAGCGTCATGACCCTGACGGCCGCGCAATTGAATGATCCGAGCATCGTCAAGGGCGGTGGTAACTTCGCTGCACCGATCAATTTCTCCTATGCAGGTTCGACCCAGACCGGTTCGGCTTTCGTCAACCTGGCGCAAAACCAGAACGGCATGCCGCCGGGTACCCTGTCGAGCTTCTCGATCGACAAGGATGGCACCATCGTTGGTTCCTACAGCAACCAGCAGACCAAGAACCTGGGTACCGTGGTGCTGGTGAACTTCGCCAACCCGAATGGCCTGCAGCCGCTGGGCAACAACCTGTATGCGGCCACCGGTGCGGCCGGCAGCCCGCTGGTGGGCAAGCCCTCCACCGGCACGTTCGGTAGCCTGCAGGCGCGCGCGGTGGAAGACTCCAACGTCGATCTGACCGCTGAACTGGTCAACATGATCGTGGCGCAGCGCGTCTACCAGGCCAACTCGCAGACCATCAAGGTGCAGGACACCGTGCTGCAGACCCTGGTCAGCCTGCGCTGATAATGGCTTGATCGCGCGCCTTGCGGCGTGCGTGCTGCAAGGCCGCCGGCGTCGCCGGCGGCCGGTTTCAACCGCTGGCGCCGGGGGATGGTGCCGCAAATAAGGGGTTTTATGGATCGTCTGGTCTATACAGCGATGTCGGGGGCCAAGCATACGCTGGAGCAGCAAGCGACTGCCAGCAACAATCTGGCCAACGCCACGACCACGGGTTTTCGCGCCCAATTGAATACCTTCCGCTCGGCACCGGTGGTGGGCGATGGCTTGCCCACGCGGGCCTTCGTGGTCGACTCGACCGCGGGCAGCGATTTTTCGCAGGGACCGATCCAGGACACCGGGCGTGCGCTGGACGTGGCCGTTCAGGGGCGCGGCTGGATCGCGGTGCAGACCGCCGATGGCGGCGAAGCCTATACCCGCAATGGCAGCTTCAAGATCAACGAGAACGGCATCCTGCAGACGCAGAATGGTCAGTCGGTGCAGGGCGACGGCGGTCCGATCACCATCCCGCCCGATACCACGGTGGCCATCGCCGCCGATGGCACCGTGTCGTCGATCCCGACCAATGGCATTCCCAATGCGGTCAACGTGCTGGGCCGCATCAAGCTGGTCAATCCGGACGAAAAGAACATGAAGCGCGGTGATGATGGCCTGTTCCGCACCATCACCGGTGCTGCCCAGCCGGACGCCAACGTGCGCCTGGCCAGCGGTGCCGTCGAAGGCAGTAACGTGAACGTGGTGGAGGCGATGGTCAACATGATCAACCTGTCGCGCCAGTTCGAGATGAACATGAAGGTGATCCAGACCGCCGAAAGCGATGCGACCAAGGCGACCCAGATTCTGTCCTTGTCCTGATAGCGCAGCCCCTGCGCTGATTACCGGAGAAATAAATGATTCGTTCCCTGTGGATTTCCAAGACCGGCCTGGATGCGCAACAGACGCAACTGGACGTGATTTCCAACAACCTGGCCAACGTCAGCACCAACGGCTTCAAGCGTTCGCGCGCCGTGTTCGAAGACCTGCTGTACCAGACCGTGCGTCAACCCGGCGCCCAGTCCTCGCAACAGACACAACTGCCCTCGGGCCTGCAGATCGGTACTGGCGTGCGTCCGGTCGCCACCGAGCGCATCTTCAGCCAGGGCAACGTCAACCAGACCAACAATGACAAGGATCTGGCGATCCAGGGCAATGGTTTCTTCCAGATCCTGCTGCCCGACGGTACCACCGCCTACACCCGCGATGGCGCCTTCCAGACCGACAGCCAGGGCCAGTTGGTGACCTCCAGCGGCTACACCCTGCAGCCGCCGATCACCATTCCGCTCAACACCACCAAGCTCAGCGTGGGTCGTGACGGTACCGTCTCGATCATGCAGGCCGGTTCGACCGCGACCACGCAGATCGGCACCATCCAGGTGGCCACCTTCATCAACCCGGCTGGCCTGGAAAGCCGTGGCGAAAACCTGTACGTGGAAACCGCCGCTTCCGGCACTCCCAACCCGAATACCCCGGGTACCAACGGTGCCGGTGCCTTGTGGCAGGGCTATGTGGAAACCTCCAACGTGAACGTGGTGGAAGAGCTGGTCAACATGATCCAGACCCAGCGCGCCTACGAAATCAACAGCAAGGCCATCACCACATCCGACCAGATGCTGGCCAAGCTGTCGCAGCTGTAAGACCTGGCGGCGAGCCGGGGCGGCGTTATTGAACAAGGTAGTCGGCAGTAGAAAGAAGGACGAGGCAGATATGAAGAACTTGCTGAAATTGGTTTCCATCGCGGGCGTGTTGGCTGTGGCCGGTTGCACCACCGTGCCTGACAGCATCGTGACGGGTCCCAAGACGGCGCGTCCGCAGCCGGCTTCCTATGCGCCCCCGACCTCGGGTGCGATCTTCCAGTCGGCGGTCTACCGTCCGTTGCTGGAAGACCGCCGCGCGCGCCTGGTGGGTGACACCATCACCATCGTCATCAACGAAAAGACCAGTGCCGGCAAGTCCGCCGGCAGCTCGGCCAGCAAGACTGGTGCTGTGGCGTCGCCTGCGCCGACCATCTTCGGCACATCGATCAAGGAACTGTCGGCATCCGGCAGCTCCTCGGCCAAGTTCGAGGACAAGGGCGCCACCAATTCCAGCAATACCTTTACCGGCACGATCGGCGTGACGGTGGTGGAGGTGCTGCCCAACGGTAACCTGGTGGTCTCGGGCGAAAAGCAGGTGGCGCTGGACAAGGGCGTGGAGTACGTGCGCTTCTCCGGCACCATCAGCCCGGACAACATCCAGACCGGCAATACCGTCTCCTCGACCCTGGTGGCCGATGCCAAGGTCGAATACCGTACCAATACCCGCGTGGACATGGCTGACTTCATGTCCTCGCTGGGCCGATTCTTCTTCAGCGTTTCTCCTTTCTGATGTGGAGTAGTGCAATGACCCGGAAAGGATTTTTCGCGATGGATATCTTCAGATCAGGTAGCAGGCGGGCCATGGTGACCGCCGCGGCCGTGGCCACCCTGTGCCTGGGCGTGGCGCTTCCGGCCCAGGCCGAGCGACTCAAGGACCTGGCCAGCATCCAGGGCGTGCGTCAGAACCAGTTGGTCGGTTACGGCCTGGTGGTTGGTCTGGACGGCAGTGGTGACCAGACCACCCAGACCCCCTTCACCGTGCAGAGCGTGATCAGCATGTTGCAGCAACTGGGCGTGAACGTGCCGTCCGGTACCAGCAGCAACATGCAGTTGAAGAACGTGGCCGCGGCCATGGTGACGGCCAACCTGCCGGCCTTCGCACAGCCCGGCCAGTTGATCGACGTGACCGTGTCGTCCATCGGCAATGCCAAGAGCATCCGCGGCGGCACCTTGCTGATGGCCCCGCTCAAGGGCGCCGACGGCCAGATCTATGCCATCGCCCAGGGCAACATCGTGGTCGGTGGTGCCGGTGCTTCGGCCGCCGGCAGCAGCACGACCATCAACCAGCTGTCGGCCGGCCGCATTTCCGGCGGTGCCACGGTCGAACGTGCAGTGCCCAGTTCGCTGGGTGGCGGCGACATGGTCGTGCTGGAACTGAACGACAACGATTTCTCTACCGCCGCCCGGGTGGTGGATGCGCTCAACAAGCGCTTTGGTACCGATACTGCCGTGGCACAGGACGGCCGCGTGATCCGCGTGCGCGCGCCGATCTCCAGCGGCGACCGGGTGGCCTTCCTGGGAGCGCTGGAAAACGTCGACGTGACGCCCGGCAAGCTGGCGGCCAAGGTCATCCTCAATGCGCGTACCGGTTCGGTGGTGATGAACCAGAGCGTCATGCTCGATACCTGCGCCGTTTCGCACGGCAATCTGTCGGTGGTGATCCAGGCTGACAATGCCGTGAGCCAGCCCAATGCGCTGGCCGGTGGTCAGACGGCCGGGGTGCAGAATGCGCAGGTCTCGATCAACAAGGAGCCGGGCAAGGTCATGCTGTTGAAGGGCGGTGCCTCGCTGTCCGATGTGGTCAAGGCACTCAATGCCATCGGCGCCACGCCCCAGGACTTGCTGGCGATCCTGCAGGCGATGAAGGCGGCAGGTTCCTTGCGCGCCGAACTCGAAGTGATCTAACGGTAACGGTAGCGGGACGGCATGGCCGATTCCATTACAAACGCTTTCATCCAAGGTAACCCATGCTCAACAAGATCAACCCATCCAATCCGACCGAGAATCTGGCCGTCGATGCGAATGGGCTGAATGGCCTGCGCGAAGCAGCCCGGCAGAACTCGCCGGAGGCCATCAAGGGTGCAGCCAAGCAGTTCGAGGCGCTGTTCCTGAACATGGTGATGAAGAGCATGCGCGACGCGACGCCGCAAAATGGCCCGTTCGATAACGAGCAGACCAAGATGTTTACCTCCATGCTGGACCAGCAGTTGAGCCAGAGCCTGGCACAGCGCGGCGTCGGGCTGGCCGATGTGCTGACCCGCCAGTTGTCGGCCTCGCTGCCCAAGAAGCTGCCGGATGCGCAGGACCTGGAGGGTACGACCATGCCGGGCGAGGAGGGCTTGCCCATGGGTATACCGCTGGTCAAGGAAATGAGCGATGCCGACCGTGCCAAGTTCATCCAGAGTTTCGCTAGCCAACAGCAGGCCGAGAGTACCGACCAGGATGGTCGCAACGGCAAGCAGCGCCGCAACTCCAACAAGCCGGCCCATGTCGAGGCCTTCCAGAACCGCCTGCAGGCCGATGCCGAGATCGCCAGCAAGATGACCGGCATCCCGGCCAAGTTCATGCTGGCCCAGGCCGCGCTCGAAACCGGGTGGGGCAAGAAGGAAATCATCGCCCGCGATGGTCGTTCGGCGCACAACCTGTTCGGCATCAAGGCCACCGGTAACTGGACCGGCAAGGTGGTCGAGGCCACCACCATCGAATACATCAACGGCAAGCCGCAAAAGCGGGTGGAGAAATTCCGGGCCTATGATTCCTATGCGGACGCCTTCAAGGATTACGCCAACTTGCTGCGCAGCAATCCGCGCTACGAGAAGGTACTGGCCAGCGCCCAGGATGCGCACGGTTTCGCCTACGGCCTGCAGCGTGCCGGTTACGCCACCGATCCACATTACGCCGAGAAACTGTCGCGCATCATTCGCCAGTCGCTCTCGGCATAGGTTTCCCGCTGGTCATGACCTGGGCCGCGAGCGATTACCCGGCGGCAAGCTCATCGGTGCCAGTCGGAAACAAATTCGATCGCAGCCATCTAAAGTTTTGGTCAATCCTGCCGTTGACTTGGTTATTCCGCTAAAAGCTTTCAGGGACGACAACCTAGCATGGCAACTAACATCTTCAGTATCGGGCAATCCGCGTTGCAGGCGGCCATGGCGGCTCAGGCCACCACCAGCCACAACATCTCCAACGCCACCACGCCCGGCTACAACCGCCAGGAAGTCGTGCAGAGCTCGGCCGGCGGCATCAACTACGGCTACGGCTTCGTCGGCCAGGGGACCCAGGTCACCGAGATCAAGCGTGTCTACAACGACTTCCTGACCAAGCAGGCACTGGCCTCGCAGACCTCGGCCAGCTCGCTGGATGCGTACTACTCCGAGATCTCGCAGATCAACAACATGGTGGCCGACACCAAGGCTGGCTTGTCGCCGTCCTTGCAGGATTTCTTTGCGGCGATCCAGAACCTGGCCTCCAATCCGAACACCCAGGCTTCGCGCCAGTCGGTACTGTCGCAGGCCTCGACCCTGGTGGCACGGGTGACCAGCATCAACGATCAGCTCTCGGCCAGCAGCGCCAGCGTCAATAGCCAGATCACATCTACCGTCACCACGATCAACTCCTACGCGCAGCAACTGGCGCAGCTCAACAAGGCCATCGTCAATGCCATCGGTACCGGTGGCGGTCAGCAGCCCAACGACTTGCTGGACCAGCGTGACCAGTTGGTGGCCGAGCTCAACAAGTACGTCAAGATCACCACCGTGCCACAGGATACCGGTGCCGTGAGCGTGTTCATTGGTACGGGCCAGGCGCTGGTGACGGGCGAGAACGTGACCCAGCTGGCAGTGACCAATTCACCCACCGACGTGTCGCGTCTGCAGATCGGCCAGGTCAACGGTGGCACCACCTCGACCATTCCGGACAGCTTCTTCTACGACGGCGGCAGCCTTGGTGGCCTGCTGAAGTACCGCAGCGAAACCCTGGATCCGACCCAAAACGCGCTGGGCCGTATCGCCATCGCCCTGGGTACCGCCTTCAACCAGCAGCAACAGCTGGGCCTGGACCAGAACGGCAATCCCGGCACCAACATGTTCAATGTCAGCTCGCCCAACCTGATCGGTTATCCGACCAATACCGGCACGACTGACCTGAAGGCGACGATTAGCGATCCGTCGGCCTTGAGCACCAGCGACTACACGCTGACCTACGACGGCACCAATTACACCTTCACCCGCCTGTCTGACAATACCAAGACCGTCAAGGCGGCGGGCGATTTCCCGGTGACGCTGGATGGGGTGACCTACTCCAACGGTGCGGCCGCGCCCGGTCCTTACGCACCGGCCATCCCGAACGGCAACATCTACAAGATCCAGCCGACCGCCAATGGCGCGGCCGGCTTCTCGCTGGCACTGAACAACACCCAGCTACTGGCCACGGCGGCGCCGATCTCGACCTCGATCAACGCCACCAACAACGTCAACGCCAGCACGGGGGCCGCCAATACCGGCAATGCCCTCATCTCCAGCACCTCGCTGGATGGGACCAAGTTCCAGCAGGGTTCGTCGGTGTCGTTCACTGCTTCGATGAGCGCGGCAGTGCCGCCCGTGTTGCAGTTGACGGGCGCCTGGAGCAATGCGACTCCGGTTCCGGACGTGACCTATTCCAATCCGGATGGCACCGGCGGCACCGTCGCCGGCGGCGCGGCATTCCCTTACCAGTCGGGCATGACCATCACCAGCGGTGGCGTGTCCTTCACGCTGACCGGCACGCCCAGCACGTCGGGGGCCGGTGACAAGTTCAACTTCGCGCCGGTCGCGGCCAACAAGGGTACGGCCACCATCAGCACCGGATCGGTCACGCCGGCCTACCTGACCACCACGACCCCGCTGACCAAGCCAACCACGCTGGAGTACGACGCCACCGCCACGCCGCCGAACTTTACGATTTCTCCGGCTGTTCCGGCCGGTGGCGGTACCATCACGCACAAGGATGGCACCACCACCACCATCGGTGCCGGTGTCACGGTGCTGCCTTACACGGCGGGGGATACCTACGAGATCAGCGGGGTATCGTTCCAGATTTCCGGGCAGCCTTCTGATGGCGACCAGTTCACCATCGCGGCCAATACCAATGCCGCCTCGGACAATCGCAACATGCTGGCCATGGGCAACCTGCAGACGGCCAAGACCATCAATGGCACCAACTTCCAGGGTTCGTACTCGCAGCTGGTGGCCACCATCGGCAACAAGACCAATGAGATCAATGTCACCAACACTGCCGAGAAGGCAAGGCTGACGGCGATCCAGACCCAGCAGCAATCCGAGTCCGGGGTCAACCAGGATGAGGAACTGGCGCAGATGATCCGCAACCAGCAGCAATACCAGGCGGCCGCCAAGATCATCCAGGCGGCCAGCGACATGATCAATGTGCTGCTCACCCTGGGCGGTTGAACAGTTAGATAGAGGAAGACGATATGCGTATTAGCACCCAGATGCTCTATCAGACGAGCAACAACGATCTGACCACTCTGCAGAGTCAGATCCTGAAGCTGAACCAGCAGGTGACAGCACAGCAGAAGGTCTTGCTGCCGTCGGACGACCCAGTCGCCGCTGCGCGCGCTCTCGACATGAAACAGACGTCGGACTTGAATGAGCAGTACAAGGTGAACCGCCAGAACGCCAACAGCGCACTGTCGAGCGTGCAGGGTACCCTGGACAGCCTGACCAACATGCTGACGAAGCTGAAGTCCAACGTGATCGCAGCCGGCAATGCCTCCTACTCCAATGCCGAACGCAGCAACATGGCTTCCGAGATCAAGGGCAATCTGAACGAAGTGATGGGCTATGCCAACGCCCAGGACGGCCAGGGCAACTACATCTTCGCCGGCTTCAAGAGCACGACCCAGCCGTTCACCCTGGACGGCAGCGGCGGCGTGACCTACAACGGTGATCAGGGCGCCATCACCCTGCAGGTCGATTCGACCCGCCAGATGGACATCAGCGCGTCTGGTCAGGCGATCTTCCAGGGCGGTGGTCAGGATATCTTCAAGACCATGACCAACCTGATCAACACCTTGTCGGTGCCGGTGACCGAGGCAGCCAACAAGGCCGACGAAATCGCAGCCAATAACTTTGCGTATCCTACTGCGGGTCAGTTTCCGATCCAGGACTACAAGACACAACAGGCGACCCTGGATGGCATGAAGCCCGATGATCCGGGCTACCAGGCCCAGTTCACTGCCACGGCCGCCGCCAAGCTCAAGGCCGACGCCGCCGATGCTGCCCGTACGCCGATCCCGGGCAGCCAGGCCGCGCTGAACCGCAACCTGGCCGCGTTCAATACCCAGATCGATTCCATTTCCAGCAGCGTGTCCACTGCCAAGGCCTCCATCGGTGCACGCCAGAATGAACTGGACAACCTCGATGCCGCTGGTGAAGTCAACAAGGAAAACTACACCCAGACCATCAACAACCTGCTGGGCCGCAACCTGTCCGACACCAGCGAACTCATCAGTGACCTGACGCTCAAGCAGACCTACCTGTCGGCGGCGCAGAAGGTGTTCGTCACCACCAGCGGCCTGACCCTGCTGAACTATCTGAAGTAATTTCTGATGCAGACCGTCTGCTTTCGGCAGCGGTCGCCAGGCAAAAGAAAGGCGAACCCGCGGGTTCGCCTTTTTGCTTTGGCACTGCGCTTGCTATTGCGCTGGCTACTGCGCTGGCGGCATGGCGGGTGGGGTTGCCCTGGCGTCGCCGCCCAGAGCCTGGTATAGCGTCATCTGGTTCTTGAGCTGGTTCAGCCGCGTCTGGGCCAGTGAAGTCTCGGCGGTACGCCGTTTGTCCTGCTGATCCAGCCAGGCCTGCAAGGTGACCGAACCGGCGCGGTAACGCAGCTCGAACAGTCGCTCGGCGGCCTGCGCCACTTCCAGGTTACGTACCAGCAGGGCTTGCTGGTTGGCATATTGCTGGCGTGCCGCGAGGGCATTTTCGACCTCGCTGAAGGCCGAATACAGGGTCTGACGGAAGTTGGTGACGGCGGTGTCATAGTCGGCCTGCGAGACGCCGACCTTGAGCTTCATCTGCGTCTGCTGCAGGAAGGGCAGGGTCAGTTGGGCGCCCAGCGTGGCCAAGGGATTCTGTACCAGACGCAGCAGGGCGTCACTGCTGGTACCGAGCGTGCCGGTGAGGTTCAGTTGCGGATAGAAGCCCAGTCGTGTGAGGTCGACATTGGCCAGCGAGCCGCGCAGGCGCAGTTCGGCCGCGCGCAGGTCCGGTCGGCGCCCCAGCAGGTCGGCCGGCAGGCCGGCTTCAAGCGCTGGCAGTGGCTGCTCAGGCAGGCTGGACGGAAGCGTAAAGACCTGTCCCGGCGGGCTGTCGAAAAGAATCGCCAGGGCGTTGTCGTTTTCCACCCGCTGCCGTATCAGGTCGGTATAGCTGGACTGCTGGCTCAGCAGGTTCTGCTGCGCCGTCAGCACTTCCAGCGAAGAGACGGCGCCGGCACCGTATTGCGTGTTGACCAGTTCTAGCGTCTTGCGGGCGTAAGCTATGCTCTGCTCGGCGGTGCGGATGCGCTGGTTCAGGAAGGCGCCGGTCCAGTAAAGGCTCGCGGTGGTGCCGACCATTGTCAGCGCGGTGGCGGCGCGATCCTGTTCGGTCGCCAGCGCCTCCCAGCGGGCTGCGTCATAGTTGGCGCCCAGGCGGCCCCAGAGATCCACTTCATAAGACAGGGTGATCGAATTCTGGCTTTGGCGCGTGGTCGAGCGGTTGCCGCTCAGGGGCTTGCTGGCGCTGGTGCCGAGCTGGCCACCAAGCGCCGGGACGAAGGCATCGTCCGCCAGTCCGGCCACCATTTGGGCGCGTCGTACTTTGATGGTGGCGGCAGCCAGATTATTGTTCTTGCGCAGGACTTCATCGATCAGGCGGGTCAGTTCGGCGTCGCCGAAACCTTGCCACCAGCGCTGGGCATCGACCGTGCCGGCCGCAGGCGCCTGTTGCCAGGCCGGCGGCGCCTGGGTCACCGGCGGCGCGTAGGGTGTGCGCGTCAGGGAACTGCAGCCGCCCAGCAGGGCCAGTGCCAGCAGCAGCGGAAGTGGGGAGAGAAGAGGCTTGGACATGGCTATGGAATCATTCGCGTGCAAGGGCATCCACCGGGTTCAGGCGCGCTGCATTGCGCGCCGGCAGGAAGCCGAAGACCACGCCGATCAGGGTGGAGCAGGCAAAGGCGCTGACGATGGAGGCGGTGGAATAGATCATCCGGAAGCTACTGACGAAGTGCGCGAAGATGGCGCCGAAGGATAGTGCCAGCAACACGCCCAGCAGCCCGCCGGCCAGGCAAACCAGCACCGCCTCGATCAGGAACTGCTGCATGATGTCGCTCTGGCGCGCGCCCACCGCCATGCGCACGCCGATCTCGCGGGTGCGCTCGGTGACCGACACCAGCATGATGTTCATCACCCCGATGCCGCCCACCACCAGCGAGATCAGCGCGATCATCGACACCAGCAGGGTGAGGGTGGCAGTGGCCTTTTCGATGGTCTGGCGGATGCTGTCGGTGTTGAAGATGTAGAAGTCCTTGGTCCGGTGACGCAGCGTCATCAGCCGCGTGATGCCTTCCTCGGCGGCGGCGCTGGGGACGTTGTCGCTCACCCGCACGGTGATGCCGCTCAGATAGCGTTGCCCGATCACCCGGCTCATCGCCGTGGTGTAGGGCACCCAGACGTTGAGCGCGCTGTTGTTGCCGAACCCGTTCTCGCGCTTTTGCGTTACGCCGATCACGCGGCAGGGCACGCTACCCAGGAAGATCACTTCGCCCAGGGCATTGCCACCGTTGGGGAAGAGCTTCTTGTAGGTATTGGCATCGATCACCACTTCCTGCGCATAGCGGCGGATGCTCTCGTCGTTGAAGCCCATGCCCTGCGCCATCTTCAGGCCGCGCACGCGGAAATACTGCTCGCCCACGCCGTTGATGGTGGCGGTCACCGAGATGTTGCCGTAGCGCGCCGAGGAGGCCGTGGCCACGCTGGGAGTGACGCTGTCGACGAAGTTCTGCTCGGCCAGGGCGGCGGCATCGGCCGGGGTGAGGGTGCGGATGGCCGCCGACTTCATGTCGCCGAAGTCGGTGCCGGGGAAGATGTCGATGGTGTTGGTGCCCATGGCACTGATGTCGGAGAGGATCTGCTCGCGCGAGCCACTTCCCAGTGCCACCACCGAGACCACCGAGGCAATGCCGATGATGATGCCCAGCATGGTCAGGAAGCTGCGCAGGCGGTGTGCGTTCATGGCCAGCAGTGACATGCGCAGCGCCTCGCCAAGACGGTCCAGCGTGGCGCGCCAGGGGCTGGCCTGCTGCTGGCGGTCGCTGCGTTGGCGGGAGGGGCTGCCGCTGCCCGTGGGGGTGGTGGCATCGGTCCCGGCCGGCAGATTGCGGCGGTCGGTGATGATCACGCCATCCTTGATCTCGATGATGCGCTGGGCATTGCTGGCCACCTGCATATCGTGAGTGACGATGATGATGGTGTGGCCTTCGGCATGCAGTTCCTTGAGGATGTTCATCACCTCGTGACCGCTGTGGCTGTCCAGGGCGCCGGTGGGTTCGTCGGCGAGGATGACGTCGCCGCCATTCATCAAGGCGCGCGCGATGGACACGCGCTGCTGCTGACCACCCGACAATTGCCCCGGCTTGTGATGGCTGCGTTCGGCCAGGCCCAGGCGGGCCAGCAGTTGTGCGGCACGCTGGCGTCGTTGCGCCGGGTCCAGACCGGCATAGACCGAGGGCACTTCAACGTTGGAGGTGGCGTCCAGGTCCGAGAGCAGGTGGTAGCGCTGGAAGATGAAGCCGAAATGTTCGCGCCGCAATTGCGCCAGTTCGTCGGCATCGAGCTTGCCGGTCTCGCGCCCGGCCACCAGGTAGCTGCCGGCACTGGGCTTGTCCAGGCAGCCGAGGATGTTCATCAGGGTCGACTTGCCGGAGCCGGAGGCGCCGACGATGGCCACCAGCTCGCCGGCCTCGATGTCGAGGTTGACGTCATTGAGCACGGTGATGCTGTCGTCACCGGCCGGGAAATCGCGGCGCAGGCCGCGCAGCTGCAGCAGGGCTGTGGTCATGGCGGCCTTACATGCGCGGCGGCGGACCGCGGCGTTCGCTGCTGTTGCTGCTGTCGGTGGCGCCGGCCACGGCGGTGCCGGTCACGACACGCTCACCGGCCTTCAGGCCCTCGGTGATCTGTACCTGGGCATTGGTGTTGATGCCGATCTTGACGCGCCGATCATGTGCCAGGCCCTGTTCATCGA
Organism: Herbaspirillum frisingense GSF30; assembly: GCF_000300975.2. GTDB lineage: Bacteria > Pseudomonadota > Gammaproteobacteria > Burkholderiales > Burkholderiaceae_D > Herbaspirillum > Herbaspirillum frisingense. Next base: position 170,024 of record NZ_AEEC02000007.1, on the reverse strand, counting down.
GCACGCGCACGAGGTAGCTGCCCTGGGCATCCTTCTCGCCCAGCGCGGTCGAGGGCACCAGCACGGCGTTCTTGGCTTCGGACAGGACGATGTTGACCTGGGTGGTCATGGAGATGCGCAACTTGCCGTCGGGATTGGGCACGTCCAGCAAGCCGTTGTAGTAGATCGCCGTGGACGTGGCGCTGGAGCTGCTGCTGCTGAGACTACTGGCGGAGGTCTCGTCCTGCAGGATGGAGTCCGGTGCCGGCTCGATGGCACGCAGCGTGGTGCGGTAGCGGTGATCGGGGTCGCCCAGGATGGTGAAGTAGACCGGCAGGCCCGGCTTGACGCGGACCACGTCGGCTTCAGAGATCTGCGCCTTGACGGTGACCGTATCCATGCGCGCCACCTTGATGATGGTCGGCGTGGACTGGTTGGCGTTCACGGTCTGTCCTTCCTGCGCCACGATGGCCACCACTTCGCCGTCGATGGGGGCGGTGATGCGGGTATAGCCCAGGTTGACGCGGGCATTGTCCACCTTGATGGCGCCATCCCTGATCTGCGCCTGCAGGCCGGTGATGTCGGCGCGGGTGGCATTGAGGGTGGCTTCGGCGGTCTCGAAGTTCTCGCGCGAACTGGCGTCACCGGCCAGCATCGTCTTCTGGCGCTCGTAGGCCAGTTGCGCCTGCTTCAGGGTGGCTTCCTTGGAGCGCAACTGGGCCTGCAGGTTTTGTAGCGTGAATTCGCTGCTGGCCAGGGTATTGGCCTGGGTCATGGAATCGATCTCGGCCACCAGCTGGCCCTTCTTGACGCGCTCGCCCAGCACCACCTTGAGCGATTTGATCTGGCCCGAGACCTGGGCACCCACGCTGACCTGCTTGTAGGCCTTGACGGTGCCGCTGGCGAGTACCACGTCCTGGATATCGGCCACGGCGGCAGTGGCGCTCAGGTAGGTGGGCGGTGGCGGCGGTGTGAGCATGCGATGGACGACGTAGCCGCCCACGAGCAGGACGGCGAGTGCCAGGACGATGATCTTGGGACGGCGAAGGGAGGCAATATTCATGCGAAAAATGGGCGCGCTGTAGTCAGTACCGGATAGCCGCCAGTGTGTGGCAAGGCGGGCCGCCGGATCGTCAGAAGAAGTAAATGTGGAGCCATCGCGCACTGGCGATCACCCCGCTCGAAGCTAAGTCGCCTGCTCACGGTTTGGGCAATGCATTGACCGGCGGCACACTACCCAGCAGGCGCACCATCTCGATGCCATCCGAGAGAAGACGTTGCAGGGGGGTGAGCATGTAGGGCAGGGCAAAGGCGATCAGGATGAAACCGGACAGCATGGTAATCGAAAAACCGATCCCGAACAGGTTCAATTGAGGCGCGGCGCGGGTCAGGATGCCTAGCGCGAAGTTGGTGATCAGCAGGGCGATCAGCAGCGGCAGCGACAATTGCACCCCCATGCTGAACACCTTGGCACCCCACAGGACAAGCTGGTGGAAGCCCTCGGTGGTGATCGGCTGGCCGGTGATGGGCAGGGTGTGGAAGCTTTCGGCCATCACCTGCAGCAGCAGCAGGTGGCCGTTCAGGCTCAGGAAGACCATGGTGGCCAGCAGTGACAGGACCTGGCTGATGACGGCCGTGCGGCCCTGGCTTTGCGGATCGAAGAAGGCGGCAAAGGACAGGCCCATGGTGGAACTGGTCAGTTCGCCGGCTGCTTCGACGGCGGCAAACACCACGCGCATGGCAAGGCCCATGGACAGGCCGATCAGCAACTGCTGCAGCAGGATCAGGAGGCCGGTCATCGACATCGGGTCGATCGCCGGTGGCACCGGCACGTCCGGCGCCAGCACCGCGCCGATGGCGATGCCCAGCAGGACTTTCACCAGCATCGGCACGCTGGCACTGCCGAAAGGCGGTGCGATGGACAGCAGCCCGAGGATGCGGGTGGTCGGCCAGATGAACATGGCAACCCAGGTGTAGAGCTGCTGGCTGGAGAAGGTAAGCATGAATCAGGAGTTGCCGGACACGCGGTCCTGCAAGCGCGCTACTGGACCATGGCGGGAATGCCGGTGAGCATGTTGTGCATGTAGTCCATGATGATGCTCAGCATCCAGGGACCGGCGATGATCATGGCCAGGAATACGCCTACCAGCTTGGGAATGAAGGCCAGGGTCTGTTCATTGATCTGGGTGGCAGCCTGGAAGATGCTCACCAGCAGGCCGATGGCCAGTGCCGTGAGCAGCATCGGCGCGGCGATCAGGAGGGTGACTTCGATGGCCTGGCGGCCCATGGTCATGACGGTTTCGGGAGTCATTGTCGGTCCTTGCCGGCGGCTAGTAGAAACTCTGGGCCAGAGACCCGATCAACAACTGCCATCCATCCACCAGCACGAACAGCATCAGCTTGAAGGGCAACGAGACGATGGCCGGCGACATCATCATCATGCCCATCGACATCAGGATACTGGCCACCACCATGTCGATGATGAGGAAGGGGATGAAGATGGCAAAACCGATCTGGAAGGCCGTCTTCAATTCGCTGGTGACGAAGGCCGGCACCAGCAGACGCAGCGGCACGTCTTCCGGTCCCTGCAGGGCCGGGCCGCGCGAGAGCTTGACGTACAGCGCCAGGTCGGACTGGCGGGTCTGCTTGAGCATGAACTCCTTGAGCGGGGCGGCACCCTTGTCCAGGGCCTCCATCATCTGGATCCGGTTTTCCGCGAAGGGCTGGTAGGCCTCGGTGTAGATGCGGTCGAACACCGGGCTCATGACGAAGAAGGTCAGGAACAGCGACAGGCCGATCAGCACCTGGGTGGGTGGCGTCGATTGCGTGCCCAGCGCCTGGCGCAGCAGCGACAGCACGATCACGATGCGCGTGAAGCAGGTCATCATCAGCAACGCCGCCGGAATGAACGACAGCGAAGTGAGCAACAGCATGGTCTGGATCGGCAGCGAATAATTCGTGCCACCGCCCGGCGCGGGCATGCTGTTCAATGCGGGGATGCCTTGCTGGGCCGAGGCGGCCAGCGGCAGGCAGATCAGTGCCAGCCACCAGTAGCGGCTGCGCAGCAGCGTGGCCGCGCGCGCGGCCAGGATACGGAGGAGGCCTTGCGGCTTAGCTTGTGCTGCCATCATTACCTGGGCGACTGCCGTTGCCGGCGCCGCCATTACGTTTGTCCATGGTGTGCTTGAGCCAGGTGGCGAAGGCCGGTGCACTGGCCTGGCTGCTTTGCTGTGCCGTCAGTTCCTGGCGCGGCAGGGTGGCCAGGGCGTTCACGCGTCCCGGCGCCACGCCGACCACGATCCACTGTTCGCCGACTTCGATGACCATCACGCGTTCGCGGCTCCCCACGGAGACACCACCGACTACCTTGGCGGCGGCATTACCGCTCAGGTTTTGGCTCAGTCCGAAGCGTTTCAGGAGCCAGGCAATGCCTGCCATCACAGCCAGGACTGCCACCAGGCCGAAGAGCATCGTGAAGATGCTGCCGCCGGACGAGGGCAGGGCGCTGCCGGTGACGGCAGGGACGGTCGCCGCAGGAGCAGTTGTGACAGATGCGGTTGCGACGGGAGCGGTGCTGGTCGCAGTGGCAGCGGCGGGGGCGTTGTCAGCCCAGGCCTGGGCGCAGGCGACCAGCGTGCCACCGATGAGAAGCCGGGCGGACACAAGGCCCGCCCGGTGCTGATGCAATCTGCCCGACGAGCGTGTGGCAGGTGAGGCGGGGGATGCAGCGGAAATGCGTTTCATCAAACTCAAGCCGTCCTGCCTAGCGGTTGAGCTTGCGGATGCGTTCGGCGGGCGTGATGATGTCGGTCAGGCGGATACCGAACTTGTCGTTGACCACCACCACTTCGCCCTGGGCGATCAGGCAGCCGTTGACCAGCACGTCCATCGGTTCGCCGGCCATGCCGTCCAGTTCCACCACCGAGCCCTGCGCCAGTTGCAGCAGGTTCTTGATGGCGATCTTGGTGCGACCCAGTTCCACGGTCAACTGCACCGGGATATCGAGGATGAAGTCGATATCGTTGGGGGTGTTGGTCTTGATGTCCTGGGCACTCAGGTCCTTGAAGACGGTGGCGGCAGCCGGTGCGGCCGTGATGCCCTTCTCGTCTTCCATCTGACCTTTTTTCTGTTCTTCTTCGGCCTGGGTCTGCTCGGCCATGGCCGCGCCCCACGGATCGTCTTCCGCCGCGCCTGCGCCTGCTACGTTCTCATCAGCCATTACTAATCTCCTTGAAAGCTTTCCGGTGTTTCTTGATGGGTGATGGACAGCAGTTTTTCCACGCGCAAGGCGTATTGGCCATTGAACTGGCCATAGCTGCATTCCATCACCGGCACGCCATCGACCTGCGCCTCGACGGTCTCGTTGGTCTGCAGCGGGATCACGTCACCCACCTGCATGTGGAGCAGGTCGGTAAAGTTGACGCGGGCGGTGCCAAAATTGACGATCAGTTCGACTTCGGCGGTCTGGATCTGCTGCTTCATCAGGCGGATCCAGCGCTTGTCGACTTCCAGTGCCTCACCCTGCATGCTGCTGGTGAGGCGGTCACGCACCGGCTCGATCATCGAGTAGGGCGTGCAGATATGGATTTCACCGGACACCGGCCCCAGTTCAACGGTGAAGGTGGTGGAAACCACCACTTCGTTGGGGGTGGCGATGTTGGCGAACTGGGTGTTCATTTCCGAGCGGATGAACTCGAACTCGATCGGATAGATCGGTTCCCACGACTTGGAGTAGGTCTCAAACGTAATTTCGAGCACGCGCATGATGATGCGTTGCTCGGTGGGCGTGAATTCGCGACCTTCGATGCGGGTGTGGAAGCGGCCATCGCCACCGAACATGTTGTCCACCAGCATGAACACGAACTGCGGGTCGAACACCACCAGACCGATGCCCCGGAAGGGCTTGATGTGGACCAGGTTCAGGTTGGTCGGCACCACCAGGTTGCGGATGAATTCGCTGTACTTGGACACCTTCACCGGACCGACCGAAATCTCGGCGGTACGGTGGATGAAGTTGAACAAGCCGATGCGGAACAGCCGGGCGAAGCGCTCGTTGATGATTTCGAGCGTGGGCATACGCCCGCGCACGATGCGTTCCTGCGTGGCCAGGTTGTAGGTACGTACCGTACCAGGAGCTTCTTCGACGATTTTTTCTTCGTCTTCGTCTCCCGTCACACCCTTCAAAAGGGCATCGACTTCTTCCTGTGATAGAAAATGCTCGGCCATGGTCGAAAATCTCTGACTGCGATGCGGTGTTACTGCTGTTGGATCACGAACGAGGTGTAGAACACGTCGGTGATCTGCGGACCCTTGCCCTTGCCGGAGAACGGTTCGCCTAGTTGGTCGATGATCTCGTCGGTGAGCTTGCGCTTGCCTTCACTGGTGAGCAGTTCGGAAGCCTTCTTGCTGGACAGTACCATCAGCAGCCGGCTGCGCACCTGGGGCATGTAAAGCTTCAGGGCTTCGGCGGTCTGGCCGTCCGGCACCTGCAGGGTCATCGCCACTTGCAGATACTGGTCGCCGCTTTCCTGCTGCAGGTTGACCACGAAGGGTTCGATGACCACGAAGGTCGGTGCCTTGGCCTCGGTCTTTTCCTCGGCATGGTCCTCGCCTTTCTTGCCCTTGCCGCCCATCATGAAGAAGGCTGCGGCACCACCGATGACCAGTACCAGCACGGCACCGATGATGATGAACAGCATCTTCTTGCTGGATTTGGCCGGTGCTGCGTCTGCTTCAGCGCCCTTGGCAGGTGCTTTTCCTTTTGTTGCCATCTACTAGTCCTTTCAGTTCGTCTGCGCACAATGCGAGGATATCTGCTTATCGGCAAGGAAATCCCATTGTTGAGCCCTGCGCGGACGAAATTGCATTTTTTGTAAGCGTGACCGAAGCGGCGTGCCTCAGGCGAAGGTGTCTACCAGGCCCAAGCCGCTGGTGGTGGCGGTCGTGGTGGTGGTAGCGTTGACGGCCAGTTCGCCTTCCTGATCCTTGCCGAAGCTGCCGGAGGCAGATGCAGAGCGGCCCTGCTGCTGGCCGGTGTTGCCCTGCTGCTGATTGGGCATGCCGGTATTGACGGTCGCCTGACCCAGCTGGATGCCAGCCTGGTCCATCATTTCGCGTAGCTTGGGCATGGCCGCTTCCAGCGCCTGCTTCACTTCGGGCTGGGCAGTGATGAAGGTGGCGTCAGCCTGCTGGTTGTGCACGTTCAGCACCACCTGCATGGGGCCCAGGTCGGGCGGATTCAGGCTCAGGGAGGCGCTTTGCATACCGGCGCTGACCATCCACGTGATCTTGCTGCCGACGGCCTGGTCCCAGCCGGCGCTGCCGACATTGGGCTGCACCTTGTCGGTATAGTTGGCGAAGACGGCTTGCGGCTGGCTGGCGGCCAGGGTCTGCTGGATGGCAGGCACGACGATCGGGGCCGGTGTCGTTTGCGGCAGGTCCTGCTTGGCGGTCGTCACGGCTTCGGCGGTGACCTTGCCAGTCTGGGCGCGGGCAGCGGCCAAGGCACTGGCATCTTCCTTGGGCGCGGCCTTGGTGTCAGCGCTCAGGTCCAGGGCCGGCTTGTCGCTCTTGCCATTGTTGGCGCTTTCCTGGCCCAAGGGATTGGCTTCGGTTCCGCTGGCATTGCGGCTCAGGTCGCGGCCTTCCTGTTTCAGCTTGTTGGCAGCCATGGCGTCCTGCAGGCCGGCCAGGTCGATCTTGCCTTGCTTGCCGTCCGCCATCAGGGTTTGCTGGTCGGCCAGTGACAGCGTAGCGCCGCTACGCTTGGATTGGGCCAGCAGATCGGCCTCGGTATTTTCGCTCTTGCCTTCGCCGACCGGCTTGACGGCGTTCTGGGCGATGTTGGCCACCAGCGCCAGCAGCTCGGCGGAGGCGGCAGTGGTGGTGTCGTCGCTGTCCTCGTCCTTTTCCTTGCTCTGGTCGGCAACGTCCTGCTTTGATTCGGTCTTGGTGGCCGCTGCCTGCTTGGCAGCATCATTCTGTGCAGCCTGGTTGGTCGCGGCCGGTGGCTGCGGAGCTTGTGGCTTGGCTTGCGACTGCTGTTCCTGATTGCGCGAGTTCACCTGGCTGTTGAGCACCTGGTTGAAGGGGGCGTCGGCCGTGAAGCTGTCGGCAGGATTGCCGGAACGCGAACCGGTGGCGGCTTGCGAGCCGGTAATGACGTTCAACAGCGGCAGGGAAGTATTCATGGTGGTGGCCTGTCGGTTACTTGCTACTCGGTGCTCTGCGTGCTCTTTGCGTTGCGGTCGTCGTCTGGTATTGCTTGCCTGTCATCCGTGCGATCAGCGCTTGTAGAAGCTGATGCGTGCGGCGTGCTCATCCATGGACTTCTGGTCGCGCTTGCTTTCCTTGCGCATTTCCTTGTCCCGGGCACGCGTGGCCAGGGTGTCGTAGGACATGCGCTTGCGCTCGCAGGCCTGCCAGGCGGCACGCGCCTCGGCCACGCGTTGCTGGCTGCTGCGCACCACGTCCTGCTGGCCGTCGATGGCGTTGTCGATCTTCTCCAGGAACAACTGGAAGTTCCGATAGGCCAGCGCGGTCAAGCCATTGGTCAGGGTTTCCTGGAAACGGGCCGCGTAGTCGTCGCGGTACTGCTGCAGGATGCCCAGCTTCTGCTGTGCTTCTTCACTCACGCGAATAAGCCCGGCCGAGGCGTTTGGTCGCATCGTCGGTCTCTTTGGTCGCCAATTCAATCAGCGTATCAAGTGCGGAGGGAGTAGCCATGATCGCTCCGATTATATTTTTGGCCGTGCCCGCTCAATCACCCGAATAGAGCGGTAAGTTGCCTCAAGCTCTCTGATACATCGGCCTGCTCGTGAATACCTTGCTGCAAAAAGGCTTCCATTCTTGGCAATAAGGCAATGGCTTCGTCCAGAATGGGGTCGCTGCCGGCAGCGTAGGCGCCCACGCTGATGAGGTCGCGGTTACGCTGGAAGCGTGAGTACAACTGCTTCAAGTGGCGGGAGCGGCGCTGGTGATCGGCATCGGTGATGCTGTGCATGGCGCGGCTGATGGATTGCTCGATATCGATGGCCGGGTAGTGGCCGGCTTCGGCCAGTTGGCGGTTGAGCACGATGTGGCCGTCCAGGATGGCGCGGGCGGCGTCGGCGATGGGGTCCTGCTGGTCATCGCCTTCGGTCAGCACGGTGTAGAAGGCGGTGATGGAGCCGCCACCTTCGTCGCCATTGCCGGCGCGTTCCACGAGTGCCGGCAGCTTGGCGAACACGGAAGGTGGATAGCCCTTGGTGGCAGGCGGCTCGCCGATGGCCAGGGCGATCTCGCGCTGGGCCATGGCATAGCGGGTGAGCGAATCCATGATCAGCAGCACATCCTTGCCCTGGTCGCGGAAATACTCGGCAATCGAGGTGCAATAGGCCGCGCCCTGCAGGCGCATCAGGGGTGGGGTATCGGCGGGGGCTGCTACCACCACCGAACGTGCCAGGCCTTCCGGTCCCAGGATCTGTTCGATGAATTCCTTGACCTCACGACCACGTTCCCCGATCAGGCCGACCACGATCACGTCGGCGCTGGTGTAGCGCGCCATCATGCCCAGCAGCACGCTCTTGCCCACGCCTGAGCCGGCGAACAGGCCCATGCGCTGGCCACGGCCGACGGTCAGCATGGTGTTGATGGCGCGAATGCCGGTGTCGAGGATGTCGCGGATGGGCGCGCGCCCCAGCGGATTGGCGGCACGTACGCCCAGGGGCGCCGAGCTTTCAGTGTGCAGCGGGCCGAGGTTGTCCAGCGGGCGGCCGGCGCCATCGAGCACGCGGCCCAGCAGTTCGTCGCCGACCGGCAGGCGCCGGCTGTGTTCGTCGATGCGGCGCGGGGTAAAGCTGATGGGGCCGGTGCGCGGGGGCGGGCGTACGGGTTCGACGGGGTAGACGCGGGTGCCCGGAACGATGCCTTCGACATCACTCTGCGGCATCAGGAAGAGGCGATCGTCCTGGAATCCGACGACTTCTGCTTCGATCATGGTGCCATTGGGCAGGGGCACGTTGCAGGGGCTGCCCACTGGCAGCTTCAGTCCGACCGCTTCCATCACCAGCCCGGCGACGCGGGTGATGCGGCCGGCGGTCATGGTCGGCTCAGCCATGGACACCAGGCTGCGACAGTTGTGCAGATAGGCTTGCCACAGGCTGCTATGGGATGGCATCGGGGAGTTCATGCGGGGCTCCCGTTCAGGTCGGTATCACTTGTAAAACGTCATTCCAGCCATTCGAGCTGCTTGGACAGCGATTCGCCCAGCCGCTTCCAGCGGGTCTCGGTGGTGGCATCGATCTGGTTGGTGCGGGTTTCGACGCGGCAGCCGCCGCGGTCCATCTGGGCATCTTCATCGATCTTCCAGCCTTGCTGGGCCAGCTCGGCACCCATGTGCTCGCGCACCAGGGCGGCGTCTTCCGGGTGCAGGGTCAGGCTGGCCGGCAGTTGCAGCACCGGCAGGGCGTGGATGGCAGCGCTGACGGTGGGCAGGACCAGTTCCGGGCGTGCGCGCAGGGCGGTCTTGAGCATGGACTTGGCCAGGTCCAGCGCCAGGTCCAGCATTTCGGGGGCCATGCGTTCGCTGCACTGGGAGACTTCGGTGCTGAAGTTGACCGCGATCTGGCGGAAATGCTGGATGACTTCGTTGATTTCCTGCTGACCTTGCTGCAGACCGGCCATGTAGCCTTCTGAGCGACCGGCCTGCAGGCCGTGCTGGCGACCTTCGGCGAAGCCTTCCTGGCGCGCTGCTTCGCGGATGGCGTCGAGCTGTTCGGCCGTCAGTTGTGGCACCGGCGGCGGTTCTTCGAGGAATTCTTCCTCTACCGGCAGCGGTTCGGGCTCCGGTTCGGGTTCGTCGTGGAAGGACGCCAGCTCCCAGCGCTGGTAGGGCGTCATCTCTTCCTTGGGAATGATCTTTGCACGCATGGCTTCTTTGACTCCTCAGGCCGGCATGCCGACAGCAAACTGCATGATGGGCATCAAGCGCATCAGATGAACGCGTCCTCGCCCTTGGCGCCCAGGACGATCTGGCCTTCGTCGGCCAGGCGGCGCACGATCTGCAGGATGGCCTTCTGCTGGGCATCCACTTCGGACAGGCGTACCGGCCCCTTGGATTCCAGGTCTTCCTTCATCATCTCGGCCGCACGCTGCGACATGTTGGCGAAGATCTTGTCGCGCAGGCCTTGCGAGGCACCCTTCAGGGCCACGATCAGCGACTCGGACTGGACTTCGCGCAGCAGCAGCTGGATGCCGCGGCCGTCGATGTCGATGATGTTCTCGAAGACGAACATCTCGTCCATGATCTTCTGCGCCATGTCCTCGTCGTAGGAGCGCAGGTTGTTCATCACCGAGGTCTCGTTCTCGCCGGACATGAAGTTGAGGATCTCGGCCGCGGTACGGATACCGCCCATCTGTTGCTTCTTCAGGCTTTCGTTGCCGGTCAGCAGCTTGGTCAGCACATCATTGAGTTCGCGCAACGCAGCCGGCTGCACGCCGTCCAGAGTTGCAATACGAAGGATGACATCGTTGCGCAAACGTTCCGTGAAATTGTTGATGATGCCGCAGGCATGGTCGCGCTCCAGGTGAACCAGGATGGTGGCGATGATCTGCGGGTGCTCGTTGCGGATGAGTTCGGCGACCGACTGGGCGTCCATCCACTTGAGGCTTTCGATACCGGAAGCGTCGCGGCCACCCAGGATGCGGTTGAGCAGGGAGGTGGCCTTGTCATCGCCCAGGGCCTTGGTCAGGACGCTGCGGATGTACTCGTCCGAATCCAGGCCCAGCGAAGAGGCCTGGCCGGTCTCGGCCACGAAGGCTTCCAGCACCTCATTGATTTCCTCGAAGCTGACATTGCGCAGGGCCGACATGGCCGCGCCCAGCTTCTGGACCTCTTTCGGGCCCAGGTACTTCATGACTTCGGCGGCTTCATCCTCGCCCAGGGCGAGCATGAGGATGGCACCTTTCTGAACGCCGTCGTTACTCATTGTTCACCCATGACTTGATGATGCTTGCCACCAGCTTCGGATCGTTCTTGGCCCACTGCTTGGCGGTTTCGAGGTTGGCCTTGTAGGCGGCGCGTTCGTCGACTTCGGGTTCGCCCGAGAGGTTGACGATGGCATCCGGATCGTCCGGATCGAAGCCGGCGGCCACGGCGGCAGCGGCTGCGGCGGCTTCGGCCTCGGCCTTTTCCTTGGCCAGGCGTTCGCGCTCTTCCCGGCCGGAGAGCTTCCAGACGATGGGGCGCAGTACGCGGAAGTAGAGGAACAGCAGGACTGCGGCCACCAGCACGTACTTGCCGATTTCCTTGGCCAGCTCGATCATGCCCGGCTGCTTCCAGAGCGGCACTTCCGGTTCCATGTCGGTGCTGAACTGGGTGTTGACCACGTTGAGCGAGTCGCCCCGGTCCTTGTTGTAGCCCATGGCTTCACGGACCAGGTCGGTGATCTGGTTGCGTTCGGCTTCGGTCAGCGGACGCATCACGATCTTGCCGGTGTTGTCCATGGTGCGCTTGTAGTTCACCACCACGGCCACCGTCAGGCGACGCACGCCACCCATGGGTTGCTGGGTGTAGCGCACGGTCTTGTCGACCTCGTAGTTGATGGTCTCGTCCTTGCGCGAATTGCCGCTGGCCGTGGGGGTGGGCGCTGCGCCATTGGGTGTGGCGGCGGTACCGTTCTGGTTGGCAGCACCATTGGCAACCGCCGGATTGACGATAGGCGCGGTGGCCGGGGCCGGCGGCTGGTTGGTGAGTGCGCCGGGGACGCCGGAGGTGCCGGAGGTCGCGCTATTGGCTTCGCTGCTCTGTTTGCTGCGAACGGCGGCGGTATCCTTGGTCTGGTTGGGCTTGTAGGCTTCGGAAGCCTGTTCGGTGCGGGAGAAGTCGACATCGGCGGTCGCTTCGGCACGCACGTTGCCATTGCCGACGATGGGCGCGATGATCGACTCGACGCGCTTGACGATGTCCTGCTGCAGGTCCTGGACATACTTCAGCTGCGTCGGGTCCAGGGTATTGGTCTGCGTTTGCTTGGTGGTGTCGGAGAGCAGGTTGCCGTTCTGGTCGACGATGGTGACCGACTTGGGAGACAGTTCGGGGACGCTGCTGGCCACCAGGTGGACGATGGCGCTGACCTGTTGCTGGTCGAGGTAGCGGCCCGGATAGAGGCTCAGCACTACGGAGGCAGTGGGTTTCTGCTGGTCGCGCACGAAGACCGAGGCCTTGGGCAAGGCCAGGTGCACGCGGGCGGTCTGTACCGAAGAGAGGGATTGCACTGAGCGCGCCAGCTCACCTTCGAGGGCGCGCTGGAAGTTGACCTGTTCCAGGAACTGGGAGATGCCCAGCTTCTGGTTTTCCATCAGTTCGAAGCCGACATTGCCGCCCTTGGGCAGGCCTTGAGCGGCCAGCTTCAGGCGGGCGTCGTGGACCATGTTCTCGGGCACCAGAATGGCCGTGCCGCCCTCGGAGTACTTGTAGGGCACGTTCATCTGCTGCAGCGAGGCCACGATGGCACCGCCGTCGCGGTCATTGAAGTTGGAGAACAGGACGCGATACTCGACCTTCTGGCTCCACAGCCAGATACCGGCCATCAGTGCCAGGGTGGCAGCTGCGGCGATGATGAGCAGGATGCGTTTGCCTTGCGGCGAGCGGGCATAGCCAACCATGCCACCCTGGGCGGGTTGCCCCTGGGGCATGCCCTCAGCGTTGCTGATGTCGCCCGTGGTATTGGTTTCGCCGGTCATCGTGCCGTCGGCTGCTACCGCCATGATTTCCCCTCTGGCGTCCCCGCGATTGCCAGCTTGATAAAGACTTTATTCACTGCCTACCTTTGTGAGGTTTTTTGCTCAGTGTGGATTGTCCGTTGGAAGCGGGAATTTGATCGCCCGAACAGAATGGCAAATTCCCCGCTTATTGGTGCGATTTGTCAATGCGGCAGTGTTAAGGTGCTGCTGTAGATGGCAGGGGTGCGTGCTGCGCTCCCGTAAGGCCTGCAAGATGAACTCAAGGGGTGGGAAATGGCAATCGAAAGCGTGATTGATACCAGCAAGATCGAGGCGATGGTGGCCCAGCTGAAGGCGGCTGCAGCGCGGGCGCAGGGTGTGACCGACCCGGTCCAGAGCAGCCTGAAGGCGGAAAAGCCGGCGCAGCGCGTGGATTTTGCCGATGTGCTCAAGGGCGCGATCGATCAGGTCAACAGCTCCCAGCAGACGGCGGCCAAAATGTCGCAAGCCTTCGCAATGGGCGATGATAGTGTGAACCTTTCGGACGTGATGATTGCTTCACAGAAGGCAAGCATTTCTTTCCAGACAAGTATTCAGGTGCGCAACAAGCTGGTCTCGGCCTACCGCGACATCATGACCATGCAGCTGTGATCGATTTGCCCTGATGTTGCTTCGGCGCAGCGATTGCCGCGCCGTGGCGGTACGCTCTGCATGCAAAAACACCCCGAAACCGGTCGAACCGGTCTCGGGGTGTTTTGTTTTGTGCGGGGATGACTGTTGGGAGCGGGGTTGCAGGGCGGCCCCGTCCGGCCTTACATCATGCCGGAAGCCTTGGCGTTCTGTTCGCGTTCCAGCTTGGTGATGAAACGCTGGATCGCCGCCAGTACGGTGCGGGGAATGTCCACGAACTGGCAGCCGAAGCGGTTGACCACTTTGCCGTTGGTCATCTTGAATTCCTTGCAGTCGCGCACCTGCAGCTTTACCGAGACCAGGGTGTTGTCACCCAGTTCCAGTTGGCAATCTTCATAGATCACGCCTGGTGTGGCGGGGAGGATCTTCTTTTCGTCCGTGATACCCACACCACCTGCGCTGATGTTGTTGAGCAGGGTGATCACCGTGGCGAAGGAGCCATCGGCCTGGGTGATGCGGAAGGTGCAGCGCAGCGGCTTGGCGATCGGCGTCGGGATACGGAAATACTCGCGACGTTGCAGGCGAACCAGGCTTTCCGGGATGTCGACCTTGAGGGCAGGGCGATTCTGGTATTCGATCTGGGTGGCGCCGTCGACGGCGAAGGTGATGCGGATGCTGTTGTACAGGGCTTCGAAATTGATGCGCTTGCTGGAAACGATGCTCTCATTGAGCATGGCGCTGGGCGCGGCATCGATGATCAGAGAATCATCATCGGCATCGACTTCGAGGATGGAGGTGATCACGGACTCGGAGCCACCCTTGATCAGCAGGCTCAGGAGCTGGTTCTTTTCCATCATGCTGGTCAGCAGGGCGATGATTTCCCGCCGTGAATGAACCCGGTAGGGACTGTCGTCGTCGATCTCGTCGTGATTAGCCATCTATCTGTGCGTCTTTTGCGTCTTGTGCGTCTGAAATCAGCGAGTGGGCTCGCTTTCCCCGGGGAAATTATTGGAATAATTTAACCCAGTATCATACATCACAGACTCACTTAATTGCATATTTTCAATACGATATAGCCACGCAAGCAGTTCGGCCACGGTGCGGTAGAGAGCGGGGGGGATCTGCTGGTCCAGTTCGACCTGCATCAGCAGGGAAACCAGTTCCTTGGATTCGTGCACGTAGACGCCACTTTCCTTGGCCCGCGCGATGATGGCTTCGGCCACCAGGCCACGGCCCTTGGCCACGACCTGGGGCGCCCCCTGGCTGGCATTGTAGGCCAGCGCGACGGCGTTTTGCAGCGGGATATTAGGTTTCTCCATCGGCTTGCTTGACGGTGAGGGAGTCGAGGGAGGTGCCTGCGGCTGCCATGGCATTGGCAAACAGGCCGCTATGACCACGCAGGGCGGCCGCGGCAGCTTCGTTGTCGGCCTTGACCTGTACGTGGATCTGCTGTCCGATCAGGCGGATCGAGGCGGAAACGCTGCCCAGCTGGGCGAAGTTGAAGCGCACGACGCTGTGCCAGGTCGGGGGCGAGGCGTCGTCGTCGCGTCCGCCGGAGGCGGACTGGTCATGTTCCTGGGCGATTTCCCATTCCATCTGCTGCCCCGGCCAGACTTGCCCGTGCCAGACGACCCGTTGCTGTTCCAGGGCGTTTAGTTGTAGGTTGATCAACTGTCCGAGCTGGTTCTGTGCCGGATCACTCTGGCTCAGCAGGTTGATGTCGCCGCCTTTCTGGGCAGCCACCTGGGCTTGCGGTTCCTTCATCAGTTCTTCGGCGGGGCGCTGGCCGGCGGCCCACGCCGAGACGTGGGACTCGTAGAAAACGCCGCTGTAGGCGATGGCATCCTTGAGGGCGCCTGCCATCTGTTCGGTGGGAACATTGGGCTTGGCCAGCAGCGGGGCAGGCGCGCTGACGTGATCGGCCATGTCGCCTTGCTGTGAGGCCTGCAGCAGGCTGCCGATGAGGCGGCCGGCATTGCTGAGCGTGGTGGTGGTGCTGGAGGGGGCGCCCGAATCGCCCTGGCCTGGGCCCTTGGCGCGGGCATCTACGGGGACTTCCTCGTTCTGCCCGATCTGGCCGGCGCCACTCTCGTCACGGGTGACGAACTGCAAGGACTTCAGGTCCTTCTGCATGGCGCGGCCGGCATTGCTCAGCGCCACCGAGGCACTGTCTTCGTCGGTGCGGATGCTGCCTTCGTTGACCGAGAACGTGGGACGAGGGTCCTTCGAGACCAGGGTGAGGATCAGCGAGTCGCCGACCTTGGCGTTGTTGGGCAACACCATGCGCGCAGCCGTATTGGCAATGCGCACCAGGAAAGTGCCGTCGCTGAAGTTCGAGCGAATGCGGCCGGACATCTGCTGGCCGATGGCAATCTGCGCCAGGCGGCTGAAGGCCTCCTGGCGGGTATCGGCAACCGAGACGACGGCGGTGGCCGCGTCAACTGCATGGACAGGCTGGACGGCGCTGGCGATATCGGCCCGCGGCAGCATGTTCAACTACCCATGCCGTAGGTATTGAGCAGCTTCTGTTCGGTCTGGTTGCTTTGGATGAGCGCCGACAGTTTGCGCAATCCCGGTTCGGTCAGGTTGCGGATGTGGCGATCGTCTTCGAGGATCTTCTTGATGATATCGACCTTGCGGTTGCGCAAGGCCTCAGGCAGGGAAACATGGTCCTCGCAATTGCGCAGATTGGCGATGTGCTTGCCGCACTGCGCCTCAAGTCCGGCCAGCAGGTCCCAGTCTGCTGCCCGCGCGGCAGCCAGCATTTCGTCAGTCAATTGCGAAATCGACTCGTAAATGGCGATGACTTCGTCACCGTTCATATCAGTCAGGCCTTTGCGAAGCTGGGTTGGGAATGATCCTGGACAACTGCCATTTGCGGTGCGGACTGCACGGTGTTGGGGCCAATCTGTTCCCACGCCGAACGGATGTCATTGAGCAAACCGTGGATCTCATCGAGGATGGCAGGATTGTTGGTGGCATTGGCTTCGAACAGGCGTCGGCTCATGTACTCGTACAGCGAATCCAGGTTCAACGCCAGTTCGCCGCCGACTTCCTTGTTGAGGCTGGCGCGCAGACCGTTGTCGACGATCAGGATGGCCTTGGTGATGGATTCACCCTTGTCCTTGATATTGCCTTCGCCCATGTGCTTCTTGCCCAGTGCAATGGCAACCAGTGCGCCATCGAAGAGCATGGTGATGAGCTTGTGCGGGCTGGCGGCGACCACGCCGGTTTCCACCCCGATATTGGCGTAGGCGTTGGCCCCGCGTTTCATGCTTCCGAACATGACGTTCTCCTATGTTCGCGGATTCAGACTCAACTGCTCTTGGCCAGGCTGGCCAGTTGCTGGGTCAGGTAGCTTTGCGTGGATTGCATGCTGGCCAGCGTGATGTTGAGCTGGTTGAACTGGTTGGTGTAGGCATCTTTCATGTTGGACAAACGGGTCTGCACTGCGGTCTGGCGATCCTGATTGATCTTCAGGCTGGCCTGCAGGCCGTTGGTCTTGGTGGCGATGATGCCGGTGTCACTCAACAGGTTCGTCATCAGCGTCGTCAACTTGGTGACGATACCATTTTTGGAGGACGTGGTGTTGGTCGTATCCGGGTCGGTGCCGGCAAACAGGTTGGCGATGCCGGCAAAATTGTTGGTGGCCGCGGTCGACAATTTGGTTGCGTCCAGTGCCAGCGTGCCGTCCTTCTGGAACCCGATGCCGATGTCGGAAAGCGTGTTGATGCCATTGCCACCGTCCACCGAGGAGAACAGGGTGTTGCGCAACTGGGTCAAGATGGTCTGAACCGACGACTCGCTGGCCAGGGGGGGCCGAGGTATTGGCCTGGCCCAGTGTGGTCGAAGGCGTCTGCGCGGTCATGCTGGCGATCGCCTTGGCCAGGGTATTGTAGGCGGAGACGAACGTGTTGGCCGCACTGGTCAGGCCGGTGGTGTCGTTGCTGATGTTGAGCGTGAAATCGTCTGCCGAGGTGGTGACCTTGGAGAGATTCAGGGTCACACCCGAAATCACGTTTTCTACCTTGTTGCTGGGACTGGTGACCGTCACGCCGTCGATGGACAGCTTGGCGTCCTGCGCCTTGAGCAACTGTCCCATGCCGCTGGCGCTGAGACCCGAATAATCACCACTGCCCGCGAGGGAAATGGAAGCCGTGGCGTTCGCGGCGTTCGGCGTCAGTACCAGGCGGCTATTGGTGCCGTCGTTGGTGATAGAGGCGGTCACGCCGGCACCCGCACCATTGATGGCGGTCATGACCTGGGTCAGGTCGATGTCGCCACTGCCATTGGCCGTCGGGTTGATGGCGATGGTGCTGTCCCCCACTTTCAGGTTCAGCGTACCAGTGGTATAGAGCTGGCTATTGCTGACATTGGGGGTAGTGACCGTACCGCTCGGATCCGAATTGAATACGGCAAAGTCCGCTGTGCCGGTGACCTTGATGGTATTGGTGGCGCCGCTGTCCTTGGCGGTGAGCACCAGGTGGTCGTTAGTGCCGTCGCTGACGATGGTGGCGTTCACGCCGGCATCGCTGCTGTTGATGGCATCGCGAATGCCGGCCAGACTATTGGTGGACGGCTTGATGATGGTCGTCGAGCCGGTGCCGGTCTTGATGGCCAGCAGACCATTTTCAAACGTGCTGCCCGGGGTGATGCTGGCCGAGCTGAGCTTGGCGGTCTGCGCCAGTTGCGTCACGCCAACCGAATAGGTGCCCGAGGCAGCCTTGGTCGCATCGCGCGGCGCCTGGATCTGGGTGGTGGTGCTGGGCGTCGAGCTCGATGGATCGTAGGCGAAGCGGGACAGGCTATTGTTGGCAGTGACCTTGATGGTATTGGCAGTGCCGCCGGTATTCGATTCCAGCACCAGGTGATCGCCGCTGCCATCGGTGACGATGGAGGCAGTAACGCCAGCCTTGGAGGCATTGATGGCGTCGCGAACGCCTGCCAGGGTGGAGTTGGCCTTGAGCGTGATAAAGGTGGGCGAGTTGGTGCCGATCTTGATCGCCAGCGAGTCGCCAGCACTGAAGGTGGTGCCGCTGGTGACGCCCTCGGATTTGATCTTCTGCGCCAGGATCTTGGTCGAATCGTCGCTGTTGACGTCGGCGGTGAACGGATCGGTGGTCAGGTTGCTACCGGTGCCGGCATTGCTGACGCTGCTTTTCTGGGAGCTGAAGCTGGCTGCACTGAGCCCCTTGATGGCCGACTGATAGGTCGACAGCGCGCTCTTGAGGCTGCCGTACGCCGAGATCAGGGTGTTGTAGCTGCTGGCCTGGGTGGTCAGCGGAGTCAGTTGAGACTGGCTTTCCGCCGAGATCAGCTGGCTGACCAGGGTCGCAACGTCAAGCGGGCCTGCCGAGGTGGAGATAGTGCCGGTGGAAGTGGCCATGGTTCAACTCCTGAATCTTTGCGTAAGCACAGCGCTTTAAGGGGGAGCTGCGCGCGCGGTCAACAGGAGAGTGGCTCTCAAGTACGGCGTCGGTGCAGGAGGGACGCTGTGCGGGTGTTATGCGAATCCATTATGAACTGGGGTAGCCGAACCCGTCATGCGCCATGAATGATCATGGGCGCACGCGGTCTTTCGAGCCACTGCAGTTCGTACCAGACTCAACTTCAAATCAGACCTTGTGGTTGATCAACAGGCCTTGCATCTTGTCGATGGACTTGGCGATGGAGATCGCTTCTTCGCTGGGAATCTGGCGGATCACGGTGTCGGTCGCGGTATCCACGACTTTGACGATGGTGCGGCCAGTCTCTTCGTCCTTGGAGAAGTTCAGTGCCGAGGCGCTGGTCTTGGCGAAGTCGTTGAGTTTGCCGACGGCATCGTTGACATCGCTTTCCGTCGCGCGACGTGCTTCCGAAGTCGCTGCCGGGGCAACGGTCGATACCACGGGATCGGGCTTGACAGCGCTTTGCGGCAAGGCATACGCCGTACCGGAATCGCCAGCAGCTGTGATATTAAGTGGGGCAATCGACATGTTACTACTCCCTTCCTTAAAGGAACGTGCGGAGAATAAGGCCTATCCTCCGCACGTCATCCTACCTAGCTATCAGGCTTATTTCAACAGCGACAGGACTTGCTGCGGTGCCGAGTTGGCCTGCGACAGCATCGCGTTACCAGCCTGTTGCAGGATCTGCGCACGGGTCAGGTTGGCAGTTTCTGCAGCGTAGTCGGTATCCATGATACGGCTACGGGACGAGGTGATATTCTCGCTCGACACTTGCAGGTTGCTGATGACGGCGCTGAAGCGGTTCTGAACGGCACCGAATTCTGCACGCTTGGACGAGATCAGGCTGATGGCCTTGTCCAGGTTGGTGATTGCCTTCTGTGCATCGCTTTGTGCGGACGGAGCAGCAACAGCCTTGTCCAGGGCCAGCTTGGCGCTGTCCACGGCCTTCTGCAGGGTCACTGCCGAAGAAGCCAGGGCGCTGGCGGTCAGGGTCGAGCCGGTAGCGAACAGGTTGTCCAGCTTGGCCTTGGCCGAGGTGTAGGTGGTTTGGGCAGTGCTCACACCGGAGGTGTCGCCCAGACCGATCAGACCCTTGGCGCTGGTGCCGATGACGTCGGCCATGGTCTTGTTGTTCGACAGGTCATCCAGGGTGATGGTGATCTGGTCGTTCAGCTTGTTGTCCTGGACGTTGGCGCCGACCTGGAACGACAGGGTCAGGGAAGCCGAAACGTTGGCCGAGCTGGAGCCCACGCCAGCCGATGCACCTTGGCCGGAGCCGGTGAACAGGTTCTGGCCGTTGAAGCTGGTGCCGTTGAGCACGCGGAACACTTCTTCCGACAGCTGCTTGTATTCGTCGTTCAGGGTCTTGCGGTCTTGCGCGCTGTTGGTGCCGTTCGAAGCTTGAACAGCCAGTTCACGCATACGTTGCAGGTTGTCGGTCACGGTGGACAGAGCGCCTTCAGCGGTCTGGGCCATCGAGATGCCGTCGTTGGCGTTACGTTGCGCAACTGCCAGACCCTTGATCTGGGAGTTCATGCGGTCGGCGATGGCCAGGCCGGCGGCGTCGTCCTTTGCGCTGTTGACGCGCAGACCGGAGGACAGGCGTTGGATCGAGGTGTTGAGCGACGCCTGCGACGAATTCAGATTGCGTTGCGTGTTCAGCGACGCAATGTTGGTATTGATGACTGATGCCATGTTAATTCTCCTAAGATTTGAGACCGATGATCCGAGTTTCAGTGCTTAACTTTGGTCTTCTACCCATGAGCCCCAGGCGTTTCAACCTCTGTTGATTGCTTTATCGGGCAGTCTTGGAAAAAGTTTAGGGCTTTCGCGAAAAAAATCTCTTTCAAGGCTTTCCGAACTAAAACTGCGTGCTTTGAAACTGCAAGCAAATCCTTTTTCGACGCCGATCGAGAAAACTTTAGGGAAATCTTTGTTGAAACCAAGAAATTTTCGCTCCATTGAAAAAGCCGCTCGGTGCAAGCGGCTTTTTCGGAAGGAGTGAGTGAGGGCCAGAGTCCTATTGCTGCGCCTTTTCTTGTTGCAATCTGATTAATTCTTCGGCGATGCGCTTCATCACGGAGTCCCAGTCGCTGAAGGCTGGCTGGCGGAACAGACGCATGCTCGGATACCAGGGCGAATCGTCGCGGTTCTGCAGCCAGCGCCAGTCGGGGATGTGCGGGAGCAGTACCCAGGTGGGGTGGCCCATGGCGCCAGCCAGGTGCACCACCGAGGTATCCACGCTGATGACCAGGTCCAGGTTGTGGATCGCTGCGGCGGTATCGGCAAAGTCTGCGCATTGGTCACCCAGATTGTGGGCTGACCGGTCGGCAGGCAGATTCTTCAGGTCTTCCAGGGGCTTGCCCTTTTGCAGGGAGTAGAACTCGATCTTCGGGAGTCCGAACAATTGCTTGAAGGTGTCAAGGGGGATCGAGCGGTGCCGATCATTGCCGTGCTCCGGATTGCCGCCCCACACCACACCGACACGTAGATGCTGTTCCGATATTGTTATTGCGGCAATTTTCTGGCGCCATTCTTCTGCCAGCAAGGGATCGGCTGCCAAGTAGCTGGGGAAGGAGGGGATGTCGTCCACGGTATCGGTGCCCAGCGCATAGGGCAGGCTCATCATCACGTAGGCGCAGTCGCAGGGTGGCAGCGGGTCGCTTTCCCGGATCAGGGTGACTTCTGGTGTGAACGACTGGAACAGCCGATACAGCGGATTCTTCACGTGCACCGCCACCCGGGCGCCACGGTCCATGACCAGGCGTGCATAGCGCAGAAACTGGATGCTGTCGCCAAAGCCCTGTTCATGCATCAGGAGTATGAATTTGCCTTCCAGCGAACTCTTGCCATCCCATTTGGGAATGATCTCGAACAGTTTGTGGATGAGCTTGTAGACGTAGGCGCGCTCGCGGGTTTCCAGGCGACTTTCGTGACATTGCCAGCCTTCCTTGAGGTCGCCGTGCAACAGCAGGCTCAGGGCCAGGTTGTGTTTGGCGGTGGAATAGTTGGGGCGCAATTCGAGCGCCTTGCGGAAGATCTCCACCGCCTCATGGGTGTCGCCATGGTCGTGCTTGATGGCACCAATGTTGTTGTAGATGAGGGCTTGCTTGGGATTCAGTTCCAACGCCTTGTTGAACATGCGCATGGCATCGTCGAAGCGATCTTCGGCGGAAAAGTAGCTGGCACCCAGCTTGAGATAGCTGTTGGAGTCCTTGGGGGCGATGTCGATGACGCGCAGCAGGTGTTCGTGGGCTTCGGTGACCTTGTTCAGTTTCAGGTAGGTATCGGCAATCTTGTTGTGCGCGTAGGTATCTTCCGGGTCCAGAAGGATTGCTGTCTTATGGGACTCCAGGGCTTCCTTGTACATCTCCATGGCATGGAAGGCTTCGCCCAGGGCGGTGTGCGAAGGGGCGAAGTTGATCTGCAGTTCCAGTGACTTGAGGATGGTTGCGACCGCCTCGTCATAGCGCTTCGCTTCCACCAGCGCCCGCCCCAGATGGGAGAGCGGGCCAGGGGCCTCTGGCTCGCGCTTGACCGCATCCTCGAAGTAGGCGATCGAGGCGTCCGGGTCGTTCTTTTCATGCAGGGCATTGGCCAGGCCGACGCGGGCCGTCCGACTTTCCTTGTCGACTTCGATGGCGCGCTCATAGATCCTGATGGCTTCATCGATGCGATCCTGTGCCAGGAGTGCGGCTGCCAGGTTGCTCAGGTACTCGGCATTCTCCGGATCGGCCGCGATGGCCTTGCGAAGATAGTGTTCGGCATCGGCGTGCAGGCCCTCCTGCATGGCGATGAGTCCGCGTGCATGGTTGGCGAACACCAGGGTGGGAGCGCGCCCCAGCACGGCAGTACACAGGGTCTTTGCTTCATCAACCTTGCGATTATCCAGAAGATCCAGGCATTTGCGGACATCCAGCAGGTCTTGCAGATGGGACTGGGTGGCGGCCTGGGCCTGGTTACCGTGCTTGTTGCTGCTCTTGCGCATCGACATCGAAAGGGATCCTCTTGGTTGGGCGCATGCTTTGCGCCGGACATAGCTGTCCAGCAGAAATAATATGCGCAAGGACCGGATGCCGAAGAGGCGAATAGAAAGCAAAAAACCTTCGTTTTAGACGAAGGTTCCTTGGGAGCGGGATCGGCGCGGTGGTGGGCGCCGATGCATCGGGAGCGGCAGGCCTGCTCCCTGCTGGTTCAATGCCAGCTGCGCAACAACCCGACGGCAAGCCCTTCAAGAGCAAACTGGTCGGCGTCCGGCTTGACGATGATGGGTTCGAATTCCGGATTCTCCGGGAAGAGTGTGATGACCGAGCCGGTCTTCTGGTAGCGCTTGACGGTGACCTCGTCGGCCAGTCGCGCCACCACGATCTGCCCATTGCGCGCCTGGTCTGTCTTGCGGACCGCCAGCAGATCGCCATCGAGAATGCCAGCGTCACGCATGGACATGCCGCGCACCTTCAACAGGTAATCCGGTTTGCTGGGGAACATCGCCGGATCGACCTGATAGGTCTTCTCGACATGCTCCTGCGCCAGGATGGGCGAGCCGGCAGCCACGCGACCGATCAGGGGCAGACTCAACTGCATGAGGGCGGGGTGGGGCAGGGCCATCTGGCGGGCGATGCCGCTTGATGCGGGTACGCCGGATTCGCGCAGGCGGATACCGCGCGAGGTGCCAGGGGATATTTCGATGGCGCCCTTGCGGGCCAGTGCCTGCAGATGCTCTTCAGCGGCGTTGGCGGAGCGGAAGCCCAGCTCGGCAGCGATCTCGGCGCGCGTGGGAGGGAAGCCGGTGTTCTCGATGGCGTTCTTGATCAGGTTCAGGATCTGTTCCTGGCGCGCGGTCAGTTTGAGCATGGGGTAGGCCTTTCTCTGGGGGAAGGCTGTTTGGATGAACAGTCTGTATTTTTATACAGGTGCAATCCTTGTGTCAACGGCAACATGCACTTTCTGGTACTGCAAGAACAGTTTTTCCTGTCTATATATAAATAGATGAAAGATCTTGTGCCGCATATCTGCCCGGTGCGATGGCTCCGCCTGTATCCGCCTGACCTCGCCAGCAATAGTCGACATTGCTGTTATGCCAGAAACCTTGTATGATCTTGGGTTTTCCTCTTCCCACACCCGTCTTGACGCCGGGGTGGGCGTCTTCAATAAGTCCATAAGGAGTCTACATGCGTCATTATGAAATCGTATTTATCGTCCACCCGGACCAAAGCGAGCAAGTGCCGGCGATGATCGAGCGTTACAAGGGCATCGTCACCACCCGCGGCGGCAAGGTTCACCGTGTCGAAGATTGGGGCCGTCGTCAACTGGCCTACCAGATCCAGAAGCTGGCCAAGGCTCACTACGTCTGCCTGAACATCGAAGTCGACAGCGAAACGCTGGCCGAGATCGAAACCGGCTTCAAGTTCAACGACGCCGTCCTGCGCCACCTGACCGTCAAGATGAAGAAGGCCGAAACCGGTCCTTCCCCCATCCTGAAGGCAGTGCAGAAGGAAGACGCGGCCAAGAGCCGTACCGAAGCACCGGCAGCCTGATTGCGCTGCGATTCATAGCGGAGAGTGAACCAGCTTCAAGTCATCGCCAGTCTGGCCGAACGTGATGTATTGCGTTATACGCCGGCCGGTATTCCGATCGTGACTGCCAGGTTGCAGCATCAGTCGGAGCAGATGGAAGCTGGCATGCGTCGCCAGGTCGAATTCGAGATCGCGGCGATGGCAGCAGGAGAAATCTCCGGTGCGCTCAACAAGGCTGCGCTGGGAGAAGTCTTCCGCTTCACCGGCTTTCTGGCCCGCAGGAATCGCAACAGCAAGAGCGTCGTGTTTCATATCGTTGATTTTGGCGCTGTCCCGTCGGAAGACTGACGAGAGACTGCGCTAAAAAGACCTTACCCAATTTTTAGATACAGGAGCCAAATCATGGCATTCGGTAAAAAGTTCGATAAAAGCAAGCTGAAAAACAAGCGTCAACAGCAAAACCCGCTGTTCAAGCGCAAGAAATTCTGCCGTTTCACCGCCGCTGGCGTTGAACAGGTCGATTACAAGGACGTGGACACCCTGAAGGACTTCGTCCAGGAAAACGGCAAGATCATGCCGGCACGCCTGACCGGTACCAAGGCCCACTACCAGCGTCAAGTTGACACCGCCATCAAGCGCGCGCGTTATCTGGCCCTGCTGCCGTACACCGATCTGCACAACGCGTAATCTGCGCCGAGAAATAGGAGAAAAACATGCAAGTCATTCTGTTGGAAAAAATCGTTAATCTCGGCGGTCTGGGTGATGTCGTGCGCGTCAAGGACGGTTTCGCACGTAACTTCCTGATCCCGCAACGCAAGGCCCGTCGTGCTACCGACGCTGCCATCGCCGAATTCGAAGCCAAGCGTGCCGATCTGGAAAAGGCCGCTGCCGAGAAGCTGGCTGCTGCTCAAGCCCAAGGTGAAAAGCTGACTGGTGCCACCGTGGAAGTGTCGCAGAAGGCCGGCGTTGACGGTCGTCTGTTCGGTTCCGTGACCAACTTCGACATCGCTGAAGCCCTGGGCAAGAAGGGTTTCGCCGTGGAAAAGTCGCAAGTGCGTATGCCTAACGGCCCGCTGAAGATTGTCGGCGAACACCCTGTGTCGGTTGCTCTGCACACCGACGTGGTGGTCGACGTCACCATCGCAGTGAAGGGCGAGCAAGCGTAATTCGCCTGTTTGCTGCAATTCGTTTTGCAATAGAAAAGCCGGGTTCGCCTGGCTTTTTTATTGTCATTTTGCTTCGATTCTTCCTGCCGGGAAAGCATGTTGGCCTACCATCCGCCGGGGATTGAACTTCGCATCCGTTCCTTGATGGGGCTATGCGCTGCAAAAACGTCCACCTGAACCAACGGCTTCACATCAGCAGGTTATAATGCGCGCCATGAAAGAATCGTCCCGCGGCAATCCTGAATTTTTCCGCGGCCAGAAGGAGTCTTCCGATCCTCAGATCGATGCGCTCCGCGTGCCGCCACACTCCATCGAGGCCGAGCAATCGGTGCTGGGCGGCCTGCTGCTGGATAACGCAGCCTGGGACCGCATCGCAGATTTCGTCAGCGCGGAAGACTTCTACCGCTACGACCACCGCATCATCTTCGAGCACATCGTCAAGCTCATCAACAGCACCAAGCCGGCGGACGTGATCACGGTCTATGAGGCCATGTCCACCAGTGGCAAGGCCGAGGAAGTCGGTGGCCTGGTCTATCTGAACGCGCTGGCGCAGAACACCCCCTCGGCGGCCAATATCCGCCGCTACGCCGAAATCGTGCGTGACCGCGGCATCCTGCGCAAGCTGATCACGGTGGCCGACGAAATCTCCGGCAATGCCTTCAACCCGCAGGGCAAGGACGTCAAGTCCATGCTCGACGAAGCCGAATCCAAGATCTTCGCCATCGCCGAAGAGGGCTCGCGCGGCTCGCAGGGCTTCATGGAAATCCAGCCGCTGCTGACCCAGGTGGTGGAGCGTATCGACGAACTCTACAACCGCGACAACACCAGCGACATCACCGGTGTGCCCACCGGCTTCATGGACCTGGACAAGATGACCTCCGGCCTGCAGCCGGGCGACCTGATCATCGTCGCCGGTCGTCCTTCCATGGGTAAGACGGCGTTCTCGATCAACATCGGCGAACACGTGGCGATCGAATCCGGCCTGCCGGTGGCGGTGTTTTCCATGGAAATGGGCGGCGCCCAGCTGGCTATGCGTATGCTGGGCTCGGTCGGTCGTCTGGACCAGCACCGCCTGCGTACCGGTCGCCTGCTGGACGAGGACTGGCCGCGCCTGACGCACGCCATCCAGAAGATGAACGATGCCCAGTTCTACATCGATGAAACGCCGGCGCTGTCGCCCATCGAATTGCGCGCACGCTCGCGTCGCCTGGCGCGCCAGTGCGGCAAGCTGGGCCTGATCATCATCGACTACCTGCAGCTGATGTCGGGTAACGGTGGCAGTTCCTCGGAAAACCG
Source organism: Herbaspirillum frisingense GSF30 (assembly GCF_000300975.2). GTDB lineage: Bacteria > Pseudomonadota > Gammaproteobacteria > Burkholderiales > Burkholderiaceae_D > Herbaspirillum > Herbaspirillum frisingense. The sequence continues at coordinate 143,291 of NZ_AEEC02000007.1, read as the reverse complement.
CGCCTCCGAAATCTCGGAAATCTCGCGTAGTCTGAAGGGCCTGGCCAAGGAACTCAACTGCCCGGTGATTGCGCTGTCGCAGCTGAACCGCTCGCTGGAACAGCGTCCCAACAAGCGCCCGGTGATGTCTGACTTGCGCGAATCCGGTGCTATTGAGCAGGATGCCGACGTCATTTTGTTCATTTACCGGGATGAAGTTTACAATCCGGACTCGCCCGACAAGGGCACTGCGGAAATCATTATCGGCAAGCAGCGTAATGGCCCCATTGGCAGCATTCGCCTGTCTTTCCTGGGGATGTATACCAAGTACGACAACTATATCGGGAATCTGGCGCAGCCCTACGGCGGCGACTGAACGGTTGGGGTGGCGGGCAGTGATGGCCGTCACCGCACGAGGATCACGGGCGGCGCATGGCCGCTCGTGTCATGTAAGGCGGATGGCTCCCGAGGCCGTCCGTGCAGGACCGGCAGGGCGGGATTCCGGCTTCCAAGGGGGGCAAGCCGCAGGCCGGTTCGAAACGGCGCCCGGTTCGGGCGCTAACCATTGATGAGAGAGAAAAATGTTTGGACGATTGATGCCGACGGAAGGCAAATTCTTTGACCTTTTCAATCAGCATGCAGAGCTGGCGGTCAAGTGTGCGAAGGAAATGGTGGCGCTGATGACCAATTTCGACGACCTCGAAATCCGTGTGCACGCCATTGAAGCCGTCGAGAAGGAGGCCGACAAGGTCACGCACAATGCCATCGAGTTGCTGCACAAGACCTTCATCACCCCGCTGGACCGCGATGACATCCACCAGCTGATCACCCGCATGGATGACATCCTGGACCTGCTGGAAGATGCCGCCCAGACCATCTCCCTGTACGACATCAAGGCTATCACGCCGGAAGCCAAGCGCCTGGCCGAGCTGTGCCTGTCCTGTGCGGAGAAGGTGCAATCGGCTGTGGGCCTGCTGTCGAACATGGACAATTCGCGCCAGATCCTGGCCATCTGCCAGGAAATCGACCGCCTGGAATCCGATGCCGACCACGTCATGCGCGCGGCCATGTCCAAGCTGTTCCGCGACGAGCCGGATGTGCGCACGCTCATCAAGCTCAAGGCCATCTACGAAATCCTGGAAACCGTCACCGATCGCTGCGAAGACGTGGCCAACATCATCGAAGGCATCATCGTCGAAAACGCCTGATCCCCGGCGTAGCGGCGATTCCTCCGGGGAACGCCGCTGGCTTCACACAACGGTTTCCCCATGCAAACAATCCAAATCAGCTTACATATCCTCGCGCTGTTGATCGTCCTGGCGCTGCTGTTCGACTTCATGAACGGCTTCCACGACGCCGCCAACGCGATTGCCACCGTGGTCTCCACCGGTGTGCTGCGCCCGCAGACGGCCGTGGCCATGGCGGCCTTCTTCAACCTGGCCGCGGTGTTCGTGTTCCACCAGCTGCACGTGGCGGCTTCGGTCGGCAAGGGCACCATCGAGCCGGCCATCGTCGACCAGTACGTCATCTTCGGTGCCCTGATCGGCGCCATCTTCTGGAACCTGGTGACCTGGTACTACGGCATTCCGTCCTCCTCCTCGCATGCCCTGATCGGTGGCCTGGTCGGCGCGGCTGTGGCCAAGGCCGGCACCGGGGCCCTGATCTCGGCGGGCTTGCTCAAGACGATCCTCTTCATCGTCTTGTCACCCTTGCTGGGCCTGGTATTCGGCTCGTTGATGATGCTCATGGTGTCGTGGATATTCTTCCGCTCTACGCCGCGCAAGATCGATGGCTGGTTCCGGCGGCTGCAGTTGCTGTCGGCCTCCATGTATAGCCTGGGCCATGGCGGCAACGATGCGCAGAAGACCATCGGCATCATCTGGATGCTGTTGATCGCCTCGGGCTATTCCTCGCCGGAAGCGCCGCCGATGTGGGTCATCATTTCCTGCTACTGCGCCATCAGCCTGGGTACCTTGTTCGGTGGCTGGCGCATCGTCAAGACCATGGGCCAGAAGATCACCAAGTTGAAGCCGGTCGGTGGCTTCTGTGCCGAAACCGGCGGCGCCATCACACTGTTCATCGCAACCGCCTTGGGTATCCCGGTCTCCACCACCCACACCATCACCGGCGCCATCGTCGGCGTGGGCGCGGCACAGAAGATGTCGGCCGTGCGTTGGGGCGTGGCCAGCAACATCGTCTGGGCCTGGATCTTCACCATCCCGGCTTCGGCCTTCGTGGCCGCGATCGCCTGGTGGATCGGGGTGCACGTGCTGTAAGCCATCCTGGTTTGCGCCCGCGGCGGTTGTTGACGCGGGCGTCCAAAAGCAAAAAGCCACGTTACCGTGGCTTTTTGCTTTTCTGCGGAAGAAAACTGCTTACAGCACGTCGCTGGCGTGATCGGCCAGGCGGGAACGTTCGCCCCGCGCCAGAGTGACGTGGCCGCTGTGCGCCCAGCCCTTGAAGCGGTCGACCACATAGGTCAGGCCGCTGGAGCCTTCGGTCAGGTAGGGTGTGTCGATCTGGGCGATGTTACCCAGGCAGACGATCTTGGTGCCCGGACCCGCACGCGTGACCAGCGTCTTCATCTGTTTGGGCGTGAGGTTCTGCGCTTCATCGATGATCAAGAACTTGTTCACGAACGTACGGCCGCGCATGAAGTTCAGCGACTTGATCTTGATACGCGAGCGGATCAGGTCCTGGGTCGCTGCCCGGCCCCATTCGCCGGCGTCGCCGTCGGACTTGTTGAGCACTTCGAGGTTGTCGTCGAAGGCGCCCATCCAGGGGCCCATCTTTTCTTCCTCGGTCCCTGGCAGGAAACCGATGTCTTCGCCGACCGGCACCGTCACACGGGTGACGATGATTTCGTTGTAGAGCTTGGTTTCAAGCACCTGCGCCAGGCCAGAGGCGAGTGCCAGCAAGGTCTTGCCGGTACCGGCCTGGCCCAGCAGGGTGACGAAGTCGCACTCCGGGTTCATCAGCAGGTTCAGCGCGAAGTTCTGCTCGCGGTTGCGGGCGGTGATGCCCCAGACGCTGTTCTTGGCGTGGCCGAAGTCGCGCAGGGTCTGCAGTACCGCCGTCTTGCCGTTGATCTGGGACACCTGGCCATAGAAGGCCGGTTCGCCGTTCTTGGGCTCGATGAAGACGAACTGGTTGACCAGCAGCGACGGCACGTAGGGACCGGTGACGCGGTAGTAGGTATAGCTGCTGCCGTGGCGGCTCTCCTGCCACGACTCCATGCCCTTGCCGTGCTTGTTCCAGAAGTCGTCCGGCAGTTGCTGGATGCCCGAGTACAGCAGGTCGGTATCTTCCAGCACGTGGTCGTTGAAGTAGTCTTCGGCGGGCAGGCCAATGGCACGCGCCTTCAGGCGCATGTTGATGTCCTTGGACACCAGCACCACCGGACGCTCCGGATACTGCTGGTCCAGCGCCCGGACCACGCCCAGGATCTGGTTGTCGGCCTTGCCCTCGGGCAGACCTTCCGGCAGGGCGGCATTCTGCAGCTTGGTCTGGAAGTACAGGCGGCCCTTGGCATCCTTGTTGCCCAGCTTGGAGAGCGGAATGCCCAGGTCGATGGCATCCTCGGCGATGTCGGACACCAGCGCATCCAGCGAACGCGAGATCTGGCGCGCATTGCGGGCGACTTCGGACATGCCCTTCTTGTGGTTGTCCAGCTCCTCCAGCGTCACCATGGGCAGGTAGATGTCGTGTTCCTCGAAGCGGAACAGCGAGGTCGGATCGTGCATCAGCACGTTGGTATCCAGCACGAACAGCTTGGACTTGCCCAGCTTGTCAGCCACGCGGCTGGTGGGCGACTTGGGACGGACTTCGGCGCTCTTGGGCGCGGCTTTCGGTTTTTCGGCGACAGCAGCGGTCTTGCCGGTGATGCGCGCACGGGGTGCTGCGACCTTGGCATCGGCGACAGGAGGAGCGGCTACGGCGACTTCTTGCGGTGCGACAGCGGGAGCGGACGTTTCAACGAGAGTGATGTTCGGTTTGACAGGCTTGTTGCGATCGGCCTTGGGATAGTCCTCGGGAGACAGCATCGAAGCTGGTTTGCTCGGCATTTTGGGCAGGGGCATCAGGACCTCGGAAGTGGATGAAGAAAACTCCGCTTTGTCAGAGCGAACAGGTGAAGCAGAACAGCGAACAGCAAAGGGAAGCAGGGTGAAGCTGCGGGGCCGAGAAGTCTAATGAAACCCTTGCCGGGCAAGCTGGCAAACGGGTGGGCAAGGGCTTGATTAGAGGTGGCGGCAAATCGAAAAGTAAAAAAGCCGTTTCGGCAGGCCTGAGGCCTAAACCTGAAACGGCTTCCAGCAAACGTTTTTCTGTTTGAATTCAATGGCTTGTATCGTTTGACCGCATTTTTGTCGAACGCGTCGGAAACGCTTGCCAGACGGATCCTTCGCTGCCGGAACCAGCTGCCTTTTGGGCAACACGACAGTCGCGGCAGCGAATATCGTTCAGTTCAGGCAAGGGTGTTGATGAAGGCCAGTACCTCATCCACGTGGGCAGGAACCTTCACTCCACGCCATTCTTTCACCACTTTACCTGCGCCGTCAATCACAAACGTGCTGCGCTCCACGCCGCGAACCTGCTTGCCATACATGTTTTTCATCTTCATGACATCGAACATGGTGCACAGGGTTTCATCGGGATCGGAGATCAGCTCGAAAGGCATGCCCAGCTTGCCTTTGAAGTTTTCATGCGACTTCAGGCTGTCGCGACTGATACCGAAGATTTCGGTGTTGGCGGCTAGGAATTGCGGGTGCAGGTCACGGAACTGCATGCCTTCGGTGGTACAGCCCGGGGTATTGTCCTTGGGATAGAAATACAGCACCAGGTTCTTGCCCCGGTAATCGGCCAGGTTGAAGGTCTTGCCACTGGTCATGGCGGCCGAGAACTCCGGCACGGTCTTGTTCAGGATGGATGGTCGGTCTGTCAAAATGGCGCCCCGTAGGTGAAGTCTTGTTGGTGGAAGTGATGCCGGCCAGAAGCTCGATCTGTTGTCCGGATTACATGGCCTGAACGATCATCTCGCCCGAGCGGCCGGGCAATTCGCCCCAGCTGATCGGCAGGATGGGCAGGACGTCGTTGCGGATACTGTCGTAGTAGTCACCCATGGAGACCAGTTCGTATCCCTGGGCGCGCCAGCCTGCCAGCAATCGTTCGAAAATGGGGGCGAGTTTCTGCCCTTCAAGTTCGGCGTGCAAGGTGAAGACATGGTCGCGTGGCTCCCTGGTCAACTGCAGCAGGAAATCGGCGGCGTTGCCCGCATCGATCATCTTGCCGCCGATATCACGGCCCAGGATTTCGTCCAGCGTCGGCAGGGTGGTCGGCAATTGCACGCAGGACAGCGGCTTGCCGAATGCCGAGAGCCGATGCGGGCCAGCGTCCTGGTCGGCCAGACGGCCATCCTCGCGCAGTTGCGAGCGACCGTCGGAGGAGTAGGCCATGCCGAACTGGTCCAGTTGCACGAAGGCATGGTCATTCATCTGCCAGCCGGCGGCGCCGTGGGTACGCGGAGCCTCGCCGAAAATCTCGCGGTAACGGGCATGGGACTGGTGCATGGTCTCGACCGTCCACTGGGCATCGGCGGTACGCACATCGTCCTGCCAGACGCGGTGGTCCCAGGTGTGGATGCCGCATTCGAAGCCGGCATCACGCGCCTGGCGCATGAAGCCGGCGCAGGTCTTGCCGATGTCCGGTGCCGGCAGCAGGGTGCCGTACATCAGGGTCTTGATGCCATAGTGCTCTACCACCGAGGTGCGCGACACCTTGCTGAAGAAGCCCGGACGGAAAATCTGCTTGAGCGCCCAGCCGGTGTGGTCGGGGCCGAGGGAGAACAGGAAGGTGGCGCCGGCGCCATGGCGGCGCAATTGCGCGATCAGGTTGGGGACGCCGACGCGGGTGCCGCGATAGGTGTCGGCGTCGATCTTGAGTGTGAGTTTGGGCAATTCGCTGAACCGGGAATGGGTGATGGCCGTGTCGCGCCATGGTGTGGGGCGGGCTCTGGAAGAAGACGCCAACGCCCGCCGACAAGTTGCGAGACTAGCATTGTGCGGCCGATAGAACAATATGCAGCGATGCAGCAAAATGGGGCAAACAGGCTGCAGATCGGCTCATGATGATGGTCTCTGTGACGGTTTCACGCCGGAAAAAACAAAACCGCGCCAGAAGCGCGGTTTTGCGGGCCGTGGCGGGATGGAAATCAGTCCATCAGGGCACGGGCTTCGGCGACCTGGCTGCGGTAGGCGTCGAAGATGTTGCGCAGGGTGTCGGCCATGGTGGTCTTGGGCGCCCAGTTCAGTTCTTCGCAGGTATTGGTGATCTTCGGGACGCGGTTCTGCACGTCCTGGTAACCCTTGCCGTAGTAGGCAGCGGAGGTGGTCTCCACCAGTTGCACCTGCTTGGCGGTGTCGGCGTATTCCGGATACTCCGCAGCCAGCTTCAACATCATGTCGGCCAGATCCTTGATGGAGTAGTTGTTGACCGGGTTGCCGATGTTGTAGATCTTGCCCGTGGCCACGCCGCCTTCGTTGGCGATGATCTTCATCAGCGCATCGATGCCGTCATCGATATAGGTGAAGGCGCGCTTCTGCAGGCCGCCGTCGACCAGGGAGATGTTCTCGCCGCGCACGATGTGGCCAAAGAACTGGGTCACCACGCGGGACGAGCCTTCCTTGGGGGTATGGATCGAGTCCAGGCCGGCGCCGATCCAGTTGAACGGGCGGAACAGGGTGAAGTTCAGGCCGGCTTCCATGCCGTAGCCCCAGATCACGCGGTCCATCAGCTGCTTGGCGCAGGAGTAGATCCAGCGCGGCTTGTTGATCGGGCCACAGATCAGCTCGGATTCTTCCGGATCGAATTCCTCGTCGTGGCACATGCCATAGACTTCCGAGGTCGAGGGGAAGACCAGGTGCTTCTTGTACTTGGCGGCCGAACGCACGATCGGCAGGTTGGCTTCGAAGTCCAGCTCGAACACGCGCAGCGGGGCGTTGACGTAGGTCGACGGGGTGGCGATGGCCACCAGCGGCAGGATCACGTCACACTTCTTGACGTGGTATTCCACCCATTCCTGGTTGATGGTGATGTCGCCCTCGAAGAAGTGCATGCGCGACTTGTAGGCCTCGTTTTCCAGAATGTCGGTGATACGGTCGGTCATCATGTCCATGCCATAGACGTGCCAGTCCGTGGTTTCCAGGATGCGCTTGGACAGGTGGTGGCCGATGAAGCCGTTGACGCCGAGAATGAGGACTTTTTTCATAATGTTGAGAGCTAGTGAATGGCCGGACTTCAGGAGGCCATGTATTTCAGGTAATTGTTGAGTGAAGCATCCTGATCATTGATCTGGATGCCCAGGATCTGGAGGAAGTTGCCATCGCCACAACGGGCGTACAACTTGCCGCCTTCGAAGAACTTGTCCTGCATGCCATGGGCCCGCTGCAGGGCAGGGTGGGCCGACGGCGGAACCAGCCGGGTTCTCGTGACCGTAATTTTATCACCCGCGATTTCCTCGAAGGCGCCGGGGTAGGGGGGCGCTACCGCGCGCACCAGATTATGGACTTCGCGGGCGGTGCGGCGCCAGTCGATGCGGCCATCCTCGGGCTTGCGGCCGCTGAAGTAGCTGCCCTTGGACAGATCGTTGGGCAGCTGCGGTGTGCGACCCGCCAGCATGGCCGGCAGGGCAGTCCACAGGGTCATCTCGGCGGCCACCACGACCTTGCCGAAGACTTCGTGCGCCGTGTCGTCGGGCAGGATGGGCACGGCCGTCTGGGCCACGATGCTGCCGGCGTCGGGCTTGACGGTCATCTCATGCAGGGTGGCGCCGGTCTCGGTCTCACCGTGCAGCACCGCCCAGTTGATCGGCACGCGGCCGCGGTACTTGGGCAGCAGCGAGCCATGCATGTTGTAGGCGCCACGCCGGGCGGTCGCCAGCACTTCCGCAGGCAACATGTGGCGGTAATAGAAACTGAAGATAAAGTCAGGCTGCGCCGCCTGCACCTGGGCCAGCAATTGCGGCGACTTCGGGTCGGTCGGAGTGATGCAGGTGATGCCGTGCTCACGGCAGACCCCGGCCACGGAGCCGAACCAGATGTTCTCGGCGGCATTGTCTTCGTGCGTGACCACCAGCGAAACCTGCACGCCACGGGCGAGCAAGACTTTCAGGCAGCGCACCCCCACGTCATGGTAGGCGAATACGACGGCGTTCATAGGGCTTGCTTGTCTTCCGAAGAGGATTGCTCGAGGATGGCCTGCACCACATAGCGGGGGCGCGCGCGCACCTGCATGTAGATGCGGCCGATGTATTCACCCAGCAGGCCGATCGAGAACAGGATCACGCCCATCAGGAAGAAGGTGATGGCGAACAGCGTGAAGACGCCGCCCACTTCCGCGCCGATCAGCAGGCGGCGCAGTACGATCAGGATGAACAGCGCCGCCGAGGCGAAGGACAGCCCGATACCCAGCAGCGAGAAGAACTGCAGCGGCACCAGCGAAAAACCGGTCACCAGGTCGAAATTGAGGCGGATCAGGCTGTAGAAGGAGTATTTCGACTCCCCGGCCGAGCGCTCTTCATGCTCCACCACGATCTCGGTCGGATTGCGCGAAAAGGTGTAGGCCAGGGCCGGCACGAAGGTATTCACCTCCCGGCAGCGATTGACCAGGTCGATGACGTTGCGGCCATAGGCGCGCAGCATGTTGCCCTGGTCGGTCATCTTGATGCGGGTGATCTTCTCGCGCAGGCGGTTCATGGCCTTGGAGGCATAGGTGCGCCAGGCCGAATCCTGGCGCTTGCGGCGGATCGAGCCCACGTAGTCGTAGCCCTCGCGCATCTTGGCGACCAGGTTGCCGATTTCCTCGGGTGGATTCTGCAGGTCGGCGTCCAGCGTCACCACGACTTCGCCCCGGGTCGCCTCGAAGCCTGCCATGATGGCCATGTGCTGACCGTAGTTGCCATTGAAGAGCACCACCCGCGTGACATCCGGGCGCAGCCGATACTGTTCGGCCAGGATGCCGGCCGAGCGGTCGCGGCTGCCATCGTTGACGAAGATGACTTCATAGCTGTAGCCCAGCGCGTCCAGCGCCGGGTAGAGGCGCTCGAACAGTTTGGAGAGCCCGGATTCCTCGTTGTAAACCGGGATGACGACGGACAGTTCTGGTTTCATCAAATATCGAATGCTGGAAATGCAGGTGCTGAAATAAATCAAAGGCCCGATGCGCTGCGACAGTAGAGGTCGCGGCGTTCAGGCCAGCGTGTTGCAAAGATGACGAATTGCGTTGGCTGCAAATTGCGAAAGTGCAAATAAATCGAATTATGCCGAAATTTTCGAACAATTCCGCAAAAATCAGCCAAGCACCGATTTTACCGTTTCAACCGCGCGCACAACGTCCTCTTTACGCATGACATTGAACATCGGCAGGGAAACGATGCGCTGGCCGACGCGTTCGGCCACCGGGAACATGCCTTCCTTGAAGCCGCGTTCACGGTAGAGCTTGAGCAGGTGAATGGCCGGGTAGTGGTAGCCGATGCCGACCTGCTTTTCCATCATCTTTTCCATGAAGGCGGCACGGGTAATGCGTTCCGGCAGCACCAGCTGGAACATGTGCCAGTTCGAGTTCTCGAAGTCGGCCACCGGCAGCTGGGCGCCGTAGTTGGCTTCGAAGTCGCTGCCGAAGCAGGCGAAGTAATGGCGTGCCAGTTCCTTGCGGTGGGCGGTCACTGCGTCGATATGGGCAAACTGGCCCAGGCCGATGGCGGCATTCACATCGGTCAGGTTGTACTTGCCGCCCAGCACGTCCACTTCCAGGCCGTCGAAGCCGCTGCGGGTGACGCCCTGCAGGCGGTATTTCTCGGCCAGGCGCGCTTCGTCGGCATTGTTGAGCACCAGGAAGCCACCTTCGGCGCTGGTGATGTTCTTGTTGGCCTGCAGGCTGAAGGAGACGAAATCGCCGAACGAGCCGATGCGCTTGCCATTCCAGGTCGAACCCAGCGCCTGGGCGGCGTCTTCCACCACGCGCAGCTTGTGCTTGGCGGCGATCGCATACAGGCGGTCCATGTCCACCGGCAGGCCGGACAGATAGACCGGGATGATCGCCTTGGTGCGCGGGGTGATGGCTGCTTCCAGGCGATCCAGGTCGATATTGCGGGTGATCGGATCGATGTCGGCGAATACCGGCGTGGCACCGGTTTCCAGGATCACGTTGGCCGTCGCCACCCAGGAGATGGGGGTGGTGATGACTTCGTCACCGGGGCCGATGCCGGCGATGCGCAGCGCGATTTCCATCGTGCAGGTGCCGGAATTGAAGGTGCGCACGATGCGCCCGCCCACGTATTCCGACAGCGCCTTTTCGAACGCCTGGACCTTGGGGCCGCTGGTGATCCAGCCCGAGCGCAGCACCTCGCCGACGGCGGCGATGGTGGCTTCATCGATGGTGGGTTTGGCGAAAGGCAGGAATGGCAGCGAAGGCAGGCTCATGGTGGAATCCGGTCAGACGATATTCAGGATGGGAGGGCCGGCGCGGCGCTGGCGGGCGCCGCGCGGCGACCCGGTATTGTAAATCAGCTTCGGGTCAGCAAGACCACGCCGACAATGATCACGCCGATGGCCAGCAGGCGCTGCATGGAAATGGCCTCGCCAAGGAAATACCACGCGCCGATGGCATTGATGATGTAACCCAGGGACAGCAGCGGATAGGCGATGGTTACGTCCACCCGCGACAGGCCGATGATCCACACGCCCACCGAGATCACATAGCAGGACAGGCCGCCAATGATGGGCAGCTGGGTGGCCAGCTTGAGACCGGTGGAAAACCAGTTGTCCGCGGTCAGGTGGATCGCACCCACGGCATTGGTACCGGCCTTGAGCAGGAGTTGCGCTACTGCGTTCAGGCAGATGCCGACAAAGATGAAGCCAAATGTCGCCAGGTTCATTTGCCGGCCTTTTTCTCGCCGTTGGCATGGGCAGCGGCAGGAGTGGACGCAGGCGGCGGATCATTGGCCACGATGACGCGGCGCGGATCCTGGCCGATCAGGCGCATCGGCAGCTTGCGTTCAACCAGTTGCTTGTAGATGGTCGGGTCGATGATGGCGATGTCCTTCTTGCCGGCCGCATTGTCGGCCACCCATTGGGCCACGAAGGCGTCCACCGTCGGCAGCCACAGCTGCGGCTCCTGTTTCAGGCCGAACTCCATTTCGTCGGCGTGCTGCACCAGGGTCATGGTGCGACGCAGGTAGAAGGGCAGGGCCTGTTCGTAGCGGCCGACCAGGTAGATCGGGGTTTCCGGCTTGAGCTCTGCCTGCAGCGCCGGGACATAGTCGACGCCGGCCGAATAGCGGCCTTGCGGGTCATGCCCCAGCAGCAGCAACTGTCCGGCCACGAAGGCGGTCGCCGCCAGCGAGGTGACGGCCCAGTCCTTGTGCTGGCGGGCCAGGCGGATCGCGGCGATGCCGCCGACGAAGAAGATCAGCGCTGCGGCGTAGAGGTAGGGCACGTGGGCTTCCACCAGCGGCAGCGAGTAGGCATCCTTGGCCATCGACGGCACGCGCGGGATGAAGGCCAGCGCCACCGCGGCGGGCAAGGCCACCAGCGAGCCGGCCCAGGCCAGGGCCTTGTAATCGGCTTCTTCCAGGTGGCAGGCGATCAGCAGGGCCAGCGCGGGGAAGATCGGCAGCACATAGGAGGGCAGCTTGGAGTCCGAAATGCTGAAGAACACGAAGATGAACACCGCCCACACCAGCAACAGCCGCTTGGGCTGGAAGCGACCACCGTTGAGGCTGTTGTAGCCCGCCGTATCGCGTTGTTCGCGGGTGCCTTTCCACAGACTCTGGAAGAACACGCCCAACCAAGGGATGATGCCCAGCACCAGGATGGGGATGAAGTAATACCACGGGCCGGTGCGGCTATGGATCTTGCTGGTGAAGCGCTGGAAGTGCTCGTGGATGAAGAAGAACTGCGGGAATTCCGGGTTGCGCAGCGATACCGCCACGAACCAGGGCGTGCAGATGGCAAAGAACAGGATCAGGCCCTTGACCAGATGTAAGCGCTTCCAGATCGCCCAGTCGCGGGCGAAGAAGGTATAGAGCACCAGCACCGCGCCCGGCAGCACGATGCCGATCAGCCCCTTGGACAGCACCGCCAGGGCCATGCCGGCCCAGCACAGCAGCATCCAGTTGCGCTGGCCCTCGCGGGAGGCACCGTCACGCTGGGCCATCAGCAGGGCGCACAGGGCGATGGTCATCATGCCCGACAGGCCCATGTCCAGCGTATTGATGTGACCCATGCCGGCCCAGAAGAAGCTCGACGCTAGCACCAGCGCGGCATAGAAGCCCACGCGGCCGTTGAAGACGCGGCTGCCGGTGTAGCCGGCCAGACCGATGCCGAGCAGGCCGCACAGGCCCGTCCACAGGCGTGCCTGCCATTCACCCAGGCCGAACAGCTCGAAGGTGATGGCATTCATCCAGGTCTGCAGCGGCGGCTTTTCGAAATACTTGATGCCGTTCAGGCGGGTGGTGATCCAGTCCTGCGTGGCCACCATTTCGCGTGCCATCTCGGCGTAGCGGCCTTCATCGGTGGGCACCAGGACGCGAGCGCCCAGCATCCAGAACCAGACCAGCAGGAAGAGGATAAGCAGCGTCCAGACGAACGCCTTGGATTTGTACAGTTCGCGCATTGACAGCGGTTCCTTGTTGCGTGTTCTTGGGTTTCTTGTCGCGGCAAGTGCCGGTTCAGGCTTGTGGCGAGATGATCAGCGCCAGTGCCACCTTGCGTCCCTCGGCCATGAGGATGTTGTAGGTGCGGCAGGCGGCCTGGTTGTCCATGCATTCCACACCGATGCGGCGCGCCGTGAGCACGGTGGTCAGCTTGGGGTGGACGAAGCGCTGGCGCTCGCCGGTACCCAGGATGACCACGTCGGGCGCGGTGGCGTCGATCTGGTCGAAATGCTGCGGGGTGAGCGCCTCGAAGCTGTCCACCGGCCAGGGCACCGGCTCGGTTTCGGGCAGCACCAGCAAGCTGTTGGTGAAACGGATGGCATTGAGCTCGACACCGTCCTCATCGTAGGCGGTGACGGTCTGGTATTGCTTGGTCTCGGTCGTGTGGAGCTTCATCGCAGGATGGGCAGGATGGGTTGCAGGCGCCCGGTCCGGGCAGACGGCCGGGCCGGGATGTCATGGCGACATGCATCGCGGCAACGTGGTCGTAAAGTGCGCCATTGTAGCCGTTTCCGACCCCGGCGCACGCCTATTTGATTGATAAAATGCTTAGCTTTGGGCAAAATGGCCGGTTCCCGGCGGGCCCTTGGGGCGCCGTCACCGGCCTCTTTGCAGGTGCTTTACATTGCACTGCAGCGGGCAGGAACATGCAGGAAAATGACGGCAAGCGTGGTAATGGAGAGGACCGCGAGGCAAAGGTTCCGGTCCCGCCATGTGCGCCGATGAGATCCGATGGGGCCAGGCTGGCCGAACCCTGCGAAACGATTAGAGGAAGAGCTGTGCGACCGATTCAGAAATCCAAGAAGCTGGCAGATGTGTGTTACGACATTCGGGGTCCCGTGCTGGAAAAGGCGCGTCAGATGGAGGAAGAGGGCCACAAAATCATCAAGCTCAACATCGGCAACCTGGCCGCCTTCGGCTTCGATGCCCCCGACGAGATCGTGCAGGACATGATCCGCAACATGGGCAATGCCTCCGGCTATACCGACTCCAAGGGCCTGTTCGCCCCGCGCAAGTCGGTCATGCACTACACCCAGCAAAAGAAGATCGAAGGCGTCACCATCGACGACATCTACCTCGGCAATGGCGCCTCCGAGCTGATCGTCATGAGCGTGAACGCGCTGCTCAACACCGGCGATGAAGTGCTGGTGCCGTCGCCCGACTACCCGCTGTGGACCGCTGCCGTGAGCCTGTCCGGCGGCACCCCCGTGCATTACGTCTGCGACGAGCAGCAAGGCTGGCAGCCCGATATCGCCGACATCAAGAAGAAGATCACCCCCAACACCAAGGCCATCGTCGTCATCAACCCCAACAACCCGACCGGCGCGCTCTATTCGGTCGAGGTGCTCAAGGAAATCATCGAACTGGCACGTCAGCACCAGCTGATCATCCTGGCCGACGAGATCTACGACAAGGTGCTCTACGATGGCAACACCCACACCTCGCTGGCGTCGCTGGCCGATGATGTGTTGTTCATCACCTTCAATGGCCTGTCCAAGAACTATCGTTCCTGCGGCTATCGTGCCGGCTGGATGGTGGTCTCGGGCGAGAAGAAGCACGCCCGCGACTATATCGAGGGCCTCAACATGCTGGCCTCGATGCGCCTGTGCGCCAATGCGCCGGGCCAGTTCGCGATCCAGACCGCGCTGGGCGGCTACCAGAGCATCAATGACCTGGTCGGCCCCAACGGCCGCCTGACCAAGCAGCGCGACCTGGCGCACAAGCTCCTGACCGACATCCCGGGCGTGACCTGCGTGAAGCCCAAGTCGGCGCTGTACATGTTCCCGCGCCTGGACCCGGAGATCTACCCGATCAAGGATGACCAGGAATTCGCCTACGAACTGTTGGCCGAGGAAAAGGTGTTGATCGTGCAAGGTACCGGCTTCAACTGTCCCACGCCGGACCACTTCCGCGTGGTGTTCCTGCCCAATACCGACGACCTGACCGAATCCATGGGCCGCATCGCCCATTTCCTGGAGGGCTATCGTCGCCGCCACGGCACCGCCTGACCGTTTCTGCAGTAACCCGTCCTGCCCGCTGATGCGGACCAGGCGGTCTTTTTCATCAACCACGAAGACAATATGAAATCCATCAAAGTAGGTTTGCTCGGCATCGGCACCGTGGGTTCCGGTACTTTCAATGTTCTCAAGCGCAACCAGGAAGAGATTGCGCGCCGTGCAGGCCGGGGCATTGAAATTACCATGGTCGCCGCTCGCAATACTGCCCGCGCGACCGAACTGACCCGTGGCGAAGTCAAGGTCGTCAACGACGGCAACCTGGTGGTGAACGATCCCGAGATCGATATCGTCGTCGAACTGATCGGCGGCTACGACACCGCCCGCGATCTGGTACTGAAGGCGATCGCCAACGGCAAGCACGTGGTCACGGCCAACAAGGCCCTGATCGCCACCCATGGCAACGAGATCTTCAAGGCCGCGCAGGAAAAGGGCGTCATGGTAGCCTTCGAGGCCGCCGTGGCCGGTGGCATCCCCATCATCAAGGCACTGCGTGAGGGCCTCACCGCCAACCGTATCCAGTGGGTGGCCGGCATCATCAACGGCACCACCAACTTCATCCTTTCCGAGATGCGCGACAAGGGGCTGGACTTCGACGTGGTCCTGAAGGAAGCGCAGCGCCTGGGCTATGCCGAGGCCGATCCGACCTTCGACATCGAAGGCGTGGACGCAGCCCACAAGCTGACCATCATGGCCTCGATCGCCTTCGGCATCCCGGTGCAGTTCGACAAGGCCCACGTGGAAGGCATCACCAAGCTGCAGGCCAGCGACATCACCTATGCCGAAAAGCTGGGCTACCGCATCAAGCTGCTGGGCATCACGCGCCAGACCGAGAAGGGCATCGAACTGCGCGTGCACCCGACGCTGATCCCGGCCTCGCGCCTGATCGCCAATGTTGAGGGGGCCATGAACGCCGTGGTGGTGCGGGGCGACGCCGTCGGCGAAGCCCTGTACTACGGCAAGGGTGCCGGTTCCGAGCCGACCGCCTCGGCCGTGATCGCCGACCTGGTCGACATCACCCGCCTGGCTACGGCCGATCCGGAACACCACGTACCTTCGCTGGCCTTCCAGCTCAATGCCATGGCCGATACCCCGGTGCTGCCCATGAGCGAAGTGGTGACCAGCTACTACCTGCGCATCCGCGTGGCCGACCAGGCTGGCGTGCTGGCCGATGTCACCCGCATCCTGGCCGACTCGACCATCTCCATTGACGCCATGCTGCAGAAGGAGCCGGGCGAAGGTGAACAGCAGACCGACATCATCATGCTGACCCACCAGACCCAGGAAAAGAACATCGAGGCCGCCATCGCCAAGATCGAAGCCCTGTCCACCGTCGTGGGCAAGGTCACCAAGATCCGCCTGGAAGAGCTGAGCTGATCTCTCGCCGGTCAAGTCTGGCCGCCAACGAAAATCGGAGCCCGCGGGCTCCGATTTTTTTACGTCGGCAGGGCGGACCGCCGCGCCGGGCGAGGGCCGTCCTGCTGTGTCCTACTTCTTCAGTTCGAAGCTGCACACCGCCTGCAGCATGGCGTCACCCACCGACATCGGCTTGGGCTTGACGAAGTCCATGCCCTTGAGCGCGTCCGAATGGTCACGCTTGTCGCCCTTGCCATCGTTCTCGGCAAAGATGATCTCGCGCACCAGCTTCATGGTGCCGGCCTTGCAGTTGTACTGGTGCAGGTCCTTGTAGGACTTCAGCGTCGGAAAGCTCTTGTCGCCATTGTTGGGGCGCGCTTCCTTGAAGTTCCACAGCGACCAGGCCTCGCGCACGCCGCCGGACTCGACGATGGAGTCGGTATCGACCAGCAGTTCGGACTGGTCGGTACCGCCCAGCGATTGCCAGTTCTCGGCGTGGGCCGGCAGACTCGCCAGGAGGGCCGCGAACAGGCCGGTCGTTGCGAGCAGGGTCTTGGTCTTGTGATTCATGCCGTTTTCCATCCTTGTTGAGTTTGAATAGGTCTTTGATGTCGCCAGCGTGCAAACATTCCGCCAATCCGGCGCTGCACACGAAGTGGCGCAGCATAGCCCGGCCATGGCCGGCTTTCAAGGGTGGTAACGTTTTATTTCAGGTCAGTGATGTTCCGGGGCAATAGTCCTTCCCATGATCACCTTGCCCCGGATGCCACAAGGATTTCATGGCCGGCCCCTTGCTGCGCTTTTGTCGTAGCCCGTCTGGCCTTATAATCCAAGGCTTTCCTGCCAATTCACCCTCCAGCCGCCTGCCGGCGCTTCCTATCGACATGCAATACGTCTCCACTCGCGGTCACGCTGCAACTCCTTCCTTCTCCGAAATCCTGCTGGGCGGCCTGGCCCCGGACGGTGGCCTCTACCTCCCGGCGCAGTATCCGCAGGTGAGCGGCGCCGAGCTCGAGCAGTGGCGCAAGCTGTCCTACGCCGACCTGGCCTTCGAGGTGCTGCGCAAGTTCGCCACCGATATCCCCGAAGCCGATCTCAAGGCGCTGGCGCACAAGACCTATACCGCCGACGTCTATCGCAACACCCGCGCCGGTGAGGACGCCGCCCAGATCACCCCGCTGCGCACGCTGGAAGAGCGCGACGGCAACAAGCTGGTACTGCAAAGCCTGTCCAACGGCCCCACGCTGGCCTTCAAGGACATGGCCATGCAACTGCTGGGCAACCTGTTCGAATATGCCCTGGCCAAGCAGGGGGCCGAACTCAATATCGTCGGCGCCACCTCCGGTGACACCGGCAGCGCCGCCGAATACGCCATGCGCGGCAAGAAGGGCATCCGCGTCTTCATGCTGTCCCCGCACAAGAAGATGAGCGCCTTCCAGACCGCACAGATGTTCAGCCTGCAAGACCCCAACATCTTCAACCTCGCGGTGGAAGGCGTCTTCGACGACTGCCAGGACATCGTCAAGGCCATCTCCAATGATCTGGAATACAAGGCCGCCAAGAAGATCGGTACCGTCAACTCGATCAACTGGGCACGCGTGGTGGCGCAGGTGGTGTACTACTTCCGTGGCTACCTGGCCGCCACCACCAGCAATGAACAGAAGGTCTCCTTCACCGTCCCTTCGGGCAACTTCGGCAACATCTGCGCCGGTCACATCGCGCGCATGATGGGCTTGCCCATCGACAAGCTGGTGGTGGCCACCAACGAGAACGACGTGCTCGACGAATTCTTCCGCACCGGCGTGTACCGCGTGCGCAAGTCGGCCGAGACCTACCACACCAGCAGCCCCAGCATGGACATCAGCAAGGCCTCCAACTTCGAGCGCTTCGTCTATGACCTGCTGGGCCGCGACAGCGCCCGCGTCAAGTCCCTGTTCCACAAGGTCGAGACCGCCGGTGGCTTCGGCCTGACCGGCAAGCCCGGCAGCGACGGCGATGAATTCGCCAGCGTGATCAAGTACGGTTTCGCCTCCGGCAAGTCCACCCACGCCGACCGCCTGGACACCATCCGCTTCGCCGAAAAGACCTACGGCATCACGGTCGATACCCACACTGCCGACGGCATCAAGGTGGCGCGCGAAAACCTCACCCCGGGTGTGACCATGATCGTGCTGGAGACCGCCTTGCCGGCCAAGTTCAACGAGACCATCCGCGAAGCCCTGGGTCGTGACGCCGACCGTCCGGCCGGCTTCGAGAATATCGAGGCACTGCCGCAGCGCTTCGAGGTCATGCCGGCCGATGCCGCCCGTGTGAAGGCCTTCGTGGCCGAGCACACCGGCCTGTAAGCACCGTCGGTTCTGCCCGATCACGCCGTCCGCGCCATCGGCCCGGGCGGCGTTTTTCATGGGCCGCAGAGGGGCGGTGATTGCATTAGAATGTCGGGTCGCTGTGTTGACCGGAATTGACCAGAAAACAACGCAACTCCTGCATTCCATCCCTCAAGCCCGCCATGCAATCCACGCCCGCTCCCATTCCAGACTCCCCGGCCAAGCCCGCCCGCACGCCCATGCAAAGCGTCGCCCAGGCACTCGACACCCTGCTCGATGCGGCCGTGCCGGTCACCGGCAGCCAGACCGTCGCCACCCTGGACGCCTGCGACCGCGTGCTGGCCACTCCCGTGCAGGCCCACATCAACGTGCCTGGCATGGACAATTCGCAGATGGACGGCTATGCCGTGCGCGCCGCCGATTGCGCCTCCGGCCAGGCGCGCCTGCGGGTGTCGCAGCGCATTCCCGCCGGTCACGTCGGCCAGCCGCTGGAAGCCGGCACGGCCGCCCGCATCTTCACCGGCGCCATGCTGCCCGAGGGCGCAGACGCCATCGTCATGCAGGAAGCCTGCGAGGTGGACGGTGACCACGTCGTGATCCGCCATGTGCCCACCCGTGGCGAATGGGTGCGCTATACCGGCGAAGACATCCGCCAGGGCAGCACCATCCTCGACGCCGGCACCCGCCTGCGCCCGCAGGAACTGGGGCTGGCGGCTTCAGTCGGCCAGGCCGAACTGGAGGTATTGCGGCGGGTACGGGTGGCGGTGTTCTTTACCGGCGACGAACTGACCATGCCCGGCGAGCCCCTCAAGCCCGGTGCCATCTACAACTCCAACCGCTTCCTCCTGCGTGGCCTGCTGCAAAAACTGGGTTGCGCCGTCAGCGACTACGGCATCGTCCCCGACAACCTTGCCGCCACCCGCCAGACCCTGCGCGAAGCCGCCCGCGAGCATGACCTCATCATCACCAGCGGCGGCGTTTCCGTGGGCGAGGAAGACCACGTGAAGCCGGCCGTGGAAGCGGAAGGGCGCATCAACATGTGGCAGATCGCCATGAAACCCGGCAAGCCCCTGGCCTTCGGTCAGGTGCGGCGCGGGGAAGAGGGCGCGGGTGAAGCGTTCTTCATCGGTTTGCCCGGTAATCCTGTCTCTTCCTTCGTCACCTTCCTGCTGTTCGTGCGACCTTTCCTGCTGCGTCTGCAGGGCCTGCCACGCGCTGCCGTGCTGCCGCAGGCAGTGAGCATGCGTGCTGACTTCGACTGGCCCCGCGCCGACCGCCGCCAGGAATTCCTGCGCGTGCGTCGCAATGCCCAGGGCGGCCTGGATCTCTTCCCCAGTCAGGGCTCGGCCGTGCTGACCTCGACCGCCTGGGCCGACGGCCTGATCGACAACCCGCCCGGACAGACCATCGCCGCCGGCGACATGGTGCAGTTCCTGGCCTTCGATCATCTGCTCAACTGAACCACCAAGGAATTTCCCTTCATGAAAATCGAACTCCGTTTCTTCGCCAGCGTGCGCGAAGCCCTGCAGACCTCGCAGGAAATCATCGAGCTGCCGGACAGCGTCAAGACCGTCGGCGACGTGCGCGCCTTCCTGATGGGGCGGGGCGGCATCTGGGCCGAGGTGCTGGGACCGGAAAAGAACCTGCGCATGGCCTACGACCATGACATGACCGAGGCCGATACCGAGATTGCCGAGGGCGGCGAAGTGGCCTTCTTCCCGCCGGTCACCGGTGGCTGACATGGGCACCCGTCGGGATCCCTCGGTCGGCACGATTGCGCACTACAGCAGCAATGCTCAGAGCTTTCGCGAAGGCACCTGGGATCATGATGTCAGCCAGAACATGGCAGCCTTGCTGGATGCCTTGCACGCCAGAGCCGGCCAAGCCGGGCAAGGGCCCTTCACGATTCTGGACTTCGGCTGTGGCCCGGGGCGCGACCTGATCGAATTCACCCGGCGCGGCCATGTTGCGGTCGGGCTGGACGGTACGGCCGAGTTCGTCGAGATGGCGCGTGCGGCCAGTGGCTGCGAGGTCTGGCACCAGGACTTCCTGCAGCTGGACCTGCCGCCGCAACGCTTCGACGGCATCTTCGCCAATGCCTCGCTGTTCCATGTGCCTTCGGCTGCACTGCCGAGCGTGCTCTCCCGGTTACACGCCAGCCTCAAGCCGGGCGGCATCCTCTTCAGTTCCAATCCCCGCGGGGAAGACCTGGAAGGCTGGAGCGGTCCGCGCTATGGCGTCTGGCACAGCCTGGAGGGCTGGCGCCGTTACCTGCTGCCAGCAGGATTCGTTGAATTGCGGCATTATTACCGCCCTGACGGTTTGCCGCGTGAGCAGCAGCCGTGGTTGGCCAGCGTCTGGCAAAAAACACAAGACCGGAGCTAAGCAAACCACCAGGACATTCGACATCCGGATTCTTTAGGAGGAGACCAAGCCTGCGCCAAACAGGTTTGCGGAGGGGGTGCACAAAAGACATCGTCCATCGATGCGCATTCATCCACACCTAAGAAGGAACCATCTTGATTTCGACCCAACTGGCCGCCTGGGCGGCCCAGGACACGCAGTTGCTGCTGGTCACGCTGGCGGCATTGATCGCCATCGTGGTGCTGATCAGCTTCCTGTCCATCGCACCCTTCCTGTCCATCCTCATCGGCACCTTCATCGCCGGTATCGGCGCCGGCCTGCCGCTGGAAGACATCGCCAAGGCCTTCAGCAAGGGCGCCGGCAGCCTGTTGGGCGAGGCCGGCATCATCATCGCCCTGGGCGCCATGCTGGGCGCGCTCATGGCCGAGTCCGGCGCGGCCGACCGCATTGTCAATACCCTGCTGCGCTATGCGCGTGGCAGCATCATTCCCTGGATGATGGCCCTGGTGGCTCTGGTGGTCGGTCTGCCGCTGTTCTTCGAGGTCGGGCTGGTGATGATGGCGCCGATCATCTTCGTCATGGCACGCCGTTCGCAGTTGCCCATCATGCGCGTGGCCATTCCCGCGCTGGCCGGCATGACCACGCTGCATGCGCTCTTGCCGCCGCACCCCGGTCCCTTGATTGCCGTGTCGGCCCTGCGTGCCGATCTCGGTACTACCATGCTGCTGGGCTTCATCGTCGCCATCCCGGCAGTCATCATTGCTGGCCCGCTGTATGGCAACTTCCTGGCACCGCGCCTGAACCTGGCCGAACCGGACCAGATCGGCAAGCTCTTCAGTGCCCGTGAAGGGCAGTCGCAGCCGGGCTTCGTAGCCTCGCTGGTGACCATCCTGCTGCCGGTGGCGTTGATGCTGGGCCGTACCGTGGCGCGCATCTGGGTCACGCCCAAGACCGAGTTGTTCGAGATGCTCAACTTCTTCGGCGAACCCATCATCGCCCTGACCGTCACGGTGCTCTTTGCCGTGGTGGTGCTGGGCTGGGGCCAGGGCAGCAGCCGCTTCGAGGTGGGTGCCACGCTGCGCCGCGCCTTGCCGCCCATCGCCGGCCTGCTGCTGACCATCGGCGCCGGCGGCGGCCTCAAGCAGACCCTGCTGGCCGCCGGCATCAGCGACACCATCACCAAGATCGCCACCGGCACCCACATGCCGCTGATCCTCCTGGCCTGGATCATCGCCGTGGCACTGCGCCAGGCCACCGGTTCGGCTACCGTCGCCACGACCGCCACCGCAGGCATCGTCGCGCCGCTGGTGGCTGGCCTGTCGGCGACCCACAATTCGCTGATGGCCCTGGCCATCGGTGCCGGCTCGGTGTTCTTCTGCCACGTCAATGACGCCGGCTTCTGGATGGTCAAGGAATACTTTGGCCTGAACCTCAAGCAGACCCTGGCGACCTGGTCGGTAATCCAGACCCTGGTCTCGGTGATCGGCCTGGGCATGACGCTGCTGCTGTGGGGGCTGATCGTCTGATCGTCTGATCCACGTGTGCTCGCGGGCAGGGCTGCGCTGGTAGAATCGCAGCCCTGCCTTTCACTTTCCGTCCAGCCATGCCTGTCCGCGTCCAGACCGCCGATTTCGATCTCTCCACCGAAGTGGCGCAACTGCGCCTGTCCAATCCCCGCGTAGGGGCGGTGGTGAGTTTCGTGGGCACGGTGCGCGATCTCAACGAGGGCGCGGCCGTCTCGGCCATGGAGCTGGAACACTATCCGGTCATGACCGAGCGCGCCCTGGAGCAGATCGTGGAACAGGCCAAGGCGCGCTGGCCCATCTTCGATGCGCTGGTGATCCATCGCATCGGGCCCATGCAGCCGCTGGAGCAGATCGTGCTGGTGGCAGTCACCTCGCCCCATCGCGGCGAAGCCTTCGCGGCCTGCGAATTCATCATGGATTACCTCAAGACCCAGGCGCCGTTCTGGAAGAAGGAACAGACGCCGGACGGCGCCCGCTGGGTCGATGCCCGCGAGAGCGACGACACGGCACTGAGCAAGTGGAAACAATAAGGCGTCCTGCCTCGGGAGCTTGATCCCGGCGCCGGCCGCCAAGGGCGATCACAGGGGGAAACCGTCTTGCCACTGAAGTTTCAAATTCCACGTTTACCACGCATGCCGCGCATTCCCGGTCTGCCGACCACGGCCACCGCGCCATTCTGCCCGTCCGAAGTGGCGGGCTCGGTCGCTGTGCCGGCCGGTGCCTCGGTCTGGCAAAAGCTGCGCATCTACGTCGGCCCCGGCCTGCTGGTGTCGATCGGCTACATGGACCCGGGCAACTGGGCCACGTCCATCCAGGCCGGTTCGCAGTTCGGCTACCAGCTGCTATTCGTGGTGATGCTCTCCAGCCTGGCCGCCATCGTGCTGCAATGCCTGTGCGCACGCCTGGGCATCGCCACCGGCAAGGATCTGGCGGTGCATTCACGCGAACATTACCCGCCCGCCGTGGGCAAAGGCATGTGGGTGCTGGCCGAACTCTCCATCATCGCCTGCGACCTGGCCGAAGTGCTGGGCTGCGCACTGGCCTTCAACCTGCTGCTGGGCGTATCGCTGCCGGTGGGCGTGCTGCTGACCGCGCTCGATACCCTGATCGTGCTGGGACTGAAGGGCAGGGGATTCCGACAGGTGGAGGCCATCATCCTCGGACTGGTCATCACGATCGCCACCTGCCTGCTGGCACAACTGGCCTTCGTCAAGGCCGACTGGCATGAAGTGATGCAAGGCTTCGTTCCCTCGCTGCAGGCCATCTCCAGCCGCGAGCCGCTGTATCTGGCCATCGGCATCATCGGCGCCACCGTGATGCCGCACAATCTCTATCTGCATTCTTCCATCGTGCAGACCCGCAGCGTGCGGCGCGATCCGGCCTCCCTGCTGGAAGCGGTGCGCTACACCCGGGTCGATACCACGATCTCGCTGCTGATCGCCATGGTCATCAACGCCACCATCCTGATCCTGGCCGCCACCGCCTTCCACAAGAGCGGCAATACCCAGGTCGCAGAACTGGATGAGGCCTACCATCTGCTGGACCCCATCACCGGCTCGGCCATGGCGGCCATCCTGTTCGGCGTGGGCCTGTTCGCGTCCGGTCAGAGCTCGACCTTCACCGGCACCATCGCCGGCCAGGTCATCATGGAAGGCTTCCTGAAACTGAAGATTCCCTGCTGGCAGCGCCGCGTCATCACCCGCGCCCTGGCGCTGGTACCGGCCCTGATCGGGGTGCTTACCCTGGGGCCGCATTCGGTGGGCAAGCTGCTGGTGGCCAGCCAGGTGGTGCTGTCGCTGCAATTGCCCTTTGCCATGTATCCGCTGATCCGCCTGACCAGCCGTGCCGACCTGATGGGCGAGCTGGTCAACCGCTGGTGGGTCAGTGCCACGGCGTGGCTGCTGTTCGTGGCGATCTCGGCGGCCAACGTGTGGTTGGTGTGGCAGGTGTTTGCCACCTGAATACCGCCTTTAGCACATCAAACTATCATGTTTGTCCTGGATTTTATGGGTATTGATGATAGTATGATGTGTATATGAAGACTTCCTGCACCCTGCAACTACATATCGACGGCGCCTGGCGCGACGCGGCCGCGTTGTCCCTGACCGGCCCGGTAGAGCAGGGCATGGCGGCCTCGTCCTTCCTGGCCTATGAGGCGGCGCATGTGGTGGACTACCAGAACCGGCGTGATGCGGCGGCGGTCTCCGTGAATGTACCCGTCAGCTTCGACGACCTGCGCGAACACCGCTGGCCGGCGTTCCTGATCGATCTGCTGCCGCAAGGCTACGGCCGGGGTGAGCTGCTGCGCCAGCTTGGCCTGGACGAGCGTGCCGAAGCCAGCGCCGACTGGCCATTGCTCTGTGCCGGTGCTGGCAATCCCATTGGCAACCTGCGCCTGCTGGAAGCCTGGCAATGGGCGCAGCAACGCAGCGGGCCGCAGTTGCGCGGGTTCGCAGTCGAAGAGATCGCGGCGCGTTCGGAAGACTTCAACGAATACCTGGCCCAGCACGGTCTGTTCCTGGCAGGCTCCTCGGGGGTGCAGGGCGAATGGCCGAAGATTCTGCTGACGCGTGCCCGCGATGGCCTGTTCTATCTCGACCACGCCTTGCCCGATGACCTGGCCGACTGCCACTACATCGTCAAGTTCGGACGAGGGCCCGATCCCGACCTGGCCAACATCCTGCAACTGGAAGCCCCCTATATGCAGCTGGCAGCCAGCCTCGGCCTGCGGGTCCACGCTGCACTGGAACTGCACGGCAAGGCCTTGTTCATTCCGCGTTTTGATCGCGAGGTGCAGTCCAGTGACGGTCGCCGCCAGGTGGTGCGCTACGCCCAGGAAAGCATTGCTTCGCTCTGCGGCGTGACCGGCTTTGCGGCGACGCCGTCGCATAACGTGACCTGCGCCAGGCTGGGGGAGGTGACCACCGATCCGGTGGCGGAGATCATCGAATACATGAAGCGCGATATCGCCAATATCGTCCTGCGCAACAAGGACAACCATGCTCGCAACACCGCCATCCGGCGCGACGCGCAGGGGCAGATCGGGCTCACGCCGCTGTTCGACTTCGCGCCCATGTGGCTGCATCCCGACGGCATCGCCCGGCGCATGCGCTGGGAGCACGATGACGGCGGTTCGCCGCAGTGGGCCAGCGCGATCGCGCAGGCCTGCGACGCGGCCCGACTGGAGGAAGCACCGGTGCGGGCGGCTGTGCGCGAGATGGCACAGCCGCTGGCAGGACTGCTGGAGCGCGCCCGCGATCTGCGCATCGACGCACAATTCCTCGACCCGTTGGCCGTCACGCTGGCCCAGGTCCGTACCCAACTGGAGGCGCTTTGAATGGACAAGCGCTTCAAGCCGCTCACTGCCATCGAGCAATTGGAAGAACGGCGTGCGCTGTTCGATGAACTGGCCGCCGATCCGGCCTTGCCCATTCCCGCCGTGATCCGCAAGATCCGCACCACCCTGCGCCTGACCATTGCCGAATACGCCAAGCTGTGCGGCGTATCTGCCCGCACCTTGCAGGATATCGAACGCGGTGAGTCCAGTCCCACGCTGGCCACTGCCGACAAGCTGCTCAAGCCGGTCGGCATGAGCGTGGGTGCAGTCGCGCGCAAGCGCACATGAAAAAGGCGGCCCTGATGCTGCATCAGGGCCGCCTTTCCACTACCTCAGGCTGGTTCAGTTGCGCGCTGCCGGCTGCGACTTGCCGCTCCCCGGCTCCAAGACCACCGTGCAGGTCAGCCCCGAGGCCAGCAGTACATGTTCCGGCACCTCGTCGAGCTGGATGCGCACCGGGATGCGCTGGGCCAGCCGCACCCAGTTGAAGGTCGGGTTCACATCGGCGGTCAGTTCGCGGCTTTGCGGGTTGTCACGGTCATAGATGCCGCGGGCGATGCTGTCGACGTGGCCTTCCAGGGTGGCGCCGTTGATCAGCTGGATCTTGGCGCGGTCACCGATGGACAGCAGCGGCAGCTTGGTTTCCTCGAAATAGGCATAGACCCAGAAGGAGTGGCTGTCGATCAGCGCGATCTTGGCCGCGCCGGCAGCCGCATAGTCGCCGCGACGCACGGCCAGGTTGGTCACATAGCCATCCACCGGGGAAAACACCTTGGTGCGCTCCAGGTTCAGCCTGGCCGTATCGCGCTGCGACAGGGCCGCCTGGTATTGCGCCTGGGCGCCTTGCAGCTGGGCCTGGGCGGCGTCCAACTGGGCTTGCGAGGCGGTAACCTGGCTGCCGGCATCTTCGCGGGCTTCCCGCGACACCACCAGCGCATCCACGTCGGCCCGGCGGCGGGCCTGGGCACGGCGCATGGCCAGGTCGGCGCGGCGTGCCTCGACCTCGGCACGGCGCACATCCAGATCTGCCTTGCGCGCGGTGACGGCGGCCTCGGCCTGTTGCAGCGCCAGCGTGTAGCGGGCCGGGTCGATTTCCATCAGCAGATCCCCCTTCTTGACCAGCTGGTTGTCGCGCACCGGCAGGGCCACTACCTGGCCGGAGACATCCGGCGCGACGTTGACCACTTCGGCGCGCACCCGGCCGTCGCGGGTCCATGGGGAATGCATGTAGTGCTGCCACAGGCTCCAGGCGAGCAGGATGGCCAAGAGGAAAATGGCCGAGGTGATGAGGACGCGGAAAATCGATTTGACCGACATGGTGAACTACTCCTGATTGTTTCTTTATCTTTTCTGAAGTGATGGGTTTGGCGCAGAAGGCGGTAGAGCCGATGTCCGCTAGCGATACACGAACAGCCCCAGCAAGGCCGCCAGGCAGACGAACAGGCTCACGCGGAACAGCGCCGGGTGCCAGGTCAGTTCGTAGAAGCCCAGCCGCACCAGGAGGCGGTCCGCGGCCATGGCCAGGACGGCGGCCAGCACGGCCAGCAGCAGTACCGTTGGAATGTAGGCGTCGAAGAAGGAAATCTCACGTGGCATGGCGCTCTCCGGAAGCGGGGTTGGCACCGGCGCGCATGGTATGCAGCGGCGATTGCTGATCGAGCAGGGCGGTGCGGATGAAGTGCAGGTAACTCAGGGTGCGTTGCAGGCGATGACGTTCGCTGCGTTCGCGGTAATGCGGACCGATGGCGGTCTGGACTTCGACGATGGTGGCGTCATTGGCGTCCAGCGCCGCCTGCAGGGTTGCCGCCGACGGCCGGGCGAACAAGGCCGGGACGGCTTCACGCAGGCGGTTCAGTGCGGCGTAGGCGGAGGGCGGTAGCAGGTCCGGGGTTTCGGTACGGATGCCGTGCAGTTCGGTACGCAGTTCGATGATGGCGTGGCCCACTTCCAGGGTGGCGAACATCCAGCCCAGCGCCTTCTGGCGCAGGATCGGGCGACTGCTGGTGAGGATCGTGATCTGGTGCATCAGGTCGCGGGTGCCGCTTTCGAACTTCAGCGCCAGGCGGCCCAGCTTGCCGAAACAGGCGTCCACCACCTGCTTGCGCAATTGCTTTTCCAGCACGCGCACGGTCCAGTCGGTGGTCGGCGGCAGCAGCAGCATGAAGGCCACGGCCGTCACCAGCAAGGACACCACCAGCGCCACCGATTCGTTCAGGTAGCCGGCCGCGTTGAAGTGGGCGAAGTTGTCCGGTACCGCCAGGAAGGGAAAGAAGATGCAGATCCCCAGGCCGTAACCGGCCCATTTGGGTTTGGTGGTCAGCCAGACGGCCAGCATCAGCACCGGCATGAGCGCGCTGGCCAGCATCCAGTAGCCATCCAGGCGCGGCAGGATATGGAATGTGTAGACATAGCCGGCCACGGCGGCGAAGAGCACGCCGATGGCGACCGTGCGCGTGGCCTTGGCCGGGTCGGGGGCGGCCGAGGTGATGGCGCAGAAAGCCGCCGCATTGAGCACGGCCACGTCGCCGCTGGGCCAGCCACTGGCGATCCAGAACCCGGCCAGGCACAGCATCACGATGGCGGCGCGGGCACCGGCGATCAATGCCGTGGTCATGCTGGTCTTGGGGGCATAGGAATGCTCCCATTGCTCGCGCTCGTGGTGGCGCTGGTTCAGCGAGGCATAGGTCAGGGTGTAGGCATGCAGTTCTTCGACCACGCGGTACAGAAGTTCAGATGCCGTATCGAAATCCAGCATGGCGCTGTCGCTGTCGCACTGTTCGGCCAGCGTGCCACGGGTGGCGCGCACGCGGCGCGGCAGCTCGCGCTTGAAGGCGTCCAGCTTGAGGGCGGCGTCGGCGGCATCCACTGCACTCATCACCGGTTCGCCGCTGGCGCGGGTCAGCAAGGGCTGCACCTCGCGGAAATACGGCGAGATGGCGGCGATGACCACTTGCGCGCTGGGCGCGGGATTGGCGTGCAGCCGGTTCATCAGCTGGTGCAGCGCGTGGACGCGGGTGGACAGCGCCATGAATTCACTGTTCATGCGGCTCAGGCGGCCGCTGCGCAGGCGCACTTCCGGGTCTTCGAAGATGGCCGAGCTGCGCATGGCTTCCAGGCCGATGATGTCGCCCACGAAGCGGGCATTGGTGGCTTCCAGTTGCTTGCGGTCGTTGCTGCCGCCCAGGGTAGCGCTGATCAGGTCAACGAAGGCGGTAAAGCGGCCGCGGATGATGCGCACCAGGCCCGGTGCGCTGGCCTGGGGAAACACCAGCGCGCTGACCAGGCCCACGCAGACGATGCCGACCATGATCTCGGAGACCCGCGTCATCACCGAGTCGAAGGTAATGGCCGGATGCAGCGCGGCCGGCAGCCCGATCAGCGCCACCGTATAGCCGGACAGCACGAAGCCGTACGAGCGGAAGTTGCGATTGTGCGCCGAGCCCACCGTGCACAGGCCGATCCACAGGGCCGAGGCCAGCAGGAACAGTTCCGGCGTCTGCGCGAACAGGCCCACGAAGACCACCACGGCGGCGGAGCCGACCAGGGTACCGATGACCCGGTAGAAGCTCTTGGCCAGGATCATCCCGCTTTGCGGCTGCATGACGATGAAGACCGTGATCAGCGCCGAGCGCGGCGACTCCAGGTCCAGGCCGTAGCCGATGCCCAGCGCCAGCAGGCCAGCGAAGACCATCTTGAACACATAGACCCAGGTCGGCGCGTCACTGCGCCACCAGTCGCGGGCAGCCTCGTGCAGCTGCGCCTTGAGCGACAGGGTGGGCGTGGGTGTGCCGGGGGTGCTCATTGCGCGGCCACCTGCTCATCAGGCGCAGTGCCATTGTCCATGCCACCGCCCAGCGCAGTCTGCAGCGCCGCATAGGCCGCCAGGCGCTGTGCCTGCAATTGCTGCACGATCTGCTGCTGGCGCAGCCATTGGGTCTGGGCGTGCAGGATGTTGAGGTAATCGGTCAGGCCGCGCTGGTAGGCACGGGTGGCAATATCCACGTTCTTTTGCGCGGCTTGCACCGATTGCTGTGCCTGCTCCTGCTGGCGGGCCACCGATTGCAGCGTCACCACCTGGTCGGAAATGCCCTTCAGGGCTAGCGAGAGCAGGGCGTTGTAGTGCTCCACCTCGATGTCATAGCCGGCGCTGGCCGCACCCAGTTGGCCACGCAGGCGGCCACCCTCGAAGATGGGCAGGGAGATGGCCGGGCCGTAGGTGGTCTGGAGATTGGGGGCGGACAGGAAGGAGAACAAGCCGCCACCGGCGGCGGCCGGGCCGATGCCGGCCAGCAGGTTGATGTTGGGGTAGAAGGCGGCCTTGGCCACGGCGATGCCCTTGCCGGCGGCCTCCACGCGCCAGCGGGCGGCGCTGATGTCCGGGCGGCGTCCCACCAGGTCGGCCGGCAGTGCGCTGGGCAAGCCGATGGCGGCCTGCAGTTGCAGGGTGGGGCGGGTGATGCCGTCGGCGGCACCGGGGCCGGCGCCCAGCAGCGCGGCCAGCTGGTTGCGGATCAGGGCGATGCTCTCTTGCAGGGCTTCGATCTGGCGCCGGGTTTCCGGCAGCGGGGCTTCGGCCTGGGTAATCTCAAGCTGGGTGCCGAGGCCGCCCTTGAAACGACGATGGGCCAGGTCGAGGATCTTCTGTTCTTCCTTCAGCATGGCTTCGGTGTTGTCCAGCAGGCCGTATTGCAGGGCCAACTGCACATAGGTACGCACCACATTGCCTTCCAGATCGAGTTGGGCGGCGCGGGCGTCGGCCGCCACGGCATGCATCTCGTCCTCGGCACGCAGGGTGGCGTTCTTGTTGCGATCCCAGAGGTCGACGTTGTAGGACAGGCCCAGGGTGGCGGTGTTGTTCCAGGTCAGCTTGTCGCGGAAGGATGCACCGTAGTAGACGTTATCGGACCAGTCCTTGCGGCCGACCGCCACATCCAGCTGGGCGCTGGGCAGCTCGCCGGCATGGGTGGCCACGGCCAGCGAGCGCGCCTGGCGCACGCGGGCGGCGGCCACCGCCATGCTGGGGTTACCGGCCACGGCGCGGCTGACCAGTTGGTCCAGCTGCGCATCGCCATAGACCTGCCACCAGGCGCGTTGCGGCCAGCCGGCCTCGCTGCCGGCCTGGCGGATGGCCTGGCCGGCGTCCAGCACGGCGACGTCGCGCACGTGTGCTTGCGGCTGGATGCCGCCCTGATCGGCGCAACCGGCCAGGGCCGCTGCGATTGTCAGCGCCAGCGCAACGACCTTCAGGTCTGGCAGCTTGGGAATGGCGATATGTGTCATGGGATTGCCCGAAATTATGCAAATATCAGAAGTTATGTATTCTATTTTGTAATTATTTCCAAAAAAATCCGCTATTCAGCAATTCTTTATCTCGTATTTGGCAATAATGATTGCTCCGTTTTGGGTAACAATGCTGTCATCCGGTGTTGCGCCTGCTGGCGCCTCACCTGCTTATCGATAGGAACAAGATGGATACCCTGCAAAACATGCGCGTCTTCGCGCGCGTGGTCGAGGCCGGCAGCTTTACGCAGGCGGCCCATCAGATGGCCCTGACCACCGCCCATGTCTCCCGCGCCGTGGCCGATCTGGAGCGCCATCTGCGCACCCGCCTGTTGAACCGCACCACGCGCCGCATTGCCCTGACCGAGGCGGGCGAGCGCTACCTGCTGCGTTGTCAGCAGATCATGGCATACGTTGACGAAGCTGAGGCAGAAGCCGGCGCGGCCTATGTCCGCCCCTCGGGCCGGCTGCGCATCCACGCCATGACCAGTTTCGGCCAGCGCTATGTGATTCCCTCCATCTCCGGTTACCAGAAGCGCTATCCAGACGTGGCGGTGGAACTCACGCTGGCCCAACGTATTCCGGACATGCTGGAAGAGGGTTATGACGTCTCCCTGGTGCTGGCGCGGGAGTTGCCCGATTCCGGCCTGATCTACCGACAGCTCGGGACCACCTTCAGCATGCTGTGTGCCTCGCCGGCTTATCTCGACAAGTACGGCGCGCCCCAGCAGCCGGCGGACCTGCTCAATCACGTCTGCCTGCAACTGGTGAGCCCGATCTCGCCGCTGGACGAATGGGTCCTGGAAGGACCGGACGGCGGCGCCGTCATTGCGATCAAAAGCAATTTCCAGGTCAATGTGGCCGAAGCCATGCTCACCGCCATCCGCGAGGGCATGGGGATCGGCGTGCTGCCCATCTATTCGGCCGTGGATGCCTTGCGTACGGGTAGCATCGTGCGCGTGCTGCCGCAGCACCGCCTGCAGAACATGGGCGTGTACGCGCTGTATCCTTCGCGCCAGTACCTGGACGCCAAGATCAGCACCTGGGTAGACTGGATGCATGTGACCGTGGACAAGACCTTGGAAGAAGACCATCAGGCGCTGGAGCGCCTGGGCAGCCTGCGGGAAGAAATGCAGGGGCTGGGGACGCGCTGACTCCGGAAACGACAAGGCCCGATGGGGCAGGCAAAGGGGATGATGATGGGATGGCTGGCAGTGGGAATCGGAGCGACGCTGGGCGCCTGGCTGCGCTGGCGCATCTCGGTGGTGTGGAATATCTCCGGCCACTTCGTGCCGCTGGGCACGCTGGCGGCCAACTGGATCGGCGCCTACGTGATCGGTTTCCTGGTGGCCTATTTCGAGCAGCATCCCGGCTTGTCGCCCGAATGGCGCCTGTTCGCGGTGACCGGCTTCCTGGGTGGCCTGACCACTTTTTCCACTTTTTCCGCCGAGGCCATGATCCTCTTGCAGCGGGGCGATTACCTGTGGGCCATCGGCCATTCGGCACTGCACCTGCTGGGCTCCATCGTGCTGTGTGTTGCCGGCTTTGCAAGCTATCGTGCATTGGCGGGATGACGATTATCAGCGAACTGATGCAGATCAAAACAGGCGGCACGATCATTGCTTGAAAATCAAAGCGCAGGCCCAACTTTCATCTCATTGAAAAATTGGAGCGAACCATGCGTCTCGACAAACTCACCACAAAATTGCAGGAAGCGCTGGCCGATGCGCAATCCCAGGCAGTCGGCCACGACAATCAATACATCGAACCCGTTCACCTGATCCTGGCCTTGCTGGGCCAGGATGACGGTGGCGCACGCTCGCTGCTGCAGCGTGCCGGCGTGAACGTGAACGGCCTGAATACCGCCTTGCAGGCGGCCCTCAAGCGCCTGCCGCAAGTCTCCGGCAACGGCGGCGAAGTGCAGGTCGGGCGCGAACTGGTGGCCCTGCTGAACCTGGCCGACAAGGAAGCACAAAAGCATGGCGACCAGTTCGTCGCCAGCGAAATGGTGCTGCTGGGCCTGGCCGACGACAAGTCCGACGCCGGTCGCGCCGCCCGTGAAAACGGCCTCACCCGCAAGTCGCTGGAAGCGGCCATCCAGGCCGTGCGCGGCGGCGCTTCGGTGTCCTCGCAGCAGGACGAAGGCCAGCGTGAAGCCCTCAAGAAATTCACCCTGGACCTGACCGAGCGTGCCCGTGCCGGCAAGCTTGATCCGGTGATCGGCCGCGACGATGAAATCCGCCGCGCCATCCAGGTGCTGCAACGGCGCAGCAAGAACAACCCCGTGCTCATCGGCGAACCGGGGGTGGGCAAGACCGCCATCGTCGAAGGCCTGGCCCAGCGCATCGTCAACGGCGAAGTGCCGGACAGCCTGAAGTCCAAGCGCGTTCTGTCGCTGGACATGGCAGCCCTGCTGGCTGGTGCCAAGTATCGCGGTGAATTCGAGGAGCGCCTGAAGGCGGTCTTGAAGGAAATCGCCCAGGATGAAGGCCAGACCATCGTCTTCATCGATGAGCTGCACACCATGGTGGGCGCCGGCAAGGCCGAAGGCGCCATGGATGCCGGCAACATGTTGAAGCCGGCCCTGGCGCGTGGCGAGCTGCATTGCGTGGGTGCCACCACGCTGGATGAGTACCGCCAGTACATCGAGAAGGACGCCGCCCTGGAGCGCCGCTTCCAGAAGATCCTGGTGGATGAGCCCAGCGTGGAAGCCACCATCGCCATCCTGCGCGGGTTGCAGGAGAAGTACGAGGTGCACCATGGCGTCGATATCACCGACCCGGCCATCGTGGCTGCGGCCGAGCTGTCGCACCGCTATATCACCGACCGCTTCCTGCCGGACAAGGCCATCGACCTGATTGACGAGGCCGCCTCCAAAATCAAGATCGAAATCGATTCCAAGCCGGAAGTGATGGACAAGCTCGACCGTCGCCTGATCCAGCTGAAGATCGAGCGTGAAGCCGTCAAGCGTGAAAAGGACGAGGCTTCGCAGAAGCGCCTGCAGCTGATCGAGGAAGAAATCGAAAAGCTGGAGCGTGAGTACGCCGACCTGGAAGAAATCTGGAAGGCCGAGAAGTCGACCGCCCAGGGTGGCCAGCAGTTGAAGGAAGAGATCGAGAAGGTACGCCTGCAGATGGAAGAGGCCACCCGCAAGAGCGACTGGCAGAAGGTCTCGGAGCTGAAGTACGGCAAGCTGGCCGAGCTGGAAGCTGCGCTGGAGGTGCAGAACAAGAAGGATGCGGCCGGTGCCACCACCGAGAAGCCCAAGCTGGTGCGCACCCAGGTGGGCGCCGAGGAAATTGCCGAGATCGTGGCCCGCGCCACCGGTATCCCGGTGTCGCGCATGATGCAGGGCGAACGTGAAAAACTGCTGCACATGGAAGACGTGCTGCATGAACGCGTGGTGGGCCAGGAAGAAGCCATCGTGGCCGTTTCCGACGCCATCCGTCGTTCGCGTGCCGGCCTGGGCGACCCCAGCAAGCCTTACGGTTCCTTCATGTTCCTGGGCCCTACCGGCGTGGGCAAGACCGAGCTGTGCAAGGCGCTGGCGTCCTACCTGTTCGATACCGAGGAGGCGATGAT
The DNA here is from genome assembly GCF_000300975.2 of Herbaspirillum frisingense GSF30. Lineage (GTDB taxonomy): Bacteria > Pseudomonadota > Gammaproteobacteria > Burkholderiales > Burkholderiaceae_D > Herbaspirillum > Herbaspirillum frisingense. The sequence goes on along the minus strand of NZ_AEEC02000007.1, from coordinate 108,816 downwards.
CCGCATCGACATGAGCGAGTTCATGGAGAAGCATTCCGTGGCCCGTCTGATCGGCGCGCCGCCGGGTTATGTCGGCTATGAAGAAGGCGGTTACCTGACCGAGGCGGTGCGGCGCAAGCCCTACAGCGTGATCCTGCTCGACGAAATCGAGAAGGCGCACCCGGATGTCTTCAACGTGCTGCTGCAGGTGCTGGATGACGGTCGCATGACCGATGGCCAGGGCCGTACCGTGGACTTCAAGAACACCGTGATCGTGATGACCTCCAACCTGGGTTCGCACCGTATCCAGAGCATGGAAGACAGCGATCCGGCGCTGGTGAAGCTGGCCGTGATGGCCGAGGTGCGTACGCACTTCCGTCCGGAGTTCATCAACCGGGTAGACGAGATCGTGGTCTTCCACGCGCTGGACGCCAAGAACATCGGCGCGATTGCCAAGATCCAGCTGCGCATCCTGGAGCAGCGTCTGGCCAAGCTGGAAATCGGACTGCAGATCAGCGAAGCCGGCCTGCAAAAGATCGCCGAAGCCGGTTTCGATCCGGTCTATGGTGCTCGGCCGCTCAAGCGTGCCATCCAGCAGGAGATCGAGAATCCGCTGTCCAAGGAAATCCTGGCCGGCAGGTTCGGTCCCAAGGACGTGGTGCATGTGGATGTGGAGAACGGCCAACTGGCGTTCAGCAAGTAACTGCCCGGGAGCAAGGGCGGCAGGGAGGCAGGCGGTAGGGCGCCGATCTGCCGTCGGGTCGACCGGAGCAGGAAGGGCAGGAAGTCTAGTAGCGGCGGGAACATGTCTTCATGTCCCGCCGCTTTTTTATGCATCCGGGCGGGCGATTTGATTCACTTCATCGGCACGCTGCTGCACATCCGTTCCCTGAAAGTTGTAATACATTTAATTTAGTTGGTGCTTTTGCTACACTCCACGTCCAGCGCGCTTCCTGGGCGGATCGGTCACTGCTTTTTCTTTCGCCGCATTGCAAAAAACGCTCACCAAGACGGCGCAAAATGTGATATTTACCTTCATCAAGGGGAGTGCGCCACACGACAAAAACAGGTGCGCCATCGATCGAGGCCACGGCCTCATCTGCAATCGCCGGGAAGGGTTTTGCTTGCCCGGCAGCAAGGAATTCATGGTCATATCGGGAACACGCGGTCAAGGCAGCAAGAGCACATGGGGGCGATTCTGAAGCAATCGTCTCTGCAGCGGCTATTCATCCTGCCGTTCATTTTCCTCATGGTCTGCCTGGTGCTGACCATCGGCTGGTTCCTGTATCGCGCCGGCGACGATGCCACCGAGGTGCTGGCACGCAATGCCTTGACCGAAGTGATGGGTCGGGTCTCCCAGGGTATCGACCGCCAGACCATGGGCGCGCGCGAAAGCCTGAACGTGGTGGCACCCGCGCCGGTGCCGCCGGCGGAGGCGGGCCAGCAGGCGGCGACGCTGCCCTTTCCCAAGACCCGCAAAGAGCTCGAAGAGCGGCTCTGGCTGGCCAATTCGCTGTTCGACGAACCCAGCTACGTCTATTTCGGTGGTGTTGACGGCAGCTTCCTGGGCATCAAGCAGGAGCAGATCAACGTCTTCATGTACAGCGTGCGCGAGCCGGGCGAGAAGAACTACGTCTATTACCTGCGCGGCCCCGGCACCGAGATGAAGCTCACCGCCGTGCAGGACTACGAACCGCGCAAGCGGCCCTGGTATGTGCAGGCGGTCCAGCAGGGGCGCGAGACTTGGTCGCCGGTGTACGCCGATTACCGCCAGCCCAATGTGGTGGGCATCAACCTGTCCAAGCCCATCTTCGATACCGACGGCACGCTCCTGGGCGTGGCCAACAGCAGCATCGGCCTGCAGCAGCTCTCCACCCTGTTGCGCCAGCTTCCCCTGAGCCCGCATGGCGCGGCCTTCGTGACCGAGCTCAAGGGCGACATGGTGGCCACCTCGCTGGACGAGTCGATCTACCAGTCCAACGACCAGGGCTCGGACCTGTTGCGTCTGAATGCCGGACACAGCAAGTCGCCGCTGGTGCAGCAGGCCTTCGAGGAAGTGCGGCGCTACCTGAGCATCCACAACCCCGCGCCGGGCCGGCTGGTGCTGCTGGGCTCGCGCAGCGAGGGCAGCAAGATCGAAGTGGCCTTCCGCCTGCACCATGACCAGGCCGGGCTGGACTGGCTGGCCATCAGCGCTGCGCCGCGCTCGGACTTCCTGGGTTCGGTCACCAGCGGCGTCTACCAGACCCTGCTGCTGGGCCTGCTGGCAGTGTGCCTGACCTTCGTGATCGGTTTCCTGCTGCTGCGCTGGGTGCTGCGCGACATCCGCAAGCTCACGCTGGCGGCCAAGAGCATCGGCAATGGCAGCCCGTTCCCCGCGCTCAACATCGATCGCAACGACGAGATCGGCCAGCTGGCGCTGAGTTTCGTGGAAATGGAGCGCAACCTGCGCACCGACCGCCTCACCAATGTGCTGAACCGTGATTCCCTGATCGCGCAGATCGACTTCCGTCGCCGCAACAGCTCCGAAGCCAATCCGCTGCATTTCGCCTTGCTTTTCATCGACCTGGACCGCTTCAAGGCCGTCAACGACGAGTATGGCCACGACGAAGGCGACAAGGTCTTGATCGCCATTGCCGAACGACTGCAGCACAGCTTGCGGCATGATGATTCGGTGGCGCGTTTCGGCGGCGACGAATTCGTGGTCTACCTGCATGGCGTGACCGACATCGAAGTGGCCCGCAGCATCGCCGACAAGATCCGCCACGCCGTCAACAAGCCCATCGAGGGGCGTGATGGCCAGCAGTACACGGTGGATGCGTCGGTGGGCGTATCGCTCTATCCGGTCGATGGCCTGGATGTGGAGACCTTGCTGCGGGTGGCCGATTCTCGTATGTTCGATCAGAAGCGCCTGCACCGCATCCTGTCGGTATAGGCCCGTCCCCGAGGCCATTCCGGCCCCGCCCATTCAGACCATGAGGAGACCTTGATGTCCTTTGCCACCTGCGACCTGTGCGATGCCAATGAAGACAAGCTGGCCAGCGGCACCCTGCATGTACTGCCTCCCATCTTTGCCTCCTTCGGGCGCAGGCAGGCCTTCAGCGGACCGGCCAGGACCCTGAAGGTGTTCGAGGACAACGTGCTGGTCCGCGCCACGCTGGAGACGCCGGGCAATGGCCAGGTGCTGGTGGTCGATGGCGGTGGCAGCCTGCGCTGCGCACTGGTGGGTGGCAACCTGGCGCAACTGGCGCAGGACAATGGCTGGGCTGGCATCCTGGTCAATGGTTGTGTGCGCGACGCGGCTGAACTCAATGCCTGCGACGTCGGCATCCGCGCCCTGGCCAGCCACCCCCAGCGCAGCTTCCGCAAGGGGGCAGGGGATGCCGACATCAAGGTTGGCATCGCCGGGGTAGCGGTCTATCCGGGCGACTGGATCTATGCCGACGTGGACGGCGTGCTGGTGGCGCGTACGCCGCTCTGAACGGGCTCATCCATACGCTTCTACCTCCCGCCATACAGAGACACTACCTGGACAAAAGCCGCAGATGCGGCAATGCTGTTCAGTTAAGCTTGTTACCCGCCCGAAAGCCTGCTCAGACTTTGCTTGCGCCACCGCTGACCGTTCGTCCTGAGTAGCGGCGTCGCCGCGTATCGAAGGCGCGCCACAAGCTGAGCAGCGCCTTCGATACGGCCCTAGAGGGCCTACTCAGTCCGAACGGTTTCAAATGGTTTGAAGAGAACTAAGCAAAATCGCCGCACCAAAGTCACTGGCGCGGCGATTTTTTCTTATCTGAACCGCATTACCGCAGATGCGGGCTTTTGTCTTGTGCGCGACCTGGATGAGGTTCAGGGCGTCAGTCCGGTACCTTGCGCAATTCCTTGTCGATGGCCGCCGTCTGCGCCACGATTTCCTTGAGGTCTTGATTGAGCTGGTGACTGCGGCGACGCAGGTTTGCCCAGCCCGACCAGGCGCTGGCCTCGGCCGGAATGGGTGCCGGCGTGACCGGTCCGATCAGCTCGATCTTGCCCGACAGGGCCTTGTCTTCCGGTGCTTCCGGCGAGACCACTACGGCGCCGCCGCGCTTTCTCGGCTTGGGCGCCAGCAGGCGCTGCGCTTCGGCCAGGTGTTCGCTGGCCTCCAGGTAGGTGTCTTCGATGAGCTTGCTGATGGCGGCCTGCGGCAGATTTTCCTGCTGGCGCCGCAGCATCAGGCGCAGCGCTGCGATATGCGCCGCCACCAGGTAGTTCTGCACGATGAAGCGGTTCAGTTCGCGTACCGCCCGTTGCTTGGTGGCCGGCTCGTCCATCATGCGCACCAGCGCCGAGATCAGCGCCGCCAGGCTGTCCATGAAGCCCTTGCGACAGACCCGATAGAAGAAATCGTCCTGCACCTTCCCTTCGAGCATGTCGCGGCTGGCGGTCAGGTAGCGCTGGCTGGCCTTGAGCACGTTGCGTAGCAGCTTGGGCAGGTCGCGGTATTCCCAGGCCGGCAGCACATAGGAGAAGACGGTGGCAATGAGCACGCCGATGATGGTATCGATCAGGCGTTCGCCGATCACGCCCTGGTGGCCGGCCGGCACCAGCAGGTTCAGCAGCATCAGGATCTGTACCGAGGCGGCGATGGCGGTATAGCGATACTTGATGTAGGTGAAAGCCGGTGCCGCCACGCTGGCCGCGAACAGCACTGCCAGCTGGCCCAGCGGATTGTGGACGAAGCGCAGGATCAGCATGGTGATCAGGCAGCCGATGACGGTGCCGACCAGGCGGTCCGCCATGCGCTGCTTGGTGGCGCTGAAGTTGGGTTTGAGGATGATGACGATGGTCAGCACGATCCAGTAGCCGTGCGACATGTAGGGCAGGTGGCTGGCGATCCAAAGGCCCGTGGTCACGGCCAGTGCGACCCGGATGGCGAAGCGGAAGATCGGTGACTGCCAGCGCAGGTTCACCAGCAGCATGTTGAACTTGAACTTCTGCTGGGTCAGGAAGGGGGTCATGTCCGAGCCCGGCAGGATGGGCAGCGGGTCCACTGGATTGCGGGTGGCCTGGTGCACCTGGCCGATCAGTTCGATGATGTCGCGGATCTTGTTGTAGGTCACGCGCAGGATGGTCAGGGCTTCTTCGGAGGCCTGCCGGGGGCCGGGTAGGGCCAGCTCCTGCATCTCGAACTGCACCGCGCGCAGCTCGGCCTTGTAGTTAACGCTCGGCTCGGAGGCCTTCTTGCGGGTGACCGCGTAGGCGATCGATTCGATGTCCTGGGCCGCCTTGGTGGCCAGGTCGCGCAGGAAGACCATGACATCGCTGTCGCCGAAATGCTGGCGCAGGAAGGCGTAGTCGGCGTGGGTGGAGAGCACCTGCTCGTAGAGCTCCAGCATGGACAGGTGTACCTGCACCAGCAGGCCATCCTGCTTGGTGTACAGGTCGCGCAGGATCAGGTCACGCGAAGCCTGCTGCTTGTCGGCCACCACGATCTGCTGACGCACCAGCTGGTTGAACTGGCCCGCCAGGTCATGCTTGACGTCGTAGAAGTCGGCCTTGATGCGCAGGTAGCGTGCCAGTTCGAACAGCGCCTCGGCCAGCACCTGCTGCTTGATGCGGCGGCGCAGGAACCACGACACCGTCATCGAATAGGCCAGGTAGCCCAGCCCACCGCCCAGGAACAGCACGGCATGCAGGAAGGCGTCCGAGATCGGCACCTGGTTTTCCATTGACAGGGTCATCACCATGAGCGCGGCGAACTGCAGCGGCATGGTCTTCTTGCCATAGACCACCATCATGCTGGCGAAGAAGCTCACCACCACCATCATCGCGCTGACCAGCCAGGGCACCGGGGCGCACAGGCTGATGACCAGCATCACCACCGTACAGAGCAGCACGCCGGCCAGCATTTCGTTGAACTTGTGGCGCAGCGGGCTGGGCAGGTCCATCAGGCTGGTACACAGCGCACCCAGGAAGACCGTCATGGTAGTGGGCATGTCGGCCACGTTGAACACCAGCAGGGTCAGGCCGACCACCCCGATCGCGATCCGCACACCTGTATAGAAATAATGACTGAAGAGGAAGGTGCGAATGTCCAGGGCGTAATGCATGTAGACAGGGCGGCGTGATATCGCCGTTTCATGAGTTAGGTGCTTATTCTCTGCCTTCTTGTTTGTTTAAACAACCAGAGAGGACAGGTGCGGGTGATGTGGATATGAACGATGAGGGCGCAAGAGGTTTCACATCGCCCCGTTTTTACGATACGAAATCTTCATTTCGCAATATGAAAAGTGCGGGTGCGCTGCATCAAATGGCCTTTTCATTGTCCGGATTTTCGTTCCGTATCGCAAAATCGTGAATGTAAGTCATTGAATTTATTGGTATAAAAATTTTACAGATATCTTATATAAGACATTGTTGCTCTGCTCCCGCAGGCCTACTATGAAGTCATGGAATTCGCGATTTCATCCAGTTTCTAGCCACTTCATCATTGACCAAAAGGAGATCCACATGAGCACACGTGAACAGCAAATCCAGGCCCTGGAACGCGACTGGGCAGAGAACCCGCGCTGGAAGGGCATCAAGCGCAACTACAGCGCCGCCGATGTGGTCCGCCTGCGTGGTTCGCTGCAGATCGAGCACACCCTGGCCAAGCGCGGTGCCGAGAAGCTGTGGAACCTGGTGCACAACGAGCCCTTCGTCAACGCCCTGGGCGCACTGACCGGCAATCAGGCCATGCAGCAGGTCAAGGCCGGCCTGAAGGCGATCTACCTGTCCGGCTGGCAAGTGGCCGGCGACGCCAACCTGGCCGGTGAAATGTATCCCGACCAGTCCCTGTATCCGGCCAACTCGGTGCCGATGGTGGTCAAGCGCATCAACAATACCTTCGCCCGCGCCGACCAGATCCAGTGGTCCGAAGGCCGTGACGACATCGACTTCTTCGCGCCCATCGTGGCCGATGCGGAAGCCGGTTTCGGCGGCGTGTTGAATGCCTTCGAACTGATGAAGTCGATGATCGAGGCCGGTGCGGCCGGCGTGCACTTCGAAGACCAGCTGGCTTCGGTGAAGAAGTGTGGTCACATGGGCGGCAAGGTGCTGGTGCCGACCCGTGAAGCCTGCGAAAAGCTCAACGCGGCGCGCCTGGCGGCTGACGTCATGGGTACCCGTACCCTGGTGATCGCCCGTACCGATGCCGAAGCGGCCGACCTCTTGACCTCGGACGTGGACGCCAACGACAAGGCCTTCCTCTCCGGCGAGCGCACTGTCGAAGGCTTCTTCAAGACCCACCCGGGCATCGACCAGGCGATCTCGCGTGGCCTGGCCTATGCGGAATATGCCGACATGGTCTGGTGCGAAACCGGCAAGCCCGACCTGGCCTTCGCCAAGACCTTCGCCGAAGCCATCCACGCCAAGTTCCCGGGCAAGCTGCTGGCCTACAACTGCTCGCCGTCCTTCAACTGGAAGAAGAACCTGGACGACGCCACCATCGCCAAGTTCCAGCGCGAGCTGGGCGCCATGGGCTACAAGTTCCAGTTCATCACGCTGGCCGGTTTCCATGCGCTGAACTACTCGATGTTCAACCTGGCCCACGGCTATGCCCGCAACCAGATGTCGGCCTTCGTGGAGTTGCAGGAAGCCGAATTCGCCGCCGCCTCCAAGGGCTTCACTGCGGTCAAGCACCAGCGCGAAGTCGGCACCGGTTACTTTGACGCGGTGACCCAGGCGATCCAGCAGGGTCAGTCGTCCACCACTGCGCTGCATGGTTCGACCGAAGATGAACAATTCTTCGATGACAAGGCCAAGAAGGCGGCCTGATCCGCGCGTGCAATGGTTTGAGTGTGAATGTGTGATGTAGCGCCGGCCCGCATCCTTGCGCGGGCTGGCGGGGTGATCCCCCGAACTTGCGACCGTACCTCAAAAGGGTACGGTTTTTTTTCGTCTGTCGCCGGCTCTGTATCGACAGGCATCAAGTCGCCCGCAAGCGGCCGTCGCGCACTTCGAAGACCGTCTGGCCCAGGGCCTCGACATCGGCCGGATCGTGGGTGATCAGCAGCATCGGCACCTGCAGGCGGGTCTGCAGGTCGGCCAGTTCCTGGCGCATGCGCTGGCGCAGGGACAGGTCCAGGGCCGAGAAGGGCTCGTCCAGCAACAGCATGTCGGGCTCGGCCACCAGGGCGCGCGCCAGGGCCACCCGCTGGCGCTGGCCGCCGGAGATCTGCGCCGGATGGCTGTGGGCGATGGCTTCCAGCTCGAAGGCCTGCAACCACTTCATCACGGCCGGGTGCTGGGCCGGGCGGCGTGTGTTGAAGCTGCCCCGGGTCAGGCCGAAGGCGATGTTCTGCGCCACCGTCAGGTGCGGGAAGAGGGCGTAGTCCTGGAACAGGTAGGCCACGTTGCGCTCCTGCACGCGCAGGTCGATACCTTGCGCGGCGTCGAACAGCACCCGGCCATGCACGCGGATATGGCCGCTGTCGGGACGCATTAGGCCGGCGATGGCCTTGAGGGTGAGGCTCTTGCCCGAGCCGGAGGGACCGTAGAGCACGATGCGCTGGCTGTCGGAAGCCAGGGCGATATCGAGCTCGAAGACACGATCAGCGGCACGCAGTTGTTTCTGGATCTGGAGGTCGATGCTCACGGCAGGCAGGGGCAAGTAAAAGGGATCAACCGCGACAGTCTAGCGAATCTGCAGCTGCGAGCGGTCCGGTACCAGTCGTCCGGCCAGCATCAGCAGCACCACGCAAGTGATCGAGGTAATCACCACCAGCAAGGTGGCCGCGCCGTCGTCGCCGGCCTGTACCGCCTCATAGATGGCCACCGACAGGGTCTGCGTGCGGCCCGGCAGGTTGCCCGCCACCATCAGGGTGGCGCCGAATTCACCGAGGGCGCGGGCAAATGCCAGCAGCACACCAGCGGTGATGCCGCGCGTAGCCAGCGGCAGGCTGACGCGAAAGAACACGCCGGCCTCGGAGACGCCCAGCACGCGGGCCGCGTTTTCCAGTTGATGGTCTACGCTCTCGAAGGCGGCCCGGGCCGCTTTCAATACCAGCGGGAAGGCCACCACGGTGGAGGCCAGTACCGCGCCTTGCCAGGTGAAGACCAGTTGGATGCCCAGGCTCTCAAGCCAGGCGCCGAAGGTGCCGCGGCGGCCGAACAAGACCAGCAGGTAATAGCCCAATACGGTAGGCGGCAGCACCAGGGGCAGGGTCAGGACCGAATCGATGAAGTCGCGCAGCGGCGAGCGCCAGCGCGACAGCCCATAGGCGGCGGCCACGCCCAGGACCAGATTGAGCAGGGTTGCCAGTCCCGCGACCTTTAGCGACAGCAGCAACGGTGTCCAGACCGGATGCATCAGGCGACCTTGGGGTTCAGGGCTTCAGGAAGCCGTAGCGCGCCAGGACGGCTTGCCCGTTCGGCGAGAGCACGTAGGCCACGAACTGTGTGGCCAGTTCCTGTTGCCGGCTGCCGGAGGTGATGGCGATGGGATAGGTGGCCGGCGTGTCTGAAGGAATGCGGATGGCCACCTTGACCTTGTCCGGCATCACTGCGGCATCGGTGGCGAAGACGAAGCCGGCATCGACTTCGCCACGGGCCACGTAATCCAGGCTGGTGCGCACGTTCTCGGCCATCACCCCCTTGGCCTGCACCTGCGACCACAGGCCGGCCTGTTCCAGCGCACCCTTGGTGTAGCGGCCGAAGGGCACCGATGCCGGGTTGCCGAGGGCGATGCGCTGATAGTCCGGACGGGTCAGGTCGGCCAGCGTGGCCGGCTGGTGCCGGGCGTCATGCGGCACGATGACCACGATCTGGTTGGCGGCGAAGTTCTTGCGGGTGGCCGGCTTGACGGCCTTTTCCGCCACCGCCTTGTCCATGGCGGTCTGGTCGGCGGAGGCAAATACGTCAGCCGGGGCGCCGCGCACGATCTGTTGCATCAGGACGTCCGAGGCACCGAAGTTGCTGATGACCTTCACACCAGGATGCTGTTGTTCGAAGGACTGAGCCAGCTCCTTGAAGGCATTGGTCAGGCTGGCGGCGGCCGAGACCACGAGATCGGTGGCCTGGGCGGCGCTAGCGGAGAACACCAGCGTGGCGGCGAAGGCGGCACCGATGGCGGCCTTGAGACGGGTTTTCTTCAGCATCGGCAATCCTGGAAACGAGAACAAGGGAGCAGGGCGGGTGAGTGGCGAAATATACGTAAGGATATAACGAACGTCAACCGCCCGCTCTGCATTGGCCGCACGTACAAGGCCCTTGTACAATCACGCGCATGAATGATGCCAAGACCTTGAGAGTGCGCGTGATGCAGGGCCAGACCATTGCCTTCGGGCCGGGCAAGGCCGATCTGCTGCAGGCGATCGCACAGACCGGATCGATCTCCGGCGCGGCCCGGGAGATGGATATGTCCTATCGGCGTGCCTGGCTGCTGGTGGAGGAAATGAACCGCTGCTTCGCCAGCCCGCTGGTGGCCACTGCGACCGGCGGCGCCCGTGGCGGTGGTGCGGCGGTGACCGAGCTGGGGCAGGAGGTGCTGGCACGCTACCGTCGCATGCAGAAGAAGGCGGCGGCCAGCATTGCCGGCGAATTGCGCCAGTTGCAGGCGTTGATGCGACCGGCCGACGAGCAAGGAGCTGAAGACCAGCGGCAAGGGCAGGACAGCGACCATGCATGAACTTTGGATCAAGTACCGGCTGCGGGTACTGAATGCCTGTCGTGTGTCCGAAAGCCATTCCATGCTGCTGTGGGGCGCGCTGGCCGGTTTTGTCGGCGCCCTGGCCACCATCGCCTTTCGCGAATGCATCGCGCTGCTGCAGATCTGGCTGACCGGACATGACGGGAGCTTCGTCGACATCGCCAAGGGCTTGCCCTGGCATGTGCGCATCCTGCTGCCGACCTGTGGCGGCGTGATTGCCGGCCTGTTCCTGGTCTGGGCCAAGCGTACCCCGGCCGGCAATGGCGGCGACTACATGGAGGCGGTGGCCATCGGCGATGGCGCCATTCCGGTACGCAATACGCTCTTGCGCAGCATCTCCTCGCTGGCGTCGATTGCTTCCGGTGGCTCCATCGGCCGCGAAGGTCCGATGGTGCAGTTGTCGGCCCTGTGCGCGTCGCTGGTGGGCAAGTTCTCGCACTTTCCTTCGTCGCGCTTGCGGCTGCTGGTGGCCTGCGGGGCGGCGGCCGGCATCACCTCGGCCTATAACGCGCCGATTGCAGGGGCTTTCTTCATCACCGAGATCGTGCTCGGTTCGCTGGTCATGGAGAGCTTCGGCCCGGTGGTGGTGGCCTCCGTGGTGGCCAACATCACCATGCGCGAATTGCCGGGTTACCGGGCGGCCTACGAAATGCCGTACTTCCCCGAGATCGGCGGCTGGGAAGTGCTGCTGTTCCTGGTGCTGGGCGTACTGGCCGGCATCCTGGCACCGCAGTTCCTGCGCGTGCTGGAGCTGGGCAAGCAGGGCTTCGGCAAGTTCCGCCTGCCGCTGCCGGTGCGGCTGGGCGTGGGCGGACTCTTGGTCGGACTGATCTCCATCGAGGTGCCCGAGGTCTGGGGCAATGGCTACAGCCTGGTCAATTCGTTGCTGCATACGACCTGGCTGTGGCAGGCGGTGTTGACGGTGCTGGTGATCAAGGTCCTGGCCACGGCCATTACAGTCGGCTCGGGGGCGGTCGGGGGGATCTTCACGCCCACGCTCTTCGTGGGGGCGGCGGTCGGCTACCTGTTCGGCGATACGGCCCAGGCTTTGCTGCCGTTCCACATGTCGCAACCCTTCGCCTATGCGATGGTGGGCATGGGCGCTTTCCTGGCGGCGGCGTCCTATGCGCCGCTGATGGCGATCCTGATGATCTTCGAGATGACCTTGAGCTACCAGGTGGTGCTGCCGCTGATGCTGTCCTGCGTGGTCGCCTATGTGGTGGCGCGCAGCACGGACGGCCGCTCGATGTACGAGATCACACTGAAACGCCATCGCGACAACGAAGAACGCCTGCGTCTGCGCGGCACTCACATGCGTGCCCTGATCCGGCCGGCCGAGACCGTGCTGCAGGAACAGGCCAGCCTGGAAGAGATCAGCGCCCTGTTCCTGAAATACCCGGTGAAGTATGTCTACATCGTGGACGACCAGCAGCGTTACCTTGGGGTGGTGGCGTTGCAGGACATCACTTCCTGGCTGCTGGACAAGAAGGAAGCGGCAGGCCGGGTAGCTCGCGATTTCCTGCGGCCGCATTTCCTGCACGAGGTGACGCCCGACATGTCCCTGGGCGAGGCCTTGCAACTGTTCCTTGACCATCAGGGTGAGCGCCTGCCGGTGATCGCCAGCGCCGAAGACCCGCGCCTGCTGGGGGTGGTGTTCAAGACCTCCTTGCTGGATGCGTATTTCCGGCTGGACCGGGCCGGTAACTAGAGGCGTTGCGCGCACTGCCGGGGTGCCGGACTCGCATCCCGGACCGGCGCCGCGGCCAGCGGCCGGGCCGCATCACCCGGCGCTGCGGGCATGTCTTCTTTGTAACAATGCCGGATTAGTCCGACAACTGCTCACGTATCCTTGATAAAATGCATGAGCTTTTCCTCTTTTCGGTGGCCCACCCAGTGACCCGCGTCGGTCCGTGCCGCCACCCGCTATCAACCCCATCCAAGAAGTGAATTTTCCATGCTGAGTTATCGCCACGCTTTTCACGCCGGCAACCACGCCGATGTCCTGAAGCACATGGTGATCATCCAGTTGATGCGCTATCTCGGGCAGAAAGAAACTGCCTACATGGTCATCGACACCCATGCCGGCGCGGGCGTCTACGCGCTGGATGGAGATTACGCCAGCAAGAACGCCGAATACGAAACCGGCATCGCCAAGCTGTGGGACCGCAAGGACCTGCCAGCGGCGGTGCAGGAATACGTCGATGTGGTCAAGTCGCTCAACCCGAGCGGCAAGATGCGCTATTACCCCGGTTCTCCCTATTGCGCCGAGAAGATCATGCGCGAGCAGGACCGCTTGCGCCTGTTCGAATTGCATCCCAGCGAAGTGAAGGTGCTGACGGATAATTTCCGCAAGCTGGAGGCGCATGCCGCCGCCCAGGGCCAGCGTCCGGCAGCGCGCGGCAAGCGCGTGATGGTGCATCGGGGCGATGGCTTCGACGCCCTGAAGGCGCTGTTGCCGCCGCCCTCGCGTCGTGCCCTGGTGTTGATCGACCCGCCCTACGAAGACAAGCGTGACTACAGCCACGTGGCCCAGGTGCTCACGGATGCGCTCACGCGTTTTCCGGGGGGCACCTATGCCGTGTGGTATCCGGTCCTGCATCGTAATGAATCGCGTCAGTTGCCCGAGCGCTTGAAGCGCCTGGGTGCCAAGAGCTGGCTCAATGTCACGCTGGCCATCCACGGCCCGGCACCGGATGGCTTTGGCCTGCATAACAGCGGCATGTTCATCCTCAATCCGCCGTGGACGCTGGAAGCCACGCTGAAGGAAGTCATGCCCTACCTGATCGAGGTGCTGGGCGTGGATGACAGCGCGGAATATGTCCTGGAGTCGGGAGAACTCTGATGACGGGGGCTCCTGGCGTTGTGAATATTTGTGATTTTGTCGTCGAGGGTAGTCTCGCTGTCGCCGATATCGTGAGAAATCGGCTTACAATAGTGAGATTGCCACACGTCAAGAATTGCAACGCGAGGGATTAGTAAAAGAACAACCATGTCAGATCAGTCCGCCGACCCATCCGCCTTGCCCCCGCACGCGCAACACCCTCATCACGCCCTGGATTTCTTCCTGGCCCGCCAGCCCATCCTGAGCCGCGAGCAGGACCTGATCGGCTACGAACTGCTGTTTCGCAGTGCGGCCTTTGGTCCGGCCAACGTCAAGGATGACGTGACGGCGACGGCGGCGGTGATTGCCCATGCTTCCGAGCTGGGCTTGTCCAATGTGATCGGTAACCTGCATGGCTTCATCAATGTCGATGCGGCCGTGCTGATGAGCGACTTCATCTATTTCCTGCCCTCCGACAAGGTGGTGCTGGAAATCCTGGAGACGGTACGCGTGACACCGGAACTGGTGGCGCGCGTGCGCGAGCTGACCAAGGCCGGTTATGTGTTCGCGCTGGATGACGTGGTGGCCGAGTCGGAAGAGATCGAAGAACTGCTGCCGCTGGTGAAGATCATCAAGATCGACGTGATGGAAGTCGATCCCAGCAAGCTGCTCAAGCTGTCGGTGCACTTCAAGCGCGCCCAGAAGGAGCTGCTGGCCGAGAAGGTCGAGACCCTGCAGCAGTTCAATGACTGCATGACCTTCGGCTTCGATTACTTCCAGGGCTATTACTTCGCCAAGCCGATGATCCTCCAGGGCAAGAAGCTGGAGGCCTCGAAGATGATCATCATGCACCTGCTCACGCTGCTGGTGCGCAATGTCGACAATGCCGAGATCGTGCGCTTCATCAAGCGTGACGTGGCGCTGAGCCTGACCCTGCTGCGGCTGGTCAATACCCCGGTGTACGGCTTCCAGAAGTTCATCGATTCGCTGGGCCAGGCCCTGATCGTGCTGGGTCGCCGGCAGTTGAAGCGCTGGCTGCAGATTCTGCTTTTCGCCAATACCGAGAAGGACCGCGCCCACGCCATGTCGCCGCTGATGATCCTGGCGGCCACGCGCGGCAAGATGCTGGAGCTCATTACGGTGAAGATTCGCCCGGGGCGCCGCAAGATGTCGGAGATGGCGTTCACGGTGGGCATCATGTCGCTGGTCGATGCCCTGTTCGGGATGAGCATGGAAACGGTGCTGCGCCAGATCACCGTCAGTACCGAGATCCGGGAGGCGCTGCTGCGTCGCAGCGGCTTCTACGGCCTGGCCTTGCGTCTGGTGGAGTGCACCGAGCAACGGGCGCCGGACCAGGCCGAGATGCAGCATCTGCTGGATGAACTGCAGCTGTCGGCCGATGATTTCTTCGCCGCTGAAAAGCATGCCTTCGAGTGGGGCAACAGTATTTCCAACAACAACATCGGCCAGCATGCCACGATGCAGATGTCGCCGCCGCCGGACGGCTACATCGATGACGATGATGACGACTGATCCTGCCCGGCCCGGGTGCAATGGATCCGCAAACAAGGCTGCTACGGCGGCCTTGTTTCATTTGCGCTCGACTTTTTGCAGCGTTCTCTGCAAGGATTTTCAACACTAGCGGCTGCGCATGCGGGCCACCAGCTTGCGCAGCAGGCGCATCAGGCGCGCCAGCGGGGAGCGCGGCGAGCGGGCCATGCGCGCCCGCACAAACGACTTCACATCTGCCACACGCTGTCTGCACAACTGTACTAGCCGCTTTGCCTGTTGCCAGCCTGCAGTGGCCTGCAGCTGCGCGGTCAGCCTGGCCTTCACCGCGAGCAACTGATCGTGGTAGCGCTGGAACCAGGCCAGTGACAGCAGGCTGCGGCGCGTCAGGGCGTAGATGCGCGCGACCAGCGCGGTCCCCAATACCTTGGCCGCGAGCACGATGGCCAGGCCCAGCGTCGGATGCCCGTGCGTGATCGAGAGCAGCGCCAGCAGCTTGACCGGCAGCAGCAGCAGGGTAGGTGCCAGGAAGATCAGCAGCGCCACATAGGGCGGGCGCCGCTCCACCCAGTGTTGCAGCCTCACCAGCCAGGGCCAGTCGGGAATGCGCGCCAGCAGCGCCTGGGTGGCGTCCCATAGCCATTCTTCCAGCATCAGCAGCAGGGCCGCGGTATAGATCAGCGGCGCCAGCAGCCGGCGGCGCCAGCGCCCCGGGCGCTGCGGAGGCACGGAGTGGGGCGGCGGTGTCGGCGGTGGGGATGCGGTCATGCGGACTTCAGAGTGCGCGCGCCTTGATCAGGGACAGCCAGCGGTCGCCCCATTTGACATCGCTCATGCAGGAGGCATAGCCGGTCACGGTGCGGGCGGCCCGTTCCAGCAACTGGATGTCGGCTTCGTGCTGGCGCGCCACATGCGGGTCTTCCAGGAACAGCACGCGACGGCACTGGCGCTCCAGGATCAGTTCGGCAATCTGCGCGTCGCCCCCCAGCGGGCCGGACAGGAAGGGGCGCACCCAGTTGCGGCCGGCATCTCCCTTGATCTTCATGGCCAACTGGTTGAGCAGGCCGCCGGTGGTGCCAGTGGCGCAGCGGAAGGCGAAGCGGTCCAGCACCTCGAAGTGCTTCTCGGCCAGTTCCAGCATGCGCGACTTCATGGCGTCGTGGGCGATCAGGGCGATGCCTTCCTGCTCCAGGTGGAAGCGGTCATCCAGGAAGCTGTCCGGCGCGGCGCCATTGGCGATGGCTTCCAGTTCGAACCATTCCTGGGCGCCAGCCAGCGTCGACAGGAAGGGCTTGCCATGGATGACGCACTGGCGCTTCAGGGCCACCGCCTCGGGGAAGGTGGAGGAGGGGTCGACCGGATCGACCAGATAGATCACGGCGTCCAGCGTGCGCTCGGGGTCGGGATCGACCGTGCGCGAGACCAGCTTCATCAGGCCACCTTGTCGACCGTAGGGGAAGCGCACCAGATGCGGGTAGCCGGGCAGCAGGTTCATCTGGCCGATGGCGTCGAGCGTGCGACCGACCACGATCAGTTCGGGTTGCAGGCTTTCGATGCGATGGCCTGAACCGGTGAGCAACTGCACCAGGGCAGAATCGGCAGCGTCCTGATGGGCGCGGTTGGCGATGAGACCGATACGATAGCGAGGGGCGATGGAGGACATGAGGTCGCGGGAGCAGTGGAGTGGTAAGCCTGTGACCAGGCGGGAAGGCAGATTATCGCCGAGTGCGGGCCAAAGGGCGAGCCTTGCCGTTGCCGGGCAGGGTCTTGCGCCGGGCGCACGCCCAGCACACTGATGCAAGGATTAATCGCCCCAACTGTACCGTTGCGAGCCCACGCATGCGGCTACAATAAGAACGAACCTGCATACCCATCCATTCGCACATGAACAAGGCATTTGTAAAAGAATCCGACGGCGCCGACGACGATGACGAGATCGCCTTGCCGGCCATCCCCGCCGGGGCCAAGAACTACATGACGCCCCAGGGCCATCAGCGCATCAAGGATGAGCTGCTGCACCTGATCGACGAGGAGCGTCCGGAGGTGGTGCGCGTGGTCTCCTGGGCCGCCTCCAATGGCGACCGCTCCGAGAACGGCGACTATCTCTACGGCAAGAAGCGCCTGCGCGAGATCGACCGGCGCATCCGTTTCCTCACCAAGCGGCTGGACAATGCCGAGGTGGTCGATCCCTCGGTCCATCACGGCAGCGACCAGATCTTCTTCGGGGCCACGGTGCATTACGAAAACCAGCGCGGCGAAGAACATACGGTGACCATCGTCGGCATCGACGAGCTCGATCCGCTCAAGGGGCGCATCAGCTGGATTTCGCCCGTGGCGCGGGCGCTGACCAAGGCGCGCGAAGGGGATGAGGTGGTGCTGCAGACCCCTTCGGGCGTGGAGCAGCTGACCATCCTCGACGTCACGTATCCGCCGCCGCAGCCGCAGTAGGCGCGCCGGCTCACCACCCGTTTTCGCCGCGGCCCGGCCTGACTTGCAGGCCGGCCGGCGGTTAGTCGGTCGCCGACAAGCGCGACCGGCGCACAGCATTGCAATCATCCACGAGAAAGTCCCATGTCCATCGTTTTTGCCAGCCTGAACCACCCGCAGCGCGTCGTCCTGGCTGCCGAGGTGCATTCGCGCCCCTTCCTGCAGCTGACACGTTCGGAAACGCTCACCCACCTGGCCGTCTATGTGCGCGAAGAAGGCAATGGCGGTCGCCATGCCAGCGCCCAGCATGCGCTGCTGGACGACCTGTGCGCCCATTTCGGCGTGGTCGCCCCGGGTGGTGAGGCCAAGCACTTCTATCACGACTTCGGCCGCTTCCGGCTGAAGTGGGAGTGCCACACCGAGTTCGCCACCTATACCTTCGCCCAGGCCCATGAGGAGCCGCTCTCCACCGACCAGGCCTTTGCCCGCGCGCCGCTGGCGCACATCCCCCAGCAGTGGCAGCTCTCGCTCAAGGGCAAGCTGATGGTGGCCGCGCATGTGGTGGCGGAGCCCGGTGACGATGACCCGGCTGCGACCGCACGCCAGATGCAGCGCATCTTCGAGGGCAAGCTGATGAGTTCCAGCAAGGTCTTGCAGGGCGGGGAAATCTGGACCGATTTCCAGATCCAGTCGGATGGATTTTCGCGTTTCGTGGTGCGCGACATTGGCCTGCGCGAGCTGCAAGGCGGGCGCCTGGCCCAGCGCATCCTGGAAATCGAGACCTATCGCATGATGGCCTTGCTGGGCTTGCCGCACGCCCAGCAATCCGGCCCGCTGCTCAACCAGATCGAGGGCGACCTGGCGGCGCTGACCGCCGCCATGGTGCAATCCGAGCAGTCCACCGCCGGCACGCCGGAGGAACAGGCCGAAGATGAGCGCGTGCTGCGCAAGATCACCGGTCTGGCGGCACGCATCGAAAAGCTCTCGCTGGAGAACAGTTACCGCTTCTCGGCCTCGCAGGCCTATTTCCGGCTGGTACAGGCGCGCATCGAGGAATTGCGCGAGCAGCGCATCGAAGGCGTGCCGACCATCGGTGAATTCATGGAGCGCCGGCTGGCGCCGGCCATGGATACCTGCCAGGCCATCGCCCGTCGCCAGGAAGCCCTGGCCGAACGTATCGCCCATACCAACGACCTGTTGCGCACCCGGATCGGCATCGTGCAGGAGCGTCAGAACCGCCAGATCCTGGAATCCATGAATGCCCGCGCCGCCCAGCAACTGAAGCTGCAGCAGGCGGTGGAAGGCCTGTCGGTGGCGGCCATCTCGTATTACGTGATCGGTCTGCTGGGGTATGCCGGCAAGGCGGCCAAGGCGGCGGGCCTGCCCATCAATCCGGACCTGGCCACCGGTATGGTGGTGCCGGTGGTGGCAGTCTGCGTCTGGCTGGGGCTGCGGCGCATGCACAAGGGGCTGGGCAGCCACTGAGCCCGGCACGCAACACGGCAAACGGGGCGCACCGCTGTTGGCGGTGCGCCCCATTCACATGGGCAGCGCGAGAGCGGGCCAGGCCGCTGGCGCGATCAGACGGTGGCGTTGATCTTCGCTTCGGCGCCGGCAACGGCTTGCTTGGCGGCCTCTTCACCCATGGAGACGCCTTCGGCGATCACCAGTTCGACATCGGTGATGCCGATGAAGCCCAGGGCGCCCTTGAGGTACTTGCCCTGGAAGTCCAGTGCTTCCATCGGACCTTCGGAATACTTGCCGCCACGGGACAGGATGATGACGGCCTTCTTGCCGGTGACCAGGCCGACCGGGCCGGTTTCGCCGTACTTGAAGGTGCGGCCGGCGCGGAAGACGTGGTCGATCCAGGCCTTCAGGGTCGAGGGCGGCGCGAAGTTGTACATCGGCACGCCGATGACGATGGTGTCGGCGGCCAGCAGCTCATCGACCAGGGCGTCGGATTGCTTGATCACGTCGGCTTGCTCGGCGCTGCGGGCATCGGCCGGGGTGAAATAGGCACCCATCATGGATTCGCTCAGGTGCGGCAGGGTGTTGGCGGCCAGGTCGCGATGAACGACCTTGCCGCCGGGGTTCTTGGCCTGCCATTGCTGGGCGAAGGAGGCGGTCAGCTGGCGCGAGATGGAGCCGCCGGTACGGGCGCTGGAGTCGATATGCAGCAGGGTGCTCATGGTCATTCCTTTACATTGTTCGGTTGGCATCGCCTCGACAGGAAGGCGTTTGCATTGGGATGAACAATACCCAGTTTTCATTTCTTCCAATAGATGCGAGAATCGCATTTCACTGATCCAGTTTTGGAAGTAATGGGATCGAGACGGACATAGAGGAAGAAGGCCATCGCCATGCTAGACCTGAACGACATCTGGCTGTTCGTGCATGTGGTGCGTGCCGGCAGCTTTGCCGCCGCCGGCCGCAAGCTGTCCATGCCGCCCAATACCATCAGCCGGCGCCTGCAGACCCTGGAGGCCAACATGGGCGTGCGCCTGCTGCAACGCTCCACGCGCCAGCTCAACATGACTGCGGCGGGTCGGGAATTCTTCGAACGCTGCGCGCCCGGCCTGGAAGACATCGAACACGCCAGCGCCAGCCTGACCGAGAGCCAGGGCGAGCCGACGGGTAGCCTGCGGGTGGCGGCGCCGGTGGATTTCTTCGACAATTTTTCGATCGAGTGGATGCATGAGTTCATGCATCTCTATCCCAAGGTGCAGCTGGAGTTCGTGCTCAACGATGGGCGCGCCGACCTGATTGCCGAGGGCATCGACCTGGCCTTCCGCGGCGGGGTATTGCCCGATTCCAGCCTGGTGGCCAGAAAACTGGTGCAAAGCCATCTGGCGCTCATTGCCAGCCCGCGTTACCTGGAGCGGCAGGGTACGCCGCAGGCCCTGGCGGACCTGGTCGCCCACGCCTGTCTGGCGACCTCGCAGGCGCCCCAGCACACGGTCTGGAAGCTGGAGGGGCCACATGGTCCCGAGAGTGTGCGGGTGGTGCCGCGCCTGTGCGTCAATACCGCCCAGGGCCAGCTGCGGGCCGCGCGGGCCGGGCTGGGGATTGCCTTGTTACCGACCATGCTGGCCTCGGAAGACCTGCGCAATGGCACCCTGGTGAACATCCTGCCGGATTATCAGCGCGACACCATGGGCTTCTATGCGGTCTATGTGCACCGCCGCCAGTTGCCCAGTGCAGTCAGTGCCCTGATCGAGTTCTTTGCCGACAAGCTGGAACGCGGCATCGCCGACAAGGGTGCGCAGGCCTGCCAACGTCATCTGGAAGCAGAGGTGCAGGTCGGCCTGGCGCAGGAGAAGGCGGCCGCCTGACTGGCCCTTGATGTTCACCCTGATGCCCCAAATGAAGAACGCCCGCGATTGCGGGCGTTCTTCATGGCGTCATCTCCTGGCATGACCGGCATCAGCCCCGGTCGCGCAGGATACGTGCGACGCTGTCGATCTTGCGGATGCCGCGCATGATGCGCGCCAGGTGGACCCGGTCTTCGACCTGGATGGTGAAGCGCAGGTATTTCATCGAGGCATTGCCACCTTCATCATCCATGGCCACCGAGACGATATTGGCGTCCGATTCGCCGATCTCGGCCGCGATGCGCGCCAGCGTGCCGCGCTCGTTGTGGATCAGGATGGTGATGCGGCAATCGAAGCGGCGGTTCAGATCGTGGCCCCAGACCAGCTCGATCCAGCGTTCCGGTTCCTTCTCGTGCAGGCGCTTGGCGGTCTCGCATTCCTGGGTATGCACGATCAGGGTCTGGTCCGGTCGCAGGTAGCCGGTCAGGCGGTCGCCCGGGATCGGCATGCAACAGGAAGACAACTGCGCTGATGCGCCTTCGCTGCCGGTGATGACCACCGGGTCGGGCTTGTTGGGCAGCATGTGGCCTTCCGGATCCAGCTGCGGCACGCTCACCCCGGTATCCATCATGGTCATGATGTGGCGTGCCACCAGCGGCGCCATGCGGGTGCCGATGCCGATCTCGGCATACAGGTCGTCCATGGTCTTGGCGCTGGATTCGTTGAGCAGGCGCTCGACGATGTGGGATGGCAGCTCCGGGTCAATACCCAGGGTGTGCAGGGCATTACCCAGCAGGCGGCGACCGACCGCTTGCGACTCGACCTTGTTCGCCGTGCGCAGGCGATGGCGGATCGCCGAGCGGGCCTTGCCGGTGCGTACATAGCCCAGCCAGTTAGGGCTGGGGCGCGAGGTCGGCGAGGTGATGATCTCGACGATGTCGCCGTTGTGCAGCTCGGAACGCAGCGGCGCCGGTTCGTGATTGATGATGGCCGAGGTAGTCTGGTCGCCGATATCGGTGTGGATGCTGTAGGCAAAGTCCAGCGCCGTGGCGCCACGGGGCAGGGCGATGATCTTGGACTTGGGCGTGAAGACGTAGACCGAATCGGGGAACAGGTCGACCTTGACGTGCTCCAGGAACTCGGCCGAGTCGCCGGTCTGCTTCTGGATGTCCAGCAGCGATTGCAGCCAGGCATGGGTGCGCTGCTGCAGGTCGGTCAGGCTGCCTTCGTCATCCTTGTACAACCAGTGCGCGGCCACGCCGGACTCGGCCACGCGGTGCATTTCGGTGGTGCGGATCTGGAACTCGACCGGGGTGCCGTAGGGGCCAATCAGGGTGGTATGCAGCGACTGGTAGCCATTGAGCTTGGGGATGGCGATGTAATCCTTGAACTTGCCCGGCATGGGCTTGAACAGCGAGTGCAGGGTGCCCAGCGCTACATAGCAGTTGGCAAAGCTGTCGACCACCACCCGGAAGCCATAGACGTCCAGCACCTGGGAGAACGTCAGGTGCTTGTTGCGCATCTTGCGGTAGATGCCGTAGAGGGTCTTTTCCCGGCCGTCGACCTGGGCCGGGATGCCGGCGGCGATCAGGGTCGAGGTGACCGATTCCATGATCTTGGTGACGACTTCGCGGCGGTTGCCGCGCGCAGCCTTGACGGCCTTGGAGAGCGTGCGGTGGCGCAGCGGGTAGAGGTGCGAGAAGGACAGTTCCTGCAGCTCGCGGTAGATGTTGTTCAGGCCCAGGCGGTGCGCGATGGGCACATAGACTTCCATGGTCTCGCGCGAGATGCGGCGCTTCTTCTCGGGCGGCATGGAGCCCAGCGTGCGCATGTTGTGCAGGCGGTCGGCCAGCTTGACCAGAATCACCCGCACGTCGCGGGCCATCGCCAGCAGCATCTTGCGGAAGTTCTCGGCCTGCGCCTCGACCTGGCTCTGGAATTCGATCTTGTCCAGCTTGGACAAGCCATCCACCAGGGAGGCCACGGAGGCGCCGAAGCGTTCGATCAGCTCTTCCTTCTTGACGCCCTGGTCTTCCATCACATCGTGCAGGAAGGCCGCCATCATGGCCTGGGCGTCCAGTTTCCATTCGGCACAGATCTCGGCCACCGCCAGCGGGTGCGAGATGTAGGGCTCGCCCGACTTGCGCATCTGGCCCAGGTGCATCTCATCGGCGAAGCGATAGGCTTCCTTGACCTTCTTCAGTTCGGAAGGGGTCAGGTACTCTTCGAGCTTGGGAATCAGATGCGCAAAAGTCGCCACGCCGCTGTGGGCAGCGGCGGGGGCGACTTCGTTGGGAGGTGCGGTGCGACCGGAACCGGTGGCACGTTTGGGGCTAGGAGCGGCTGATAAGGTGGAGTCGGTAGTGGTGAGGCTCATACTTGTCCGTTATCAGCTTCATGGACGGACCAGGATCAGGCCGGAACCTTCTTCAGCATTTCCACGCCGACCTTGCCCGCTGCGATTTCACGCAGGGCGGTCACGGTCGGCTTGTCCTTGGCTTCCACCTTGGGGGTGTGGCCTTGCAGCAGCTGGCGGGCGCGGTAGGTGGCCGACAGGGTCAACTGGAAACGGTTGGGGATCTGCTTGAGGCAATCTTCGATGGTGATGCGGGCCATGTAAAACTCCTGAATGACGGTCTTGCGTGTGGATGGATCGGTCCGGCGCCCTGACAGGCTCAGCTCGCGTGGATGCCCAGCTGTGTGAACAGGTAGGCGTTGCGGGCGGCTTGTTGCGGGAATCGGCAGCGGGCTGCCTGGACAATGGCCGTCAACTCGGATAAAGCGACGGCAAACTCTTGATTGATAATAACATATTCGAACTCCGGGGAGTGCGCGATTTCGCCGCCGGCGGCCAGGATGCGGCGGGTGATGACGTGCGGTTCGTCCTGTCCGCGCTTCTTCAGGCGCTCTTCCAGCGCCGCAATCGACGGTGGCAGGATGAAGATGCCGATGGCATTGGAAAACTGCTTCTTGACCTGCTGCGCGCCTTGCCAGTCGATTTCCAGCAGCACATCGGTGCCGTTGGCGATCTGGTCGGCGATCATCAGGCGCGAGGTGCCGTAGTAGTTGCCGTGGACTTCGGCCCATTCGAGGAATTCGCCCTCGGCTTGGCGCTTCAGGAAATCCTCCGCATCCGTGAAATAGTATTCACGGCCATGTTCTTCGCCCGGGCGCGGGGCGCGGGTGGTGTAGGAGATGGACAGCTTGATGGCCGGCTCCTGCTTCAACAGGGCGTTGACCAGGGTCGATTTGCCGGCGCCGGAGGGCGCAACCACCATGAAGAGGCTGCCGGAAGTGGGTTTTTGGACGGGCATGGGGTCCTCGCTGAAAATGTCGTGAATATCTTGAATATCGTGAATCTCTGCCCGACAGGTCGGGCAATGCTGGCGCCTGGGGTTACTCCAGATTCTGTACCTGCTCGCGCATCTGGTCGATCAGCAGCTTGAGCTCCATGGAGGCGTCGGCCAGTTCCTTGACGGCAGCCTTGGAGCCCACGGTGTTGGCCTCGCGGTTGAGTTCCTGCATCATGAAATCCAGACGCTTGCCGACCTGCCCACCCTTCCTCAGGATGTGGCGGGTTTCACCCAGGTGGGCCGACAGGCGCGCCAGTTCTTCGGCGATGTCGATGCGGATGCCGTAGAGCGTCACTTCCTGGCGGATGCGCTCCAGCGATTCCTCGCGGGTGGCCACCGGTGCGGCGCCGTTCTGCGTCTGCAGGGCCAGGCCCAGGGCTTCGGTCATGCGTTCGGTGGCCTTTTGCTGGAATTGCTCGACCAGTTGCGGCACCAGCGGGGTGATGCGGGCCACGATGGCTTCCATCGCATCGACCCGCGCCAGGATCACCGCCTGCAGCGCCGCGCCTTCACGGGCACGGCTGTCGACGAAGGCGTCCAGGGTCTGCTGCAGGGTCGCCAGGATGTCCGCCTGCAGGGTTTCCTGGCTGATCTCGGCTTCTTCCATGACACCCGGCCAGCGCAGCAGTTCGTTGACCGACAGCGGCGCTGCATCCGGGAATTGCGCGCGCAGCTGGTCTTGCAGATTGGCCAGTTGCGCCACCACATTGGTGTTGAGCGCCTGGCTGTTGCCGCTGGCCACCTTGCGGCCGAAGGACAGGCGGCATTCCACCTTGCCGCGCACCAGGCGGCCCATGATGGCCTCGCGCAGCATGGGTTCGACCGCGCGCAGGTCGTCGTTGATGCGGAATTGCAGGTCCAGGAAGCGCGAATTCACGCTCTTCATTTCCAGGGTGACCGTGCCGGCGGTGGTTTCACGGGTGGTGACGGCGTAGCCGGTCATGCTGTAGATGGTCAAGGTCGGGGCTCCATAAGCGGGCGCGGCGCCGGGTAGGGCGCGCTGACAGGTCGGGTTGCGGGCGGTGCGGGCAGTGACGGGGCAAACTCGGCTGCTGCCGCGACGGCAGTCTTGCTGATCCATTACAATGCCGGACTTGAACGTTCCGGCAGCGCCTGTGCGGTCTGCCCGGGATGTCGCCCGGTCGGAGCCCGCATTTTAATGAAGATTGGCGGCGCCGCGCTATCAAAAACATCAAAATGAGCGGTTTTGACGGTCATCGACCGGCCCGGTACCCGGTTGCCGCCGCCGATTTCCCTCAACCTTCACCGCTACCAGCTTAGCCAAGACCCTACAAACATAGACAAGGATCACCATGACAGCTTCCCATCGCCCCAGCGGCCGTAGCGTTTCGCAGTTGCGCGAGGTTCGCCTGACCCGCCAGTACACCAAGCATGCCGAAGGATCGGTGCTGATCGAGTTCGGTGACACCCGCGTGCTGTGCACCGCCTCGATCGAAGAAAGGGTGCCGGGTTTCCTCAAGGGCAAGGGCCAGGGCTGGCTCACCGCCGAATACGGCATGCTGCCCCGTTCCACCCACACCCGTATGGACCGCGAGGCTGCCAAGGGCAAGCAGTCCGGCCGCACCCAGGAAATCCAGCGCCTGATCGGACGCGCCCTGCGCGCCGCCTTCGATCTGGAGGCCTTCGGCGAGCGTACCCTGCAACTGGACTGCGACGTCTTGCAAGCCGATGGCGGTACCCGTACCGCGGCCATCACCGGCGCCATGGTGGCGGCCTACGATGCGTTCTCGGTGCTGCAGGGGCGTGGCCTGATCGAGACCATTCCGGTCAAGCAGTTCGTGGCAGCGATCTCGGTCGGCGTCTATCGCGGCGTGCCGGTGCTGGACCTGGATTACCTGGAGGATTCGGACTGCGATACCGACATGAACGTGGTCATGACCGATGCCGGCCACTTCGTCGAGGTGCAGGGCACGGCTGAAGGTGCGGCGTTCGACCGGGCCACCCTGAACAGCCTGCTGGACCTGGCCCAGCAAGGCATTGCCACCCTCAACGGTCTGCAGAAGCAGGCCCTGGGCCTGTAAGGCGATCAGTCCACCGGCCACCGTCGCACCATCGGGCGGCCCGGGGCAAATCGCATTACAATGCGGCCTACACCAGACACAGGGAAAACGCCATGTTGCAGCCAGGACATGGCGTTTTTCATTGTCGCGACTCCTGCCACCCATTCGGACCAAGCATGCACACCAAGCAAAAGATCGTCATGGCGTCGAACAACGCCGGCAAACTGAAGGAATTCGCCAGCCTGCTGGGCGACATTGGCCTGGACGTGCGCCCACAGGGCGAGTTCGACGTCCCCGAAGCGGAAGAGCCTTTCGGCACCTTCGTCGAAAACGCCCTGACCAAGGCCCGCCATGCGGCGCGCCTGACCGGGCTGCCGGCACTGGCCGACGACTCCGGCGTCTGCGTCAATGCCCTGGGCGGTGCGCCCGGCGTCTATTCGGCGCGCTATGCCGGCGAACCCAAGTCCGACGCCAACAACAACGCCAAGCTCATCGCCGACCTGGCGGCCCATGCCGACAAGTCGGCCTATTACTACTGCGTGCTGGTCTATGTGCGCCATGCCGACGATCCGCAACCGGTCATCGCCGACGGCGTCTGGAAGGGCGAAATCATCGCCCAGGCGCGCGGGGAGGGCGGTTTTGGCTACGATCCGTATTTCCTCTTGCCTGAACTGGGCAAGACTGCAGCCGAGCTGAGCCACGCCGAGAAGAACGCCGTCTCCCATCGCGGCCAGGCCCTGCGCGCATTGATCGAGAAGCTGAAATGATCCCCATCAAACCGGTTCCGGCTGACATTCCCGTCGGCCAGGCCAGCGCCGGCCCGGCGCAGGCGGCGCTGGCTTTCCTCAAGCCCGGCAGCCTGCAACTGACGGCCTTGCCGCCACTATCCCTGTATGTGCATTTTCCCTGGTGCGTGCGCAAGTGCCCGTATTGCGACTTCAATTCGCACGAGGTCAAGGGCAGCTTCCCCGAAGAGGATTATCTGGACGCGCTGCGCCTGGATCTGGAGCAGGCCCTGCCGTTGATCTGGGGCCGCAAGATCAATACCATCTTCATCGGGGGCGGCACACCCAGCCTGCTGTCAGCCGCCGGTCTGGACCGCCTGTTGTCGGACCTGCGCACCTTGCTGCCTTTCGACGCCGACATCGAGATCACGATGGAGGCCAATCCCGGCACCTTCGAAGCCGATAAATTCCGTTCTTACCGGGAAAGTGGCATCAACCGGCTCTCCATCGGCATCCAGAGCTTCAATGCGCAGCACCTGGAAGCGCTGGGGCGCATCCATGACGGTGACCAGGCGCGCAAGGCGGTGGAGATCGCCCATTCCAATTTCGACAATTTCAACCTCGACCTGATGTATGCCTTGCCGCGCCAGACCCTGGCCGAGGCGCAGGCCGACATCACTACGGCACTCGCGTTTGCGCCGTCGCATCTGTCGCTCTACCACCTGACGCTGGAGCCCAACACGCTCTTTGCGCGTTTCCCGCCGGCAGTACCCGATGAGGATGCCAGTGCGGACATGCAGGACATGATCGCAACTCTGACAAGTGCTGACGGCTACGCCAATTACGAGGTCTCGGCCTATGCCCAACCGGGCAGACGCGCCCGGCACAATCTTAACTATTGGCAATTCGGCGATTACCTGGGCATCGGCGCCGGCGCACATTCCAAACTGTCCTTCCCGCATCGCATCGTACGCCAGATGCGCTACAAGCATCCGCAGGCCTATCTGGATCAGACCCGCGCCGGCCGGCCGATCCAGGAAGAGGCCGAAATCGGCCGCGACGCGCTGGGCTTCGAGTTCATGCTCAATGCCCTGCGCCTGACCGAGGGTTTTTCGCCCAACCTGTTCGCCGAACGTACCGGGATGAGCCTGAACCAGATCGGCAAGCAACTCGACCTGGCCGAGCAAAAGGGAATGTTGTATCGCGACCACGCTGTGATCCGGCCCACTGATCTTGGGCGCCGTTTTCTGAATGACCTGCAGGAAATCTTCCTGTCAGGATAAAGCTGGTTGCAAGCTTGCTTTTATCGGGTATATTTAGAAAAAATTTAATTTTAATTAAGTATTCTGCTGGGAAACTTATTTAGAGTTTTTCGACACCCAAGAGCGTTTCGGCAGGCTACGGAGCGCGCCACGATAAAAATATGGCTGTTCAGGATAAAAGCGTTTCGTTTCCACTCGTGTTTTTGCAGCCCGTCGCCGACGTTCATCACGTCTGGACGGCGCTGTCGCTGCATATTTCGCCGGCTGTCGAAGACGGCAGCGCCTTGCTGTCGAGATTGTTCAACGAGTTCGACCTGCATGACGCCCTGGGTGGCCTGACCTGCATCATCCCGGTGCGCGACCCGGCGATCTTTGCGCCGGAGTTCAAGCACGAGATTCCCCAGGGCCAACTGGCCCTGCGCGTACCGGTCGAGCATTGCGTGGACCCCGGCAAGATCGATGCGCTGGACTGGCTCTACAGCCGCGGCTTTGCCATCATCGCCGACGGTTTGCCGGCACAAGGTGCCAGCGTATTCCCGTTCGTGGAATCGGTGGCGCTGGATGCCAGCATCGGCAATCTGCCCGAAACCACCCAGTGGCTGCACCGCCTGCGCGGACCCCACCTGGCCGAGAACGTGGCCGATGCCCTGCAGTTCGATGGTTGCCGGGTGGAGGGTTTCCGCTGGTTCTCGGGCGAATATGCCCTGCATCCCGACAGCCGCCTGTCGCAAAAGAATTCGATTTCCCGCGCCCGCCTGCTGAAGTTGCTGGAACTGGTGGCGCGCGACGCCGATGCCAATGAGCTGGAATCCCTGCTCAAGCAGGATCCGGCGCTGTCCTACCAACTCTTCAAGCTGGTGAGTTCGGCCGCGTTCGGCTTCTCGGCCCATATCACCAATTTCACCCAGGCCATCAATCTGCTGGGGCGCCGTCAGTTGCAGCGCTGGTTGCAGCTGTTGCTGTATGCGCGCTTCCCCGGCGACGAATCGGCCAATCCGCTGCTGCCACGGGCGGCAGCCCGTGCAGCCATGATGGAGGCGATGGCGCAGCGGGTGGAGTGCACGCCCGAGGAACTGGACCGGGCTTTCATCACCGGCATGTTCTCGCTGCTGGATATCCTCCTGGGCATGCCGCTCAACGACATCATCGAGCCCTTGAAGCTGCCGGTGGATATCTGCAATGCGCTGGTCTATCGCAGCGGCCGGCTGGGCAAGCTGCTAGACGTGGTGGAACGCTCCGAAGATGGCCGCATCCCCTTGCGCCATGTGGACCTGGACGCCGCCGGTCTGGACGCTGAGGTGTATTGCCGCTGTCTGATCCAGGCCTTCAGCTGGGCCACACGCGTCAGTACCGAGGCGTGATTACGATGATCTCCTCCGTGGGCAGTGACGATCTGGCATGCTGTTCGGCATTGCTGGACGCCATGCAAAACCTGCACGGCATGGCATTGCATGCCGCGCTGGGAGGAATCGCATCGGGTTTCCTCAAGCGCCCCGGCGGACGCTACGTGATCGGCATGCCGGCAGAGGCCGGTAACGGCCTATGCCAGCCGGTGGCGCATGAAGAGGCGCAGTTCGGCTATTTCGTTTTTCCTTCCCTGACGCGGCCCTATACCGAGCTCGAGCGCAACCGGCTGGCGATGCTGGGCGCCTTCCTTGGCCGCCTGATGCAACGCCGCGCCGAAACGGAGAAGCGGGCCCGCTCCCTGGATCAGATCGAAGCCAAGCTGGAACAGCAGGCGCAGATCCTGCACCAGATGCACGAATCGGTGATCACGATGGACCCAGCCGGCTTCATCACCAGCTGGAACCGTGGCGCTGAGCAATTGTTCGGCTATACCGCCCTGGAAGCCATCGGCCGCAACGTGCTCTTCCTCTACGAGGACGAGGAAGAAGAGGATTCGCTGCACGACGTATTCCTGGAGCAGGGTGGTCGCGAGATGGAGGTGCGGCGCCGCAAGAAGTCCGGGGAGGTATTCTGGGCCAGCCTTTCGCTGTCGGTCATGCGCGACCAGAGCGGGCATCCGATCGGCCTGATCGGCTACCTGAGCGACATCACCGAACGCAAGAACGCCGAAAAGCTGATTCATCACCTGGCCTACTACGACGCCCTGACCGGCTTGCCCAATCGCACGCTGCTTACCCGCACCGTGGATCAGGCACTGATGGAAGCCCAGCATGAAAACATGCACGGTTGCGTCATGTTCATCGACCTGAACCGCTTCAAGCCGATCAACGACACCCTGGGTCACGTCGCCGGCGACATGCTGCTGGTGGAAGTGGCCATCCGCCTGCGCCGCGCCTTGCGCGAGCAGGACGTGGTGGCACGCCTGGGTGCCGACGAATTCGCGGTGGCCCTGTTCGATATCGACAAGGATTACCACCCCGGTTTCGTCGCCCAGAAGCTGCTGGCGGTGTTCGACGATCCCTTCTTCATCGATGGCCATGAATTGCGCGTGGGCGCCAGCATCGGCGTGAGCATGTACCCGGAAGACGCCAGCGACACCGAGACCCTGCTGCGCCTGGCCGACATCGCCATGTATCGCGCCAAGCAGGGCGGGGACAACAATGAAGGCGGCTACGTCTACTACAGCGAAGAGATGAACCGCAACACGCTGGACCTGTTGCGCATCGAGACCGGTCTGCTGCATGCCTTCGAATACAACGAACTGCTGTTGTACTACCAGCCCAAGGTGGACATGAACACCCTGGCCATCACCGGGGCCGAAGCACTGGTGCGCTGGCAGCATCCGGAGCGCGGCCTGCTGCTGCCGGGCGAGTTCATCCCCATTGCCGAGGAGACCGGCCTGATCGTCCAGCTCAGCGACTGGGTGCTGGATGCCGTGTGCCGGCAGGCGCGGGCCTGGAAGGAAGCCGGTATGGCGCCGATTCGCATCGCCCTGAACGTGACGGCGCGCGAATTCACCCGTTCGCTGCCCGACCGCGTACGCGCTGCACTGAGCCGCCACATGCTCAGCGGCGACTGGCTGGAGCTGGAAATCACCGAGAGCATGCTTATGCATAGCACCGATCGCGTCATTTCCATCATGGAAAAGATCTGTAGTCTGGGTATCACGATCTCCCTGGACGATTTCGGGACCGGCTATTCCAGCCTGTCCTACCTGAAGCGTTTCCCCATCAATACCCTCAAGATCGACCGCTCCTTCACCATGGGCATCCCGGACGATACCAATGACTGCGCCATCGCCAGCGCCATCATCGGTATCGCCAAGCAGTTGCGCCACAAGGTCATCGCCGAAGGGGTGGAAACCGAAAAGCAGTTCAACTTCCTGCGCGAAGCCGGTTGCAACGAGTTGCAGGGCTATATCTTCTCGCGACCGATTCCAGCCGTGGATTTCCACGCGATGCTGCTGGAAGGGCGTAAGCTCAAGGTGGCGCTTGATGCTGCCGATACGGGTGAGGGCAGCGAAACCGGCAACACGCCGCACGCCTGAGTCCGCGGTCAGGACGGCGACACCGGTCGTCATGCGGTCCTGCCGGCGTGTTGTAAAGCAATTCAGCTTTGATTTTCGATGTTTTCTGGGATAAAAATCTCGAACTTCGTCCAGTTCTGGCGGCGAGAATCCGTCACTCCCACCGCTGCGCTTGCGGACGACCTATCCTCCATCCTTTTCATTTGCGGAAGGAAACAAGCATGAAACGACACATCGCAGCATTGGCCATGATGGCCTGTGGAACCGCCCTGGCTGCCACCCCGGAGGCGATCAAGGTGCCGATGAACCTGGTCGATGCCAATGGCGTGGCCGCCGCAGTGGGTGAGGTGACCATCAGCGAGACTCCCTACGGTCTGCTGTTCACGCCGGCCATCAGCGGCCTGCCGGGCGGGCAGCACGGTTTCCACGTGCATCAGAATGCATCCTGCGCACCGCTGGAAAAAGACGGCAAGATGGAACCGGCCTTGGCCGCAGGTGGTCACTGGGACCCGCAAAAGACCGGCAAGCATGAGGGCCCGTATGGTGAGGGGCACCTGGGCGATTTGCCGGCACTCTACGTGAATGCCGCCGGCAAGGCCGAGTACCCGGTCCTGGCACCGCGCATCAAGACACTGGCCGAGGTCCGTGGCCATGCCCTGATGATCCACGTGGGCGGCGATAACCATGCCGACCATCCTGCGCCGCTGGGTGGAGGCGGGGTGCGCCTGGCCTGCGGCATCATCCAGTAAGCAGAGCGCTCAGATCAAAGCGTAGACGGCCACCGCTGCCGCCACGTCAATGGCGAGTACCAGCGCGCCGCCCAGGCGGCGCTGCATGTACGCACCGAGCGCCCAGAATCCGGCCAGCAGGGCGGTGCTGATCGCCAGAAGGTGCAGGTAGGGCTGTTCGTCTGCCTGCCACAGCAACGCCGAGGCTGCTGCCAACAAACCCACGAACTGTAGTCCTGAAAGCCACTGCTTCACGCGCGGCAGCTGTACGTCGTAACGGCGACGCGCGGCCTCAAGGTCGAAGGGTGGGTAAGGTTCCATCCCGGCGGGGCGCCAGCCTGGCGCCTTGAACCAGATCTTCAACTTGTCCTGCCAGCGCGGCATCGTTGCTGCGCTGTGCAATAGCTGCCAGTAGCCGGACAGGACCGCCCACAGCGGATCCCAGCTATTGAGGGGCGTACGGGTGCCGTAGACGACTTTCTCCTTTTCCTCGGCAAAGGTGCCGAACATGCGGTCCCAGATCACCAGCATGCCGCCGTAGTTCTTGTCCAGGTATTGCTCGTTGACCGCATGATGTACCCGGTGATTGGAGGGCGAGGAAAACACGCGATCGAACCAGCCCAGTTTGCCGATGTGCTCGGTGTGGATCCAGAATTGGTAGGTCAGCACCACCAGTCCGGCGATGCCGAATTGTTCGGGCTCCACGCCTAGGATCGCCATGGGCAGGTAGAACACCCAGCCAAGCAGCGCCACGGTGCTTTCCTGACGCAGCGCAGTGGAGAGATTGAAGTCCTGGCTCTGATGATGCACCGAGTGTGCCGCCCAGCCCAATGCGTTCTCATGGCCGAAGCGGTGCAACCAGTAATCGAAAAAATCGAACAGCAAGATGGCCGCGATCCAGCCGAACGCGCCTTGCCAGAAGCGCGCCGCCGGGAAGACGGCCACGGCACGATAGGTGAGCGAATACAGCCCGACCTGGAACAACTGGGTGAGCAGCGCCACCAACTGGCTGATGACCCCTTGCGACATGCTCGCCAGGACATCGGGCAGGCGGTAGGTGTTGCGGCCGCGAACGTAGCCATAGGTGAATTCCGCCACGATCAACAAGAGGAAGACGGGAATGATGTAGACAATGATTTTTTCCATGGCGGATATTATGCCGCGATGCACAAAACACTGTCTGACAGTACCCTGACGTTTACGTCCAGCCGCGCAGATGCCGAGAGCCAGAATCTCCTGTTTGCCGTCATGCTGCGACAAATCAGCAGGTACCCCGGGGAGGGGGGGCAATGTCGATGGATCTGCTCCCCGAGATTAGTACGGCAATGATGTAGAGTCTGCGCGGGCTTTTTCTTTAGTTGCCCATAAGTTTGGCCATCGTTCGCCCATGTCCCGACGTTGACCAAGATGCCAGCGAGCCGACAATATACATAGTCCGCTTGGCACGCGATACCATGACGTTCAGTATGTTAGGCGTGCTCGTGGCCCACGATCTGGCGCCTTGCTGAGACTTCATCGGTGCCCCCAGTACTGCGATAACCGCCTCAGCTTCCTTTCCCTGGAAAGTGTGGATGGTGCCGACACGATTCTTGATCCAATCGTTCATATCAACATTGAAGGCTCTGAAAAGCGCGTCTTCTTGACGCAGCAGTTGTCTGAGCTCGTTGGCGACAATGCGGAAAGGCGTAATGATGTAAATATCGGGAGTAGTGACTCCGCCCTTGGCTAGTTGCTGCAGCAGGTCAAGCACAAGCTTACCTTCGGCTGGGCACCATTTGGAGTCTCCGGTGCCATCGACGTCGAACCAACGAGGCTCTCCCAGAATATCGACAATCTGGCTAGATGAAGGAGAGCCGGCCGCATGAACCATTTGTCCATCGTAGGCAATGTCATTGGCGATTCGGAACATCGGATCTTGGCAGCGCCGATGCACGAGCAATGGCAGACCAACTTCAAGGGGGCCGGTACTTGCTTGGAATTGCGCACGGTAGTGTGACGCATCATCGGCAACGGTCTGAGCCGATGCATCTGGTGCCAGCCAACGGAGTTTGTCGATATTGAAATGCTTGGCAATTTTCTCGGTCAGTTTCGTGGGCAGTGAAACAACGGGCGGAATCTGCAACGGATCTCCAACGACGACTGCGCGTTGAGCGCGCATGATGGCACCTGCGGCCGCTTGTGGAGTCGCCTGGCCTGCTTCGTCTAGTAGTAGCCAGCCAAAGGATGCCGGCGGCAGATCGCCCAGCATACGGTCGACCGAAGCAAAAGTCGTTGATATCACCGGGCAAATCAGGAAGAGTGTGCTCCAGAGATCCCCCAAAAGCGCCAGTTTGGCTGGATCCTGAAATGCGCCGGCTTGCATGGCACCCATGAGCGCGCCGAAGTTATGGGAAATACGTTGTGCGTTCACATCAATGAAGGCCCGATGCAATGCCATCGACGCTTCAAAGAGGTCTTCTCTTTTGCGTTGAATAGCGGCCGTCACCCAGGGTGCGGAGAGATTCCAGTTTTCATGGCCACGTTCGAAAAAATCTTCGTCGACCAGGTGCCTCCCCAGATCTTGCCGATAGCCTGCGATTGTCAGTTCTAGCGTGTCTCGCTCATACAGGCGTGCTTCGAGTGTCTGTTTTGCACGTAAATAGGCCTGTTCTCCTTCATCGTGGCCTTTTTGTGCGGACAGGTAGTCTCTCCTGATCTGCGCGACCGACTGTCGAAGCTGCCGTGCATTCTCGGCAAGAGGGGCGTACTGTGCTGCCCATTCTTGATAACGGCGGGTATTGAAAATCCGATGTAACCACCAGGGTTTGGATTGGCGCTTACCTAACTCATCGGCTTCGGCATATTGTAGCTTGTGCTCGGTGAGGTTTAGTTGAGACTGGACGTCGCGTAAAAGTCCCAGAAGACGCTCGAACTCGACCTGATCGCATTGATACTGTTCCAACGCGGCAGCGACGGCACGACGGACTGCGGGCAACTTGAGGCATTCTTGTCGGATGTCCTCAAGGTGCTGCAGTTCTTGGTCTAGTTCACTTTTTAACTTCTGGAATCGGCGCCGTGCTTTTGGCCATTCGTTTTTGGCTTGCTCGGGTGATGGTGGTGCTTCTTTGGTTACGATGATGGGCGTCTCTCGACGAATAAGGTTGCCCGCCTCATCCCGTATCTCACGGATGACCGAATCGCCTTTTGCAGCCCTTAGATAGATACGTAGGCTGTGGTCAGGGTCAAACCAGACGGTCTGTTGGAAGGCGCCACGGTTCTCCGCATTTCCCAGCACTGCCGCGATCAGACCCCACGTGGCCTCGCCAGAGACGCTTCTACCTTGTTCCTCGCGGCTTGCGCTAAGCCGGTCGGAAATGGTTTTGAAGTACTGGAAATCTCGGCCGATCGCCTTGACAGACGGTAGCTCACGACTGACGTTCTCAACGGCCTTGTTGTTACTGGAGGCGACGACGATTTCGTGGCCTCTGAGCGATGATGCTACCTTGTATAAGTGAAAGAACGCGCGATCGCCGGCGGGAATCTTGATTCCAGTGGTTTCAAAAGCTGTTGCCGGATCATCGAACTTAGCCATCGCGACAGCTCGGTCCAGAACGCAGGCTGCGACGATATCGCGGAGGAGGGTGGTTTTGCCAGTTCCGGGTGGGCCGTTAACCGCTGCTATCCCTGGCGCCTGACCAATAGTGTTGCGGGCGGCGTTGACGGCCGCTTGCTGGAGTGTGACAAGCGGGTGTCCGCCTGGTGCGGGCCACCGAGCTTGAGAAAAGGATTTGGGAGCGATGAGCTCTTCGATTAAATGGTGATTGCGTAACAGATCTGGGCTGTGCTCAACCGGTTGCAGTCCGATGTAGCGGGCGAGAGCAGGCGTGACCCGGTCGGCGGCCACCAATTTCCGAATTTTTGCCAGATCGTTCAGATAGAACGAGTTTAGGAGAGAGACCTCTGGTGGATTCTTGGCCTTGTAATAGTGGTAGACCCTGACCGAAAACTTGGGTCCCTGGTAGAAGCCCGTCGGGATCTGTAATCTCTCGATCAACCATTTGAAGGCATCGTCAATCAACCTCCGGTTCATCGGAAGAGGCTTTCCCTCTTCGTCGCGTTCTACCAAGCGTTCGGTGAAGTCTTTTACGAGGTCCTCTTCCAAGTCTGCCCAGTCGCCCAAACGAGTGATATCGCCTCTTAGGGCGACGGGCAAGGCCCAGGCAAAGCTGGAAATGGCTGCACCATCCTCCTGGATCAGAAATCCTTCTCGATCCACCAAAGCTGCAGCAATGGAAGCCTTTTCGCGGGTACGCGGGCTTTTCTCCTCTTCGGCACCATAGGTTTTGACGAGCGCGTCGGTGGCGACCTCCATGTCGATTGCGCCGAACACGATCTGATAGAACAACTGGTAGTTAGGGCGCGACTTTTCACCGCGCTGCCACGGTAATTGGTCTTGATCGAGCTGAGCGATGCAGCGAGCGTCGCCGTTGGCCAGATCGGCTGGTTGGCGATAGGTTTGCGGAGAAAGCGCTTCCATCGCTGTCCAAGCCTCAATAACCGAGGTTGGATCGTCTACGCGTCTTTGAGTAGGCGCAATTTTTTTGGTCGGGAAGGGGGTACTTACCGCGGGTTGAGCGGCCGTCGGGGATACAGCCGCTTTTGTGGCAGGTACGACGAAAGCTTGTTCGCGTTGAGTCGGTCGCTCGCTGGTTGGCGGCGGCCTTTTTCCAGGTGTGGGCTGGGGTGGGGTATTTTTTGCCGTGCTCACATGGTGAGCCGGTAACAGCTCCCGGATACGATTTGCCAATTGCGTTGCTCGCTCAGTTTTTCTGCAAGTGAGCTCGCGCTGAAGGAGATCGAGTATCTCTGGATTGTTTTGAGCTTGATCAAAAATGGATTCGAGATCGCTAATGCCCAAGCTGAAATAAGGTCGCGTTGCCCCCACCGTATACCCCTACCTGCTTTTCTCTATTTGAACTTACTAGAAAGGTTCGGCAATGCGATTTGCCACCGACCTATCATAGTGCCGACAGGCATTATCAATGATTTTGAGATGGTTTCGCTATTGAGCAAAGAGGGGATTAAACCGGGAGCGAAAATTGGGCTCGCGAATTTTTTGTTGAATGTATGGTGGCGCGTATTCCAACCGAGTCGGATGCGGGCGCAATCGAACCAAAAATAATTCATGAGTGGTAGAAATGAAAAACGGGCCGCAAGGGCCCGTTTTATCAATGTTTCTGGCGGAGACGGAGGGATTCGAACCCTCGATACAGGTTTAAGCCCGTATGCTTCCTTAGCAGGGAAGTGCCTTCGACCACTCGGCCACGTCTCCACACTGAAGGCTGTTATCGCATTGCTGCGTTGCCTCAGCGAAGACCGAGATAATATCTTCTCATTTGCATCCGGTCAACAGTCGTCTTGCAAATAATCACTGTTTTTTACCGGTGCGGTCTTCGCTGCTGCGGGTAGTGCAGAGGATGCAGTTGGTGCGGATTACTTGGCGCTGTCCAGGTCGAAAGCCTTGTGCAGGGCGCGCACGGCCAGTTCCATGTACTTCTCGTCGATCAGCACCGAGATCTTGATTTCGGAGGTGGAAATCATCTGGATGTTGACGCCTTCTTCGGACAGGGTGCGGAACATCTGCGAGGCGATGCCCACGTGGCTGCGCATGCCCACGCCGACCACCGAGACCTTGGAGACCTTGGTGTCGCCGTTGATGGCGGCCGCGCCGATGTGCGCCTTCACGCTGCTGTTCAGCACTTCCACGGCCTTGGCGTATTCCGCGCGCGGGACGGTGAAGGTGAAGTCGGTCTTGCCTTCCACCGACTGGTTCTGGATGATCATGTCCACTTCGATGTTGGCATCGGCCACCGGGCCCAGGATCTGGTAAGCGATGCCCGGACGATCCGGTACGCCCAGCACGGTGATCTTGGCTTCGTCGCGGCTGAAGGCGATGCCGGTGATGGTTGCTTGTTCCATGTTCTTGTCTTCCTCAAACGAAATCAGGGTGCCGGAGGCGGCTTCTTCGGCCAGCGGCGTGAGCGGGTCGGTCAGAGACGACAGCACGCGGGTCGGCATCTTGTAGTTGCCGGCAAATTCCACCGAACGGATCTGCAGGACCTTGGAGCCCAGGGAGGCCATTTCCAGCATCTCTTCGAAGGTCACGGTCTTGAGGCGGCGGGCATCGCTGACCACGCGCGGGTCGGTGGTATAGACGCCGTCGACGTCGGTGTAGATCAGGCATTCGGCCGCCTTGATGGCCGCAGCCACGGCAACTGCGGAGGTGTCCGAGCCGCCACGGCCCAGGGTAGTGATGTTGCCGTCGGCGTCCACACCCTGGAAGCCGGTGATCATGACGATCTTGCCGGCATTGAGGTCCTTGCGGACCTTGGCGTCATCGATGGAACGGATGCGCGCCTTGGTGAAGGCCGAGTCGGTCTTGATCGGCACTTGCCAGCCGGCGTAGGACACGGCCTGCTTGCCCAGGGCCTGCAGGGCGATGGCCAGCAGGGCGACCGATACCTGCTCGCCGGTGGAGGCCAGCATATCCAGTTCGCGACCGTCGGGCTGGGCCATGATTTCCTTGGCCATGCCCAGCAGACGGTTGGTTTCACCAGACATCGCCGAAGGCACGACGACGATCTGGTGGCCTGCGTCGTGCCATTTGGCAACGCGCTTTGCGACATTCTGGATGCGCTCGATCGAGCCCATCGAAGTGCCGCCGTATTTGTGAACGTATAAAGCCATAGGGGGATAAAAAAAGGTGGCCCGACTTTGACAAGAAACCCTTAGCTAGGCCGGAAGGAACAAACCCTTGACTTTACATGCGGCGCGCCAAAATCTCAAGGGAAAGCTGGATGTGGCTTGCGTTTGCACCGGAACGGGACGGCAATTGCGGCATGTCGCTATGCAGCAGAAATGAGCATGGGCGGGCCGCCGCATGCATGAATCTGGAGACTCACGGCATGGGAATGCGTACTCCGTGCGTTAAATTCGGCTGAAGCAGGAAAAGGGTGGGAGGATGCGGGGGCGATTCAGGAGGGGCGGGACGTGGGGCAGGAATGATTGGCGCACCAGCTGTCATGCGCCCGGTAACGACTGGCGGCATGGCAGGTGGTGCTGCGGTACTGTGAAGCTTTGGTACTGCGGGTGAAGCTTTGCGGCGACGGCGGACCTGATTTCCAGGGCGGGCGGTTCGGACGCTATCGGGGCACTCATTCGCGGTCATTGATGATCAAACGCGGGGGATGCGCCGTGCGGAACACTGCCTGTGCGGAATCGGTCAATGCATCGACCGGGTGCGGAGTCCGTCGATCAGGCGCCGCTGTACAGGTTTTGCGCTGCGTTGTTGGCTTGTTGCATCTGGCTTTCGACTTCCTGGCGGCTCAGCTTGGAGGGGGCCTGGCGCAGCACCGGGTACTCGTTGCGCGAGACGATCTCATGGTTGGCCTGGGCGCGTTGCAGTTCAGCCTTCACGTCAGCGCGGGTCTGGGTGGAATGGAACGGGGTTTCCGGCGGATACGGAGCTTCGGCCATGGCGGCACCGGCAGCGGCCAGCAGGGAGGCGGCAACGACAATATTCTTGATGTTCATGATAGGGTCCTCTGTTTGGTAAGTGGGTGGAACTACATTGCCCAGATGCCGGCGAGTAAGGCACTCTCCTTGTGGGAAAGTCCACTCGTGGGCGAGCTGGTGCAGGCGGTTGGGGCAGATGCTGCATTGCGCTAACCGATGACTGAAGTGTAAATATTGCGAAGCTAAAGAAAAATAGGTCTAATCGGAATTGACTATTTCTCTTTATGGAACAATCGGGGACTTGAAAAATGGATCGTCTGCAATCAATGCGGGTGTTTGCCAAGGTGGTGGAGCAGGGCAGTTTTGTGCGCGCCGCCGAATTGCTGGAAATTTCCAACGCCGTGGCGACGCGTTTCATTGCCGATCTCGAGGCGCATCTCGGTACGCGTCTGCTCAATCGTTCCACGCGCAGGCTGTCGCTGACCGAGGCGGGGCAGGCCTATCTGGAGCGGGTGCGCATGATCCTGGGTGAGATCGATGACGCCGAAGCACTGGTGTCGCTGGAGACCAAGCGTCCTGCGGGCACCCTGGCGATCTATGCCAATGCCGGTTTCGGGCAGTCGCAACTGGGCGAGCTGCTGGCAGGGTACGCCCAGGCATTTCCGGACGTGGCGCTGGATATCAATCTGTCTGACCGCTCCATCGATCTGGTGGAGGAGGGTATCGACATCGGATTTTTCAGCAGTCTGCAGAAATTCGACGCCAGCATGATCGTGCGCCAGCTCGGCGTGGCGCGGGTGGTCCTGTGCGCGTCGCCGGCATATCTGGAGCGCGCTGGCGCCCCGGAGCAACCGGAAGACCTGTCGCGTCATAGCTGCCTGAATTTTTCTCACGAATATCTGCGTCATCACTGGCACGTCAATACCGAGGCGGGGGTCCTGGATGTGCCCATCGTGAGCAAGGCGGTGTCCAACAGTGGTGTGCTGCTGCGCGACCTGGCCCTGGCCGGGATGGGCATCGTCCTGCGGCCGTCCTACTCGCTGGGCGATGATCTGCGCTGCGGCAAGCTGGTGCAGGTGCTGCCTGGCTTCGACATGGGGCAGGTGGTGATTTCCATGGTCTATCCGAGTCGCCGCCTGCTCTCGGCCAAGGTGCGCAGCTTCGCCGATTTCATCAGCGCACGCTTCCCCCATCCGGAGAGCGATCCCTGGCTGACCTGAAACAGAAGGGGATTGGCTTCAGCCGATGACGTCGGCGAGCTTGTCCAGCAGGCTGCACTCCTGCTGCCAGGTACGGCGCTCGGCGCTGCTGGCGGCTTCGCGCTGCAGTTCGGCGTCGCTCTTGTCGACCTGTGCCAGCAGGATGCGCTCCGCCAGCCGGGTGTCGGGCTCCATGGGGCCGAAGAAGGCCACGGTGGCGCCACGTTCGATCAATAAGGTCGGGAAGTTGTCGATATCGAGGTCGCCAACGAGGTCGGCCTGGTCTTCGATGTCGATCCAGGTGAAGTGGTGTTGAGGGTAGCGTTCGGCCCAGGCCTGGAAGGCGGCCTCGTATTCGCGACAACTGCCGCACCAGTTGGCGCACAGGCAGGCAACGACCCACGTGTCGTTGCGCAGCGCCTCGGCGAGATGGCGGCGGTTGGTCTGGTCAAGTTTCTGATAGGACATGGCGTGGCTATTTTACTCGCTTCATGCGCCGGTGTTTTGCGCCGCCGCATGAAGCTGACAGAAGCTGCCGGAACGCGGCAAAGGAACCGAACAATTGCTCACCTCACGGTAAAATAGCGGGATGTCCACGATTCTTGCTATTGAAACTTCCACCGAGCTGGCCTCGGCCGCCTTGTTGCACCGGGGCGAACTGATCTCGCGCCAGTCGGCCGGCACGCAGACGCACTCCGATGCCATCCTCCCCATGATCCAGCAACTGCTGGCCGACGCCGGCCTGACATTGGCCCAGTGCGATGCCCTGGCCTTCGGCGTCGGTCCGGGCTCGTTCACCGGCGTGCGCACCGCATGCGGCGTGGTGCAGGGATTGTCCTTCGGCTGTGACCGGCCGGTGGTGCCGGTGGTCACACTGGAGGCCGCAGTCCAGGCCTGTCGTGCTCTGGACGAGAGTGCTACCGAGGTGCTGGCCATCCTGGACGCCCGCATGGGTGAAGTCTACTGGGCGCGTTACCGGGCTCGCCCCGAGGGTGGCTGGGAGGTGCTGGCCGAACCCGCCCTGGCAGCGGCCGACCAAGTGCGTACCGAGGGACGCCCCACTGCCTGTGGTAATGGTTTGTCGGTCTATGCGGCCCATTTCACGGCGCCATTCTGTGCCCGCCAGTTCGCGGCGGCGCATCCACAAGCCATGCCCCACGCACGTCAGGTGGCCCAGTTGGGCCAGGTCTATTTCGGCCAGGGACGCGGATTGCCGGCGCAGGAGGCGCAACCGCTCTACCTGCGCAACAAGGTGGCCCTGACCACCGCCGAGCGCGAGCTGCGCGACGCTGCCAAGGGCGCTGCATGAGTGCAGGGGTCTTGCCGCTGTCGGCGGTCTCGCATCCGCAGCTGGGTCGCCTGCAATTCGCCCCCATGGGTGCGGGTGACCTGGATGCGGTCGTGCAGATCGAAGACGCCGTGTATTCCCACCCGTGGAGCCGTGGCAACTTCCAGGATTCGCTCTACAGCGGTTACCAGGCGCAGACCCTGCGCGACGCCAGTGGCCTGCTGCTCGGGTACTTCCTGGTCATGCTGGCCGTGGATGAGGCCCACCTGCTCAACATCAGCGTGGCGGCCGCGTATCAGCACCAGGGGCTGGGGCGCATGTTGCTGGATCAGGCCACTGCGGTGGCCCGCCAGCAGCAGATGCGGACCATGCTGCTGGAAGTGCGTGAATCGAATACGCGTGCGGCCAAGGTCTACCGTCGTTATGGATTCACGGAAATCGGCCGCCGCAAGAATTACTATCCCGCCGCCAACCAGACCCGGGAAGGGGCTATCGTCATGAGCCTGCCTTTATGAGTGAAGAAATGAAACAAGATCCCGGCTTCGGCTCCTCCCTGGCCCTGCTC
Source organism: Herbaspirillum frisingense GSF30 (assembly GCF_000300975.2). Taxonomy (GTDB): domain Bacteria; phylum Pseudomonadota; class Gammaproteobacteria; order Burkholderiales; family Burkholderiaceae_D; genus Herbaspirillum; species Herbaspirillum frisingense. Next base: position 66,038 of record NZ_AEEC02000007.1, on the reverse strand, counting down.
GATGCACTGGGGATCGGCCCGGTATGGGTGAGGCGCGAACTGGCCGTGGAAGAAGCGGTGGAAGCGTCCGCAGCGCAAGATGCGGTCGCGCTGCCAGAAGTTGCCTCTGCCACCCAGCCCCAAGTCCCTGTGCCGCCACCGGTGGCTCCGGCCGTCGTTCCCGTTGCGCGGGCGCCGGTGACCAGTGATGCGGCAGCGATGCCACCTGCCGCTGCGCCCTCCGTTCCGGCACCGAGCGCGCCGCGGGTGCGTGCGCCGGTCGATGAGGACGGTGGTCCTCCGTCCTGGCTGGATGACATGGATTTCGCCACGTCGATGGAACCCATGCCCATCCCGGATGGCGACGAGGAAGAGGATACCCCCGCCGTCGATCCGATGATCGCCAGGATCAAGTCCATGGACTGGCCGCAGTTGAAGCAGCAGGTATCCGAATGCCGCCGCTGCGGGCTGTGCAACGGGCGCAAGAATACCGTCTTCGGCGTCGGTGACGAAAAGGCCAAATGGCTCTTCATCGGTGAGGGGCCGGGGCGCAACGAGGATATGCAGGGCGAGCCCTTCGTCGGACCTGCCGGCAAGCTGCTGGACAACATGCTGCTGGCCATGGGCGTCAAGCGGGGTGCCAACGCCTACATCGCCAACATCGTCAAATGTCGGCCGACCGATGACAATGGTCGCGACCGACCGCCTTCGCCGCAAGAGGTGGCGGCCTGCCTGCCTTATCTGCAACGCCAGATCGAACTGATCCAGCCCACCGTGCTGGTGGCGCTGGGCAAGACGGCGGCACTCTCGCTGCTGGGTCTGGACCCGGCCACGCCGGTCTCGCGCCTGCGCGGCAGCGTGCATCGCTATCAGGACCTGCCGCTGGTGGTGACCTATCACCCGGCCTATCTGCTGCGTACGCTCAACGACAAGAGCAAGGCCTGGGCCGACCTGTGCCTGGCCATGAGCACGTACCAGGCTTAGGCAGGCGGAGCGATGCACATCGGCGCCGCCCTGAGGACGCAGCTCGCCACGCATCAGGCCCGCTTTCACCAGCGCTGGCCTGAGCTACGTGACCCGCACGTGCGGGCACTGGCCTGGTTGCTCTATGCTCCGGACCTGCTGGCGGCCGATGCGGCCTGCTGGGGGGGCCGCATTGCGACCCTGGGTCCCGTCTCACCCGCCGTGGCGGGCTGGCTGCACGACCTGCAATACGATCCCGTCCTCAACGCCGAGCTGCATGCCGAGATGGCTCGGCAACCGTCTGCGCGCCTGGGCCGCTATGCCGAGAAACTGCTCGGCTTCTACCTGCGCCAGCATGACTGGCTGGTCGCCGCCAATTTGCAGGTACGCAACCAGGGGCCCACGCGCGAGACGCTGGGAGAGTTCGATTTCCTGGTGAGTTCGCCGGAGGCGGACGAGCAGGGCGGAGTCGTACATTGGGAATTCGCGACCAAGTTCTATCTGCTGCAGGCACGCGATGCCTGCCAGGCCGATGCCTTCGTCGGCCCCAACCTGGCCGACTCCCTGGGGCGCAAGATGCGCAAGATCATGCAGCAGCAGCTGATGCTGTCGGCCCACCCGGCAGCCCAGGCGGTGTTGCCGGCTCCGGTGGTGGCGGCCCGTGCATTGGTGAAGGGCTGGCTGTTCTATCGGCACGATGAAGCACTGGTGCTGCCGGCGGCGATGGGAATCGCACCGGACCACTGTCGGGGTTTCTGGGGGGATGTGCAGTTCCTGAGGGAGCGCGACGATGTGTCAGATCGCTATGTGCTGCTGCCGCGCCTGTCCTGGCTGGCGCCGGCAAGGCTGCCGCTGGCCGAGGGATTGACGCTGGCGCAGTTGCTGTTGCGCCTGGAAAACCTGTTCCAGGCTGACGACAGCCCGGTCATGGTGGCCCGTTGTCGCCCGGGCGAATCCATGGCGCCGGAACTGCTGGAAACGGGGCGGGGTTTTATCGTGCCTCCGCAGTGGGAGCAGCGTGCCGCCGCAATCCAGCAGCACGTCATCGTTCAGGTCTGAATCGGCTGCAGTGCAGCTTCAGGCTCAGTGGTGGGGATGCTTGTCCTCGCCGATCAGGGCCAGGGAATCATGCTCGCGCTGGTTGGCCGCATGACGGCGCATGATCAGGTACATGATGCCGGCCACGAAGGTGCCGAAGATGATGATGACGGTATTCACATCCAGGTTCATGCGCACCATGAAGGCATACAGCACCAGCATGGTCAGCACCGAGAGGTTTTCGTTGAAGTTCTGGACGGCGATGGAATGGCCGGCACTCATCAGCACGTGGCCCCGGTGCTGCAGCAGGGCATTCATCGGCACCACGAAGTAACCCGACAGCGCCCCCACGATCACCAGCAGCGGATAGGCGACCCAGACCGAGGTGGTGGTGGTCATCAGCATGACCACGATGCCCATGATGATGCCCAGCGGCATGACGGTCAGTGATTTCTTCAGCGGCACGAAGCGGGCGGCGCCCATTGCACCCAGTGCCACGCCCACCGCGACGATCCCTTGCAGGATGGCTGCCTTGTCCAGCGGCATGTGCAGCGACTTCTCGGCCCATTTCAGGACGATGAACTGCAGGGTCGCGCCTGCACCCCAGAACAGCGTGGTCACGGCCAGCGAAATCTGGCCCAGCTTGTCCTTCCAGAGGGTGGTGAAGCAACCGGCGAAGTCCACGATCAGGCGGATGGGATTGCGTTGCTGGTTTTCGTAGCGGGCGCCGGTGTCGGGAATGTAGAAGTTGAACAGCGCGGCGATGACGTAGATGCAGGAGATGATGCACAGTGCCGCTTCGGTGGGGGTATCGATGGGAAAATCGACCATCGGGAAATCGAAGCTGAGGATTACCGCGGAAATCTTCGGGTTGACCAGCGCTCCGCCCAGGACCGTGCCCATGATGATGGAGCCCACCGTCAACCCTTCGATCCAGCCGTTGGCGGCGACCAGTTTCTCAGGTGGTAGCAATTCGGTGAGGATGCCGTACTTGGCCGGCGAATAGGCCGCCGCGCCGAAGCCCACCACCGCGTAGGCCAGCAGCGGATGGACGGTGAAGAACATGAGTGAACAGCCGACGATCTTGATCATGTTGGTGATCAACATGACCTTGCCTTTCGGGAAGGCGTCGGCAAAGGCGCCCACGAAAGCCGCCAGCAGCACGTAGGAAAGCACGAAGAACAGCTTCAGCAGCGGGGTCATCCACGCTGGCGAATGCATTTCGGCAAGTAGGGCGATGGCGGCGATCAGCAGCGCGTTATCGGCGAGCGACGAAAAGAACTGCGCCGCCATGATGGTATAGAAACCGCGATTCATCCCTGTCCAAGATGTATAACAAATGATGTCCGGCTAGCTTTATACCATGAAACCATGAGCTCTCCGTCATAAGTCAAACCAGAAAGATGTTCGTCCGGTAAAATGCCCGCTTGTTCCGCGCCAGGCAAAAACTTCCGGGCCAAGCGCGAGAAGCAGGCCCCTGGCGGGCCTGTCGCCTCGCCGCATGCGTTGCCTGTCATTTGCCCACCGTCATCAGCCTACCCCGACATCATGCCAAGACCGATCGTTGCCTCCATCAGCCTTTCCGCTCTTCAACACAATCTGGCCGTTGCCCGCGCCCATGCTCCCGGGGCCAAGGTCTGGGGCGTCGTGAAGGCCAATGGCTATGGTCACGGACTGGAGCGCGTCATGCGCGGATTTGCAGCCGCCGATGGCCTGGCACTGGTGGAACCCGACTATGCGGTGCGCCTGCGCGAACTCGGCTGGACCAAGCCCGTCCTGCTGCTGGAAGGCTTTTTCGATGCCGATGACCTGCCGGTGCTGGCGCGTCACGACATCCAGTTCGCCGTCCACTGCGAAGAACAGATCACCTTGCTGGAGGCCTACGCGGGTGAAGCCAACTGGCATGTCCACCTGAAGATGAACAGCGGCATGAACCGTCTGGGTTTCCAGCCCGACGTCTTCCGCGCTGCCTATGCACGCCTGCAGAAGATCGCCGGGGTGCGCAGCATCACCATGATGACCCACTTCGCCAATGCCGACGACGCCGGTAACCCGGCGCTGCCGCTGAAGGAACAGGTGCGGCGCTTCCAGGCGGCCACGGAGGGCCTGGCCGGTGCCAGGAGCCTGTGCAATTCGGCGGCCGACCTGATGCATGGCGAACTCGCGCATGACTGGATTCGCCCGGGCGTCATGCTCTATGGCGGTACCCCGGGTGGCGGCACGGCGGCCGATTTCGGACTGCGCGCAGCCATGACGCTGGAAAGCCGGATCATCGGCGTACAGGATGTCCAGCCCGGCGAGGCGGTCGGCTACGGCAGCCGCTTCGTGGCCGACAAGCCGATGAGGCTGGGCGTGGTGGCCTGCGGTTATGCCGACGGCTATCCGCGTCATGCGCCCACCGGGACCCCGGTACTGGTCGATGGCGTGAAGACGACCACCGTGGGCCGGGTATCGATGGATATGCTGGAAGTCGACCTGACCGCTATCCCCGGTGCAGGCGTGGGCAGCCATGTCGAGCTGTGGGGGCAAGGCCTGCCCATCGACGAGGTGGCGTTTTCTGCCGGCACCATCGGTTACGAGTTGATGTGCGCGCTGGCCCCACGCGTGGCCGTGCGCGAAGTGGAGTAAGCCGGGAACAGGCCGGGAATAGACTGGAAACAGACCGGGAAAAAGCCAAGACGGGTGCCCGGGACGCAATAAGGAACAGTAAGGCGACAATGGCGAAGCTCAAGACCAACTACACCTGCACGGAATGCGGCGGGATCAGCAACAAATGGGCCGGCCAGTGCCCGTCCTGCGGACAGTGGAACACCCTGGTCGAGACCCTGGTGGAGCCGGCTGGTGGCAACCGTTATTCCTCGACGCCGCAAAGCCTGGCGCAGACAGCCCCGGTGCTCAGCCTGGCCGACATCGAGGCCATCGACGTGCCACGTTTCGGCACTGGTATCGAGGAATTCGACCGGGTGCTGGGCGGCGGCCTGGTGCCGGGTGGGGTGGCCCTGATCGGTGGCGATCCCGGCATCGGCAAGTCGACCCTGCTGCTGCAGGCGCTGGCCAATATCTCCAAGCTGAAGAAGGTGCTCTACGTCAGCGGAGAAGAATCCGGCTCGCAGATTGCCCTGCGCGCCAAGCGGCTGGCGGTGGATGCGCGCGAACTGCAACTGCAGGCCGAGATCCAGCTCGAAAAGATCCTCGCCACCCTGGCCGAACACAAGCCGGAAGTGGCCGTGATCGACTCCATCCAGACCGTGTATTCGGATGCATTGACGTCGGCGCCCGGCTCGGTTGCGCAGGTGCGCGAATGCGCGGCGCAGTTGACGCGGGTTGCCAAGACCTCCGGCATCACCATCATCATGGTTGGCCACGTGACCAAGGAAGGTGCACTGGCCGGCCCCCGCGTGCTGGAACACATCGTGGATACGGTGCTGTATTTCGAGGGCGATACCCATTCCAGTTTCCGCCTGGTGCGTGCCTTCAAGAATCGCTTCGGCGCGGTCAACGAACTGGGCGTGTTCGCGATGACGGAGAAGGGCTTGAAGGGCGTGTCCAACCCGTCTGCCCTGTTCCTCTCGCAGCACGAGAATCAGGTGCCTGGCTCCTGCGTCATGGTGACCCAGGAAGGTACACGTCCACTGTTGGTGGAAATCCAGGCCCTGGTCGACAGTTCGCATGTGCCCAACGCTCGCCGTCTCTCGGTGGGCCTGGAGCAGAACCGGCTGGCCATGTTGCTGGCCGTGCTGCATCGTCATGCGGGAGTTGCAGCGTTTGACCAGGATGTGTTCATCAATGCTGTGGGTGGAGTGAAGATTACGGAGCCCGCGGCCGATCTGGCGGTGCTGCTGGCGATCAATTCATCGATGCGCAACAAACCCCTGCCACGGGGCCTGGTGGTCTTTGGCGAGGTAGGGCTGGCCGGCGAAATCCGTCCGGCACCGCGCGGTCAGGAACGCTTGCGCGAGGCCGCCAAGCTGGGCTTTTCGATCGCCGTCATTCCCAAGGCCAACGCACCCAAGCAGCCTATCGAGGGCTTGAAGGTGATTGCGGTGGAACGCATCGACGATGCCCTGCAGAAGGCACGCGAGATCGACGATCTGGCGGCCTGAGTCGCTTGCCCAGGCCGATAAGGCAGCGCTCAGCGGGGAATATCGAAGGTCACGATGACCTGGTTGACCTCGCCCTTGACCGGCGCTTCGCCGGTGCGCGTGCTGCCGCGTACGCCGTAGTAGAGCTGGAAAGGCAGGCTGGCATCGCGCCCGTTGAAGAAGTCGGTGCTGCCGCTGTCGGCATGGCTGACATCCCAGCACAGGGCCGCATCCTTCCAGCAGAGACGGGCTTCAAAGCCGGCCGGCTTGCGCGCTACCGTGTAGCGCCAGCTGACCTTGCTGATGGTGGCGCCCGGCGGGATCTGACCCACTACCTTGAACTGCGTGAGATAGTCGGCATTGCGGGCGCGGATGTCGGGACCTGCTGCGTCCGACGCGTAGGCGCCGCTGGGGCCGTTCCTGGCGGCGGCCGGTGCTACGGGCGAGGGCGCTGCCGGTGTGACGGGCGATACGATGATGATGGGGCGGCGGTTTTCCGAGCCGCCCTGCGGCAGGCTCAGGTTGCGATCGGCATAGCTCTGGGCCGGTGCCAGGGCAGGGAGCAGGGCGCTACCGGCCAGCAGCATCATGCTGGCCAGCCCGGCGCGCTCACGCATGGCGACGATGCCCCTTCAGCGGCAGCGTGATCTGCACGAGCAGGCCGCCACGGGTCTCTTCATGACCCTTCAAGCTCAGCTTGCCATTGTGCTTGAGCACGATGCGGTTGACGATCGCCAGGCCCAGTCCGGAACCGTTGGCCTGTCCGCGCGCGGTATCGAGCCGCGTAAATGGGCGCAGCAGACGCTCGCATTCATTCTCCGGCACGCCCGGGCCATGATCGAACACATCCACCACTACGTGATGCCCCTCGATGCGACTGCGCAGATGGATCTCCGCACAATCGGTGCCCGGCGTCTTGCCGTAGCGGCGGGCATTTTCCACCAGGTTGCTGAAGACCCGCGCCAGCTCGGTGCCATTGCCGGCGACTTCGGTGGCCGGGGTGATCTGGGCGGTGATCTTCACGTCGGACAGCCTGCCGGAGTTGCTGGCAACGTCTTCCAGCAGGCTGGCCAGGTCGATGGTTTCCAGATTGCTGGTGTCGAAGGGTTTGGCATAGTCGAGGAACTGCCCGATGATGCTATCCATCTGCGCCAGATCCGAATGCATGCCATCGCGCGATTCGTCGGAGAGGTTGGCCATCTCCACTTCCAGCTGCATGCGCGCCAGCGGGGTGCGCAGGTCGTGCGAGATGCCGGCCAGGATCAGGGCCCGGTCGGACTCGATGCGATTGAGGTCGGCCACCATCTGGTTGAAGCTGCGGTTGGCTTCCTCGATCTCGGTCGGTCCGGACTCGGGTAGCGGCTCTGGTTGCCGCCCCTTGGCGATGGCGCGGGCCGCAGCCGTCAGGCGCGCCAGCGGCTGGTTGATCAGGGTCGAGATGAAGACCGCGCCGATCAGCGACAGGAACAGTGCAATCGAGCCCCAGCCCAGCCATTGCAGGCTGGAGGTGCGATCCAGGCGGCCACGGTCGAGCATCAGCCAGTACTGGTCGTCATCGATGTTGAAGCTGATCCAGAACCCTTCGACGTCGTTCACGCTGGAGGCGAAGGTGGTGTTCTCATCCAGCGACTGGCGCACGTAGTACTCCAGTTCGGGGACGATGGGTGAGTCTTCCGGCGGGACGATACGGTCGGTCTTTTCCAGCGGATAGATGCGGATACCTTCATTGCTGGCCAGGTCGAACAGGAGTTCGCGTCGCATCTCCGGCGCCGAGTGGGTCAGCGCAGCGCGGGTGATGGTCACGACCGAGACGATCTGGGCGGCCAGCTGCTCCGCACGCGGGCCGCGTTCGACCATGCGGAAACTGGCCACCCAGGCCACCATGCTGGCGGTGATCAGGAAGGTCAGGAGGAAGAAAGTACGCCAGAACAGGCCGTTGCTGAACCATCCTGATTGGGGTCGGGCTTTCATCGGCAAACGGCCTGCAGGTCAGGGGTGAAGCGGGCGATCAGCGCGGTTTCCCTTCCGGGATGAAGACATAGCCCAAGCCCCAGACGGTCTGGATGTACAAGGGATTGGCCGGATCCGGCTCGATCAGCTTGCGCAGGCGGGAAATCTGCACGTCCAGGCTGCGATCGAAGACTTCATATTCGCGACCGCGCGCCATTTCCATCAGTTTTTCACGCGACAGCGGCTGGCGGGCGTTACGGGCAAAGACCTTCAGTACCGAGAATTCGCCGGTGGTGAGGGAAATCGTTTCGCCGTTCTTTTTCAGGGTACGGGTCCCCAGATCAAGGATGAAATCGCCAAATTCGAAGGTTTCCGGCGTCTCCGAAGGCGCACCCGGCAGTTCGTCCGGGCCCTTGCGGCGCAGCACCGCGTTGATGCGGGCCACCAGCTCACGCGGATTGAACGGCTTGGGCAGGTAGTCGTCGGCACCCATTTCCAGGCCGATGATGCGGTCCACGTCCTCGCCCTTGGCGGTGAGCATGATGATCGGGGTCTGGTCGCCGGCGCCGCGCAGGCGGCGGCAGATCGCCAGGCCATCTTCGCCGGGCAGCATCAGGTCCAGCACCAGCAGATCGTAGCGCTCACGGATCCATAGCTTGTTCATGGCCTGGGCGTTTTCGGCCGTGACCACGTTGAAACCCTGTTCGGTCAGATAGCGACGCAGCAGGTCGCGCAGACGGATATCGTCATCCACCACCAATACTTTGAATTGATTGGCGGATGTTGTCGTATTACTATTGTTGCCAGTAGTTGTATTCATGTTGCCTATGGTAGCGTCTTGGCGATTTTGAGCAAGTCGGGGCGGATGATCCATTACAAACTGTTACATACCTTACCTTAATCATCTTATACCATCGCGGCCTGCGGCCTACACTGGAATCAGGCAAGAAAGCCATGTCGTCAGGGCTTTCCCTTTTGATTCTCTGTCCTCGGAAAATACGCACATTATGAAGATTGCAGTCGTCAACAAGCTATGTCTGGCAGTGATGCTGGCGCTCGGTGTGGGAGCGGCCGCGTCGGCAGCCCCACCACAGGGTGGCCGGCCGATGCCGGGGCAGCCGGGCGACTTCCGTCAGCACGCGGGTGATTTCAACCCGCAGGATCACCGCAACCAGATCGCCAGCGATCAGGATCAGCGCCGCAACGGCAAGCTCAGCGCCGATGAACGGCGTGAACTGCGGCGCCAGATCAACGAAGTCGGTCAGGACATCTACCGCGTCAAACGCTAGCGCTGATTACTGATTCATGGATGTCGTCGGCACGGAAAGATTCCCGCCCCGATCCAGAAATGCGAAAAGCCCGGATGCACAACATTCGGGCTTTTTCACGTTCACTAACCGCAGTGATGGCTGCGTCTGCGCAAGGTCTTGCTCGACCTATATCTGGTGCGCCTTGCCCAGTTTCTTTTCCAGACGATGTTGCAGGGCCTCGAAACACAGGCTGAGCATCCAGTAGATCGCCGCTGCCGCCAGATAGAGCGGAAGCGGGCGGAAGGTCACGGCAATCACTTCCTTGGTGGCCAGCATCAGTTCCGTGACGGTAATGACGGAAACCAGCGAGGTATCCTTGATCAGGCTGATCAGGGTGTTGCTCATCGAGGGGACGGCGATGCGCACCGCCTGCGGCACGATGATGTAGCGCAAGGTCTGGAAATAGGTCAGCCCGACGCTGTAGGAGGCGTTCCACTGACCTCGGGTAACGCCCAGGATGGCACCGCGCAGGCTTTCCGACAGGTAAGCCCCGGCGTTCAGGCTCAGGGTCAGGACGCCGGCCGTCAGCGGCGAGAACTCGATGCCGATCCCCGGCAGGCCGTAATACACCACGAAGATCTGCACCAGCAAGGGCGTGCCGCGCATCATGCTGACGTAGAGCGCAGCCGGCCAGTGGATCGGGCGCCAGGGAACGATGCGCGCCACGGCCAGCACGAAACCCAGCACCAGTCCGCCCACCATGGACGCCAGTGCAAAAAGCAGGGTATAGCCCACGCCCTTGGCCAGGGTGGGGGCGGCTTGCTGTAGCAGTTCCAGGATTTCCATAGGCATTCGATATAAAAAATTATCCCCGCAATGCGGGGATAAGTCGGTCCGCCCGGTCAGTGCCGGTCGGCATGGGGCGCCGGTGAGCGCGCCTTATTGTGCTTTCGGCGGCTGGCTTACGTCAATGCCGAACCACTTCTCGGAAGCGGCCTTGAAGCTGCCATCGGCCTTGATGTCGGCCAGGGCCTTGTTCAGCGCGGCCTTGAATTCCGGGTTGCCCTTGCGGAAGGGAATGCCGATCTTGTCGACGGTGCCGATGGGGCTGCCGGCCTTCAAGGGCAGGTTGGTCGACTTCAGGATGTAGCCGACCAGGAGGCTGTCGTTCAAGGCGGCGTCGATGCGACCAGCGGCCAGGTCAGCCAGGTATTCCGGCGAACCCGGATAGGTGCGCACGTCGATGCCCGGCACGGCCTTGGCCTTCTGTTCGAAGTTGGTGCCCTGGCCCAGGCCGAGCTTCTTGCCCTTCAGGTCGTCCAGGCTCTTGAATTCGCGCTTTTCATCCTTGCGCACGATCAACTGGGCGCTGGAGAGGGTGTAGGGGTCGGAAAAGTCGAAGGCCTTCTGGCGTTCGTCGGTAATGCCCACCTGGTTGATGATGACGTCATACTTGCCCGCGCCCAGGCCTGCCAGGATGCCGCTCCATTCGGTGGTGGTGAAGACGGGTTTCACGCCCAGCTTGGCCGCCAGCAGCTTGGCCACGTCGACCTCGAAGCCGGTCAGCTCGCCCGTCTTGGCGTCCTTGAAGTTGAACGGCGGATAGTTGCCTTCCAGCGCCACTTTCAGGGTGCCGCTGCTCTTGACCGATTGCAGCAGGTCAGCTGCGGAAACGCTCAGGGAAGAGGCCAGCAGTGCAGCGCCAACGCCAGCCAGCAGCCATTGCTTGATGTTCTTGTTCATTTGTCGATTTCCTTTCGAAAACAATCGCCACGAAAATGCAGCCAGGTCGCCATGATGCCTTCGTTTTGCCGAACTGCAAGGGCAGGCTTAAGACTTTGATGTAGAAAGCTTATGCCGGCCCCCAGCCAGGCGGCATCAGGCCTGCAGTTGCTCCAGCGCTTCCTGCTGCTCCAGCCACTCGTTCTCCAACTGTTCGAGCTCCTTGCTGCAATAGGCCTGGTCAGTGATGAGCGTCTTCAGTTCTTCCTTGTTGGCCGCATCGTAGATATCGGCACTTCCCAGCCGCGCATCGATGTCAGCCTTGCGCGCATTGAGCTTGGCGATCTGTTCGTCCAGCCGCTTGATGCGCGTCTCAATGGGCTTCTTCAGCGCCGACATCTTCTGGCGCTGCTCGGCTTCCAGTCGCTTCTGCTCCTTGCGGTCCACGGTGCTGGCCGACGAAGCGGCGTCCGCCACCTGGCTGGCCGTGGGCAGGGGCGCTGCGGCAGCCGCATCATTGCGTGCGGCCAGCTTGGTCTTGAAGAGCCAGTCCTTGTAGTCGTCCAGGTCGCCGTCGAAGTCTTGCAGCTTGCCCTCGGCCACGATCAGGAACTGGTCGGTGGTGGCACGCAACAGGTGGCGATCGTGGGACACCAGGACCAGCGTACCTTCGAACTGCGCCAGGGCCATGGTCAGGGCTTCGCGGGTTTCCAGGTCGAGGTGGTTGGTCGGTTCGTCCAGCAGCAAAAGGTTGGGGCGCTGCCAGACGATCAGCGCCAGCGCCAGTCTCGCCTTTTCACCGCCCGAGAAGGGCGCGATGGAGGACGAGGCCATGGTGCCGTTGAAGTTGAAGCTGCCCAGGAAGTTGCGCAACTCCTGCTCGCGCACATCCGGCGCCAGTCGCGTCAGGTGCCACAGCGGCGATTCGTCATGGCGCAGCATCTCCACCTGGTGCTGGGCAAAGTAACCGATCACCAGCCCCTTGCCCAGGCGGGCCGTGCCGGACAAGGGATCGATCTCGCCTGCCACCGTCTTGATCAGCGTGGACTTGCCGGCGCCGTTGACGCCCAACAGGCCGATGCGCTGGCCGTTTTGCAGCGAAAAGTCGATGCCATGCACGATGATCTTGTCTTCATCCGGCGCGCCGTTCTTGCCCTCGATGTGATAGCCGGCATTGACCTTTTCCATCACCAGCAAGGGGTTGGGCGCCGACAGCGGTTCGCGGAACTCGAAGGAGAATTCGGCCGCCGCGCGCAGCGGCGCCAGTTCTTCCATCTTGGAGAGCGCCTTCATGCGGCTCTGCGCCTGGCGCGCCTTGGTGGCCTTGGCCTTGAAGCGGTCGATGAAGGATTGCAGGTGGGCGCGCTGGCGCTGCTGCTTCTCGATCATGCCGGCCATCAGTTCCAGCTGGGCCGCGCGCTGGCGCTCGAAGGCGCTGTAGTTGCCGGAATAACGCTTGAGCTTGCGATCATCGATATGAACGATGACATTGACCACGCCATCCAGGAAATCGCGATCGTGGGAAATGATCAGCAGGGTGCCCGGGTAGCGCTTCAACCAGTCTTCCAGCCAGATGATGGCATCCAGGTCCAGGTGGTTGGTCGGTTCGTCCAGCAGCAGCAGGTCGGACGGGCACATCAGCGCCTGTGCCAGGTTCAGGCGCATGCGCCAGCCGCCCGAGAAGCTGGCCACCGGCCGCGCCATCTGTTCCAGCGAAAAGCCCAGGCCCAGCAGCAACTGCTCGGCACGCGAGCGCACCGTATAGGCGTCGGCATCGGCCAGGGCGGTGTGCAGTTCGGCGATGTGGTTGCCGTCGTGCTTGTCATCGGGCTGCGCTTCGGCACGGGCCAGATCGGCTTCCAGCTGGCGCAGGTGGGCGTCGCCATCGATGGCGTATTCGATGGCCGGACGGTCCAGCGCCGGCGTTTCCTGCGCCACGTAGGCCATGCGCCAGCGTGCCGGGAAATCGATATTGCCTTGGTCGGCGTGCAATTCGCCACGCAGCATGGCGAACAGGCTGGACTTGCCGGCGCCATTGGCGCCGATCAGGCCGATCTTGTCGCCCGGGTTGAGCGTCAGGTCGACATTCTCCAGCAGCGGCTTGACGCCGCGCTGGAGGGATACTTGCTGGAAACGGATCATCGGTGATTCACAATCAGTGGAACGCGGTGGAGCAGGGCGGACTTCAGGGCATCAGCCCAGTTGCAGTTGTTCGGCCGTGACCAGGAACACCATGTCGTCACCGGCGCTGGTGGTCAGCCAGGTCAGTTCCAGTTCCGGGAAGGCGGCTTCGGCAAAGGCGCGTTCGTTGCCGATCTCGACCACCAGCACGCCTTCGGGCGTGAGACGTTCAGCGGCGCCAGCGACGATCTTGCGCACCAGGTCCATGCCATCCTCGCCGCCGGCCAGCGCCAGTTGCGGCTCGCGCAGGTATTCCTGCGGCAGCTTGGCCATGGAACCGGAATTCACATACGGCGGATTGCTGATGATCAGGTCGTACTTGCGGGCCGGCAGTTGGGTGTAGAGGTCCGACTCGACCAGGATGATGCGCTCCTGCAGCTGGTACTCGTCCACGTTCTTGCGCGCCACCGCCAGGGCATCGGCGGAGATATCGACGGCATCGATCTGCGCATGGGGGAAGGCGTCGGCCAGCAAGACCGGCAGACAGCCCGAACCGGTGCACAGGTCCAGCGCATTCACGATGGCTTCCGGGTCCTGGATCCACGGCGAGAAATGCTGCGGAATCAATTCGGCGATGAAGGAACGCGGTACGATCACGCGCTCATCGACGTAGAAGCGATAGGCACCCAGCCAGGCTTCGTTGGTGATGTAGGCGGCCGGCACGCGGTCCTTGCTGCGACGCTCGATCACGCGCATGACGGAGGCAATTTCCTCGGGCAGCAGACGCGCATCGAGGAAGGGATCGAGCTGGTCCAGCGGCAGCTTCAGCGTATGCAGGATCAGGTAGGCTGCCTCGTCCAGCGCATTGCTGCTGCCGTGACCGAAGAACAGTTGTTCGGTGTTGAAACGGGTCACGGCGTAGCGCAGCAGGTCGCGCACGGTGGAGAAATTGTTGGGGGTCATGATGTTCTCTTCAATGCCGGGCACTCAGGCCAGCAGGTTTTCCAGCGTCTTGCGGTAGATGTTCTTCAGGGGATCGATATAGCGCACCTCGATGTGCTCGTCGATCTTGTGGATGCTGTCGTTGGGCGGCCCGAACTCGATCACCTGCGGGCAGATCTGGGCGATGAAGCGGCCATCCGAGGTGCCGCCGGTGGTCGACAGTTCGGTCTCCAGCCCGGTCTCGTCCTTGATGGCCTTGGCCAGCGCATCCGACAGGTCGCCGCGCGGGGTCAGGAAGGGCAGGCCGCCGACCGTCCACTTCAGGTCGTATTCCAGGCCATGCTTGTCCAGGATGGCGTGCACGCGCTGCTGCAGGCCTTCCACGGTGCTGGCGGTGGAGAAGCGGAAATTGAAGTCGATCACCACTTCACCCGGGATCACATTGGAGGCACCGGTGCCGCCATGGATGTTGGAGACCTGCCAGGATGTCGGCAGGTAGTATTCATTGCCCGCATCCCACTGCTCGGCGACCAGCTCGGCCAGCGCCGGCGCGGCCTGGTGAATGGGGTTGCGCGCCAGTTGCGGATAGGCGATGTGGCCCTGGATGCCCTTGACCGTCAGCTTGCCCGACATGGTGCCGCGGCGGCCGTTCTTGATCATGTCGCCCAGGGTCTTGGCCGAGGTCGGCTCACCCACGATGCAGTAGTCCAGTTGCTCGCCACGTGCCTTCAGGGCATTGCAGACCACCACGGTGCCATCGATAGCCGGGCCTTCTTCATCGCTGGTGATGAGGAAGCCGATTGAGCCCCGATGATCCGGATGGGCCGCGGTGAACTCCTCACAGGCCACCACCATGGCGGCGATCGAGGTCTTCATGTCGGAGGCACCACGGCCATACAGGCGGCCCTCGCGCAGGGTCGGCTGGAACGGATGCGACTGCCACTTCTCCAGCGGGCCGGTGGGCACCACGTCGGTGTGGCCGGCGAAGACCACCAGCGGCTGGGCTGTTCCCTTGCGCGCCCACAGGTTGGTGACGTCGCCGGACTGGATGGTCTCGCAGACGAAGCCCAGAGGCGCGAGCAATTCGGCCAGCCGCGCCTGGCAGCCTTTGTCTTCAGGGGTGACGGAAGAAAGGGACATCAATTCCTGGGTCAGGGCCAGCGTCTTGCTCATGATCATTTCTCGAAAATGTGTTGATACTGATCGGCCTTGAAGCCGACGTGATAGTGCTTGCCATCGAAGAGCACCGGGCGCTTCACCACCGAGGGGTTTTCCACCATGAGTGCAACTGCGGCAGCGTCATCGGTGATGGCGGCCTTGCGTTCGTCGGGCAGGGCGCGCCAGGTGGTCCCCTTGCGGTTGACCAGCACGTCGCGCTCCACGTCCTTCAACCAGGCTTGCACCTGTGCGGCCTCCAGGCCGGCCTTCTTGAAATCGTGGAAATGGAAGGCGATCCCTTGCTCGTCCAGCCACACGCGGGCCTTCTTGACGGTGTCGCAGTTGGGGATGCCGTAGAGGGTGATCTTGTCGCTCATGCTCGTTCTCGCGCTTTGCAATCGGGGCCACTAGAACACGACGCCGCGCCGGTGTACGAGACGACCGGCGCGGCGCGTGGTGATGCAGGACTTCAATGAAGCCGCAAGGCGGGATTACTCGCCGCGCAGCAGTTCGTTGATGGAAGTCTTGGAACGGGTCTGGGCATCGACCTTCTTGACGATGATCGCGGCGTACAGGCTGTACTTGCCATCCTTGGAGGGCAGGTTGCCCGGTACCACCACGGAACCGGCCGGCACGCGGCCGTAATGCACTTCACCGGTTTCACGATCGTAGATCTTGGTGGACTGGCCGATGTACACGCCCATGGACAGCACCGAGTTTTCTTCGATGATGACGCCTTCGACCACTTCCGAACGGGCACCGATGAAGCAGTTGTCTTCGATGATGACCGGACCGGCCTGCACCGGCTCCAGCACGCCGCCGATGCCGACACCGCCGGACAGGTGAACGTTCTTGCCGATCTGCGCAGCCGAGCCGACGGTGGCCCAGGTGTCGACCATCGTGCCTTCATCGACATAGGCGCCGATGTTGACGTAGGAGGGCATCAGCACCACGTTGCGGCCGATGAAGGAACCGTGACGGGCCACAGCAGGCGGCACCACGCGGAAGCCACCCTTGGCGAAATCTTCGGCGGTGTAGTTGGCGAACTTGGTGGGCACCTTGTCGTAGAACTGCGGGTAGCCGGTACCGGCCGACATCGGCACGTTGTCTTCCAGGCGGAACGACAGCAGGATGGCCTTCTTCACCCATTGGTTGACTTCCCACTGGCCGACGCCTTGACGGTTGGCGACGCGCAGGGTGCCATCGTTCAGGCCTGCGATCACTTCGGCGACTGCATTGCGGATGTCGGCCGGAGCGCTCTTGGGGGACAGGCTGGCGCGGTCTTCCCACGCCTGATCGATGATTTGCTGAATGGACTGTGTCATGTTGGTATCTATGAACGGTTGGGTGAAAGGGGTATTGGTCTCGCTTGTCGGCGGGCTTTTAGCCCTGGCCGGCGAGTTTCTTGGTAAAGGCGACGATGCGTTGCGCCGCCTCCAGGCATTCCTCGACTTCGGCCACCAGCGCCATGCGGATGCGACCGGCGCCCGGATTGACGCCATGCGCCTCGCGCGCCAGGTAGCTGCCGGGCAGCACCGTGACATTATATTCGGCGTACAGGCGACGGGCGAATTCGGTGTCGCTGATGGCGACCAGCTTGTCGACCTTCGCCCAGAGGTAGAAGGCCGCGTCCGGCAGCGCGACGTCCAGCACTTCCTGCAACAGCGGGGTGACCTGCGAGAACTTGGTGACGTACTTGGCGATGTTGTCCTGGACGTGGGTCTCGTCCTTCCAGGCCTCTACCGACGCTGCCTGGATCACCGGGCTCATGGCGCCGCCATGGTAGGTGCGGTAGAGCAGGAATTTCTTCAGGATCGCCGCATCGCCGGCCACGAAGCCCGAGCGCATGCCCGGCACGTTGGAGCGCTTGGACAGGCTGGAAAACGCGATCAGGTTGCGGTAGTCGCGGCCCAGCTTGCGGGCGGCTTCCAGGCCACCCAGCGGCGGCTCCTGCTTGAAGTAGATTTCCGAATAGCACTCGTCGGAAGCGATCACGAAGCCATAGCGATCCGACAGGGCGAACAGTTCCTTCCAGTCTTCCAGCGTCAGCACCGCGCCCGTGGGGTTGCCGGGCGAGCAGACGAAGAGCAGCTGCACGCGCTCCCACACCTCCTGCGGCACCTGGCTGAAGTCCGGTGCAAAGTTGCGCGTCGGGTCGGAATTGACGAAGTACGGCTGGGCGCCGGCCAGGTAGGCCGAGCCTTCGTAGATCTGGTAGAACGGGTTGGGGCACATCACCAGCGCGCCAGGCCTGGTGGGGTCGATCACGGTCTGCGTCAGCGAGAACAGTGCCTCACGCGAACCATTGACCGGCAGGATTTCGGTGGCCGGATCAGGGCGCGGGATGCCATAGCGATTCTGCAGCCAGTCGGCAATCGCGCCGCGCAGGGCATCGCTGCCCAGCGTGGCCGGGTAGGAAGCCAGGCCGGCCAGGTTGTCGGTCAGCGCGCGCTTGATGAATTCCGGTGTCGGATGCTTGGGCTCGCCGATACCCAGGCTGATCGGACGATAGGCCGGATCGGGCGTGATGCCGGCGAAGAGCTTCTTGAGCTTTTCGAAGGGATAGGGCTGCAGTTGGTCGAGTAGGGGATTCACGTCGCTGGGGCTGGAGTAAAGCTGCCCGGGCCGGCAACTGGCCGGATCATCAGCGAGAACGCGATCATCAGGCAGGAAGGACGGCCACGGCAAAGGGCTGGGAAAGCTTGCGATTATACCGTCATTGCCGCGCCGATGGTCGCCTGGCGAATTGATACGATGACATGCATGAGAGACAAGAGCTCGGGTTGCCGGAAAGCGGGCTGCGCAGGTGTTCAGTCCATGTCGCGGCCACGTTATGAAATGTGCAATCCCGAAAATCAGGCCTGCGTAGCGGGTGTATTCAGCGGATTGTCAGCAAGCTTTCGGGGGTATTGTGGGCGCTCGCCAAAACTGGCCGGCTCACAAGGCTGGCACTGAACCCCGGAGAACAAGAATGAAAAGCCTAAAGGCGCAGCTACTGTCTGCGCTGGTCGTGATGTGGGTAGGTCTGTTGCTGCTGGCCGCCTGGTCGGCCTTCAGCGCCCGTGAAAACATGATGGACGAACGCAAGGATGGTCTGCGCCGCGTGGTGGAGGCCGCCAATGGGGTGGTCAACAGCTATGTGGCCGATGTCGCCGCTGGCAAGCTCTCCAAGGAAGAGGCGCAGAAAAGCGCGCTGGAGCGCATCGGCGCCATGCGTTACGACGGCGACAACTACCTGTTCATCTTCGATTCCAGGCCGGTGGTGTTGATGTTGCCCTCCAACAAGGCCATGATCGGCAAGAACGTGGCCGATCGCAAGGATTCCGAGGGCAAGGCCTATTACGTCGAGATGATGAAGGTCGGCCAGGAAAAGCAGCAAGGATTCGTCCAGTACATGGGGCGCCTGCCCGGTACCGATGACAGCAACCGCACTCCCAAGATGAGCTATGTCGTGCACAACAAGACCTGGGACTGGTTCATCGTCACCGGCGTGTTCCTGAGCGACGTACAGGCACAGTTCCGCAGCGACCTGCTCAGGCTGATGGGCATCCTGCTGGTGGTGGGGGTGGTGGTGTCGGTGATGATGCTGGCCATCATCCGCCGCATCACCGGCAGCCTGGGCGGCGAGCCGGCCTATGCGGTGGCCATCGCCACCCGCATCGCCAACGGCGACCTGACCGTGAAGGTCGATACCCGGCCCGGTGACCAGCGCAGCCTGCTCTACGAGATGGCGACCATGCGCGAACGCCTGGCCGGGGTGATCAAGGGCATCCGCCAGGGCACCGATGCCATCGACGTCGGTGCGCACGAGATCGCGGCCGGCAACCTGGACCTGTCTTCGCGTACCGAAGAGCAGGCTGGTTCACTGGCGACCACCGCGTCCAACATGGATTCGCTGACCGCCACCGTGAAGCAGAACGCCGACAACGCCCGCCAGGCCGGGCAACTGGCCAACAACGCTTCGGAAATCGCCCAGCGCGGGGGCGAGGTCGTGGGGCAGGTAGTGCAGACCATGGAAGGGATTACTGAAAGTTCGCGCAAGATTTCGGACATCATCGGCGTCATCGATGGCATTGCCTTCCAGACCAATATCCTGGCCCTGAATGCCGCGGTCGAGGCGGCCCGGGCCGGCGAGCAGGGCCGCGGCTTTGCGGTGGTGGCCTCCGAGGTGCGCTCGCTGGCCCAGCGTAGCGCCCAGGCCGCCAAGGAAATCAAGGCCCTGATCGAGGATTCGGTGCAGCGCGTGGGCAGTGGCTCCGACCAGGTGGCCCGCGCCGGTGAAACCATGGGCGAGGTGGTCTCGGCGGTGCATCGCCTGACCGATATCGTCAGTGAAATCTCGGCCGCTTCCGAAGAGCAGCGCCGCGGCATCGAACAGGTCAACCTGGCCATTGGCGAGATGGACCAGGTGACCCAGCAGAATGCGGCTCTGGTCGAGGAAGCCGCCGCAGCAGCCGGCTCGCTGGAAGAGCAGGCGCGACGCCTGAAGGCGGCCGTGGCCACCTTCCAGGTCGAAGGCGAGGCCTCCGCCGCGGAAGCTGCTGCGCGCCCGGTCCCGGCAATGGCGGCCAAGCCGGCGTCCGCTCCGGCCTTCAAGCCGACCCCGAAGCTGACGCCGAAGGCGGCCGCTCCGGCGAACCCGGCAGCCCCCGTCAAGGCAGCTGCGCTGGCCATGCCGGTGGCCAAGCCGGCCGCCGGGAAGAAGCCGGCGCCCACCGGCGATGATGGCGACTGGGAAACCTTCTGATCCTTGCCGCCGCCGTAGGTAGTGCTTGACGCTGTGCCAATGCAAGTCGGCGCAGCGTTTTTCATTGGGCGAGGAAGGGGCGGCGACAGCGCCGGCCAGGGCTCGGAGGAGGGCCGTTTTTGGCCGTGGCGGGGGCTGGCGATGTTATGATACCGGCCTTCCCGGAAGCAAAATTCCCGCTTTCCCTCAATTGTTCTAATTTGTCGATAACGTGCGTCTAACTTCCATCAAATTATCTGGATTCAAGTCCTTCGTCGAGCCTACGCATTTCCAGGTTCCGGGGCAGCTGGTAGGCGTGGTCGGACCCAACGGCTGCGGCAAATCCAACATCATCGACGCCGTGCGCTGGGTGCTGGGCGAGTCCAAGGCTTCGGAACTGCGCGGCGAGTCGATGCAGGACGTCATCTTCAACGGCTCCACCCACCGCAAGCCGGCCGGGCGCGCCTCGGTCGAACTGGTGTTCGACAATTCCGCCGGCAAGGCTGCCGGCCAGTGGGGGCAATACGCCGAGATCGCCGTCAAGCGCACCCTGACCCGCGACGGTACTTCGTCCTACTACATCAACAACCAGTCGGTGCGTCGCCGCGACATCCAGGACATCTTCCTCGGTACCGGCCTGGGCCCGCGCGCCTACGCCATCATCGGTCAGGGCATGATCTCGCGCATCATCGAAGCGCGTCCCGAAGAGCTGCGCATCTTCCTGGAAGAAGCCGCCGGCGTCTCCAAGTACAAGGAGCGCCGCCGCGAGACCGAGAACCGCCTGCACGACACCACCGAAAACCTGACCCGCCTGGAAGACATCCTGCGCGAGCTCAACGCCAACCTGGAAAAGCTGGAAGCCCAGGCCGCCGTGGCCAAGAAATTCCATGAGCTGCAGAACGATCAGGAAGAAAAGCAGAAGCTGCTGTGGCTGCTGCGCAAGAACGAAGCCAAGGCCGAGCAGGAAAAGTTCTTCAAGGAAATCGAACGCGCCCAGATCGACCTGGAAGAGCAGACCGCCAAGCTGCGCCACGTCGAGACCGAACTGGAGCACATGCGCCAGGCCCACTATGGCGCCGGCGACCGCCTGCACCAGGCGCAGGGTCATCTGTACCAGACCAACTCCGAGATCGGCAGCCTGGAAGCGCAGATCAAGTTCGTCATCGAATCGCGCAACCGCCTGCAGGCCCAGTTGAACTCCCTGGGCGCGCAGCGTGACCAGTGGCAGCGCCAGGGCACGCAGCAGCAGGAAGAATTGGCCGAGGCCGAAATCCAGCTGGAAGAATTCGGCATGCGCGTGGAGCAGGCCCAGCACGCCGTGCAGGACAGCAGCGACCGCCTGCCCTCGCTGGAAGCCGCCTGGCGCGAGTCGCAGCTGAAGACCACCGAATCGCGCGGCAAGATCATGCAGGTGCAGCAGCAGATCGAGCTGCAATCGACGCATCAGCGCAATGCCTCCAACATCCTCTCCGGCCTTGCGGTGCGCCGCGAGCGGCTGATGCAGGAAAAGAATGGCATGGCCCTGCCCGACGAGACGCACCTGTCCAACCTGCGCATGCAGCTGGAAGAGAAGCAGGCCTCGCTGGAAGAGGCCAGCATGTATCTGGAAGAGGCGCAGGAGCAGTTGCCGCGCCTGGAAGAAGAGCGCCGCACTGCCCAGGAACTGGTGAGCAAGGAAACCTCGGCCAACGCCCAGCTGGAAGCACGCCTGAGCGCCCTGAAGCAATTGCAGGAAAGCGTGCAGGCGCAAGGCAAGGTCCAGCCCTGGCTGGAAAAGCACGGCCTGGCCGAACTGCCGCGCCTGTGGCAGAAGCTGCACATCGAATCCGGCTGGGAGACCGCGCTGGAAGCGGTGCTGCGCGAGCGCATGTCGGCCCTGGAAATGTCCAACCTGGACTGGGCCAAGGCCTTCTTCAGCGATGCACCGCCGGCCAAGCTGGCGCTGTACGCCCCCAATGCCGGGCTGGCCCAGCCGGACGCGCAGCCGGTCGCCGGTCTGAAGCCCTTCGTGGGCCTGCTGCAGCTGAACGATCCGGGCCTGCGCGCCCTGATGAACGACTGGCTCAACCACATCTACATCGCCGACGACACGGCTACCGCCTTTGCCGAACGTTCGAAGCTGCCGCTGGGTGGCCTCTTCGTGACCCGTCAGGGCCATGTGGTGAGCAATTCCAGCGTACGTTTCTATGCCTCCGATTCGGAGCAGGACGGCATGCTGGCGCGCCAGCAGGAAATCGAGAACATCACCAAGCAGCAGCGCGCCCAGTCCATGCTGGCCGAGGAAGCCAAGGGCCGCGCCGTGCGCGCCGAGGCCGCTCTGTCGGGCGCCTCGCAGCGCCTGCAGGAACTGCGCCAGCGCGTCAATTCGCTGACCCAGTCGGCGCATAGCCTGCAGATCGAGGTAATGAAGCTGGCCGAGGTGCAGGAGCGCTTCAACCAGCGCAGCACCCAGATCGCCACCGACCTGGAAGAAATCGGCATGCAGGAAGCCGAGCAGCAGCAGGTCCAGGCCGAATCCGAGGCGCGCTTCGAGGAACTCGATATCGAACTGGCCGAGCTGCAGGAGCAGCACGAAAACGGCCAGACCGATTACCTCAACAAGGAGCAGCAGCTCAACGACGCCCGCACCCGCCTGCGCGAGCTGGAGCGTGCGGCCCAGGAGACCGAGTTCGCCGAGAAGTCGCATCGCAACAAGATCGAGGAATTGAAGCGCGGTATCGCCACCGCCCTGGAACAGGCGGCGCAATTGTTCGCCAGCATGCAGCAAGGCTCGCTGGAGCTGGAAAGCCTGGACGACCAGGCCGCCCAGGCCGGCCTGCAGGAGTTGCTGGACCGTCGCAGCGAGCAGGAACGCGCACTGGCCGATGCCCGTCACGAACTGGACCAGCTGTCCCAGCAATTACGCTCGCATGAAGAAAGCCGCATGCAGGCCGAACGCAGCCTGCAGCCGCAGCGCGACCGCATCACCGAACTGCAGCTGAAGGAACAGGCCGCGCGCCTGAACCAGGAACAGTTCTCCGAAGCCCTGGCCCAGACCCAGGCTGACGAGGCCGCGCTGTCGGAGAAACTGACCAGCGACATGCGCCCGTCCTACCTGCAAGGCGAAGTGACCCGCCTGACCAATGCCATCGCGGCACTGGGTGCGGTCAACCTGGCCGCGCTGGATGAACTGGCCACGGCTTCCGAGCGCAAGCACTTCCTGGATGCGCAGCATGCCGACCTGAACGAAGCCATTACCACCCTGCAGGATGCGATCCACAAGATCGACATGGAAACCCGCGACCTGCTGCAAGACACCTTCGACAAGGTCAATCACCACTTCTCGGAGCTGTTCCCGGTGCTCTTCGGGGGCGGCCAGGCCAAGCTCATCATGACTGGCGACGAGATCCTGGATTCCGGCGTGCAGGTCATGGCGCAGCCGCCGGGCAAGAAGAACGCCACCATCCACCTGCTCTCGGGTGGCGAGAAGGCACTGACGGCGACCGCACTGGTGTTTTCCATGTTCCAGCTGAACCCGGCGCCGTTCTGCTTGCTCGACGAGGTCGACGCGCCGCTGGACGATGCCAACACCGAACGCTTCGCCAACATGGTCAAGCGCATGTCCGACCATACCCAGTTCCTGTTCATCTCCCACAACAAGATCGCCATGGAAATGGCGCAGCAGCTGATCGGGGTGACCATGCAGGAGCAGGGCGTGTCGCGCATCGTGGCGGTGGACATGGAGTCGGCCGCCAACTTCTCCAGCGCCGAGCAGGCGGCCTGATGTCGGGTGCGGGATGCCTTTTGCTAGCAGTGCCAAGGTCTTTGTCGGCTTGACAAGCAGGGGGCGCGACCGTACCCTGAAAAACTTGTCGACCGGCCCGGTCCGGGCGTCTGCCCAGCCGGTGTCGGGTCGGCGCTGCGTTTGCCGCAGCGTTCGCAGTAGCTTCGATTCTCGGCCCCCACGGGCCATGGAAAAATAACAATATCTTGACCGCGATCTTGCCGTACTCCTTCCGTCCGACGCGCCCGATGTCCGCCTGCCTGGCCGACGCCGATGGCGGCGCAGCAATGCCGAGCGTGGCAGCGGCGGACGCGCATGTACCGGCGGCCGCGGTCGGCCTTCTTGGATTGATAGGATTCGGATTTCTTCGATGAGCAGCTTCTCCCAGCCGACCATGCCCTGCGGCGCCCATGATGGCGCCCCCCAGCCAGATAGCCTGAAAGGTCGTGCAGCATGATGATGGATCTCCAGACCAGCCTGATCATTCTCGGCGGCGTCTTCGTCGTCGGTGTCATCTCCTACAACAAATGGCAGGAACACAAGGCGCGCAAGACCGTCGAGCGCGCCTTCTCTTCGTCCCATGACGATGTGCTGATGTCGCCGGACGAGCCCTCGGCCATTGAACCGGTGTTCGCCGCGCCGCAGGGCGAGCGTGCCGCTGCCGGCCCCTCGGCCCTGGCCGAGGAAACGGCCGAGCGCACCGAGCCCTCCCTCTACGATATTCCCGAGCGCAAGCCCGTGCCGGCGCCGGTGAAGGCTTACCAGGACCAGGCCGAGTTCGAGCCGCGTGAACCCTTCCTGGGCGAGCCGCCGGCCGGCGAGCTGCCCCGCGTCGCCGACGAGGCGGTGCTGGGCGAGGCCCTGGCGCAAGCCCCGCAATCGACCGTGGCCCAGGTCATCGCCGGTGCCGAAGACCAGATCGAAGCCGCGCCCGCCTTCACGCCGCCGCCCGAAATGCAGGCGCGCCTGGCGCCGCGCCGCGAGCTACCGGTCGATGAACTCATCGACTGCAACATCCCCATCGCCCTGGACAACCCCCTGCGCGGCGACAAGCTGCTGCCGCTGCTGCAGAACCTGCGCCATGTCGGCAACAAGCCGGTGCACTTCATCGGCCGCACCGCCGAGGGCGACTGGGAAGCCGTGGCCCATGGCGGCATCTACACCGCGTTGCTGGCCGGTGCGCAGCTGGCCAACCGCAGCAATGCCCTCAACGAAATCGAATACTCGGAACTGGTCATGCGCCTGCGTGACCTGACCGATTCGCTCTCGGGCGAACCGGAACTGCCGGACATGCCCGACGTGATCCGTACCGCCCAGGCGCTGCACCAGTTCATCGCCGACCATGATGTCCAGCTGTCGGTGAATGTGCGCTCGCAAGGCGCGCCGTGGAGCCTGGCGACGCTGCTGGCGGCGCTGACCCGTCAGGGCTTCGACCGTCGCACCGAAGGCTTCCTGGTGATGCAGGACGGCGAGGGCGAAGTACTGTTCGCTCTCTCCACCAATGCCACGCCGACCGACGAGACCACCGACCGCCTGACGCTGCTGCTGGACGTGCCGCGGGTGTCCCCGGCACGTGACGGCTATGGCGCCCTGGTGGCCTGCGCCCGTTCGCTGGCGCAGCGCCTGGGTGGCGTGATCGTCGACGACAGCGACCAGCCCCTTTCCGATGAAGCCCTGGCCGATATCGCCGAACAGGTCGCCGCCTTCTACAGCGCCATGGAATCGGCCGAGATCGCAGCCGGCTCCACCCGTGCCTTGCGCCTGTTCAGCTAAGGCCCCGTTCCTACTCCTCCACGATGCAAGCAGATCTGTTTTCCGCCGGCCGGCCCCCCCAAGGGGCGCCGGACTGGCTGGTGCGCGCCTTCACGCTGCGCGCCGACCTGAACCGCCATAACCACAGTTACTACGTGCTGGACCAGCCGAGCATTCCGGATGCCGAATACGACCGGCTGTTCCAGGAACTGCAGGCGCTGGAAACCGCCCACCCCGAACTGCTCACCCCCGATTCCCCCACCCAGCGCGTCGGGGCCGGACCCTTGCCGCAATTCGAGCCGGTGCGCCATGAGGTGCCGATGCTGTCGCTGGGCAATGGCTTTTCCGATGAAGACATCGAAGCCTTCGATAAGCGGGTGCGCGACGGGCTGGAAAGCCTGCAGGAAGTGCGCTATGCCACCGAGCTGAAGTTCGACGGCCTGGCCATCAGCCTGCGTTACGAAAACGGCGTGCTGGTCCAGGCTGCCACGCGGGGCGACGGTACGACCGGCGAAAACGTCACCGCCAACATCCGCACAGTGCGCGCCATTCCCCTGCGCTTGCATGGCGAACAGGTGCCGCAGGTGATCGACGTACGCGGCGAAGTGCTGATGTACAAGAGCGATTTCGCCCGCCTGAACCAGCGCCAGCGCGATGCTGGGCAGAAGGAGTTTGCCAACCCCCGCAATGCCGCTGCCGGCAGCCTGCGCCAGCTGGATTCGCGCATCACCGCCCAGCGCACGCTGCGCTTCTTCGCCTATGGCATCGGCGTGCTGGAAGGTGCCGAGATGCCGGCTTCGCATTCGGCCCTGCTGGACTGGTACCAGGAACTGGGCCTGCCGGTGTGCAAGGAGCGCGCCGTGGTCACGGGTGCGGCCGGGCTGCTGGATTTCTTCCGCGGCATCGGCGCCAAGCGCGACAGCCTGCCCTACGAGATCGACGGCGTGGTCTACAAGGTGGACCGCCTGGATCAGCAAAAATACCTGGGCTTCGTCTCGCGCGCGCCGCGCTTTGCGCTGGCCCATAAATTCCCGGCGCAGGAAGCGCTGACCGTGGTGCAGGACATCGAGGTGCAGGTCGGTCGCACCGGAGCCATCACGCCGGTGGCCCGACTCAATCCGGTCTTCGTGGGCGGCGTCACCGTCACCAATGCCACCCTGCATAACGAGGACGAGGTGCGCCGCAAGGACATCCAGATCGGCGACACCGTCATCGTGCGGCGTGCCGGCGACGTGATCCCGGAAGTGGTCGCCTATGTGCCCGAGAAGCGTCCGGCCGACGCGCGCGCCTTCGTCATGCCGACGGCCTGCCCGGTGTGCGGCTCGCCCATCGTGCGTGCCGAGGATGAGGCGGTGGCGCGTTGCTCCGGGGGCTGGCTCAAGTGTGCCGCCCAGCGCAAGGGCGGCCTGCAGCACTTCGCCTCGCGTCGCGCCATGGATATCGAGGGCCTGGGTGAGCAACTGGTGGAACAACTGGTTGATCGCAAGGTGGTCAACACCCCGGCCGACCTCTATCGGCTGGGTCTGTCGGCACTGTCCGAACTGGACCGCATGGCCGAGAAATCGGCACAGAACGTGCTGGACGCACTGCAGAAGTCCAAGACCACCACGCTGGCGCGCTTCATCTATGCGCTGGGCATCCGTCACGTGGGCGAGGCCACAGCCAAGGAGCTGGCACGCCATTTCGGCGGCATCGACAAGCTGCTGGTGGCCAGCGAAGAGCAATTGCTGGAAGTGGCCGACATCGGCCCGGTGGTGGCCAGTTCGCTGCGCGCCTTCTTCAGTGATCCGCTCAACGTGGAACTGGTCGAGCAATTGCGCGCAGTCGGCGTACACTGGCCCGAAAGTGCAGGTGTGGAGGCCGGTGCCAAGCACCTGGCCGGCAAGACCTTCGTGTTGACCGGCAGCCTGCCCAATCTCTCCCGCGACCAGGCTTCGCAGTTGATCGAGGCGGCCGGCGGCAAGGTGTCGGGCTCGGTGTCCAAGAAGACCAGCTACGTGGTGGCCGGCGCCGACGCCGGCAGCAAGCTGGCCAAGGCCGAAGAGCTGGGGCTGACCATCCTGGACGAGGACGCTCTGAAGGCACTGTGTGCAGGCGAGGGTGGTGCGGGCGATGCGGACAGTGAAGGCGGCGACGCTGACAACGCTGACAACCCGGCGTAATTACCTTGTCTTTTTATTCATATACAATGCGCCACCATTACATTCCCGTTCAGTCGGGGCTGCTCTGCCAAAGCAGACGATAACGCACTACCAAGACCCATTCCTACCTCGGAGTCATGATGATCAAGAAGATCAAGAAAGCCGTCTTTCCCGTCGCCGGTCTCGGCAGCCGCTTCCTGCCCGCCACCAAGGCACAGCCCAAGGAAATGCTGCCCATCGTCGACAAGCCGCTGATCCATTACGCTGTCGAAGAGGCGGTGGCCGCCGGCATCACCGAGATGGTGTTCATCACTGGCCGCAACAAGCGCGCCATCGAAGACCACTTCGACAAGGCCTATGAACTGGAAAGCGAACTGGAAGCGGCCGGCAAGAAGAAGCTGCTGGAAATCGTCCAGAACGTGGTACCCAAGAACGTCAATTGCATCTTCATCCGCCAGTCCGAACCACTGGGCCTGGGCCACGCCGTGCTGTGCGCGCGTCCGGTGGTGGGCGAGGAACCTTTCGCCATCCTGCTGGCCGACGACTTCATGGATACCGACGACGGTGTCAAGCCGGTGCTGGCGCAGATGACCGACATCTATGCCCGCGAAGGCATGAGCATGCTGGCCGTGCAGGAAGTGCCCAAGAGCGATACCCGCCAATACGGTATCGTCAGTGCCACGCCTTACCAGCCCGATCTGGAACGCATCAACGCCATCGTCGAGAAGCCGGCGCCGGAAGAGGCACCGTCCACGCTGGCGGTGGTGGGTCGCTATGTGCTCAACAGCCGCATCTTCCACTACCTGGAAAACATCCCCCGCGGTGCCGGCGGCGAAATCCAGCTGACCGACGGCATCGCCAAGCTGATGCAGGCTGAGTCGGTACTGGCCTATCGCTATCAGGGCCAGCGCTATGATTGCGGTTCCAAGCTGGGTTACCTGAAGGCCATGGTGGCCATGGGCCTGAAGCATCCGGAAACCGGCCCGGCCTTTTCCGAGTACCTGCAGGAAGTGGCGAACAAGCAGCGCTGAAGATGAGCTCGCATGGCGCGACCATGATGATGCCCTGATGTGCTCACACCCTGACGCCCGGCCCGACCGGGCGTCTTTCATGGAGAAAATGAATGGCGATACGCGAGATTCTCAAGATGGGTGACCCGCGCCTGCTGCGCCAGGCGCAGCCAGTGACCGAGTTCGGCACGCCCGAGCTGGCGCGGCTGGTCGATGACATGTTCGAGACCATGCGCGCCGTCAACGGTGCGGGACTGGCGGCGCCCCAGATCGGTATCGATCTGCAGCTGGTGATCTTCGGCTTCGGCCGCAACCAGCGCTATCCGGACGCCCCGGCCGTGCCCGAGACGGTACTGATCAACCCCATCCTGACGCCCCTGTCCGACCAGGAAGAGGAGGGCTGGGAGGGCTGCCTGTCGGTGCCCGGCATGCGCGGCGTGGTACCGCGCTGGAGCCGTCTGCGCTACCAGGGCGTGGACCAGAACGGCAAGCTGATCGACCGCACCGTGGAGGGCTTCCACGCCCGCGTGGTGCAGCACGAGTGCGACCATCTGCAGGGCATCCTGTACCCGATGCGCATTCGCGACTTCCGCCAGTTCGGCTTTACCGAAGTGCTGTTCCCCGAGCTGGACCCCAGTCAGGACGACTGAGTCCCGGTCTTGCGTTTGAGGCGGTCGTAAAAAAAGCATCCCGGCACGGCGCCGGGATGCTTTTTCGCTTTTTGCATGACCCGCCAGGCGGGTGTACGGTCGCGGTCAGTGGCTTTCCTTCACGCGGGCGTCGATGTGCGCCAGCGCCTCTTCCACCTGGTCGATCAGGATCAGGCACAGGTCACCCGGCTGCAGCGACGCCAGGGCGGTATCGATGGCGATGAATTCGCCGTCGATTTCCTTGATGTCGCTGGTGCGGCTGGCCTTTTCCAGACCCTGGCGCAGCAGGGCGATCACTTCTCCATCTTCACGGCCGCGCTGGCACTGGTCCTGATACAGCACCACCTCGTCGAAGGCATCGCCCAGCAGTTCGGTCTGGCGGGTGATGTCGACATCGCGCCGGTCACCGGCACCGCTGATGACCACCGAGCGACGCTTGGCGGGCATGCTGTCGACGGCCTTGATGAGGGCCTGGATGGCGTCCGGATTGTGGCCGTAGTCGGCGATCAGGGTGGCGCCCTTGTAATCGAACAGGTTGAAGCGGCCCGGTGCGGTGCCACTGTCGCTGATGAAGCTGGCCAGGGCGCCGGTGATCTGCTCCCAGTCCAGGTCCAGGGCCCATGCCGCGCCGACCGAAGCCATCACGTTCTCGACCTGGAAGCCGATGGCGCCGGCACGGGTCAGGGGGATGCCGGAGAGCTTCAGGCGTTTTTCGAAACTGCCCTGGGCGGCCACGATGGCGTCGCCATCGCGATAGACGATGCGATGGCCCTGGGCGCGATGGGTGGCCATGATGGGGTGGCTGGGATCGAGTGCGAAGAAGGTCACCGAACCGGGGCAGGAAGCGGCCATCTTGGCTACCATCGGATCAGCGGCATTGAGCACGGCCGTGCCGGTCGGTGCGACGTTCTCGACGATGACGCGCTTGACCACGGCCAGGTCTTCCACTGTGCTGATGTAGGACAGGCCCAGGTGGTCGCCCATGCCGATGTTGGTGACCACGGCCACGGCGCAGCGATCGAAGCCCAGGCCTTCACGCAGCACGCCGCCACGTGCGGTTTCCAGCACGGCCGCATCGACTTCCGGGTGGAACAGCACGTTGCGGGCGCTGCGCGGGCCGCTGCAGTCGCCGGTGTCGGTGCGCAGGCCGTCGATGTAGACGCCATCGGTATTGGTCATGCCCACGCGCAGGCCGGTCTTGGCCAACAGATGGGTGATCAGGCGCACGGTGGTGGTCTTGCCGTTGGTACCGGCCACGGCCACCACGGGGATGCGGCCGTCGTCGCCGTCTTCGTACATGGTCGAGACGATGGCTTCGCCGACATCGCGCGCCTTGCCGTAGGAGGGCGAGAGATGCATGCGCAGGCCTGGCGCGGCATTGACTTCGACGATGCCGCCGCCTTGCTCTTCCAGCGACATGTGTACCGAGTTGCAGACCACGTCCACGCCGCAGATGTCCAGCCCCACCATCTGGGCCGCCGCAATGGCGCGTGCCGCCACGTCGGGATGGACGTCGTCGGTGACATCGGTGGCAGTGCCGCCGGTGGACAGGTTGGCGTTGTTGCGCAGGACCACGCGCACCCCTTGGGCGGGGATGGATTCGGGTTCCAGGTTCTGGCCAGAGAGCACCGACAGGGCGATGTCGTCCAGGCGGATCTTGGTCAGCGAGGTGGCGTGGCCATCGCCGCGCAGCGGGTCGGCGTTGACCTGGTCGATCAGCTGGCGGATGGTGTGCACACCATCGCCGATGACTTGCGGCGGGTCGCGGCGGGCAGCCGCCACCAGGGTCTTGCCGATCACCAGCAGGCGGAAGTCGTGGCCGGGCAGATAGCGCTCGACGATCACTTCATCGCTGATCAGGGCGGCGTTGTTGAAGGCACGGGTGATCTGTTCCGGGGTGCTGATGTTGACGGCCACACCCTTGCCCTGGTTGCCGTCCAGCGGTTTGATGACCACGGCCGAACCGATTTCCTCGGCGGCCTTGAGCGCATCTTCGGCCGTGGTGACCACGCGGCCGTTGGGCACCGGCACACCAGCGGCGTGCAGCAGCATCTTGGTCAGGTCCTTGTCCTGGGCGATGGATTCGGCAATGGCGCTGGTGTTGCTGGTCTCGGCGGCCTGGATGCGCTTCTGACGGCTACCCCAGCCGAACTGCACCATGCTGCCCTGGGTCAGGCGGCGATAGGGAATGCCACGCTTGATGGCGGCATTGACGATGGAGCCGGTGGAGGGCCCCAGGCGGACATCTTCGTCCAGTTCGCGGATGCGGGTGAGCGCGGCGGTCAGGTCGAAGGGCGCATCAGCCTGGGCCGCCTGCACCAGTTCCAGCGCCAGGTCGAAGGCCAGGCGGCCGACTTCCTCTTCGCTGTATTCCACGACCACCTGGTAGATGCCGGTCTCGACGGTGGACACCGTGCGGCTGAAGGTCACCGGACAGCCGGCCTGCGATTGCAGGGCCAGGGCCGCGGCGGCCAGCGCGTGGGCCATCGACACCACCTGCTTGCCGCCATCGGGTTCGAGGAAGCCGATCTGCGGGAAGCGGGCGCGCAGGCGCAGTTCGAAGCCGGGCATGTCGTCGATGACGCGCTCGTGTTCCGGGCAGGAAACGATGGCTTCGATGGCAGTGTGTCTGCTCCAGAGATTGGGGCCGCGCAGGGCGCGAATGCGGGATACGTCCATGGACAAGTTTTCCTAGGTGTCTCTTGATCTTGAATCTGTCTGTCTTGCAGTGCGGATGCAGTCCAAGCCGATGGCTCAGGCCACCTGGCTCTTGAACTTCAGGCCTTGCTCTTCGGCCCGTTCGGTACCGAAGAGCTCGATGCCGGCGCGGATGACCTCGGGGCTGATACCCAGCGCCCAGGCTGCGCCCACGGCGGCCAGCACGTTCTCGACCTGGTAGGCGACGGCGCCGTTTTCGGTCAGCGGAATGGCATCCACCGAGCTGACCTTGCATTCGCGTTCACCGTCGGCCTGGATCAGGTCGCCATCGCGCAGGAACACGGCGCGGCCACCTTCCTTCAGATGGCCGACCAGCAGTTCGGAGGCCGGGTCGGTGCCGAAGAAGATCAC
The DNA here is from genome assembly GCF_000300975.2 of Herbaspirillum frisingense GSF30. Classification (GTDB taxonomy): domain Bacteria; phylum Pseudomonadota; class Gammaproteobacteria; order Burkholderiales; family Burkholderiaceae_D; genus Herbaspirillum; species Herbaspirillum frisingense. The sequence goes on along the minus strand of NZ_AEEC02000007.1, from coordinate 33,722 downwards.
TTCGCCATCGCACAGCTGGGCCATGTCCGCCACCAGCGGGTCGTCGGCATTGAGCACGGCCGCGCCATCGGGCAACACCAGGTCCACCTGGGTGCGCTTGACCTTGGTGGCGATCTGTTCGGCGTTCTCGATGTAGAACTCGGGCAGGCTGTCGTCGGGGTCGATGTTGGCGACCACGCCCACCAGGCAGCGGTCATAGGCCAGGCCTTCGGCCAGGATGGAGGCGCTGCCGTTCTCGAACACGGCGGCTTCCACCGCACGGTTCAACAGCACGCGGTGCGCGGCATCCCAGTTGGCGCGGTTGCCACGCTCGATCTGGCGTTCACCGAAGTACAGGCCATCGCCGCAGGCCAGGCCCACATGCTTGCCCGAGAGGTGCACGATGCGCGCGATCAGGCGCGAGATGGTGGTCTTGCCGTGGGTGCCGGTGACGCCGACGATGGGGATGCGACCGTTTTCTTCCGGGCCGAACAGGTTGTCGATGATGGCTTCGCCGACCGGACGCGGCTTGCCGTCGGAGGGCTTGAGATGCATCAGCAGGCCGGGGCCGGCATTGACCTCGACGATGGCACCGCCCTGATCGGCCAGCGGGCGCGAGATGTCTTCGGCCACGATGTCCACGCCGGCGATGTCCAGGCCGACGATGCGTGCGGCCAGCGAGGCGGCGGCGGCCACGCTGGGGTGGACCAGATCGGTGATGTCGGAAGAGACGTTGCCGTTGCGCAGCAGCAGGATGCGGCGGCCGGCGGCGGGGATCGACTCGGTGGTCAGGCCCTGGCGTTGCAGTTCCAGCGCGGCGGCCGGTTCGCGTTCCAGCAGCACCGGGTCCAGCAGGTGTTCTTCCAGCAGGCCACGACGCGGGTCGCGGTTCAGCTCGTCCAGCAGGTCCTGGACGGTGGACTTGCCATCGCCGACGATGAAGATGGGTTCGCCACGGGCGGCGGCGGCCAGCTTGCCGCCAACGATCAGCAGGCGGTGTTCCAGGCCCGGCACGAAGCGTTCGACCAGCACGCCGCTGCCTTCTTCCAGCGCGACCTTGTAGGCGGTCTCGATTTCCTCCCGGGTGTTCAGGTCGATGAAGACGCCGCGGCCATGGTTGGCGTCGCAGGGCTTGACCACCACCGGCAGACCGATGTCCTGGGCGGCCTCCCAGGCATCTTCCGGGCTCTCCACCAGCCGACCTTCAGGGACCGGCACGCCGCAGGTTTCCAGCAGCGACTTGGTCAGGTCCTTGTCGCGCGAAATGCCTTCGGCAATGGCGCTGGTCTGGTCGGATTCGGCGGTCCAGATGCGACGCGACTTGCAGCCGTGGCCCAGTTGCACCAGGTTGCCTTCGGACAGGCGGATGGTGGGGATGCGGCGCTCGTCGGCGGCGTCCACGATGCAGGCCGTGCTGGGGCCCAGGCACAGGCGGTCGACCATGCGGCGCAGCTTGGAGAGGGTGCCGTCGAGGTCGTAAGGACGGTCTTCGATGGCGGCCATCACCAGATCGCGGGCGGCGAAGAGGGCGGCGCGAGTGACAGTTTCATGGCGGGCGCGCACCACTACCTTGTAGACGCCGCGCACATTGGTTTCGCGGGCCTTGCCGAAGCCGCCGGGCAGGCCGGCCAGGTTCTGCAGTTCCAGGGTGACGTGTTCCAGGATGTGACCGGGCCAGGTGCCCTCGTGCAGGCGACGCACGAAGCCGCCGCGCTCTTCATAGCTGCAGCGGTGTTCGATCAGGGTCGGCAGCCAGGTGGTCAGGCGGTCCGGGAAGCCGGGAATGGTGTTGGAGGGGCAGTCTTCCAGTTCGCCGATATCGATCCACACTTCGAGAGCGGAACGGTAAGTCCAGATGTTCGGACCCTTGAGGTTCAGGAAACGGAGGAATTCGATATTTTTCATGTGTGGTTGGTGTGCCGCTGTGTTGGCCTAAGCCTGGATTGCCGAAGCTGCTGAAATTCTGAAATGCTGGAGCTTGTCCGTTTTGCCCATGCTGCCTGTACTGCAGATGCATTTGTCGTCGCCCTCAGGTGAAGCCCGGCGCAGACCGGTCAGCACTCTGTCAGAATAACGCATGGTTCACTAACGCGCAGGGCGGCGTTTGGTTTACTGGATACGACAGAACGACCCTGGATTTTCTTGTCGGGAAGAACGCTGGCGGCCTGGCCCCGATCCGGGAGACCGCTCAAATGGGCGCAGAAAGGGCATAAAAGTCATCTGTATGCTGATGCTGGGGGATGGGAAGTGAACGATATTGTCGCAGACTGTTTCTCCCCGTGGCACGCCTGGCGCAAAAAACGCGGCGCTCAGGTGCTTCCGGCATTCGCATTTGGCGGGAAAATTGTGCTGAATCTCTGCTCTGGTGCACCGTTTTGCCGGTTCTCGCGTTATCGGGTGAAGCTTGTCGCCTATCCGGGGTGCGCGACGCAGGCAGGGGCTGCGGGGCGCTGCGCTATAATCGCGCGCTGCTCGCCGCTGAGGCGTTGCAAGCGGTCCGGCGAGACCTGCTCATCCATAAAACAATAGCCAAACAGCTCACTTCGGGCCTCAACGTTGCCGTTACATGACTACTGACTCACATCCTTCCGCGACCGCCAGCCTGCCCGAGCGCTGGCAAACGGAAACTGCTGCCCGCCTGGCGCCCGGCGAAGCCGTGCTGGCCTGGCTGGAGCTGGACCTGGACGCCCAGCTGCAATTCTCCCGCTCTTTGGTGCTGGCGACCGAACGCCGCCTGCTCTCCAGCTCTGCCGACGGTCGCGTCTGGCAGGAATGGACCTACGGGGCCGATCTGCAATTGAAGCACCACGACCACGCCGGCGTGGGCACGCTGGAACTGTGCGATGGCGCCGGCCGCCTGGCGGCCTGGCGCTACACGCTGGCGCAGAACCCGCAGGCGCTGCGCCTGATCAAGTTGTTCGAGCAGCAACGCGACCTGCTGGCCTCGGGCGTGCAGGTCGAGGAAGAGGGCGACGTCTGCCCGACCTGCAAGGCGGTCCTGCCGGAAGGCCAGGAAACCTGTGCCATCTGCCCCGAGACCAAGGAGGCGCCGCCGTCCACCTGGGCGCTGTTCCGCCTGTCGCGCTTTGCCAAGCCCTACAAGGGGTCGCTGCTGCTGGGCTTCCTGCTGACGCTGGCTTCGACGGCCGCCACGCTGGTGCCGCCCTACATGACCATGCCGCTGATGGACAATGTGCTGATCCCGTTCCAGAACGGCACGCCCATCGATACCCATCTGGCCACGCTCTATCTGTCGGGCCTGCTGGGCGCGGCGCTGCTGGCCTGGGGCCTGGGCTGGGCACGGACCTATATCCTGGCGCTGGTGTCCGAGCGCATCGGGGCCGACCTGCGCACCACCACCTATGCGCACCTGCTGCGGCTGTCGCAGGAATATTTCGGCGGCAAGCGGACCGGTGACCTGATGGCCCGCATCGGCTCCGAGACCGACCGCATCTGCGTCTTCCTTTCGCTGCACCTGCTGGACTTCGCCATCGATGTGCTGATGATCATCATGACGGCGGCCATCCTGATCTCCATCAATCCCTGGCTGGCGCTGGTGACTTTGTTGCCGCTGCCTTTCATCGCGTGGATGATCCATGTGGTGCGCGACCGCCTGCGCCACGGATTCGAGAAGATCGACCGCATCTGGTCTGAGGTGACCAACGTGCTGGCCGATACCATCCCCGGCATCCGCGTGGTCAAGGCCTTCGCCCAGGAAAAGCGCGAAGTGGCCCGTTTTCGCGAGGCCAACCGCCACAACCTGATGGTCAATGACCGGGTCAACAAGATCTGGTCGCTGTTTACGCCGACCGTCACCTTCCTGACCGAAGTGGGTCTGCTGGTGGTGTGGGTGTTCGGTATCTGGCAGGTCTCCAGCAACCAGATCACGGTGGGTGTGCTGACGGCCTTCCTGGCCTACATCAGCCGCTTCTACACGCGCCTGGATTCGATGAGCCGCATCGTGTCGGTGACCCAGAAGGCGGCCGCCGGCGCCAAGCGCATCTTCGACATCCTGGATCACGTCTCCAGCGTGCCGGAACCGGCCAACCCGGTGCACCTGGAGAAGGTGCAGGGTGCCATCGAAGTACGCAATATCGGCTTCCGCTACGGCAACCGCGCCGTGATCCGCAATATGAGCCTGTCGATTGCTCCGGGCGAGATGATCGGCCTGGTCGGACACAGCGGTTCGGGCAAGTCGACCATGGTGAACCTGATCTGCCGCTTCTACGATGTCTCCGAAGGGGCGATCCGCATCGATGGCGTGGATATCCGTTCGCTGCCGATTTCCGAATACCGTCGCAACATCGGGTTGGTGTTGCAGGAGCCTTTCCTGTTCTTCGGCACGATTGCCGAGAACATTGCCTACGGCAAGCCCGAGGCCACCCGCGAGGAAATCATCGCTGCCGCCCGTGCCGCCCACGCCCACGAATTCATCCTGCGCCTGCCGCAGGGTTACGACTCGCTGGTCGGCGAACGCGGGCAGGCGCTGTCGGGCGGCGAGCGCCAGCGCATCTCGATTGCGCGGGCGCTGCTGATCGATCCGCGCATCCTGATCCTGGACGAGGCCACTTCCTCGGTCGATACCACCACCGAAAAGGAAATCCAGAAAGCCCTGGACAACCTGGTGCAGGGCCGGACCACGATCGCCATTGCCCACCGCCTGTCCACGCTGCGCAAGGCCGACCGTCTGGTGGTGCTGGATCGCGGCCAGGTGGTCGAGGTCGGCAACCATGAAGAACTGATGGCCCGCGAAGGGCATTACTACAGGCTCTACCAGGCGCAGGCGCGCAACCCGGACGGGGATGCCGAGGTGTCGGTGAGCGACGAAGAGAAGGGCGATTGAAGCCATGACGACCACCACTATTGCCCAGCCGTCCTGGCAACTGCAACGCAACAGCTTCGGCCGCCTGGTGCTCACCGATGTCGATGGTGTGGCCCATGAGAACGTGATCCCGGTGCGTGCCTTTCCCGTCTCCGCGCCGGATCACGGCCTGTCGCTGGTCAGCAGCGATGGCCATGAACTGGCCTGGATCGATACGCTGGATGAGCTCGCCGGAAACGCGCGCAAGCTGATCGAGGAAGAACTGGCCAGCCGCGAATTCATGCCCGAGATCGAGCGTATCGTCAGTGTCTCGACCTTCGCCACGCCCAGCGACTGGACCGTACAGACCACCCGTGGCACCACGACCTTCACCCTCAAGGGGGAGGAGGATATCCGTCGCCTGGCGGCACCGGCGCTGTTGATTGCCGACAGCCATGGCATCCAGTTCCTGATCCGTGACCAGAAGGCGCTGGACAAGCATAGTCGCAAGATCCTGGATCGTTTCCTCTGATCCTTTTTCCCTGTTTTGCTGGAAAAAGCAACGGCCCTGATGTTGAGTCAGGGCCGTTCTCGTTTGCGGGTAGTGATCTGAACTTCTAGAACTTTTCGTCAGGCCGCAGGTAGCGCCATTGTCCCACCGGCAGGTCGCCCAGTTTGACGCCGCCGATGCGCACGCGTTTCAGGCCGATCACCTTCAGTCCCACCATGTCGCACATGCGGCGGATCTGGCGCTTCTTGCCTTCGCGCAGGGTGAAGCGCAACTGGTCTTCGTTCTGCCAGGCCACCTTGGCCGGACGCAGCGGCTTGCCGTCCATGATCAGGCCGTGGTTCAGGCGCTTGAGATCGGATTCGGGCAGCTTGCCGGGGCGGGTGTATTGCACCCGCACCAGATATTCCTTGTCGACCGCCGAATCTTCGCCGATCAGTTGCTTGGCGATGCGGCCGTCCTGGGTCAGCACCAACAGACCGACGGAGTCGATGTCCAGTCGCCCGGCCGGTACCAGGCTCTTCAGCTGGCGCGGATGGTAGCGCATGTCGGTCTGGTCTTCGACCCAGCGGGATTGCTCGTTGACCAGCACCACGGCGGGCTTGTAGCCGTCCTCGGCCTGGCCGCTGACATAGCCCATGGGCTTGTTGAGCAGGATGGTCACGCGCTGCGCCTGTTCGGCGCTGGCCTGGCGTTCCACGGTCACCTTCTGGTGCGGCAACACCTTGCTGCCCAGTACCGATACCACCACGCCATCGACCCGCACCCAGCCCTTTTCTATCCATTCGTCGGCCTCGCGGCGCGAGCACAGGCCGAGTTCGGACATGCGTTTGGAAAGTCGTACGGGTTCAGTCATGGGAATTGCCTTGCGAAAAACGGGGAGCCGGCCAGCGGCGAGGGTGAGATTGTAAGGCCGGCAGGGCCGGCGCGCCAGACTGGCGGCGGCCCTGCCGGTACCGGCGAGGTCAGATGCGCAGGGTCTGCAGCAGTTCGGTTTCCAGCAGGATCTGGTTGCGCGGCTGGGACAGCCCGGGGCCGTCGATCAGGAACACGTCTTCCACCCGCTCGCCCAGGGTCATCACCTTGGCGGTGTGCAGGTTGATCCGGTACTTGGCCAGGACGTTGGAGATCGAATACAGCAGACCGGCGCGGTCATTGGCGGAGACCGACAGCAGGTAGTACTGGCCGCGTTCGTCCGGGCGCAGGTCCACCGAGGGATTGACCGGGAAGGTGCGCGACAGCCGCGACAGGCGGGCCTTGGATGGCGGCGGCAGCGGCTGCTCCGACTGCAGCAGGGCGCCCAGTTCGTGTTCGATCAGGTTGATGATGTCGCGGTAGTTCTTGGCGAACACCGGGGCATTGATCAGGAAGGCATCCAGTGCGTAGTTGTTGCGGGTGGTGTGGATCTTGGCGTCGAAGATGCTGAAGCTTTTTTCATCGAAGTAGCTGCAGATGCGCGCGAACAGGTCGGGGCGGTCGGGCGTGTAGACCGCTACCTGCACGCCTTCGCCGATGGGCGCCAGGCGGCAGCGCACCAGCGGCACCCCGGTATCTACCTTGTCGTAGAAACAGCGCGTCTGCCAGGCGATGTCGGAGGCGTCGTGGCGCAGGAAGTAGGCCACATCCAGTTGCTTCCAGAGCTGTTCGTGGGCGTCGGCCGGCAGACCGTAAAGGCGCAGCGTCTTGATGGCTTCCTGCTGGGTGTTCTTGAGCTCACGGTCGGCCGAGGGCGCTTCGCCGCCCAGCACGCGCAGGGTCATGCGGTAGAGGTCTTCCAGCAGCTTGCCCTTCCAGGCGTTCCATACCTTCGGGCTGGTGCCGCGGATGTCGGCCACGGTCAGCAGGTAGAGAGCGGTCAGGTGACGTTCGTCCTTGACCAGCTGGGCGAAGGCGGTGATGACGTCGGGGTCGGACATGTCCTGCTTCTGCGCCACATGCGACATGGCCAGATGCTGTTCGACCAGGAACACGATGAGCTCGGTATTCTCTTCGGAGATGCCATGCTGCAGGCAGAAGGCCCGCGCATCGGCCATGCCCAGCTTGGAGTGATCACCGCCGCGCCCCTTGGCGATGTCGTGGAACAGCGCGGCGACGTACAGCACCCAGGGCTGGCCGAAGTTGGCCATCAGCTGGCTGCAGAAGGGGTATTCGTGGGCATGCTCGCTCATGGTGAAGCGGCGTACGTTGCGCACTACCATCAGGATGTGCTGATCCACCGTGTAGACGTGGAACAGGTCATGCTGCATCTGTCCGACGATCTGGCGGAAATTCGGCAGGTAGCGACCCAGCACGCTGGTGGCGTTCATTCCGCGCAGGGCATGGGTGATGCCGCGCTTGCTCTGGATGATCTGCATGAACAGACGATGATTTTGCGGATCGTTGCGGAAGGCATTGTCGATCTTGAAGCGCGCATGCCACAGCGCGCGCATGGTGCGGGCCGACATGTCCTTGAGCTCGGGATGCTCGGAGAGCACCAGGAACACCTCCAGCATGGCCGAGGGGGTGTCTTCGAAGACCTTGTCGTGGGCGATGTCGAGGAAGCCGTTGACCTCGTTGAAACGCTCGTTGATCTGGCGTGGCACCGCCTGCTGCGGGAACAGGTGGGCCTCGATGTTCTGCAGCAGGATGGTATTCAACTGGGTCACCGCCTTGGCGGCCCAGTAGTAGCGCTGCATCAGGTATTCGCTGGCGCGGCGGGTATCGGTGGTCTTGAAGCCGAAGGTTTCGGCCAGTTGGGTCTGGATGTCGAACACCAGCCGGTCTTCGCGGCGGTCGGTGAGGATGTGCAGACGGATGCGGATATCCTTGAAGGCGCGTTCCTTCTGGCGCAATTGTCGTGCCTCGGTAGAGGTCAGCATGCCGTGCTCGGCCAGTTCGCCCCAGGAATTGCCCAGACCGGCCGCCTTGGCCACCCACAGGATCACCTGCAGGTCGCGCAGCCCGCCGGGGCTTTCCTTGCAGTTGGGTTCCAGGCTGTAGGGGGTATCTTCATATTTCACGTGGCGCTGGCGCATTTCCAGGGTCTTGGCCTGGAAGAAGGCCAGCGGGTCGAGCGCGGCGTGGTAGCGCTCCTGCAGGCGCTTGAAGAGGGCCCGGTTGCCGGTGACCAGGCGCGCTTCCAGCAGGCTGGTCTGGACCGTGATGTCGGCCGCCGATTCGTCCAGGCATTCGTCGATGGTGCGGATGCTGTGGCCGATTTCCAGGCCGATGTCCCAGAACAGTTGCACCAGCGATTCCAGCTTTTCCTTCTTGGCGGCGTCCGGTGCCTGGTCCAGCAGGATCAGTACATCCACGTCCGAATGCGGGAACAGTTCGCCACGGCCATAGCCACCCACGGCCACCAGCGCGGCATTGCCGGACATGCCCAGTTCTTCCCAGGCCTGGGTCAGCGCTTCATCGACATTGCGGCGCAATTGCGCCAGCAGTTGCTCGGTCTTGTGATTGGACTGGAACACATCGATGGCTTGCTGGCGCGCGGCCTTGAGCTGTTTCTTGAGCGTGATGGCGAGAGTGGGCATCGGTGGATTCGATCAAAGGAGGCAGGGCGCCGGGGTAGCGCCAACAACGGACGGGGCCGCATCCCCATGCGGCCCCGAGCCCTTAGCAGGTTTCATGCCGGAAACTGCGGGCGGGGCAGCTGGCGTCACCGTTGCTTGCCCCGCCATCATTCGCTCAGGCCGCGGCAGCGACCTGGTTCTGGATGAAGGCCGGCGGCGCCGGCATGCCCGGCGACACGGTCAACACCTCGAAACCGGTCTCGGTGACCAGGACGGTGTGTTCCCACTGCGCCGACAGGCTGCGGTCCTTGGTCTTGATGGTCCAGCCGTCACCCATCTCGCGGATTTCGCGGCGGCCGGCGTTGATCATGGGTTCGACGGTGAAGATCATGCCGGCTTCCAGCTTTTCCAGGGTGCCGGGGCGGCCATAGTGCAGCACCTGCGGCTCTTCGTGGAAGACCTTGCCGATGCCGTGGCCGCAGAACTCGCGCACCACGCTATAGCCGGCCTTTTCGGCGTGCTGCTGGATGACGTGGCCGATGTCGCCCAGATGGGCGCCCGGCTTGATCTTGGAAATGCCCAGCCACATGCATTCGTAGGTGATCTCGGTGAGGCGGCGCGCCAGGATGGAGGGCTCGCCCAGGAAGAACATGCGGCTGGTGTCGCCGTGGTAGCCGTCCTTGATGATGGTGACGTCGATGTTGAGCACGTCGCCGTTCTTCATCACCTTGTCGCCGGGGATGCCGTGGCAGATCACGTCATTGAGCGAGGTGCAGATGGCTTTGGGGTAGGGGGTGTAGCCGGGAGGGCAGTAATTGAGCGGAGCCGGGATGCTGCCTTGTACATTGGTCATGTACTCGTGGCAGAGGCGGTCGATCTCGCCGGTGGTCACGCCGGGCTTCACGAAGGGGGTGATGTAGTCCAGCACCTCGGCGGCCAGGCGGCCGGCCACGCGCATGCCTTCGATGTCTTCGGCGGTCTTGATGGTGATATTGCCCATGATGAATCGCAATTCGCTAGAAAATCGTCAAGTCGGGATTATAGACGACGAGGGTGTTTTCTGTTTTGCCGGCCATGGTGGCGGGCTGGATGGCAATTCGGGGTGATTTGCGGCGAATTGACGTGCTACTTGAACAAAAGGGCGGGGTCGAGTAGAATGCCGGGCTGATCTGAAACCTCGGGTCGGTTGCCGGAATCGGTGTGCGGAATGAATCTTCATATCTTTTTGGCAATATGTGTTGTAAATCTTTTTGAAACGCGAATCCGTTCGCTAAAAGGGTGTCTGGCTGCATGAGCCGGATGACCGAGCGGATTCCAGACCTAACCCTGGAGAAATTCATGTCCGTTACCATGCGCGAAATGCTGGAAGCCGGTGTCCACTTCGGTCACCAAACCCGCTTCTGGAACCCCAAGATGGCCCCCTTCATCTTCGGTCACCGCAACAAGATTCACATCGTCAACCTGGAAAAGACCCTGGGCATGTACCAGGAGGCGCAGAAGTACGTGCGTCAACTGTCGTCCAACCGCGGCACCATCCTGTTCGTCGGCACCAAGCGCCAAGCGCGTGAAATCCTGGCCGCTGAAGCGCAACGTGCTGGCGTGCCTTACGTCGATCAGCGCTGGCTGGGCGGCATGCTGACCAACTTCAAGACCATCAAGACCTCGATCAAGCGTCTGAAGGACATGGAAGCAGCAGTCGAAGACGGTTCCGTCGAGAAGCTGTCCAAGAAGGAAGCCCTGCTGTTCAGCCGTGAACAGGAAAAGCTGCAGAAGGCCATCGGCGGCATCAAGGACATGGGTGGCATTCCTGACGCCATCTTCGTCATCGACGTCGGCTACCACAAGGGCGCCATCACCGAAGCCGCCAAGCTGGGCATCCCGGTCATCGGCGTGGTCGATACCAACCACTCGCCCGAAGGCGTCACCTACGTGATCCCGGGTAACGACGACTCCGCCAAGGCAATCGCACTGTACGCTCGCGGCATGGCTGACGCCGTGCTGGAAGGCCGTGCCAACGCCGTCAACGACGTGGTCGAAGCAGTCAAGGGCGATGAATTCGTCGAGGTCGAGCAGGCTTGATTCTGCTCTTCCGGTAGTACGGTAGTACAAAAAGGGGTGACAGCGGGTAGTGACGCAGTGGCCCCTTTTTTTTGATTCAATTTTCGAGTTTCAGGCATGCCGCAGGACGCGGGATGCCTCCAAGTCAGGAGAATAGTATGGCGGCAATTACCGCAGCAATGGTGGGCGATCTGCGCGCGAAGACCGACGCGCCGATGATGGAATGCAAGAAGGCGCTGACCGAAGCCGGTGGCGACATGGCCAAGGCGGAAGAGATTCTGCGCGTCAAGCTGGGCAGCAAGGCTTCCAAGGCCTCTTCCCGCATCACCGCAGAAGGCGTGATCTCGACCTACATCGCCGGCAACGTCGGCGCGCTGGTCGAGGTGAACTGCGAAACCGACTTCGTGACCAAGAACGACGAGTTCATCGGTCTGGTCGAAGCCGCTGCCAAGCTGGTGGTCGAGCAGAATCCGGCTGACGTGGCTGCCCTGGGCGCCTGCAAGCTGGCCGACGGCAAGACCCTGGAAGAACTGCGCACCGAACTGATCGGCCGCATCGGCGAGAACATGTCGTTCCGTCGCTTCCAGCGTTTCGAAACCAGCGGCAAGCTGGCTTCCTACCTGCACGGTACCCGTATCGGCGTGATCGTCGAGTTCGACGGTGCCGACGAGCAAGTGGGCAAGGACGTGGCCATGCACATCGCCGCCATGAAGCCGGTCGCCCTGTCGGCCGAGCAAGTGCCGGCCGACCTGATCGAGAAGGAACGCTCGGTCGCCGCCCTGAAGGCTGCCGAATCCGGCAAGCCGGCCGAGATCGTCGCCAAGATGGTGGACGGTTCGGTGCAGAAGTACCTGAAGGAAGTTTCCCTGTTCAACCAGGCTTTCGTGAAGAACGACAAGCAAAGCGTCGAACAGATGCTCAAGGCCGCCAACACGACCGTCAAGTCGTTCGCCATGTACGTGGTGGGTGAAGGCATCGAGAAGAAGCAAGACGACTTCGCCGCTGAAGTGGCTGCGCAAGTGGCTGCAGCGAAACAAGCTCAGTAAGCGTTGCAAGAAAAACGGGCCGAGAGGCCCGTTTTTTTAAGCCGGTCCCCGGGAACTTTCGGAGAAGGCTGCATCTATCCTCTGGGTCGGCTGCCGGGTGATCCGATGGCAGGTGCAGTGGACAGGCTGCAAGTAGCAATGGCAACAGCATGGAAGCAATGGCAGTCGTAGTGGCAATAGAGTAGGGCGCAGCAGTAACCCCCTCATGCGTTCGGGCTACATCCAGATGACGAAATCGCGCCGTTTCGTCGGGTGACAGCGAGTGCCGACGCGTCAACAAGCAATTCAACATCGGAAAGAACACGGAGCCCTGCAATGACAACACCTGCTTATAAGCGCGTACTCCTCAAACTCTCCGGCGAAGCACTGATGGGCGACGACGCCTACGGTATCAATCGCGCGACCATCGAACGCATGGTCGCGGATGTAGCAGAAATCAGCAAACTGGGCGTGGAACTGGCCATCGTGATCGGTGGCGGCAACATCTTCCGCGGCGTGGCGCCGGGCGCCCAGGGCATGGATCGTGCGACCGCCGACTACATGGGCATGCTGGCCACCGTCATGAACTCGCTGGCCCTGGCCGACGCGATGCGTCAGGCTGGCCTGACAGCCCGCGTGATGTCCGCCATCGGCATCGAACAGGTGGTCGAGCCCTATGTGCGCCCGAAGGCGCTGCAATACCTGGAAGAGGGCAAGATCGTGGTCTTCGCTGCCGGTACCGGCAACCCCTTCTTCACTACCGATACCGCCGCCGCCCTGCGTGGCTCGGAAATCGGCGCCCAGATCGTGCTCAAGGCCACCAAGGTGGACGGTGTCTACACCGCCGACCCCAAGAAGGACCCGGCCGCGACCCGCTACCAGTCGATTTCCTTCGACGAAGCCATCGCCAAGCATCTGCAGGTGATGGACGCGACCGCCTTCGCGCTGTGCCGTGACCAGAAGCTGCCGATCAAGGTGTTTTCCATCGTCAAGCCGGGCGCGCTCAAGAGCGTGGTCATGGGTGACGACGAGGGTACCCTCGTCCACGTCTGAGCCGTATTGCGGAACAGAAACCGGCCGCAGGCCGGTCATTCCCGTTTACAATGCCCCTCTTTCAGGCATTTGCCATCAAGAAAAGCCAAGTTATTGCACCAAGTTAGGAGAGCAGCATGAGTGTCGCTGACGTCAAGAAAAATACTGAACAGAAGATGGGTAAGTCCATCGAGACCCTGAAGGCCAACCTGGCCAAGGTCCGTACCGGCCGCGCCCATACCGGCCTGCTGGACCAGGTGATGGTCGATTACTACGGTTCGCCGACCGGCCTGTCGCAGGTCGCCAACCTGACCCTGATCGACGCCCGCACCATCGGTGTGCAGCCGTACGAGAAGAAGATGGTCGCTGCTGTCGAGAAGGCCATCCGTGAAGCCGACCTGGGCCTGAACCCGGCCACCCACGGCGAACTGATCCGCGTGCCGATGCCGCCGCTGACCGAAGAGCGCCGCAAGGAAATGGTCAAGCTGGTCAAGAGCGAAGCCGAAGATGCCAAGATCGCGGTGCGCAACATCCGCCGCGAAGGCAACGAAGGTCTGAAGAAGCTGGTCAAGGACAAGGTTGCCTCGGAAGATGACGAGCGTCGTGGCCAGGATGAAATCCAGAAGCTGACCGACAAGTTCGTCGCCGAAATCGACAAGCTGGTGGGCGACAAGGAAAAGGAAGTGATGACCGTATAGGTCGTTCGGCAGGCCCTATGCGCGACCGCACAGGTGGTCGCGCTGCACGAGAAGTCAAAGACAGCAAATGTGCAGGGCGCAGCGGGGAGCATTTCGCTTGGGGTAGGGCGCGCGCGGCTGGTTTGTCAAAGCGTCCGCGGCCCGTTACCATGAGGCGCTGCCCCGTTCCCCACGCACCGAAATGCACTAAATTATTTTCATGAAGCATCAAAGCTCAACTCTTGCGGTTCCGGATTCTTCCGCGGTCCCGCGCCATGTTGCCATCATCATGGACGGCAACGGTCGTTGGGCGACCAAGCGTTTCCTGCCGCGCGTGGCGGGGCATGCCAAGGGGGTGGACGCAGTACGTTCCATCGTCGAGGCCAGTGCCGAACGCGGCATCGAATTCCTGACCCTGTTTGCCTTCAGTTCCGAGAACTGGCGTCGGCCGGCCGATGAAGTGTCGGTGTTGATGCGCCTGTTCATGACCGTGCTGGAGCGCGAAGTGGGCAAGATGGCCAACAACGGCATCCGCCTCAAGATCGTCGGCGACATGAGCCGTTTCGATCCCAAGCTGCAGGAGATGGCCGCCAAGGCTGAGGCCCAAACTGCCGGCAACAGCCGTCTGACCCTGACTGTCTGCGCCAATTACGGTGGCCGCTGGGATGTCATGCAGGCGGTCTCGCGCATGGTCAAGGACAAGCCGGGCGTATCCGATTACACCGAAGAAGAGCTGGCACCCTATCTGGCCATGGCCTATGCCCCGGAGCCGGACCTGTTCATCCGCACCGGCGGTGAACAGCGCATTTCCAATTTCCTGCTGTGGCAACTGGCCTACAGCGAACTGTATTTCACCGAGACCTTCTGGCCCGACTTCGATGCCAAGGCGCTGGACGTGGCGATCGGGTCCTATCAACAACGCGAGCGCCGCTTCGGGCGCACCAGCGCCCAGGTGCTGGACCAGAAAAAGGCTTCCTGATGCTCAAGACGCGTGTCATCACAGCGTTGATCCTGCTGGCAATCCTGTTGCCGATCCTGTATTTCGGCTATTTCCCGGCCTTTGCCATGGCCGCGTTGGTGTTTTTCGCCGCCGGCGCCTGGGAATGTTTCCGCCTCTTCAAGAGCCCGCGTCCGACCTTGTGGGCAGTCGTGTGGACGCTGGTCTTCTGCGTGATCCTGTTCTTCAGCGGCCTGCCCAGCGTACGTCCGCTCTACGTGCTGTGCGTGCTGTTGTGGGCATTGCGGTTCGTGCCCGCCTTGGGGTTGGGCCTGCCCAAGGTCGAGGCCTTCGGCAATCGCCTGCTCAATGCGACATATATGCTGTCCATCCTCGGCTGCTTCGTGGCCATCGTGGATCTGTTCCAGCGTTCGCCGCTGTATCTGCTGTCGGTGATGGCGGTGGTGTGGGTGGCTGACATCGGCGCCTATTTCGCCGGCAAGGGTTTCGGTCGCCACAAGCTGGCGCCGACCATTTCTCCGGGCAAGTCCTGGGAAGGTGCCATCGGTGGCTGGCTGGCGGTGCTGGTGATTTCGGCCGCCGTGGCCATGTCCATGAGCGCGGGCGAGACCTTCCAGTATCACCTCTTCAACCGCTGGGGCTGGGCCGGTTTTGTCGGGGCCTTGAGCCTGATGGTGGTGGCCAGCGTGGTGGGCGACCTCTTCGAGTCGCAGCTCAAGCGGCGCGCCGGCATGAAGGACAGCAGCAATCTGCTTCCTGGTCATGGTGGCGTCCTCGACCGCATTGATGCACTCATCCCGGTGCTGCCCCTGGCGGCGCTGGTCGACCTCTGGCTGGCGGCTGCCTGAGCCGCCGCTTTCCTTCTGGAAATTCCATGCAGTCCATCAGCATTCTCGGTTCCACCGGCTCCATCGGCGTGTCCACGCTGGATGTGGTCGCCCGTCATCCGGACCGTTATCGCGTCCATGCCCTGAGCGCGCATGCGCGCGTGGCCGAACTGGCCGAGCAATGCCAGCGTTTTCGCCCGCAAGTAGCCGTGGTCGGTTCGGCCGAGGCGGCCACCGAGTTGCAGAAGCTCTTGCGTGCAGCCGATCTGCAGACCGAAGTGGCCTATGGACCGCGGGCCCTGTGCGATATCGCCGCCGCCGATGGTTGCGACATGGTCATGGCCGCCATCGTGGGCGCTGCCGGCCTGGCATCGACGCTGGCCGCCGCTCGTGCCGGCAAGAAGATATTGCTGGCCAACAAGGAAGCCCTGGTCATCTCCGGCCAGTTGCTGATGGACACGGTGGCTGCCCATGGTGCCAGCCTGCTGCCCATCGATAGCGAGCACAACGCCATTTTCCAGTGCCTGCCGGCGGATTACAGCCGCTCGATGCCGGCGCACGGCGTCGAGAAGATCCTGCTGACCGCCTCCGGCGGACCCTTCCTGAATCGCGATGTCAGCACGCTGGACCAGGTGACCGTGGAAGAAGCGGTGGCGCATCCCAAGTGGGTGATGGGGCGCAAGATCTCGGTGGATTCGGCCACCATGATGAACAAGGGCCTGGAAGTGATCGAGGCGCACTGGCTCTTTGGTGCGCCGGCCGACAAGATCGAGGTGGTGATCCACCCTCAAAGCGTGATCCATTCCATGGTGTCGTATGCCGACGGCTCGGTGCTGGCACAGTTGGGCAACCCCGACATGCGCACCCCGATTGCCAATGCGCTGGCCTATCCGGAGCGGATCGCCTCCGGCGTCGCCCCGCTGGACCTGGCGCAGATCGCGCAGCTGTCCTTCTCGGCGCCTGATTATCGGCGCTTTCCCTGCCTGAAACTGGCGTATGATGCCCTGCGAGCCGGTGGCACACTGGCGGCCATCCTCAATGCCGCCAACGAAGTTGCCGTGCAGGCCTTCCTGGACCGCCGCATCGGCTTCGGGAAGATCGCTCCCCTGATCCAAGAGGTCATGTCCGCCATCCCCAACCGCCAAGCCGACGATATCGCCGCCTTGCTGGAGCAGGACCGGCAGGCACGCACCCACGCCGAGGCCCTGATTTCACGATGACACTGCTGCATACCCTGATTGCTTTCTTTGTCGCCCTGGGCAGCCTGGTGGTGGTGCATGAACTGGGCCATTACCTGGTCGCCCGCTGGTGCGGGGTCAAGGTACTGCGTTTCTCGGTGGGCATGGGCCGGGTGATCTGGTCGCGGCGTTTCGGGCGTGATCAGACCGAGTGGGCGCTGTCGATCCTGCCGCTGGGCGGTTACGTCAAGATGCTCGATGCCCGCGAGCAACCACTGGAAGACATTTCCGAAGCCGATCTCAAACGCGAATTCACCCGGCAGTCGGTATGGCGCCGCATCGCCATCGTGGCGGCGGGGCCGATTGCCAATTTCCTGCTGGCCATCGTCCTGTTCGCCGGGCTCTACATGCATGGCGTACCCGAGCCGGTGCCGGTGCTGCGCGCCGCAGCCGAGCAAAGTGCGGCCTACCAGGCCGGCCTGCGCGCCGGTGACCGCATCACCGCCATCAATGGTGCACCGGTGCAGGTCTGGTCGGAGGTGCGCTGGAAGCTGATGCAGCTGGTGCTGGAGAAGGCTGATGCCCGTGTGGATGTGGAGCGTCCCAATCCGAATGGCAGCGGCAAGCTGCTCAACAGTGTGACCCTGCGTCTGGCCGGGATCGACAGCAATGAGCTGGAAGGCGATTTCCTGGGCAAGCTGGGCCTGGCCCTGGCGCGTCCACCGGCCGTGCTGGGCAAGATCATGGAGGGGCCGGCCAAGGTGGCCGGGCTGCAGAGCGGTGACCGCATCACCGCCATCGACGCGGTCCCGGTCCAGGATGGCCTGGCCTTTGTCGAAAAGGTCCGTGAATCGGCCGGCAAGCCGCTGCTGCTGGAAGGCGTGCGCGGCGGCAACCGCTTCGAGGTACGCGTGACCCCGGAAGCGATGGAGGAGGGCGACAGCGGCAAGCGCATCGGTCGCATCAAGGTGGAAGTGCCGCTGGCACCGGAGATGGCCACCGTCAGTGATGGCCCGCTGACGGCCTTGGCCAAGGGCGCACAGCGTACCTGGGATACCAGTGCGATGACCGTCAAGATGATCGGCAAGATGATCGTCGGCCAGGTTTCGCTGAAGAACATCACCGGCCCCATCACCATCGCCGACTACGCCGGGCAGACCGCGCGCGTGGGTCTGGTCAGCTATCTGAGCTTCCTGGCCTTCATCAGCATCAGCCTCGGCGTGATGAATCTCTTGCCGATCCCGGTTCTAGATGGCGGTCATTTGCTGTATTATGCGCTGGAGATTTTGACAGGACGGCCCGTTTCCGAACGGTTTGGGGAAATCGCGCAGCGTGCCGGCCTGGGTTTACTGATGGCGCTGATGCTCGTTGCCGCATTCAACGATATCGTGCGGCTGATGTTCCAAGGATGAATCCGGCCTGATGCCGGCCCCGGCGATACCAGCGGCGGGGCGGCGCGAAAGACCGGATTTTTTACATTTGCCGGCCAAGCCCGATGGCAGTTGTTAAGCAATTGGCAATGGATCTGGGATCCGTTTTCAATTCCTTACCAGCATCTTGTCAGGCAGTGTCACGGCGAAAAACTGTTGATGAACGATAGATGAAATTACACCCTGCGCAACATCCCATCCCGACCTTCTCCCGTCGCCTGATCGCCGCAGCCGCCTTTGCCCTGTGCTCCAGCCAGGCCATGGCGGTCACGCCCTTCGTGGTCAAGGATATCCGCGTCGAAGGCATCCAGCGTACCGAGGCCGGCACGGTCTTCAGCTACCTGCCGGTGCGCGTGGGCGACACGTTCAACGATGAAAAGGCCACTGCTGCCATCAAGGCGCTGTATGCCACCGGCTTCTTCCGCGATGTGCGCATCGAGGCTGAAGGGGACGTGCTGGTGGTGCAGGTGGTCGAACGTCCGGCCATCGCCAGCGTCGATTTCTCCGGCATCAAGGAGTTCGACAAGGAACAGCTGACCAAGGCGCTCAAGGAAATCGGCGTGGCCGAGTCGCGCATCTTCGACCGCTCCCAGGTCGATCGTGCCGAGCAGGAATTAAAGCGCCAGTACCTGTCGCGCGGCCTGTACGGCGCCAAGGTGTCCACCACCGTCACCCCGGTCGAGCGTAATCGCGTGGCGATTACCTTCTCGGTGGACGAAGGTGAAGTTTCCCGCATCAAGCAGATCAATTTCGTCGGCAACAAGGTGTTCTCCGACAGCACCCTGCGTGACCAGATCAAGCTGACCACCCCGGGCTGGTTCACCTGGTACACCAAGGCCGACCAGTATTCCAAGGAAAAGCTGCAGGGCGACATCGAGACCCTGCGCTCGTACTACCTGGATCGCGGCTATCTGGAAATGCAGGTCGAATCGACCCAGGTGTCGATCACGCCCGACAAGAAAGACATCTACATCACCGTCAACATCAAGGAAGGCGAGAAGTACACCGTCTCCGGCGTCAAGCTTGAAGGTGAGATGTTCGGCATGGAGCCGGAACTGTCCAAGCTGGTGCAGTTGAAACCGGGCGACGTCTATTCCGGCGCCAAGCTCACCGACAGCACCAAGAAGATCGGCGAGCGCCTGGGCAACTTCGGCTATGCCTTCGCCAACGTCAACGCCAACCCCAATGTCGATCGCGAAAAGAAGGAAGTCGCCTTCACCATCATGGTCGACCCGGGCAAGCGCGTCTACGTGCGTCACGTCAACATCGCCGGCAACACCAAGACCCGCGATGAGGTGATCCGCCGCGAATTCCGCCAGTTCGAGGATTCCTGGTACGACGGCGAAAAGATCAAGCTCTCGCGCGACCGCGTGGACCGTCTGGGCTACTTCAAGGAAGTCACCGTCGATACGCCCGAAGTGCCGGGTACCAGCGACCAGGTGGACCTCAACATGAAGGTCGAGGAAAAGCCGACCGGCAACATCATGGTCGGCGCCGGCTTCTCGCAGTCCGACAAGCTCAGCCTGACCGGCTCGATCTCGCAGGAAAACGCCTTCGGTAGCGGTAATACCGTGGGTATCGACATCAATACCAGCTCGCGCTATCGCACGATCTCGCTGTCGACCACCAATCCGTATTTCACCGATGACGGCATCAGCCGCACCTATGAAATCTACCTGCGCACGATTCGTCCCTCGGTCTATACGACCGGTGACTATCGCGTCAAGACGCTGGGTGGCAGCATCAAGTTCGGCGTGCCGTTCTCGGAACTGGATCGCGTCTTCTTCGGTATCGGCGTGGAAAACACCAACGTCAGCACCGACAGCACCAGCCCCTCGCTGTACCGCCAGTATGTGCGCGACTTCGGCGGCGCCGGCGCTGCGGGTTGCGATGTGACCGACGTCTCCTCGGGGGCAACGTGCGGTATCGGCAGCGCCCGTACCACCAGCATCCCGCTGACGGTGGCGTGGCAGCGTGATGGCCGCGACTCGGCACTGGTTCCGACTTCCGGCCGCTATCAGCGCGCCAACCTGGAAGTTTCGTACCTTGGTACCCTGAAGTACTACCGTGCGAGCTATCAGCACCAGTACTTCCAGCCTTTCTTCAGCAAGGCCGTGACCCTGGCCCTGAATGGCGAAGTGGACTACGGCCGTGGCATTGGCAGCAAGCCTTATCCGGTGTTCAAGAACTACTATGCCGGCGGTATCGGCACCGTGCGCGGCTACGAAGCGTCTTCGCTGGGTTCGCTGAAGGACCAGTACGGCGACTCCATGGGTGGCGCCTCGCGTCTGTACGGCAACGCCGAGTTGCAGTTCCCGTTCCCGGGTTCGGGCCAGGACCGTACGCTGCGCTGGTTCACCTTCTTTGACGGCGGCAACGTCTTCGCTGACGGCCAGAACATCAAGCTGAACGACCTGCGTTATTCGGCCGGCGTGGGTATCAGCTGGGTGTCACCGATTGGCCCTCTGAAGCTCAGCTTCGGTAAGCCATTGAACCTGAAGACGGGTGACAAGTCTCAAACCTTCCAGTTCCAACTGGGTACCGGCTTCTAAAGCGGTCATCATTGATTCGTAATACGGAGAGTAATCTTGAAGTTCATGACCAAATCGTTCCTGTCCCTGCAGACCATCGTGATGGCTGCCTGCCTGTTGAGCTTTGCCCCTGCCCATGCGCAGGAGAGCTCGAAAATCGCCTTCGTCAGCACCGAGCGCATCTTCCGCGAAGCCGCTCCGGCCAAGGCTGCCCAAGCCAAGCTGGAAGCCGAATTCGCCAAGCGCGACCGTGAGCTGCAAGACATGGCCGCCCGTCTGAAGGCCCAGTCCGACAAGCTGGACAAGGACGCCGCCGTGCTGTCCGATTCCGACCGCGCCAAGCGTCAGCGTGACCTGTCCGATCTGGACAAGGAATTCCAGCGCAAGCAACGCGAGTTCCGCGAAGACCTGAACCAGCGCCGCAACGAAGAACTGGCGGTTGTGCTGGAGCGTACCAACAAGGTGATCCGCCAGATCGCCGATGCCGAGAAGTATGACATCGTGTTCCAGGAAGCCGTCTACGCCAGCAAGCGTATCGACATCACCGACAAGGTGCTCAAGGAACTGGCCAAGTAATTGAATCACCGCCGTGCGGGCGCGGGGCAGCATCGCCCCGGCGCCCGCATGTCGCTTCAGGGGCCGCCATGCAGGCGGCTTTCGTTTTATCGTCATTCCAGGCAACGCCTGTCATTCGGAAAGCCAAGATGAGTATTCGACTGGAGCAATTGGTCGAGCGCTTGGGCGGGCAGTTGAAGGGTGATGCGAACATCGCAGTCCAGGGCATCGCGCCCTTGGATGCCGCAGGTTCCAGCCACATCACCTTCCTCTCCAATCCCAAATTCCGCGCACAAGCCGACCAGACCCAGGCCGCGGCGCTGATCCTGTCCGAGGCCGACGACGCCCAGGTACAGGCTTATGCCGGTGCCCGCATCGTCACCCGTAATCCCTACGCCTATTTCGCCCGTGCTGCGCAGATGTTCCAGGCCCTGGCCGAGGTGCTGCCTCCGGCCGGCATCCACCCCAGCGCCGTGGTCGATCCTGCTGCCAGCGTGGCGCCGGATGCCGTGATTGGTCCGCTGGTGGTGATCGAAGCCGGCGCCGTCATCGGCCCGCGTGCCCGCATCGATGCCGGCAGTTTCATCGGGCAGCACGCCAGCGTTGGCGAGGATACCCATTTCCACGCCCGTGCCACCTTGCACTACGGCTGCGAAATCGGCGCCCGTGGCATCGTCCATTCCGGCGCCGTGATTGGCGCGGATGGCTTTGGTTTCGCCAATGAGGCGGGCCAGTGGATCAAGATTCCCCAGGTGGGCCGCGTGATGATCGGCGACGACGTCGAAATCGGCGCCAATACCACCATCGACCGTGGTGCGCTGGCCGACACCGTGATCGAGGAGGGCGTCAAGCTCGACAACCAGATCCAGATCGCCCACAACTGCCACATCGGCGCGCATACCGCCATTGCTGCCTGTGCAGGCATCGCCGGCAGCGCCCGCATCGGCAAGTATTGCTCCATCGGTGGCGCAGCCATGATCCATGGCCACATCACCATCGTGGACAAGGTCCACGTCTCGGCCGGCACCCTGGCCCTGCGTTCCATCCTGGAGCCAGGCCAGTACACCGGCTTCTATCCCATCACCGAACACCGCGACTGGGAAAAATCGGCGGCATTAGTGCGCAATCTGGGCACGATGCGTGAGAAAATCCGGGCGTTGGAAAAATCGCTCAAAACGTTGACACAAGAACAAGCGGGCCAAGCCCCGCTTTCAGAGAATCAAGAAGAGAATGAATAGCCTCGACATCAATCAAATCAAACAGTACCTGCCGCACCGTTACCCGCTGCTGCTGGTCGATCGCGTGCTGAACTGGGAGAGCGGCAAGACCATCACCGCGATCAAGAACGTGACCGTGAATGAAGAATTCTTCAATGGTCACTTCCCGCACAAGCCGGTGATGCCGGGCGTGCTGATGATCGAGGCGCTGGCCCAGACGGCTGCACTGCTGTCCTT
This sequence comes from Herbaspirillum frisingense GSF30, assembly GCF_000300975.2. Lineage (GTDB taxonomy): Bacteria > Pseudomonadota > Gammaproteobacteria > Burkholderiales > Burkholderiaceae_D > Herbaspirillum > Herbaspirillum frisingense. The sequence goes on along the minus strand of NZ_AEEC02000007.1, from coordinate 11,212 downwards.
CCTGACCGAAGGCCGCAAGCCGGACGAAAACACCGTGGTCTATTTCGTGGGCATCGACAATGCACGCTTCAAGCGTCCGGTGGAGCCGGGCGACCAGTTGAAGATGGAAGTCGAGATCACCCGTCGCGCGCGCGGCATCTGGAAGTACCGCGCAGTGGCTACCGTCGATGGTCAGGTGGCAGTCGAAGGCGACCTCATGTGCACCATGCGCAGCGCCGCCGACGCCAGCCAGAGCGCCTGACCCGGCCGGCCTGACGACAGGCTGCAAGGCAGGCCCGGCGGCGATCGGCAAGGTCGCGCCGGGCCTGATTCATTGTGCATGTTGCGCATCTGCAATGTGTACATCCAGCGAACCCAAGCGAAGCACAGGATATGTCCAAGATCCATCCAAGCGCAGTGATTGCCCCCGGAGCACAGATCGACGAGTCGGTCGAGATCGGCGCCTATGCCGTCATCGGCCCTGATGTGCGCATCGGTGCCGGTACCCGCATCGGTCCGCACGTGGTCATCGAAGGCCACACCAGCATCGGTCGGGACAACGAGATTTTCCAGTTCGCCTCCATCGGTGCGGCGCCGCAGGACAAGAAGTATGCCGGCGAGCCTACCACCGTCGAGATCGGTGACCGCAACACCATCCGCGAATTCGTCACCTTCAACCGTGGCACCGTCCAGGATGCCGGTGCCACCCGCATCGGCAACGACAACTGGATCATGGCCTACGTCCACCTGGCCCATGATTGCCAGCTGGGCAACAACATCATCCTGGCCAACAATGCCACGCTGGCCGGGCACGTGCACCTGGGCGATTACGTCTTCCTGGGCGGTTTCACCACCGTGCACCAGTTCTGCCACATCGGCGCGCATGCCATGACGGCCTTCACCGCCGCAGTCAGCCAGGACGTCCCGCCCTTCGTGACGGCTGCCGGCAACCGCGCCGTCCCCGCCGGCATCAATAGCGAAGGCCTCAAGCGTCGTGGCTTCAGCAGCGAGCAGATCATGGAGATCAAGCGCGCCTACAAGCTGATCTATCGTGCCAACCTGCCGCTGGAGCAGGCCAAGCAGGAACTGGCGCAGATGGAAGCCAAGTCCGCCGATGCTGCCCAGTACATCCGCATGTTGCGCGAGTTCATCGAGGCTTCGGCCCGTGGCATCATCCGCTGACATCACGCGGCGCCAGTCGATTGCGCTGGTCGCCGGGGAGAGTTCAGGCGACCTGCTCGGCAGCCGCCTGCTGGCCGGCGTGCGTGAACGCCTGCCGCAGGCGCGTCTGCATGGTATCGGCGGCGAGCACATGGCCGCGCAAGGCTTTACCAGCCACTGGCCGATGGACAAGCTGACCGTGCGCGGCCTGTTCGAGGTGATTCCGCGCTATCGCGAGATCAAGGGCATCCAGGAAGCGCTGCGTGACAAGCTGCTGGCCGACCGGCCGGACGCCTTCGTCGGCGTCGATTACCCGGGATTCAACCTGGGCCTGGAAGAACAGCTCAAGAAGGCCGGTATCCCGACCATCCATTTCATCGGGCCGCAGATCTGGGCCTGGCGAGGCTGGCGCATCAAGAAGATCCAGCGTGCGGTATCGCACATGCTGGTCATCTTCCCCTTCGAGGAAAGCATCTACCGCAAGGCTGGCGTGCCGGTGACCTATGTCGGTCATCCGCTGGCCGAGGTGATTCCGCTGCAACCGGATACGGCCGGCGCCCGCCAGCGCCTGAGTCTGACCGGTCCCGGGCGGGTGGTAGCCATCCTGCCGGGCAGCCGCATGAGCGAGCTCAAGCAGAATGGTGAAGGCTTCCTGGCGGCGGCGCGCCTGCTCAGGCAGCGTGACCCACAATTGCAGTTCGTCACCCCGATGGCCGGCGATCACCAGATGGCATTCTTCCAGGAACAGATTCGCCAGGGTGGCTATGAAGACCTGGACATCCAGGTCATCCGTGGCCAGTCGCACAGCGCCATGGAAGCCTCGGATGCGGTGCTGGTGGCCTCCGGTACGGCCTCGCTGGAAGTGGCGCTGTACAAGAAGCCGATGGTGATCTCCTACAAGGTCAACTGGGCCTCTTACCAGATCATGCGTCACATGGCCTACCAGCCCTGGGTCGGTCTGCCCAATATCCTGGCCCGGGACTTCCTGGTGCCGGAACTGCTGCAGCATCAGGCGACCCCGACCGCGCTGGCCGATGCCATGTGGCATCAGCTGGAAGACCACGCGCTCCAGCAGCGCCTGCTGCGGCGCTTTGCCGACATGCACCATGCGCTGCTGCGCGATACCAGCCGCGAGAGTGCCAATGCCGTGTGCGAGGTCATCGGCGCCCGTCGCCGCTGACCTCGGCAGCGACGGTTCGTTATCAAGTTTGAAGAAGGAAATTCCCATGCCCAAGCTGGCGCCGCAGACAATGGCATTGTTCGACGACCACACCGGAGAGATCATCTGCGGCGTTGACGAGGCGGGCCGCGGGCCGCTGGCCGGTCCGGTGTTCGCCGCTGCCGTGATCCTGGATCCGGCGCGCCCGGTCAAGGGCCTGCGCGACTCCAAGAAACTCAGCGAAGCCGCCCGCGATGGCCTGGCGCTGGAGATCAAGGAATGCGCGCTGGCCTGGTCCATCGCCTCCTGCACCGAGCAGGAAATCGACGAACTCAACATCCTGCAGGCCAGCATGCTGGCCATGCGACGCGCGGTGGAAGCACTCTCCACCTTGCCCACGCTGGCGCTGATCGACGGCAATCGCTGCCCGGTGATGAGCATCCGCTCCGAAGCCATCGTCAAGGGCGACGACAAGGTGCCCTCGATTTCGGCCGCCTCCATCCTGGCCAAGACCGCGCGCGATGCCGCACTGATGGTCTTGCACGACGCCTATCCGCATTACGGCTTTGACCGTCACAAGGGTTATCCGACCCCCTTGCATCTGGAGATGCTGCGCCTGCATGGCGTGTCGCCGGTGCACCGCCGCTCCTACGCTCCGGTCAAGGCCCTGCTGGCGGGGCAGGCCGTGTCAGGCCCGGCCGTCATGGTGGCGTAGGGAGGGCACATGAAACTGATTACTTCGAAAGACAATCCGCTCTTCAAGGATCTGAAGCAGCTGGCCTCCAGCAGCCAGGCGCGCCGCCGCGCCGGCCAGAGCCTGCTGGACGGCGTGCACCTGGCCCAGGCCTGGCTGCAGTATCGCGGCGCGCCACAGCTTTGCGTAGTCGCAGAGGGCGCCCAGTACCATCCCGAGGTCGCACCCATCCTGGCCCGGAGTGAAGCGCTGGGTGCCCAGTGCCTGGTGCTGGCCGACAAGCTGTATGACGCCATCAGCACCGTCGAAAACGGCGTCGGGCTGTTCCTGCTGGTGATGACCCCACAGGCGGTCGCGCCCCAATCGCTGCGGGATTCGGCAGTATTGCTGGATGGTCTGCAAGACCCCGGCAACCTGGGTTCCATCTTGCGCAGCGCCGCCGCGGCCGGGGTGAAGCAGGTGTTCTGTTCCCCCGGCACGGCGGCAGCCTGGTCGCCCAAGGTCTTGCGCGCCGGCATGGGCGCGCATTTCGTGCTGGATATCTTCGAGAATGTGGACCTGGTCGCCTTGTGCGCAGCCAGCCGCATTCCGTTGCTGGCCACCAGCTCGCACGCCGCGCAGACCATCTACGACTGCGACCTCTCCGGCCCTGTGGCCTGGTTGCTGGGGCATGAAGGGCAGGGCGTCTCGCCGGCCTTGCAGGAGGCCGCAACGCAAGAAGTGGTGATCCCGCATCTGGGGCAGATGGAGTCGCTCAACGTGGCCGCTGCGGCGGCCGTTTGCCTGTTCGAACAACTGCGCCAGCGCACGCTGGGGCGCTGAGAGGGCATCATGGCGACGACGGCGGTCACGACGGCGTTTCCTCCCCCGGACTTGGCCGCCCTGGCGGCCTACTTCCTTGGGCAATGGCAGTTCGATCGCACCATCTGGGAAGGTAGCGAGACACCGCAGGCTACGGCCGTCGGCACCTTCGATTTCATTTCGGGCGAAGTGCCGGGCCAGTTGCTCTACCGCGAACGTGGCCAACTGCGCATGCTGGCAGGGGCACTGGGGCGCCCCATCCTGTTTTCCCGTCTCTTCGATTACCGTTTCGGCGCCGACCGGGTCGCGGTGCTGTTCGCCGACGGCGAGCGCGTCGGCCAGCCTTATCAGTCTTATTTGCTGCGTGGAAATATGTTGGTTCCGGCCGCCGACCACCTCTGCGGCCCGGATTGCTACAACGCCGCCTACACCCTCGATACTGAAGTTTCCTTCACCATGGAAACCTTCATCAGCGGCCCCAAAAAGCGCACCCGCGTGCTGACCGTGGCCCGTCGCTGCAGGCCCGAGGTCGGGCCTGAGTTCAGCGCGTCTCCAGCTTGATTTCCTGCAGGATGGTGGCAGCGATTTCCTCGATGGACTTGGTGGTGGAGGACATCCAGCGGATGCCTTCGCGCCGCATCATCTTCTCGGCTTCATTGATTTCATAGCGGCAATTTTCCAGCGCGGCGTACTTGCTACCCGGGCGGCGCTCATTGCGCACTTCCGAGAGGCGTTCAGGAGCGATGGTCAGGCCAAAGATTTTTTTCTTGTGCATCACCAGGCCGCTGGGCAGCTTTTCGCGCTCGAAGTCTTCCGGGATCAGGGGGTAGTTGGCGCACTTGATGCCGAACTGCATGGCCAGGTACAGGCTGGTCGGGGTCTTGCCTGAGCGCGAGACGCCCACCAGGATCACGTCGGCTTCCGAGAGATTCTTGTTGGACTGGCCGTCATCATGCGCCAGGGAGAAATTGATGGCCTCGATTCGATTGCGGTATTCCTCGGAATCGGTGGTGTTGTGGCTGCGGCCGATGGTGTGCGTGGACTTCATCTCCAGCTCCTGCTCCAGCGGCTCCACGAACGTCTGGAACAGATCCATGTGCATGGCCTTGGCGCGGCGGATCACCGAGGACAGCTCCGACTTGACCAGGGTGGAAAAGACGATCGGCAGCTTGCCGTCGACCTGATAGGCCTCGTTGATCTTGCGGGTGGCGTCGTGGGCCTTGTCCAGGGTATCGATGAAGGGCAGACGGATCTGCTTGAAACGCAACTCGAACTGGCTCAGCACCGAATGCCCGAAGGTTTCTGCGGTGATCCCGGTGCCGTCGGAAACAAAGAAGACAGTGCGGTTGGCGGCCAGGACGGGCGAAGGATGCGGGATCGGCATGGGGTCGAGCATGGTCTGATTATCTTGTCTTTTGGAAAATTGAAAAAAAGTTTGGTGCTACGAACAAAAATGATTTCACGCGGTACAATGCCTAGCAATATTTCGAGAAGCCCATCCTCATGACCGTCATTCGCCTGCGCAATTCGACCGAGTTCCTGATGATGTTTGCATTGGCAAACGTCCTCGGTGCCTGCGCGCGTCTGCTCATGTCCCTGGGCTCTTCCTCGACACCGCACCTGCTGCCGCAACCGTCGCAGAATAACAAAAATAAACCGACCCATGCCGCGCCCGCGAAGATTTCTTATCATCAAGCTAGGGGTAGTCATGTCCAACGCAGTAAACACCCAGGGGGCAGTATACGTAGCCTCCTTTGAAACTCTTCGCATGACGGACGTCGAGTCCGTCGGTGGCAAAAACGCATCGCTGGGTGAAATGATTTCCCAGCTGGCCGGCGCCGGTGTACGTGTGCCGGGCGGTTTCGCCACGACTGCGCAAGCTTTCCGCGATTTCCTGGAACACAGCGCCGGTGGCGGTCCGACGCTGGCCGCCCGTATCGCCAAGCGCCTCGAAGGTCTGGATATCGATGACGTGCGTTCGCTGGCGCAAGCCGGCGCCGAGATCCGTCAATGGATCATCGACACGCCATTCCAGCCGCGCCTGGACCAGGAAATCCGTGCCTTCTACGACAAGCTGGTAGCCGATTCGACCGCCGAGATGTCGTTTGCCGTGCGTTCCTCCGCGACCGCCGAAGACCTGCCTGACGCCTCCTTTGCCGGTCAGCAGGAGACCTTCCTGAACGTGGTCGGCATCGACAACGTTCTGGAAGCGATGAAGCACGTCTTCGCCTCGCTCTACAACGACCGCGCCATCTCGTATCGCGTCCACAAGGGCTTCACCCACGCGGAAGTGGCGCTGTCGGCCGGCGTGCAACGCATGGTGCGCTCCGACGTCGGCGCGGCTGGTGTGATGTTCACCATCGACACCGAATCGGGCTTCAAGGATGTGGTCTTCATCACCTCCAGCTATGGCCTGGGCGAAACCGTGGTGCAGGGCGCCGTCAACCCGGACGAGTATTACGTCCACAAGCCCATGCTGGAACTGGGCAAGCAGCCCGTGATCCGCCGCAACCTGGGTTCCAAGCTGATCAAGATGGAATTCACCGGCGAAGCCAAGGCCGGCCGCTCGGTCAAGACCGTGGATGTGCCGGTGGAACTGCGCAACCGCTATTCCCTGACCGACGCCGAAGTGGTGGAACTGGCAAAGTACGCCACCATCATCGAAAAGCACTACCAGCGCCCGATGGACATCGAGTGGGGCAAGGACGGCCGTGACGGCAAGCTCTACATCCTGCAGGCTCGCCCGGAAACCGTGAAGTCGCAGCAAAAGGCCACCGACGCCCAGCAGCGCTTCAAGCTGAAGAGCTCCGGTACCGTGCTGGCCACCGGCCGTGCCATCGGCCAGAAGATCGGCGCCGGTCCGGTGCGCGTGATCACCGATCCGGCGGAAATGGAACGCGTACAGCCCGGCGACGTGCTGGTGGCCGACATGACCGATCCCAACTGGGAACCGGTGATGAAGCGTGCCTCGGCCATCGTCACCAACCGTGGCGGTCGTACCTGCCACGCCGCCATCATCGCCCGTGAATTGGGCGTGCCGGCGGTGGTCGGTTGCGGTGACGCGACCGACGTGTTGAAGGATGGCACCCTGGTGACCGTGTCCTGCGCTGAAGGCGACGAAGGCAAGATCTACGACGGCCTGCTGGAAACCGAAGTGACCGAAGTGGCCCGTGGCGAACTGCCGCCGATCCCGCTGAAGGTGATGATGAACGTGGGTAACCCGCAACTGGCCTTCGACTTCCAGTCGATCCCCAATGGCGGTGTCGGCCTGGCGCGTCTGGAATTCATCATCAACAACAACATCGGCGTACACCCCAAGGCCATCCTGGAATACCCGAACATCGACGCCGACCTGAAGAAGGCTGTGGAGTCCGTCGCCCGTGGTCATGCTTCGCCCAAGGCTTTCTATGTGGACAAGCTGGCCGAAGGCATCGCCACCATCGCCGCGGCCTTCTGGCCCAAGCCGGTAATCGTGCGCCTGTCGGACTTCAAGTCCAATGAGTACAAGAAGCTGATCGGTGGTTCGCGCTACGAGCCGGACGAAGAAAACCCGATGCTGGGCTTCCGTGGTGCGGCCCGTTATCTGGCGCATGACTTCGCCGAAGCCTTCCAGATGGAATGCCAGGCCATGAAGCGCGTACGCGAAGACATGGGCCTGACCAACGTCGAGGTGATGGTGCCCTTCGTGCGTACCCTGGGTCAGGCTGAAAAGGTCATCGGCCTGCTGGGCAAGTACGGTCTGAAGCGCGGCGAGAACGGCCTGCGCGTCATCATGATGTGCGAAGTGCCGTCCAACGCCATCCTGGCCGAGCAGTTCCTGGAACACTTCGACGGCTTCTCCATCGGTTCCAACGACCTGACCCAGCTGACCCTGGGCCTGGACCGCGATTCCGGCATGGAGCTGCTGGCAGCCGACTTCGACGAGCGCGACCCGGCGGTGCAGGCCCTGCTGACCAAGGTCATCGCCACCTGCCGCGAGAAGGGCAAGTACGTCGGCATCTGCGGCCAGGGCCCTTCGGACCATCCGGACTTCGCCGAATGGCTGATGGACCAGGGCATCGAGTCGATCTCGCTGAACCCGGATACCGTCATCGATACCTGGCAGCAGCTGGCCAAGAAGTGATGATGCGGTAAGCGTCAGTGACCAACAACTGACGTCGATCGTTGAAAGAAGTGAAAGGCGCGGACAGAAATGTCCGCGCCTTTGTTTTTGTGTTCTCAAGCTGCGGTAGACTTGGCGCGTTTGCTATTAACTGACGAGGTGGGCTGATGAGCGACTGGGCGATCTGGTGGGCGCTGGCAGGTGGGCTGCTGGCCGCAGAACTATTCACCGGGACCTTCTATCTGCTGATGATTGCGCTGGGTCTGGCCGCCGGCGGCGTCGTTGCATGGGGTGGCGTGCCACTGGAGTGGCAACTGCTGGTAGCGGCCATCGTGGGCGTGGCGGCGGTGCTCGCGCTGCGCCGCAGCCGCTATGGCCGCCTGCGCCAGGGCAATGCCAACGACGATCCCAACCTGCTGCTCGATATCGGCCAGAGCGTCGAGGTGCCAGCCTGGCAGGCACAGGGCAGCCAATACATCGCCCGCGTCCCCTACCGCGGTGCGCAGTGGGATGTCGAACTGCTGCCCGGGCACCATGCCTTGCCCGGCCCCTACGTCATCCGCGAAATACGCGGCAGCCGCCTGCTGGTGGCACCGCGCTGATCCATCCCCCTCAAGTTCCAAGGAGAGTTCCATGCTGGGTAGCGTCACTCTGGTCATTTTCTTCCTCGCCATCGTCTTCGTCGTGCAGACGGTCAAGGTGGTCCCGCAACAGCACGCCTGGGTGGTGGAGCGCCTGGGCAAGTACCACGCCACGCTGGCACCGGGCCTCAACATCGTGGTGCCTTTCATCGATCGCGTGGCCTACAAGCACATCCTCAAGGAAATCCCGCTGGACGTGCCGCCGCAGGTCTGCATTACCCGTGACAATACGCAGCTGCAGGTCGACGGCATCCTGTACTTCCAGATCACCGATCCGATGCGGGCCTCCTATGGTTCATCCAACTACATTGCCGCCATCACCCAGCTGGCGCAGACCACGCTGCGCTCGGTGATCGGCAAGATGGAACTGGACAAGACCTTCGAGGAACGCGATCACATCAACACCGCCATCGTCAGTGCCATCGACGAATCGGCCGAGAACTGGGGCGTGAAGGTGCTGCGCTATGAAATCAAGGACCTGACCCCGCCCAAGGAAATCCTGCACGCCATGCAGGCCCAGATCACTGCCGAACGCGAAAAGCGCGCACTGATCGCCGCCTCCGAAGGGCGCAAGCAGGAACCTGACTCTTATACACAAGTGCGGCCGCAAGCTCCTAGCGGCGGATTTGTCCTACTCAGGAGAGCGTTCACCGACAAACAACAGATAAAACGAAAGGCCCAGTCTTTCGACTGAGCCTTTCGTTTTATTTGATGCCTCAAGCTAGAGAGTCATTACCCCAGGCGTTTAAGGGCACCAATAACTGCCTTAAAAAAATTACGCCCCGCCCTGCCACTCATCGCAGTACTGTTGTAATTCATTAAGCATTCTGCCGACATGGAAGCCATCACAAACGGCATGATGAACCTGAATCGCCAGCGGCATCAGCACCTTGTCGCCTTGCGTATAATATTTGCCCATGGTGAAAACGGGGGCGAAGAAGTTGTCCATATTGGCCACGTTTAAATCAAAACTGGTGAAACTCACCCAGGGATTGGCTGAGACGAAAAACATATTCTCAATAAACCCTTTAGGGAAATAGGCCAGGTTTTCACCGTAACACGCCACATCTTGCGAATATATGTGTAGAAACTGCCGGAAATCGTCGTGGTATTCACTCCAGAGCGATGAAAACGTTTCAGTTTGCTCATGGAAAACGGTGTAACAAGGGTGAACACTATCCCATATCACCAGCTCACCGTCTTTCATTGCCATACGAAATTCCGGATGAGCATTCATCAGGCGGGCAAGAATGTGAATAAAGGCCGGATAAAACTTGTGCTTATTTTTCTTTACGGTCTTTAAAAAGGCCGTAATATCCAGCTGAACGGTCTGGTTATAGGTACATTGAGCAACTGACTGAAATGCCTCAAAATGTTCTTTACGATGCCATTGGGATATATCAACGGTGGTATATCCAGTGATTTTTTTCTCCATTTTAGCTTCCTTAGCTCCTGAAAATCTCGCCAAGCTAGCTTGGATTCTCACCAATAAAAAACGCCCGGCGGCAACCGAGCGTTCTGAACAAATCCAGATGGAGTTCTGAGGTCATTACTGGATCTATCAACAGGAGTCCAAGCTCAGCTAATTAAGCTTATTTGTATAGTTCATCCATGCCATGTGTAATCCCAGCAGCTGTTACAAACTCAAGAAGGACCATGTGGTCTCTCTTTTCGTTGGGATCTTTCGAAAGGGCAGATTGTGTGGACAGGTAATGGTTGTCTGGTAAAAGGACAGGGCCATCGCCAATTGGAGTATTTTGTTGATAATGGTCTGCTAGTTGAACGCTTCCATCTTCAATGTTGTGTCTAATTTTGAAGTTAACTTTGATTCCATTCTTTTGTTTGTCTGCCATGATGTATACATTGTGTGAGTTATAGTTGTATTCCAATTTGTGTCCAAGAATGTTTCCATCTTCTTTAAAATCAATACCTTTTAACTCGATTCTATTAACAAGGGTATCACCTTCAAACTTGACTTCAGCACGTGTCTTGTAGTTCCCGTCATCTTTGAAAAATATAGTTCTTTCCTGTACATAACCTTCGGGCATGGCACTCTTGAAAAAGTCATGCTGTTTCATATGATCTGGGTATCTCGCAAAGCATTGAACACCATAACCGAAAGTAGTGACAAGTGTTGGCCATGGAACAGGTAGTTTTCCAGTAGTGCAAATAAATTTAAGGGTAAGTTTTCCGTATGTTGCATCACCTTCACCCTCTCCACTGACAGAAAATTTGTGCCCATTAACATCACCATCTAATTCAACAAGAATTGGGACAACTCCAGTGAAAAGTTCTTCTCCTTTACGCATGCTTAATTTCTCCTCTTTAATTCTAGATGTGTGAAATTGTTATCCGCTCACAATTGAATCTAAGTATCATTGTTATCCGCTCACAAGTCAACACTCTTTTTGATAAATTTTCTCGAGGTGAAGACGAAAGGGCCTCGTGATACGCCTATTTTTATAGGTTAATGTCATGATAATAATGGTTTCTTAGACGTCAGGTGGCACTTTTCGGGGAAATGTGCGCGGAACCCCTATTTGTTTATTTTTCTAAATACATTCAAATATGTATCCGCTCATGAGACAATAACCCTGATAAATGGTACCGAGCTCGAATTCGCGCGGCCGCGGCCTAGGCGGCCGAAGCTTGCATGCCTGCAGGTCGACTCTAGA
>NZ_AEEC02000008.1 GCF_000300975.2 Herbaspirillum frisingense GSF30 | reverse complement strand
CCACCGGCATAGTGCTTGGCCAGTCCCTGGCAGTGGATGTCAGCCATGGTCAGCCTTCCATCTCGATCTGGATCTTGACGTCCTGGGGACGTCCGCTGGCGGCTTCCTCGAAGGCGCGGATGCTTTGCGAGAAGGGGAATTTGCGTGAAATGAAAGGCTTCACATCGATCATGCCCGAGCTGATCAATGCCAGCGCCCTGGGAAAGATATTGGCATAGCGGAAGACCGATTCCAGCCGCACTTCCTTGGTCTGCATGGCCACCACGTCTAGCGCCACCGGTTCCGGCGGCATGCCCACCAGCACCGCGCAGCCGCCCGGGCAGACCAGGTCCATCAGGCTCTGATAGACCCCGCCATGGCCGGAGGCCTCGAACACCACATCCGCGCCCCAGTCGCCGGTGAGCTGGCGCACTACGTCCACCAGCGAATGTTGCGACACATCGACCGTGGTGACGGCACGGTTGCCGGCGAAGTGCGCCAGTTTCTCCGCCACCACGTCGGCCAGGATCACCCGTGCCGCGCCACCGGCCAGAGCGGCCAGGGCCGTCATCGCACCGATGGTGCCGGCGCCGATCACCACGGCCGTGTCGCCCGGTTTCATGCGCGCCTTGGTGGCGGCTTGCAGGCCGATGGAGAGTGGCTCGACGATGGCGCCCTCGGCGAAGCTGACATTGTCCGGCAGGCGATAGGTGAAGGCGGCGGGATGCACCACGCTACCGGTCAGGCAGCCATGGATCGGCGGCGTGGCCCAGAAGCGTACCGCCGGGTCGAGGTTGTATAGGCCGCGCAGCGTGGCCGGCGAATCCAGGCGCGGGATGCCCGGCTCCATGCAGACGCGGTCGCCCACCTTCAAATGGGTGACCTCGGCCCCGACCTCGGCTACCGTGCCGGAGGCTTCATGGCCCAGGACCATCGGCGCTTCTACCTTGAAGGGGCCGATGCTGCCGTGGGTGTAGTAATGCAGGTCGCTGCCGCAGATGCCCACGGTATGGATGCGGATGCGTACATCCTGCGGTCCCACCTGTTGCGGCAGGTCGATCTCGCGCAGCTTCAGTTCGCGGGTGGCTTCGAGTACGAGGGCTTGCATGGGGTCTCCTATTTTGCTTTGAGCATGGAATTCAACAGCCGGCTCAATACGCCGACGAAGATCAGGGGCGGTAGCGCCAGCAGCACGGTGGAGGCATTGATCACGCCCCACGGCACTTCCTGGCCCATCGAGGTAAAGGCCGAGGCCACCACCGGCAGGGTGGCGCTGGCCGACGAGGTCAGGGCCAGGGCGATCATCAGTTCGTTCCAGACCAGCACGAAGCTGAAGATGATTCCGCCCAGCAGGGTGCCGGCGCAATTGGGCAGGGCGATCTTCCAGAACACCGCATAGGGGCCGTAGCCGTCGAGGGTGGCGGCTTCCTCGATCTCGCGCGGCATGCGCTGGAACACCGGGATCGACAGCCAGGTGATGGTCGAGAGCGTGGTCAGCAGATAGGTCACGACCATCGAGAAGCGCGTGTCGTACAGGCCCAGGTCAACCCAGATCGCAATGAGCGGGATGGCCACCGCCACCGGCGGCAGGAAGCGCAGCGACAGCAGGAAGAACTGGATATCCCGCTTGCCCGGGACGTGATAGCGGGCAATCACATAGGCTGCCGGTACCCCCATGAGCGTGCCCAGCAGCACCGCGCTGCCGACGATGACGGCGCTGTTGGTGAGGCCGGTCAACACTTCCGGGCTGCCGATGACCTGCCGGTAATTCTCCAGCGTGGGCGTAAAGAAGAAGCGCGGCGTGGGCGTGACGATATCCAGCAGCGTCTTGAGCGAATTGAGCAGCGCCCACAGCAGCGGGAACAGCGCCACCAGCACCAGCAGGATACCCACGCCCCAGACGGCGCAGCGTGCGATCAGTCTTCCCATTTGCTCACCCGCTTCCAGATCAGGGTAAAGATCAGCGTGGTCGCCACCATCATCAGTACCGCCATGGTGGAGGCATACGAGACCTTGCCGGACAGCCCGATCCCTTGCGCATAGGCATACATGTCCAGCGTCTCGGTGGTGACGCCGGGGCCGCCCTTGGTCATCACGTAGATCAGGTCGAAGGAACGCAGCGACTCCACCATCTTGATGAAGACCAGGCTCATCAGTGGGGCCTTCAGCATCGGCAGGGCAATGTAGGCATACACCTGCCAGGTGCGGGCATAGTCCAACCTGGCCGCTTCCAGTGGTTCTGGGGGGAGCGTTTCCAGCAGCTTCAACACGATCACGGCGAAGAACAGGCCCCATTGCCAGATGTCCACCAGCGCCACCGCGTACAGTGCCATCACCGGGTCGGACAGGAAGGCCGTGTCATGGATGCCCACCAGCCCCAGCAGCCAACCCAGGATGCCGGTCAGCGGCGAATACATGAACTTCCAGATAAAGGCCGCCGACACCCGGGGCAGCAGTACCGGCGTGATCAGCAGCACGCACATGGCGTGCCGCCACTTGCCGTGGACGTTTTCGAAGAGATAGATGGCGATGAGGATGCCCGCCACCACGGCGCCGAGCACGGTCACCACTTCCCAGATCGCCGAGACTTCGATGGCATTGAGGAAGCGCCGGTCCGACAGCAGTCTTTCCACGTTGCGCAGCCAGACATAGTCGCTGTCGGGATAGCGCAGCACGCGGTTCTTCAGGGCCAGGTTGATCGCCGCCACTGTTGGCACCAGGCCCAGTACCAGCATCACCAGGAGTGAGGGTCCCAGGAACAGGTAGGGTAGTGAGGTCTTTCCACGATTGAACATGCAGGACTCCGGAAGCCGCCGCGACCCAAGGATAGGGCCTCGGCGGCGACGTCTTCTAAGCGAGGCGTAGCGTCGGCGCCACGCCAGTACGTTCCGATTCCTTGGCGACCGTTCGTCCTGAGTAGGCCCGCAGGGCCGTATCGAAGGCGCGCGGTGTCTGCGCCAGTCGTGCAAGTTCAGCAAAGAACCGGCGACAAGTGCAGGTGCGCCTTCGATACGCGGCCATGCCGCTACTCAGTCCGAACGGTGCTCGGGGTGGGATCGAGGTTTGGCTTGCCGCTATTTGCGTGCGTGTTCCATCGCATCCTGCGCATATTGCGCAGCATCGTTGAGCGCGCGAGGAATGTCCTTCTGCGTGCCGGTGAACACTTCCTCCAGCGCCACGCCCAGGTTGTCGCCGATGTCCGGCCATTGCGGGCTGGGCCAGATGGTCAGCTTGGAGACCGGAGTGGTGTCCTTCAGGCCGGCCAGGATCTGCGGCTTGACGTTCTTCTGGAAGTAGTCGCTCTGGACGGTGCTGTTGCGGTTGTAGTCGCTGAAGACCTTTTCGCGCAGGCGGGCCTGTTCCTGTTCCTTGCCGGTGGCGAAGGCGATGAACTTGCCGGCCGCCTGGCGCGTGCATTCATCCTTGGCGCCGACGGCCGAGATGGCCAGGCCGTGGCCATAGGCGGCCGAGGGCAGGGGAGCCGGCGGACGGGCGTAACCGACCTTGTCGGCCACGCTGGACTTGCTGCTGTCTTCCATCCAGTCGGCAAAGGGCGTGGACTCGATCATGAAGGCCACCTTGCCGGAGCGGAAGGCTTCCAGCGCATTGCTCCAGTCGTAGGTGGCCGCGCCCGGTGGCGCGTACTTGAAGAGTTCAGCATAGAGCTGCGTGGCCTTCACCGCCGCCGGCGAATTGAAGGCCGGCTGGTTGTTCTTGTCGGTCCAGCTGCCGCCCTGAGCCAGCATGAAAGGCGCCCAGCGCCACACGTTCATGCCCGAGCCGCGCTGGCCGCGTGCCACCCAGCCATAGACATTGGGCGGGGAATGCAGCTTCTTGATGTCGGCCACCAGTTCGTCCAGCGAGCGCGGCACCGGCAGGCCGGCCTTCTCCAGCAGGTCGCGGCGATAGAAGAGGAAGTCCGAGCCGCCGATCAGCGGCGCGAAGTAGGCTACATCCTTGTAGCTGGCCACGGCACGGCGGCCGGGCAGGAAGTCATCATAGTCGGCTTCCTTGGGGAAATACTTCAGCAGCGGCACGATCCACCCGGCCGAGGCGAATTCGGCCACGTTGGCCTCATCGACGTAGTAGACCTGATACGAACCGGCCTTGGTAGAGGCATCCAGGCGCGACTTGGCGCGACGGTCGTTCTCGCCGAAGTAGCTGATCTCGACGCGGGTACCGCTGCGCTTCTGGTAATCGGCCAGCGATTTTTCCATCACGGTCAGTCCCAGACTCTTCTGGGCGAGCACCTTCAGCACGGGGACGTTGCAGGACTGCGCCGATACCGACAGCGGCAGCGCAGCACCAAGGACGGCGCACGCAGCGCCCAAGTAGAACCTGTTCACGATTTGTCTCCTGATATTTTTTATCGATCACCTGTCACGTGTCTCGGCGTGCGCGCAACCGCATCGGGGAACATAGCGCAGTGCGAACACAGCCTGTCTGACGGCCAGGCCAAGAGTACGAGCCCAGGGCGCGGCGCTCCACGCCAAAAGCGTGAAGGCCGGTGATACTTTTTGCTCAGGTTTTATGTGCGCTGCAGGATTTTGTATTGCCGCTGGCGCGCCTAGGACGCAGTGGGCGGGGCAGCCACGGCGGGCAGGCTGACCACCACCACCAGACCGGTGCCGATGGCCGGCACTTCCAGCCGTATCGCGCCCTGCGAGGCCTGCACGATCTCGCGCACGATGGCCAGGCCCAGGCCGGAGCCTGGCTGGTCCGGGCGGGCATTGCGATAGAAGCGTTCAAACACGCGCTCGCGCACTTCAGCCGGGATGCCGGGACCATTGTCGGTCACCGTGACGATGACCTCCTTGCGCCTGTGCTCCAGCCCTACGGTGACCTTGCCGCCCTCCGGGGTGTAGCGCAGGGCATTGTCGATCAGATTCATCAGCATGCCGCCCAGCTGGGCTTCGTTGCCGGTGACCATGGCACGCTCCAGGGTGGTCTCCAGGCCGAGGTCGATGTTCTTTTTCAGGGCCAGCCCGGCCAGTTCTTCCAGTACCGTTGCCGCCACCGACAGCAGGTCCACCGGCCCGCGCGGGAAGGCGCTGCCGTTGGAGGCTTCGGCCTGCGACAGCATCAGCAGCTTGTTGGTCAGGTCGGTCATGCTGCGACTGCCCTCCTGCAGCGAGGCCAGCACCTGGGCCACCCGCTGCGGATCGTCGAGCTGGCGGGCGAACTGGATCTGCGAGTCGATCACCGCCAGGGGCGTACGCAACTGGTGCGCGGCATCGGCCACAAAGCGCTTCTGCACAGTGACCTGGGCATTGAGGCGGAAGATGTACTGGTTGATCGCCTCCACGATGGGCCGCAGTTCCTGCTGCAGGCCGCCGGCCTGCAGGGGCGTGAGCGAATCGGGCTGGCGCCTGGCCAGTGCGTCCTTGAGCGCCAGGATGGGCCGCAATTCCATGGTCAGGCCCAACACCACCAGGCTGATGGCCAACAGCAGCAATACGATCTGGCGTCGCAGCGAGGCGTGCCACTGGTCGTCGATCATCTGCTGGCGCCCCTGCATGGTCTGGCCCACCGAGACCGCCACCATGCGCAGCGTCCCCTCGTCGAACAGGGCGCGGATATAGCTCACCACACGCAGCGGCCGCCCTTCGAAGGTGGTGGTCGTATAGACCGGGTAGAGCGCCGCAAAGTCGGGCTGGGCGGGGAAGTCAGGGCGGCCGGCCAGGAGCGTGTCGTCATCCATCCGCACCTGGTAATAGACGGCATCCTGCGCTGGCGAGGCGAACAGTTCCAGCGCCGCCGGTGGCACCGAGACCACTGGCGCGCCGTCGTTCCAGCCTACCTGGCCGGCCATCATGCGGGCCGAGGCCAGCAGGGCGCGATCCTGCACCAGGGTAGCGCTGGAGACGGCGTTGTCGTAGGCGTCGCTGGTGGACAGGCCCACATAGACCGCCATCGGGATCAGCAGCCACCACAGCAGCCGCAGGCGCAGGCTGTCAATCATCTTTCTGGCGCAGCAGGTAGCCCAGTCCGCGCAGGGTCATGATGGCGGCCGAGGAATGTTCCAGCTTCTTGCGCAGGCGCGAGATGTAGATTTCGATGGCGTCCGCGCTGGGTTCTTCGGAGAGGCTGAAGACGCCCTTCATCAACGCCGTCTTGGAGACCGTCTTGCCCTGCTTGAGCATCAGCACTTCCAGCACGTCGTGCTCGCGCGCCGGCAGCGCCAGGGTGGTGCCGGCCACTGCGAACTGGCGCGTGTTGCTGTCGTAGACCAGGTCGCCACAGTGGATTTCGGCGGCCTTGTCGGGGGTCTGGCGGCGCACCAGTACCTTGATGCGGGCCACCAGTTCACGGATCTCGAAGGGTTTGACCAGGTAGTCGTCGGCGCCGGCGCCCAGGCATTCCACCTTTTCGTCGATGGAGCCGCTGGCCGTCAGGATCATCACCGGCACGCCGTTGTGGCGCTCGCGCAGGCGGCGCAGCACGTTCTTGCCATGCATCTTGGGCAGCATCAGGTCCAGCAGCACGACATCGTAGTTCTCGTCGCGCAGCACCTGGTCGGCGATCTCGCCATCGGCGGCGATATCGACCTTGAACTTGTGTTCCTTGAGAATCTGCTCCAGCCAGTGGGCAAGCTGGGGATTGTCTTCGATCAGGAGCAATTTCATGCGGTAGTCTCGTGTTTCTTTGGCATCTTTTTTGTTGCGCTGCAAATAAAAAAGCCGTTTTTTGGAAAGCTGGATGAAGGTTTCGGCTTCTTAGAATAGGCCCGCAGATCAATAAAAAGTGAAGATGGCGACAGACCATCCCACCCATAATCAGGAGGCAATCATAATGCGTCACGCCGTTCGTGTGTTTTCGTCAGCCCGCGTCACCCCTTTGCGCCGTACCCTCATCGCTGCTGGCGTCACCGCCATCACCGCCTGCGCCCTGGCATTGGCCGCGCCGCAGGCCCATGCTGCTGACAAGATCATCATCATGGTTGGGGGCATCAACAAGCTCATCTACCTGCCGCCCAAGCTGGCCGAAAGCCTGGGCTACTTCAAGGAAGCCGGCCTGGACGTGGAACTGCAGTCGCAGCCGGCCGGGGTCGATGCCGAGAACGAGCTGCTGGCCGGCGCCGTGCAGGCCGTGGTCGGCTACTACGACCACTCCATCGACCTGCAGAGCAAGGGCAAGGAAGTCACCTCCATCACCCAGTTGTTGCTGGTGCCGGGCGGCATGGAAATGGTGCGCGCCGACCTGGCCGACAGCGTGCGCAGCATGGCCGACCTCAAGGGCAAGACCCTGGGCGTGACCGGGCTGGGCTCGTCTTCCAGCTTCCTGGCCCAGTACCTGGCCAGCCGTGCCGGCCTGAAGTCGGGTGACTACTCGATGCTGCCGGTCGGCGCCGGCAATACGCTCATCGCCGCCATGAAGCAAAAGCGCGTGGACGTGGCCTGGACCACCGAGCCGACCACTTCCATCCTGCTGTCCACGGGCGCGGCCAAGGTGCTGGTGGACATGAGCAGCGTCGATGGCACCCGCGCTGCATTGGGCGGACTCTATCCGGCTTCCAGCGTCTACGTGCATCGCTCCTGGATGAACAGCCACAAGGCCGAGTCGCAGAAGCTGGCCACCGCCTTCGTCAAGACCCTCAGGTACATCCAGACCCACTCGGCCGAAGAGATCGCCGACAAGATGCCCAAGGATTACTACGGCGGCAACAAGGCCATCTACGTGCAGGCCCTGAAGGCGTCGCTGCCCATGTATTCACCCGATGGCAAGATGCCCGCCGGTGGCCCCGAGCAGGTGTTGAAGGTGATGGCCGGCTTCAACCCCAACATCAAGGGCAAGAACATCGACCTGTCCAAGACCTATACCAACGAGTTCGTCGATCAGGTGAAGTAAGGCCTCCCTGCACGCACGCGCCGAACACCCTAGAATCCGCTGCATCCGCTGCATCCGCTGCATCCGCATCACCCCGATTCGACCAACAGGAGACATCGTGAACAAGAACATTCGCCAAACCTTGCTATCGCTGGCCGTGGCCGGCGCAAGCCTGGCCGCTTTCCCCGGCCAGGCCTCGGCTGCCGCCAAGATCACCATCATGGTGGGCGGCATCAACAAGATGGTCTATCTGCCGGCCAAGCTGGCCGAGCAACTGGGCTACTTCAAGGAAGAGGGCCTGGACGTCGAGCTGCAGTCGCAGCCGGCCGGCGTCGACGCCGAGAACGAACTGCTGGCCGGTGCCGTGCAGGCCGTGGTCGGTTTCTACGACCACTCCATCGACCTGCAGACCAAGGGCAAGGAAATCACCGCCATCACCATCCTGGGCCAGGTGCCGGGTGAGGTAGAGCTGGTCTCCACCAAGGCCGCGCCGCACTTCCAGAGCATGGCCGATGCCAAGGGCAAGACCCTGGGTGTGACCGGGCTGGGCTCGTCCACCAACTTCCTGACCCAGTACCTGGCCTCGCGCCATGGCATCACCTCCAAGCAGTTCTCGGTGCTGCCGGTGGGCGCGGACAATACCTTTATCGCCGCCATGAAACAGGGTCGCATCGATGCCGGCATGACCACCGAGCCGACCGCCTCGCAATTGCTGAAGACGGGTGACGCCCAGGTGCTGATCGACATGCGCACCGTGGAAGGCACGGTCAAGGCGCTGGGCGGCCTGTATCCGGCGTCCAGCGTCTATGTGCAGCGCAGCTGGCTCAACAGCCACAAGGACGATGCGCAGAAACTGGCGCGTGCCTTCGTCAAGACGCTCAAGTTCATCAACACCCACAGCGCCGAACAGATCGCCGACAAGATGCCCAAGGACTACTACGGCAACAACAAGCCGCTGTACGTGCAGGCCTTGAGCAACTCGCTGCCCATGTATTCGCAGGACGGCAAGATGCCCAAGGGCGGGCCGGAAACCGTGCTGGCGGTGCTCTCGGGATTCAATCCCAACGTCAAGGGCAAGCATGTGGACCTGTCCAAGACCTATACGGATGAATTCGTCGACACCGTGAAATAGGACCAGCATCCGATAGCCCCGGGACCGGCGTCGCCACCGGTCCCGCTTTCCGAACCATGCTTGACGCCATGATGCGAAATATCGCGTCAGGGCGGTACTCAACCTCCAGCCCCGAAAGAGCCATCCGATGAATGCGATCAACCAGCACGCCTTCACCCCCGCCGGCAACGCCGCCCAGGAAACGCCAGCCATCGAATTGCGCAACGTGACCTGCCGCTTCATCACTGCCGACGGCAAGGCCACCGTGGCCCTGCGCGATTTTTCGATGAGCGTGGCCCGGGGCGAATTCGTGGCCGTGGTCGGCCCGACAGGCTGCGGCAAGTCGACCACGCTGTCGCTGATCACGGGTCTGCTGAAGCCCACCATGGGCGAAGTGCGCGTGATGGGGCAGCCGGTCAACGGCATCGATCCGCGCATCGGTTTCGTGTTCCAGAACGATGCCGTCTTCCCCTGGCGCAGCGTGCGCGACAACGTCGCCGCCGGCCCCATGTTCCGTGGTCAGTCCAAGGCCCAGGCGCATGCGCTGGCCGATGAATGGATACGCCGCGTAGGCCTGGACAAGTTCGGCGACCACTATCCGCACCAGCTCTCCGGCGGCATGCGCAAGCGCGTGGCGCTAGCCCAGACCTTCATCAACAGCCCCGAAATCCTGCTGATGGACGAACCCTTCTCGGCCCTGGACATGCAGACCCGCACCCTGATGCAGGACGAACTGCTGCGCCTGTGGTCGGCCCATTCCGGCTCGGTGGTGTTCGTCACCCACGACCTGGAAGAAGCCATCGCCCTGGCCGACAAGGTCTATGTGCTGACCGCCCGCCCGGCCACCCTGAAGAGCGTCTATCCCATCGACCTGCCGCGTCCGCGCGTGATGGAAGAGGTGCGCTACGAGCAGCGCTTCATCGACATTTCGCGCCGCATCTGGGCCGATCTGCGCGAGGAAGTCCATATCGCCTGAGGGATCAGGCATCTGGCACCAGGTAGCCACCAGCGACCTTTCCCGACAACGAATCTGAATAACGAAATCCGACAACAGGTGAGCAACATGACACAAGCACAAGCAAGCCATTCCGCCGCGACGATGGATATCGCCGCCGTCGAAGCCGAGGCGCAGCGCAAGATTCGCGGCCGCCGCAACCTGGTCATCGGCCTGCGTATCGCCATCCTGGTGATCGTGCTGGGTGGCTGGGAAGTCTGCGCCCGCATCGGCTGGATCGATCCCTTCTTCTTTTCCCAACCTTCGCTGATCGTGATCCAGATCTATGACTGGATGGTGGAAGGCACGTCCCAGGGATCGCTCTGGACCCAGGTGCTGGTCACGCTGGAAGAAACGGTGCTGGGCTTCTTGATCGGCTCGGTGGCCGGCGTCATTGCCGGCATCGTGCTCGGTCGCAACAAGCTGCTCTCGGATGTGTTCAGCCTCTACATCCAGATCGCCAACTCGATTCCGCGCGTGGTGCTGGGTTCCATCTTCGTCATCGCCTTCGGCCTCGGCATGGCCTCCAAGGTGGCGCTGGCGGTGGTGATGGTGTTCTTCGTGGTGTTTGCCAACGCCTTCCAGGGCGTGCGCGAGGCGGACCGCTACATGATCGCCAATGCCCAGATCCTGGGCGCCTCGCGCCGTCAGGTGACCATGGCGGTGGTGATTCCCTCGGCGCTGTCGTGGATCCTGGCCAGCCTGCATGTGAGCTTCGGCTTTGCGCTGGTGGGTGCGGTGGTGGGCGAGTTCCTGGGTTCCAAGCAGGGTATCGGCCTGCTGATTTCCACCGCCCAGGGCGCCTTCAATGCCAGCGGCGTATTCGCGGCCATGATCGTGCTGGCGGTGGTGGCGCTGGCGGCGGACTGGTTGCTGCACGCGCTGGAAAGGCGCCTGCTGAAGTGGCGTCCGCAGGCCTTCTGATGGGCCGGCCATAAAAGTCTTAGAATGATGAAGTGATGCGGGGACACGGTTTCGTGTCCCCGCCGCTTTTTGTCATTGCATTGCCCATTGTCCATCGTCCGTCGTGTTGCCTTCTTCTTTCAGCCGCCTTCCACCATGTCCGCCGACCAGCCGCAACGCCTGAGCGAGTCTCCCGCCGCTTCTTCCCTGAGTGATCCCGGCAGTGATCCCCGTAGTGATCCGATCACCCAGCGCGCCTTGCTGTGGATCGTCGCCTCTGGCTTCTTCATGCAGACGCTGGACACCACCATCGTCAACACGGCCTTGCCGGCCATGGCGCGCAGCCTGGGTGAGCCGGTCCTGAACATGCACCCGGTGGTGGTGGCCTATACCCTGACAATGGCCTCGCTCACGCCCGCCTCGGGCTGGCTGGCCGACCGCTTCGGCACGCGCCGCATGTACTTCGCAGCGATCCTGCTGTTCGTGATCGGTTCCGTCCTGTGCGCCATGGCACCCACTTTGCCGATGCTGCTGGCGGCGCGGGTGGTGCAGGGGTTGGGTGGGTCCATGCTGTTGCCGGTGGGGCGCCTGGCGGTGCTGCGGGCCGTGCCGGGAGCACAGTACATCGCCGCGCTGGCCTCGATCTCGATTGCCGGGCAACTGGGGCCGGTGGTGGGGCCGGTACTGGGCGGCTGGCTGGTGCAAAGCCTGTCCTGGCACTGGATATTCCTGATCAATGTGCCCATCGGCGTAGTCGGGATGGCGGCGGTGCTGCGCTTCCTGCCCGATGACAGCCTGGCCGATACGCCACGCTTCGACCTGCTGGGCTGTGCCTTGCTGTCGGCCTGCATGGTGGCGTTCTCGCTGGCACTGGATGTGCCCTTCGATACGCAGCGCGGAGCCTGGAGCGCGGCCCTGTTCCTGCTGGCGGCGGCCACCGTGCTGGGCTACTGGTGGCATGCGCGCGGCCATGCGCGGCCGCTGTTCCGGCTGGGCCTGTTCGGTGAGCCCAATTTCAGCATCGGCCTGGCCGGCAATCTGGTCTGTCGCATCGGCTCATCGGCCGTGCCTTTCCTGTTGCCTTTGCTGCTGCAGGTGCGTTTGGGGTATTCGCCCCTGCATGCGGGCATGCTGCTGCTGCCGGCGGCCATCGCCGGCACCATCGCCAAGCCTTGGATTGCGCCGCTGGTCAAGCGCCATGGCTATGACCGCTTCCTGCTGGTCAATACCGCTATCGTGGGCGTGTCCATCGTGTCCTTCGCCCTGATCACGCCGGGCTGGCCACTGGCGGCGGCCATCGTGCAACTGGCCGTCTTCGGTGCATCGAACTCGATGCAGTTTGCGGCCATGAACAGCGTCACCCTCAAGGGCTTGCGCAAGGATGATGCGGGTAGCGGCAACAGTCTCTTTTCGATGGTGCAGATGCTGGCCATCGGCCTGGGCGTGACCATCGGCGGCACCATGGTCAACGCCTTCAAGAGCCCGGAGGGTGTGGCCACCAATGCCAGCTTCCAGATCACCTTCGTGATCGTGGGCGTGATCACCCTGGTCTCTGCCTGGGTGTTCCGCCGGATGGACCCGCGTTATTTCAAGTAAAGACCGCAAGGATGGGCAGATCGGCAGCGCTCAGGTATCGCTCCACTGCCGCAGCAGGTTGTGGTAGCAGCCCACCAGCGTGCGCCGCGCCTGGGCGTCGGCGTCGGTCTGGTTCAGGCGCTGGATGGCGTTGTCCATATCGAACAGCATCTGGCGCTGGCCATCGTCGCGCACCAGGCTCTGCACCCAGAAAAAACAGCCCATGCGCACGCCACGCGTGACCGGGGTCACGCTGTGCAGGCTGGTGGCCGGGTAGAGCACCATGTCGCCAGCGGCCAACTTGACGCTGTGCATGCCGTAGCTGTCTTCGATCTGCAATTCACCCCCGTCATACTCGGCCGGGTCGGCCAGGAACAAGGTGGCCGAGACATCGGTACGCAGCTTGCGGCCCGTGTGCGGATGGATGCGCACGCTACCGTCCACGTGCGCCCCGAAGCCCATGCCCTCGCCATAGCGGTTGAACATGGGCGGGTAGATCAGGTTGGGCAGCGCCGCGCTGATGAAGCGCGGATGCCGTTCCAACGCCGCCACGATGAGGTGCTGACACTGCAGGGCCACCTCGGCATGCTCGTCGATCTGCTGGTTGAATTTCAGCGGCGCGCCCTGGTAACCCGCGGTCACGCGACCATCCACCCAGGCGGGTCCGGCGGCCTCCAGCAGCCCGCGTACCGTCTGCAGGGTGGCCGGGTCCAGCAGCTGGGGGATGGTGATGAGCATCGGGGTTTCCTTCGTCCTTACATGCGATAGGTCAGCGACAGTAACGCGGTACGACCTGAACCCGGGACCGAACGACCGCCGTCGGACTGGATCAGCGCATCGTAATACATCTTGTCGGTCAGGTTGTACAGGTTCAGGCGGATGTCATAGGCCTTGGTGGTGTAGGCCAGCATGGCGTCATAGCGGGTGTAGCCACCGACTTGCACCGTGTTGGTGGCATTGGCATAGCGCTGCGACATGTAGGTCGCGCCGCCGCCGACCTGCCAGTGCGGGGCCAGGTCGTAGGTGGTCCAGGTGGTGAGGGTGTGCCTGGGCGTATTGACCGGCACCTTGCCGACCGACGTATCGCCCACGGCGCCGCCGATGACCTGGGCATCCAGGTAGGTGTAGTTGGCGGCGATCTGCCAGTCACGCGTGATGCGACCGGTAGCACCGGCGCGCGCACCGTTCACGCGGACCGTGCCGGCCAGGGCATAGACGCCGGTGGTGACCAGGCTGCGGGCGTTTTCCTTGGTGATCTGGAAGGCCGCTGCGCTCAGGGCCAGGCCATTGTCCAGGTCCCATTTGCCGCCCACCTCATAGGAGCGGTTCTTTTCCGGATCCAGGTTCTGCTGGCCCAGGGTACCGGTCAGCTGTTCCAGCGAGGGATTGAACGAGGTGCCATACGAGACGTAGTAGGCCTGCGCTGCGCTGGGCTGCCAGATCGCGCCCGAGCGCACGCTCAGGAAATTGACGGTCTGGTCGGCCGAGGCCAGTGCGGTGGAGCCTGAGGTGTTGCCGGCGTTGATCGAGTTGCTGATGCTGGCGATGTAGCGGTCATAGCGCAGGCCGCCGACCAGCTTGAACTGCGGCACCAGTTCGATGGTGTCGCCCACGTAGGCGGCGATGGTGTTGGCACTGCCACCGGCGTGGTTGCCGGCAGTATCGGCCACGCTGCTGCCGGCAGCGCTGTAGCTGGGGCTGACGACGCTGACGCAATCCATGTAGCCGGTGGTGGCGCCTGCGGCATTCAGAGAGCGGCCGTTGCAGCTGCCGTTGCGGTAGTAGTTCTGGTTGTCGTAGCCGTCATGACCCACTTCCACGCCCACCAGGGCATCGTGCTTGATGCTGCCGGTGGCGAACTTGGCCGCCAGTTCGGTCTGGTTGAAGATGGAGTAGTCGCGGATGTCGCGGTCATGGCTCTGGCCGCGCACGTAGAGGCTGGATAGCGGCAGGTTGCTGGTGGCATTGGTCAGCGCCGTGAAGCCGCTGGAAGAGACCGTGCCGATGGTATTGGGCGCGGTTTCCACGGCATCGGTATGCACGTAGTTGAACTGCGTCTGGCTGCGCAAGGTCACGTCGGGAGCGATCTTGTGCTTGATGCCGGCATTGAAGGAGGCCACGTCCTGGTTGGTGCGGTCGCTGTTGAGACTATAGGCGGTGTTGCGGTCGACATTGACGGGATGGCCGTTCAGCGGCGGCAGGCCGTAATCGGGCTGGTCGTGGTTGTGCTGCAGCAGGGCCGAGAGGGTGATCTCGGTGGACGTACCGATGCCCCAGACGTAGGAGCCGGCCAGGCCGAAGTCCTGCACGTCGGTCTGGTTGCGGGTGCTGGCCGCGCCGTTCTGGGCCATGGCTTCGATGCGCAGGGCGGAGGTATCCGACAGCGCGCGGTTGACGTCGGCGGTGCTGCGCACCAGGCCGTTGGTGGTGACCGAGGCCGAGACTTCGGTGGCCGTCTTCAGGTTGGCCTTCTTGCTGACCTGGTTGATGATGCCGCCGGTGGAGCCCCGTCCGAAGAGCATCGAGGACGGGCCCATCAGCACTTCCACTTCCTCGATGGCGAAGGTGTCCCGGTAGTACTGGCCACGGTCGCGGAAGCCGTCCAGGTAGATGTCGGTACGCGCCGAGAAACCGTTCAAGTTGATGTTGTTGCCGATCTGGCCGCCTTCGGCGCCACCCAGGGTGATGCCGGACACATTACGCAGCGCGTCGGCCAGCGAGCTCACCCCCTGCGATTGCATCTGCGCCTCGTTGACCACCGTCACCGATTGCGGCACGTCGTGCAGGTCGGCGGACAGTTTGCTGATGGCGGTGCCGGTGCTGGCGAAATCGTCGCGGCGGCCTTCCACCGTGACCGGGGCCAGCTGGTTGCTGGCGGTCGCAGAAGTGGATGCAGAGGTGGATGCAGAAGCGGGCGCAGTCTGTTGCGCCAGCAGCGGCAGGGGAGCCGCAAAGGTGGCCAGCAATGCGGCGGCGATCGGCGTGAGACGGTTCATGTTCGTGTCGAGGAGAGTGGAGTAGAGAAACGAGAAGCCAATCCGGCTCGCGCCGGATTGGCTTCAATGGCTGGCTACTCCGTCCTTCGACATGGAAGACCGTTTGGCTGGCTGATGACCAGTATTGTTGTTCTGTATGCCAATGATTTTTATTCACCGGCACGGCTTGCAAGATTAAGGAGGCAAGCTGACAAATGACTGTCAGCAAGCTGACGTCAAACTGAGTGTGACAAAAAAGTAACACCGCCTGCCGGCCCCGGGCTGTCTCGGGCAATCCCCGATTTGCAGCATTGGCGCGGCTGCAATACGATGCAGCGTCACGCAGAGGTTTTGCGCTGTTTTCTTTCTCTCGAAGTTCCTATGAATGTTCTGCTGGTCGAAGACGACCCGGTGCTCACCGACGGCCTGTCGCGCGTGCTCAATTCGCATGGTTTCACCGTGCATACCGTCAACAACGGCCATGATGCCCTGTCGCAGCGTTTCAACGCGGCCGTGCTGGTGCTGGACATCGGCCTGCCCGGCATCGATGGTTTCGAGGTCCTGCGGCGCATGCGTGCGGCCGGCAACAATACCCCGGTGCTGCTGCTGACGGCGCGCGACACCATCCCCGACCGCGTGCACGGCCTGGAGCTGGGCGCCGACGATTACCTGGTCAAGCCCTTTGCCACGCCCGAGCTGGTGGCGCGCATCAAGGCGCTGATCCGCCGCAGCGCGCCGCAGCCGGCACAGCTGACCGTGGGCGGCCTGTCGCTGGACAACGCCACCAAGCGCGCCGACATCGATGGTCGCAAGATCGAGCTGTCCCTGCGCGAATGGACGGTGCTGGAATACCTGATGCAGCACGCCTCGCGGGTGGTCTCCAAGCAGCAGATCATCGACGCCGTACTGCCCTGGGGCGAGGATTTCACCATCAACGCGGTGGAAGTCTACGTCTCGCGCATCCGCCTCAAGATCGCCGACTCCGGGGTGGTGATCCGCACCATCCGCGGCTTTGGCTACATGCTCGAAAAGAGCGAGACCTGATCCCGGCCGGCAGCGCATGTCCGACACCGCCGCGGCCAGTCCATCGCCGACCCACGCCAGCATCCGGCGCGACCTGCTCAGGTGGCTGATCGCGCCCTTGCTGTTGCTCAACCTGGTCGGCGCCGGCCTGACCTACTGGCTGGCCTGGCTGCCGGCCCAGCACGCCTTCGACCAGAACCTGATGGATTCCACCTGGGGCCTGTACGCCCAGGTGCGCCACCGGCAGGAACGCACCACTGCCGAACTGACCCAGCAGGCCGAGCAGATCCTGCGTAGCAACCATTCCGACACTACCTTCTTCGCCGTGCGCAATACCGAAGGCCAGATCGTGGTGGGCGACAAGGGCTTCCCCCGCTTGCCGGAAAGTGATGTCTTCGACCGTCCCATCAACTTCGATGGCGAGATGCGCGGCGAGCCGGTGCGCATCGCCGCCATGCAGGTGCGAGTCAAGAACGGCATCATTTCGGTGGCGGTGGCCGAGACCATCCGCAAGCGCGACCGGGCGCACTACACCATCCTGCTGTCCTTCCTGTTGCTGGACGGCGCACTGACCTTCGGTTCGTTGTCGGTGGTGCTGATCGCCGTGCGGCGCGGCCTGCGCCCGCTCAAGAGCCTGCAGCGCAACCTGGAGCAACGCGGTCATGGCAAGCTGGGCGCCATCGATGGCACCGGCGCACCGGTCGAACTGCAGCCGCTGATCGTGGCCATGAATGAACTGATGGCGCGCATCAACAAGGGTGAGCAGGCACAGCAGAACTTCATGGCCGATGTCGCCCACCAGTTGCGCACCCCCCTCACGGGGCTCAAGCTGCAACTGGAGCTGCTGCACGACAAGCATCAGGATCAGCCCGATACGGCCCGGTCCCTGGCGATGATGAATTCCTCGGTGGAACGCATGATCCGCCAGAGTCGCCAGTTGCTGGCCCTGGCGCGTTCCGAGCCGGGGCTCTTCGAGAGCCGCAAGCTGGAAGAGCTGTCGCTGGACAAGCTGCTGGAAGAGTCGGTCCAGCACTTCATCGAAGAGGCCGACAAGAAGCGCATCGACCTCGGCTTCGACCTGCAACCGGCGCGCATGCGGGGCGACCGCTTCCTCCTGAGCGACCTGATCGACAACCTCATCGATAACGCTGTGCGCTATTCGCCCCCGCATGGCACGGTCACCGTCCGTTGCATGGAGCAAGATGGTGCCGCCGTGCTGACGGTAGAGGATTCCGGGCCGGGTATTGCGCCCGAGCATCGCGAGCTCATCTTCGACCGCTTCTACCGCGCCAACGACAAGGTGGCCGGCAGCGGCCTGGGCCTGGCCATCGTGCGCGAGATTGCGCATGACCATGGCGGCGTGATCAGCGTTGATAGCGGCGAGCACGGGCTGGGCACGCTCTTTACAGTGCGCTTCCCGCTGGCTGGCTGATGGCAGGGGCCCCTTGCGCCGCCGCCGAACCTCGCTCTCCCGGTTCTGTCTAAACACCTTCTTCGTGACAATCCAGGAGGCAACATGACGGACAAGGTCCTGCAAAGCGGTACCCACATCGCCCGCTATGAAGCGGTGGAAAAGCCCGACGAGGGATTCGAGGCGCAGGTCTTCGTGCGCCTGGCGCGCGAGCCCGAGATCGCCGAGACCTATATTCCCGTGGGCCTCTTCCCGACCGAGGAAGAGGCGCTGGCCAGCGCCCGCGAACGCGCCCAGCGCGCCTTGAAGGAGCACGAATTTTGAGCGCCCCCGAGTTCTCCCTCACCCCCGGTGCCCTGTATCTGGCATCGCCGCGCCGCCGCACCCTGCTGCTGGGCGCGGCCGCCGGTGCCGCACTGGTGCTGGCCGGTTGCGCCTCCAGCGGCATGCAGGGTGGTGCGGCGCCGTCTTCCTCGACCCTGTTCGAGCTGCGCGGCGCTACCACGGTGCCGACCCAGGGCTGGATCAAGGCGCAGATCAGCGATCCCCCGGGCGGCGACATCTACCTTGCGCCGCGCGTGGCCCTGGATGCCAGCGACGTGCAGCGCGCCAGCGCGCAGAAGGACGCCGCCGGTCGCGCCATTCTGGTGTTGCAGTTCTCGCCGGTCGGGACGGCCAGGCTGGCGGCAGCCTCGCGGGAATTCATGGGCCGCCAGCTGGCGGCCGTGCTGGAAGGTCGTGTCACCAACGTGGCCAGGGTGGAGGGGCCGATGACCATCAACACCATGGCCTTGACCGGCTTGTCCAGTTTCGAGGAAGCGGTGCGCCTGGCGCGTCTGTTCCCCAGCCGCTAGGGCGCAAAGGCGGCAGGGCGCTGGCCGGGCGGGGCGGGGCATGCTAATGTCCTGCCCATTGCACGCCACCGCGGCTTCACGCACCAGCCCAACAATAACAATGTCCGTCGCCCGCCACATCGTCCAGGTCCACCCACGCTTGCTGATCGGCATGGCTGTGGGTATTGTCGCCGCCGTCTTCATTCCTGCCTCCACCTGGATCAGTCGATGCCTGATCGGCTGGAACGCCGGTGTCTGGTTCTATCTTTTCAGCCTGTGGCTGATGATGGTGCGAGCCGATGCCAAGGCCGTCAAGCGCCTGGCCGAAACCGAGGATGAAAGCGCCCAGGTGGTGCTGGTCATGGTCTGCGTGGCGGCCATCGCCAGCCTGCTGGCGATCCTGCTGGAACTGGCCGGGGTCAGCCACCACCGCGAGGGCGGGCGCCTGCTGCGGTATGCCTTCACGGCCTCCACCGTCTTCGGTTCCTGGGCCCTGATCGGGACCATCTTCACCTTGCACTATGCGCGGCTGTTCTATGCCGATGATGACGATCCCGACGCCCTGCCGCTGCGCTTTCCCGAGGGGCAGCGCAATCCCGACTACTGGGATTTCCTCTATTTCGCCTTCACCATCAGCGTGGCGGTGCAGACCTCCGATGTCGGCGTGGCTTCGCGCTCGCTGCGCAAGTCGGTGCTGGTCCATTCGCTGATCTGCTTCATCTTCAATGCCGCCATCATCGGACTGTCCATCAATATCGCTGCCGGCCTGGCCGGCAACTGAGCCGGCCGGCGCCACTGGTTGTCGGCGCCAGGATGTCAGCGCAATGGAACCGAACCGGCGGGCGCCTGTCCTAGCCGGGTTCATGCAGCCTCAGGCAGTCCCGGGCAATCCCGGGCCGGGCGCAGCGTGAACCGGAAGGCCACCGTATAATGGCCGGCTTTCCGTGTGGCAAAAGGCAAGACCAGGGGAGGGGGGCAAAGAACCCCCGCAGCTCGACCAACGATTCGAACAACGGAGCGCACCGTGCGGGTTTATTCCAGCCAAGCAGAAGAACGTATTGCCATGTTGAAGCGCCAGGGCAAGGGCGCATTTTCCGGCCCACCACTACCGATGGGACCCCTGATCGGGTTTTCGGTGGCGATCGTGGCGGTCGTCCTGATCGCCCTGTTCACCTACGAAGCCTCGGTCAGCCGGGGGGAAGCGGCCAATGCCGTCTCGCACACCATGCAGGTGCGCGAGCAGTTGCAGAATCTGGTTTCCACCCTCAAGGATGCCGAAACCAGCCAGCGCGGCTTCCTGCTGACCGGCACCGAAAGCTATCTCAGTCCCTATAACCAGGCGCGGGCCGCCTTGCCGGGCGAGATCACGCGCCTGCGCGAGCTGATCGTCGACAACCCCGACCAGGTCAAGCGCCTGTCGCAGGTGGAACGGGTGGTCAACGACAAGATGGAAGAACTGGCCGAGACCATCACCCGACGCCGCAATGGCGATGCCGCTGGCGCGCTGGCGGTGGTGCAATCGGATCGCGGCAAGATGTCCATGGACCGCGTGCGCACCCTGACCCGCGACATGGAAGAGCAGGAGCGCGACCTGCTGACCGCACGTCAGTCCGACTGGCGTGATGCAGTCGCCTTTTCCACCGCCGTGGCCTGGGGTGGTTCGGCCCTGCTGCTGGTATTGATCGCCGCTGCTGCCGTCACCACCTCGCGCGACTATCGTTCGCGGGAGAAGCAGACCTGGATCCGCGCCGGACAGATGGGCTTGGCCGAGCGCCTGCAGGGCGAGCAGCGCCTGAGCACCCTGGGCGAAAACACGCTGGCCTTCCTCACGGCCTACCTGAACGCGCAGGTCGGCGCCATCTACCTGCGCACCGATGGCGGCGATTTCCAGCGCTTCGCAGCCTATGCCCTGGAAGATGAGGGCGAGCAGCAGATCCAGCCCAATCTGCGGGACGGCCAGGGTCTGCTGGGCCAGGCGGCCAAGCTCAATCGCGCCATGCATGTCAAGGATGTACCTGAGCACTATCTCACTGTCTCCTCGGCCGTGGGGCGTCATCAGCCGCGTGAGTTGCTGATCGTCCCGGCCTCGGTGGATGGCACGGTGCAGGCCGTGTTCGAGCTCGGCTTCCTGCGTCGGGTGCGCGCCGAGGAAGAAGAATTGCTGGCCCGCCTGTCGGACCAGATCGCCATCGCCGTGCGCTCCTCCAAGGACCGCACCCGCCTGGAAGAACTGCTGGAAGAGACCCAGCGCCAGTCCGAGGAATTACAGGCCCAGCAGGAGGAACTGCGGGTCAACAATGAAGAACTGGAAGAGCAGGGACAGGCCCTGAAGGCCTCGCAGCTGCGCCTGGAAACCCAGCAGGCCGAGCTGGAGGAAACCAATGCCCAGCTGGAAGAGCAGGCCCAGTTGCTGGAACTGCAGAAGGACGACCTGGCCAAGACCCAGGTGGTGCTGGTGGACAAGGCCACCGAACTGGAGCGCGCCAACCAGTACAAGAGCGAGTTCCTGGCCAACATGAGCCACGAACTGCGCACCCCGCTGAACTCCACCCTGATCCTGGCCAAGCTGCTGGCCGACAACAAACAGGGCAACCTGACCGACGAACAGGTGCGTTTCGCCCAGACCATCTCGTCGGCCGGCAACGATCTGCTGGCACTGATCAACGATATCCTCGACCTTTCCAAGATGGAGGCCGGCAAGCTCGATATCGTCTCCGAATCCTTCGTGGTGACCAAGCTGGCCGAGGAACTCAAGGCCAGCTTTGCCATGACCGCCCAGCAGAAGGGCCTGGGCTTCAAGGTGGAGGTGGAGCCGGGCGTGCCGCAGCGCATGGAAACCGACATGCAGCGCCTGGGCCAGATCCTCAAGAATCTGCTCTCCAACGCCATCAAGTTCACCGAGAAGGGTGAGGTCAGCCTGCGCGTCTATGCCGACGCCCAGAACCGCATCGCCTTCGCCGTGCGCGATACCGGCATCGGTATTGGCGAGGACCAGCATCAGTTCATCTTCGAAGCCTTCCGTCAGGCCGATGGCAGCACCCACCGCAAATACGGCGGCACCGGTCTGGGCCTGTCGATCTCGCGTGACCTGGCACAGCTGCTGGGTGGCGATATCACCGTGCAGAGCCGGCCGGGCGAGGGCAGCATCTTTACGCTCTCGCTGCCGCAGGTCTACAGCGGTGACCAGGCCATCCTGCGTGCACCGGCGACGGCGCCGAAGTCGGCAAATGCCGCTGCCGCAGCCTCGACACTGCAGGCGGCCCAGGTGGCCACGGCGCCGGACGTGCGCGTTGCCAGTGCCTCGGCGCCGGCTGCCCCACCGACACGCCTGCAGGAGATCGCCATCGACGACGACCGCCACCGGATCGAGGCCACTGCACGCCTGATCCTGGTGATCGAGGACGATCCGGCCTTCGCCATGATCCTGCGCGACCTGGCCCATGAGATGGGTTTCCAGTGCGTCGTCACGCACTCCGCCAACGAAGGCGTGGCCGCTGCCGAGATGTATCGTCCCAGCGCCATCCTGATGGACATGAACCTGCCCGACTTCTCCGGTCTGGGTGTGCTGGACCAGATCAAGCGCAATCCCAAGACCCGCCACATCCCGGTGCACGTGGTGTCGGTGGCCGACTATTCGCAAGAGGCCATGGAGCGCGGCGCCATCGGTTACGCACTCAAGCCGGTGCAGCGCGAAGAACTGATCGGCGCCATCCGCAAGCTGGAAGCCAAGTTCCTGCAAGGCCTGCGGCATGTGCTGGTGGTCGAGGACGACGCCCGCCAGCTCGACAGCATCCGCCAGTTGCTGGCCGGCGAGAACATCAACCTGGTCGGTGTGCGTACTGCCACGGACGCCCTGGCGCGCCTGCGCGAGACCACCTTCGACTGCATGGTGATGGACCTGAACCTGCCCGACCTGTCCGGCTACCAGTTGCTGGAAAAGATGGCCGAGCAGGAGCATGTGGCCTTCCCGCCGGTGATCGTCTATACCGGCCGCTCGCTCTCGGCCGAGGAAGAGCAGAATCTGCGCCGCTTCTCGCGCTCCATCATCATCAAGGATGCGCGTTCGCCGGAGCGCCTGCTGGATGAGGTGACGCTGTTCCTGCACCAGGTGGAAACCACGCTGCCGCCGGAAAGCCAGCGCCTGCTCAAGGTGGCGCGCGACCGCGAGACGGTCTTCGAAGGCCGTCGCATCCTGGTGGTGGAAGACGATGTGCGCAACATCTTTGCGCTTTCCTCGGTGCTGGAGCCCAAGGGCATGAAGGTCGAGATCGCCCGTAACGGCCGGGAGGCCCTGGATGCGCTGCAACGCAGCCAGGACAAGCCCGGCGCCGTCATCGACCTGGTGCTGATGGATATCATGATGCCGGAGATGGACGGCCTGACCGCCATGCGCGAGATCCGCAAGCAGGCCATCTGGAAGCGCCTGCCCATCATCGCGCTGACCGCCAAGGCGATGAAGGATGACCAGGAGAAATGCCTGGCCGCCGGCGCCAACGATTACATCGCCAAGCCCCTGGATGTGGAAAAACTGCTGTCCCTGGTACGTGTATGGATGCCCAAATAAACCAGGCCCTGGCCAACCGGCATTTCGATATCGAGATGCAGTTGCTGCTGGACGCCATCTACCTGAAGTATCACTGCGATTTTCGCGGCTATGCCGGCGCCTCCCTGAAGCGTCGCCTGGCCACGGCCATGATCCGTTTCGGCTGCGACACCCTCTCGCAGCTGCAGGACAAGGTGCTGCATGATGCCACCGTCTTCCCGGCGCTGATGGACTACCTCACGGTGCAGGTCAGCGAGATGTTCCGCGATCCTGGCTACTTCAAGGCGCTGCGCGAGAAGGTGATGCCGCTGTTGCGCACCTATCCCTCGCTGAAGATCTGGGTGGCCGGCTGCAGCAGTGGCGAGGAAGTCTATTCCCTGGCCATCCTGTTGCGCGAGGAAGGCCTGCTTGAACGCAGCATCATCTACGCCACCGACATCAACCAGACTGCGCTCAAGAAGGCCGAGGCCGGCGTCTACGAGCTGGACCGCATTCCCGGCTTCACCAGCAATCACCAGAAATCCGGAGCAAGGACTTCGCTTTCGGATTACTATACGGCGGCTTATGGTGCCGTCGTGTTTGACAAGTCTTTGCGCCGGAATGTGGTCTTTTCCGACCACAGCCTGGCCACCGACAGTGTGTTTGCAGAGATGCACCTGGTGTCTTGCCGCAACGTGCTGATCTATTTCAACCGCCATCTGCAGGAGCGCGCCCTCGGGCTGTTCCGCGAATCGCTGGTGCGCAAGGGCTTCCTCGGCCTGGGCTCGAAGGAGTCGCTGCGCTTCTCCTCGCATGGCGTGGCCTTCGACGAGGTGGACCGCGAGGAACGCCTGTTCCAGAAGAAGGGCGAGCTGTGAGTACCGTCACCTTGCCTTCGCTGGAGGGCCGCAACATCGCGGCCGTGGTCATCGGTGCCTCCGCCGGCGGCATAGAGGCGCTCTCGGAAATCCTCCCGGCGCTGCGTCGTGGCGCGGCAGTGGCGACCATGGTGGTGCTGCACCTGCCGCGCGAACGGCCCAGCCTGCTGCCGCAGATCTTTGCCGACCGTTGTGCCCAGCCGGTGGTGGAAGCGCAGGACAAGCTGCCCGCCCAGCCCGGCGTGATCCATTTTGCGCCGCCGGATTATCATCTGCTGGTCGACCGCGGCGAGGACGGCCCCTTGCTGGCCATGTCCAATGATGAACTGGTCAATTTTTCGCGACCGGCCATCGACGTGCTGTTCGAGTCGGCTGCCGATGTCTACCGCGAGCGCTTGCTGGGCATTGTCCTCACCGGTGGCAACCACGATGGCGCGGCCGGCTTGCAGGCCATCGGTCGCGCCGGCGGCATGACGGTGGTGCAAAGCCCGCAACAGGCGCAGGTGCCTTACATGCCGGCACAGGCACTGGCGCTGGGCAAGATCGACCATGTGCTCACGCTCTCGCAGATCGCCGATCTGCTGCGTACCCTGGGCGTACAGGGGAATGACCAGGAAAAGGAACGCAGGTGATAGAACAACAGAAACAAAGAGACCTGCCACGGGTGAAATTCCTGCTGGTCGATGATCTCGAAGAAAACTTGCTGGCCTTGTCGGCGCTGCTGCAGCGTGACGATGTCGAACTGCTGCTGGCGCGCTCGGGCATGGAAGCCCTTGAGCTGCTGCTGCAGCACGAGGTGGCACTGGCCTTCATTGACGTACAGATGCCGGTCATGGACGGCTTCGAACTGGCCGAACTGATCCGCGGCAGCGAACGCACCCGCAACGTGCCGCTGATCTTCGTGACGGCCGGCGTGCGCGACGAACGCCGCCTGTTCAAGGGTTACGAGAGCGGCGCGGTGGATTTTCTCTACAAGCCCATCGAACCGCACATCCTGCGCAACAAGGCGGAGGTGTTCTTCCAGCTGTATCGTCAGAAGCAGCAACTGGCGCTGGAACTGCACGAGCGCACGGAGACCTTGCGCCTCAACGAGATGTTCGTCGCCATCCTCGGCCACGATCTGCGCAATCCGCTCAGTGCCGTGGTGATGGCGGCCACGCTGATGCAGCGGACCTACAAGGAAGAGGTGGCGCAAAAGGCCTCGCAGCAGATCCTCAACGGCGGCAAGCGCATGGCCAAGCTGATCGAGAACATGCTGGACCTGGCCCGCGCCCGCCTGGCAGGCGGCATTCCGCTGGTGCGCGCCAGTGCCTGCCTGGGTGAGATCACCGAGCGGGTAGTGCAGGAATACCAGGCCACTTATCCGGGCAGCGTCATCGAACGTCGCATCGAGGGTGACGACAATGGCTACTGGGACGGCGACCGCCTGGGCCAGGTAGCGGCCAACCTGCTGGGCAATGCCCTGCAGCATGGCGAGCCGGGCCATCCGGTCTGCATCGGCATCGATGGACGCAGCGAGCACGAGGTGGTGATGGTGATCGCCAATCGCGGCGTGATCCCGGAAGCGCTGCTGCCGGTGATCTTCGATCCCTTCCGCGGTGGCGAGCGCGAGATTGGGCGCAAGGAAGGCCTGGGACTGGGTCTCTTCATCGCCCAGCAGATCGTCAAGGCACATGGCGGCAGCATCAGCATGACCTCCGATGACCAGGTGCAGACCATGGTGACGGTGCGCTTGCCGCGCCGTTGAGCGATACCGATATTTTCCCATCGAGACGGGGCAGACTTGGAAGAACCGGCATTGGCTTCGTGGCGCCAATGCCGTTCAACTGGCAGGGTTTGTCGTGTTGACTGCTCGAAATATCCTTATCACGCAAAGGTCAACATTTGGGCGGTACATCTTTTGCCCAGAGCAAGGCATTGGCGGTGGGATCTTTTTCGCCAGACCAGTTTTCCATTTCCTTTTTGTCGCCTTCCGGATATTCATGGCGATCCATTGCATGCGTTGTTTCTGCCCATCCGATGGGTGTGCGGCCGGAGGGCTCATTGAAAGGATCCTCTGGATCGATGACACTGACCTTGTTCACGGCGTCAGGCCAGATCGGATCACGGCAAGTCCATAGCGCCATCAGGCGGTAGCTGGTCATTAACAGAATGAGCGGCATCATCGAGATGCGATGGGCGGCGCTGGCGCGCATTCCGAAGTCGTACATGCAGAATAGAAAGCTCTCCAGCATGTTCTCTTTTTCTTTGAAGAAGAGGAGAGGTTTAGGTAAATCAGCCGGCCCCTGATTCATGTACCAGCACCAATAGTTCCACTGCGAAAGTAGGCCAGTGAGGCATTCGTCTTCTTCCCATGTTCGCCCAATTGCGAATGCACGTATGACGTTGCCGTTCTGATCCACCTCGTAATGTCGGATATGAAAAACGTGCCTGCGTTGGACGATTCCGCGGTGGATGCAAAAAATGGCCTTGTCGTCCCAGGGGACTTCCCATGTGATATCTCCCTCACCCGGCTTGGAAAAGAATCTACGACGACGAATCGCGTATATTTTTCTCTCCTCGCGATTGAAGCGGATAGGGCGACGCCGCAGCGAAAAGAATTCGTCTCGGCCGTATTTGAGCGCCATATATGTGAAATAGATGATTGAGCTGATGGAAAGGCAACAGAGAGCAGCAATTGCAAAATTAAGTCTTGGTACTGGATTTGACGCAATCAATACGAGCGGCGTAATAGATATTATTGCCATGAACACCGTGCCTAGGACGCCTCCAGCCTGCCAATGTCGCTCTCGATATGGCTGATCAGTTACCTCCATAAAGGTGGAGTTGATCCTGAAAATAGTACTGGTGTCTTTACACTCGGAACTGACTGGCTTGTTGATCGGGAGTCGGTGTTTTAGGTCCCATTCTGGAATTGGGTATCCTGGCTTATATTGGTATATACGCTCATCCATTTTTAGGCCCCCACCGCGTCGTGATATCCCTTTAACTGGTGCTCAAAGGAATCGTATTTTTCCCCTATGGAAAATTCGCAACGCGATATCCACGTCTTTAGTGAGCTGTTATTGATGAGCGCGATGGTTATTCCGACGGCTACAGAGAGTAGGAGAATAGGCCAGAATAGCGGGCCTAATGAATAGAAAGCGGCTAAAGCAATTCGGGCGCCCAAGATACTATTCGAAAAATAGAGGAACGCAAGGGTATCCTTATCGTCCTTTAAAGCATTAGTCATATTCACAGAAATATCGTAAGCGGCAGCACCAAGGCCCGCGAGCATCCCGACCGCTCGCGCGCCCATCACGATCCTTCCTAGAAGCTTCTCGTCCAAAGCCCATTGCCTCCGAATAAAGGCCGCTAGCGGGTGCTCCGTAGATTTCTCTACAGTGACCGCAACCGTCTCGACGATGGTCGCGCCTAAGCTGAGGATCGCCACGGTAGCCTTGACTCGTGTCTCCTCTTGGTTGAACTGATCATTGTTAGCCAGATCCTTCATGGCAAAATTGAGCGCCATCATCTGCACGATAATGGTCACCACCCCCAGCCTGAAATCCCGCGGCGACGAGGACCCAAGCCACTTCTGCGCCAGCGCAATACCCGGAATCCCCATGCCCTTGATCGTCCCGGGAGCGATACGCCCCTCTTTTTCCAGCCTGGGAATATCGAGTTCATAAGCGATAACGTTTGTGGTCGCCTTCGCACGCCTGACCGCACTACGTGCCTCGGCACGGGCGTCCGCCCTGGTCTGCCGCCGATGGGTGTCAAGTTTGATGCCTTGCTCTTGTGCCTGGGTGATGGCCCATCGAGCTATATCGGTAGCACTTGCGTTGCTGACCTTGAGGCTGCTGCCGGCCAGCAATTTCAGATGAACCATCGCCAGCGAACGGGCTATGCTCTGGCCGCCTTTGACCAGAGAGCGGCTGATGACATTGCCGGTCGTCAGTGCAAGGTGATCAATCAATTGCGTGGCCTGCTGCGGATCGTGAAGTCGGTCGATGGCGCCTTTGTAGATGTTGAGGATGTTCTCAACCTGGATATCGCTGCCCTTGAGCTGCGGCTCCGTCGCAGCGATGATGTCGGCCTGGTTGTAAAGCAATGCACGGCCGTACAGGTTGCGCGGGCTTTTCAGGTTCTCGTCCGAGATCCAGCTGGTAAGCTGGTCGATGCAAGGCTGGGTGCAGACTGCATGGCCGATGCATTGCGATACCGATTCGTTGTAGGCATAGCCGCTGCGGATATCGGCATCGTCGTGGACGGCCTCCATCCAGTTCGCCAGTTGCTCGCTCCTGAGCCAGCCGACATGGGTCATCACCAGCTGAAGGTAGCGTGGTTCGAATTCCTTGAGCGCGGCTTCATAGATGGCGGGGAAGGCCTTCAGCTTCTTCTCGTCCAGGGTCGGCTTGCCATTGTCATGAGTCAGATCATGCCAGGCCTCGTCTGCGGCGGCCTCTTGCCGACCGGCCTTGTCGATCCCGTACTTTCTTCTTTTCTCTTGTTGCTTCTTCTCGTAGCGCTCAAGCCCACCCGCCTTGAAGACGGCCATCCACCCCTTCAACCCAGCGTAGAGATTGCCATCGGGATGATGCTTGCTTACCTCGTCGATCGTGTCGTCGAGGTTTACGTCGTTACGGGCTTCACGACGTACGTGTTGTTCCGTCATGGCCAGGATGTCGGCGATGACCTTGGATTGATGCACCTTTTCATCGAATCCTGCATGCAATCCCGGTACGGTCAGTTCGCTGAAGTCGTTGGTCATGCCGACCGGGTCATTGAGGGCGGCGATGTAGCCTTTGAAGTGGGGTTCCTGTTGCGCCATGATGCCGTTGAAGCGCGCCTTGGTGGCGTATTTCAGGCTCTCGAAATCGACGGGGGTGTTGCTGAATGAAAAGGCCTTCTTCATTGCATCTGTGTTGGCAGCGAAATGCGAGACCTTCTCCGCGCAGGCGCTGAATTCGCCGGTATGCGCCGCACTGCCCGCCAGCAGGGCGGGGATGGCGATGCAGCGCATGTGTTTCTTGCGCCAGCTTGCATCGCTGACTTTCTTGATCAGGGTCTTGGTCCACTGCACATTGGACCAGCCTATCCAGAAGTTACCTGCGGGGTCGGCATCGGTGTGCTCGATGTCGACGCAATAGGCACGTACGACTTCGCTGGCTTCGATACAGGCGAACCGGATTGTCGAGGGATGGGGCGTGTTGTGTTCCAGCGGATAGTTCCACAGATGCCCGCTGGGCAGGACGACATAGGCCTTGAGCCGCTGGCGCCGCTCGTCATAGGTATAGAGATAGCCGGGGCGCAGCGCACGCAGGGTGTACTTGGCGGCACCTGCGGCCTGGGGTGCGTCTTCGATGCGGAAATTGCCGGATAGCCCCGGTACGCCGTCCGCGCCATATGGACTGGCGATGGCGTAGCGGACCGGGTAGATCAGCAGGCCTTTCTTGTGGCAGAAATTACAGTTGGTCATCGTGCTGCTCCTCTGGATGGGGACATGAGACGGTGGAGCTCTTCCATCTGCCGGTAATCGACGTGGTCGAGCCGGGCGAGGAGGGCGCTCCAGTTGGTTGCGCCGCTGGACAGTGCGGTCCATGCGTCGCTTGATGCGGGATGCTCAGGAAAGGCTGCGCCGTGGGGCAGACGAGAATTGCAGGATGCGGTGGGGCTGTGGCTGAGGGGTGGGGATTGCCCAGCCGATGTTGTGTCGATGCATGCCAGTCTTTCTACGGGAGGGGATGGTTTCCCGTGGAAAGCAGATGCGGTTCAAGCAGGGCCAGATCGGGAAAGCGCAGATGGTTGCATGGCGCCAGCGCGACGTCTGTTGAATTGCTTCGATAAATGATGTGTTTTTGCCGCGGCAGAAGCCATCGAAGCGCAGTGCAATAAAGACGACGGCGATGCACACGTCAAGCGCGCATCGCCGTCTTTGTGGAATTGAATGGGGACCTTAGCGTGGCATCAGTTTCATTGAACTGCCTTTTGCTGGCCGCGACCGAACCTACTGCCAGCCATACCGCCGCGTATACCAGCCCTTCATCGCCTGGATCAGCACCGCATAGGCCACCAGGATCGCCACCAGCCAAGGGAAGTAGGACAGTGGCAACGCTTCCAGCTTGAAATAGTGCGCCAGCGGCGTCATCGGGATGGCGATGCCGATGGCCATGATCACCAGCGTCATTCCCATCAGCGGCCAGGAGGCGCGGCTCTGGAAGAAGGGGATGCGACGGGTGCGGATCATGTGCACGATCAGGGTCTGCGAGAGCAGGCCTTCGATGAACCAGCCGGACTGGAACAGGGTCTGGTGTTCCGGCGAGCTGGCGCCGAAGACGAACCACATCAGTGCGAAGGTGCTGATGTCGAAGATCGAGCTGATCGGACCGAAGAAGACCATGAAGCGACCGATGTCGCCGGCATCCCAGCGTTGCGGTTTTTCCAGGAACTCCTTGTCGACGTTGTCGAAGGGGATTGAGATCTGCGAGACGTCGTACAGCAGGTTCTGCACCAGCAGATGCAAGGGCAGCATCGGCAGGAAGGGCAGGAAGGCACTGGCGATCAATACCGAGAAGACATTGCCGAAGTTGGAGCTGGCCGTCATCTTGATGTACTTCAGCATGTTGGCGAAGGTCTTGCGGCCTTCCAGCACGCCTTCTTCCAGCACCATCAGGCTCTTTTCCAGCAGGATGAGATCAGCCGCTTCCTTGGCGATATCGACAGCAGTATCGACCGAGATGCCGATGTCGGCCGCGCGCAGGGCCGGGGCGTCGTTGATGCCGTCGCCCATGAAGCCGACCACGTGACCACGATCATGCAGCACGCGCACGATGCGCTCCTTGTGGGCCGGCGAGAGCTTGGCGAAGACGGTTACGGTTTCCACCGCTTCGGACAATTCGGCGTCGCTCATCTTTTCCACATAGGAACCGAGCAGCATGCCCTTGACCTCCAGCCCGACCTCGCGGCAGATCTTGGCAGTCACCAGTTCGTTGTCGCCGGTGAGGATCTTGACCTTCACACCATGGGCGCGCAGGGCGGCCAGCGCCGGTGCGGTGGATTCCTTGGGCGGATCGAGGAAGGCGATGTAGCCGATCAGGACCAGGTCCGATTCATCGGCCAGGCTATAGACCTCCTTGGTCGGCGGCAGATCGCGGGCGGCCACGCCGACCACGCGCAGGCCTTCGGCGTTGAGGCTGCCGGTGGTGGCGCGGATTTCTTCCAGCAGTTCGGCGGTGAGCGGCACGATCTGGCCGTTCACGCGGGCGTGCGAGCAGACCGAGACGATCTCTTCCACCGCGCCCTTGCAGATCAGCTCATGGTGGTCTTCGCGCTCGGAGACCACCACCGACATGCGGCGGCGCTGGAAGTCGAAGGGAATCTCATCGACCTTGCGATAGGCCGAGGCGATCGACATCTCGCGCTGCAGTTCTGCGTGTTCCAGAACGGCCACGTCCAGCAGGTTCTTCAGACCGGTCTGGTAGTAGCTGTTGAGGTAGGCGTACTGCAGCACTTCGTCATCGGGCTCGCCGTGGATGTCGGTGTGGCGTTCCAGGAAGATCTTGTCCTGGGTCAGCGTGCCGGTCTTGTCGGTACACAGCACGTCCATGGCGCCGAAGTTCTGGATCGCATCGAGCCGCTTGACGATCACCTTCTTGCGCGACAGCGCCACCGCGCCCTTGGCCAGGGTCGAGGTGACGATCATGGGCAGCATTTCGGGCGTCAGTCCCACCGCCACCGACAGGCCGAACAGGAAGGCCTCGACCCAGTCACCCTTGGTGAAACCGTTGATGAAGAACACCACCGGGGTCATCACCAGCATGAAGCGGATCAGCAGCCAGCTGACCTTGTTCACGCCCGCGTGGAAGGCAGTGGGGGTGCGGTCGGTGGCGGTGACGCGTTCGGCCAGGGCACCGAAATAGGTGCGCTTGCCGGTGGTAAGGACCACGCCGCTGGCCGAACCACTGACCACGTTGGTGCCCATGAAGCACAGGTTGTCCAGCTCCAGCGGGCTGCTGGTGTTGAGGTTGCTGGGGGTGACGAACTTTTCCACCGGCAGCGATTCGCCGGTCATTGCGGCCTGGCTGACGAACAGGTCCTTGGCCGACAGCAGGCGCAGGTCGGCCGGGATCATGTCGCCGGCCGAGAGCAGCACGATGTCGCCCGGCACCAGATTGCGGATCGGTACTTCGACGCGACGCGCACCCTTGGGATGCAGGGTTACGTCGAAGTAGCGCTGGGCTTCGGCGGCGATCTCCTCGAC
The DNA here is from genome assembly GCF_000300975.2 of Herbaspirillum frisingense GSF30. Classification (GTDB taxonomy): domain Bacteria; phylum Pseudomonadota; class Gammaproteobacteria; order Burkholderiales; family Burkholderiaceae_D; genus Herbaspirillum; species Herbaspirillum frisingense. The sequence goes on along the minus strand of NZ_AEEC02000008.1, from coordinate 150,235 downwards.
CTGGTCGTGACGCATCACCGTGGCGGTGTTGCTGACCATGGCCTTGAGCTTGTCGGCGGCGGTGTTGGAGCGCGCTTCCTGGACGAAGCGCAGCAGCGTGGAGACCACCACCATGGTGCCAATCACGATGGCCGCCTTCATGTCTTCGGTGTAGAAGGACACGGCCGCCAGCAGGGTCAGCAGCAGGTTGAAGGGGTTCTTGTAGCAGTGCCACAGGTGGACTGGCCAGGTCAGCGGCTTTTCGTGTTCGACTTCATTGGGGCCGCTGTGGACGCGGATGGCGTCGGCTTCGGCCTCGGTGAGGCCATCGGGGCGCGATTGCAGGCGCTGCAGCAGGGCCTGTGCTTCGCTGCGGGAGGCCTCGCTCAGTTGTTCGGCCAGGGTCTGCGGGACTTCGCGGGTGACCGGGGCGCTGCGGAACATGTCCATGCCCAGGCGGCGGAAGTGACGATCCATGCCGCGTGCGCGGATGAAGCTGGCAAAGGTTTCTTTCAGCAGGTTCAGATTCATGACGTGCTTCTTTTCTTGTTGGTCTTCGTCCCGGGGACGAAGGATGTGCATCGCACCGGCAAGCGCTTGGACTTGCCGGCCTCGGATCAGCGCCGTGGCCGGTCCCCGCCGGCAAGGGCGCGGGCGAGCGGGCAGGGCGCGCTGGGTCTTCGCGTGTTCATGGAATGTGCATAGCCTCCGCCTGGTTGAGCGGAGCCCCTGTCATCGGCGCCTGATGGCGCAAGCAGAGCAGGCCGCGCGTGGCGATGAGCCAGGCGGGCATGCATGCGGCATGTGGCAGGCAAAAGCCGTCCCGGCGCTGCGCAGGGCAGGCAAGGCGTGGTGATGCATGCGTTGTGCCGCCGTGTCTGCGGCGGTCGATCGTCGATCTGTCGTTGTGAGGGAATATCGCTGTCGCCAGGGCGCGGGGAAACCCGTCAAACAGGCTGCGCGCTACCGACATGAGATGCCGTCATCTGCCTTGTGCAAGATGACGACAGGAAGAAGTCCTGCTGAAATCCTTGCTGAGGCTTAACCCGGAATTAACCGGCAACAACTGTCACCCGAACAAGTGCCCATGAGAGGGACTCCAGAAAATGAGAACGGGCGAATTCTACGCCCGCGCAGAAAACAGGGTCAAGGCAATTCACCCAATCTTGCCAAAAATTTGTGCATGTGCAACAGATGCGGTGTGGGCTGTCAGCCCTTTGTCAGGGCCGCCCGGCGGGCATCTCCGGGCGGTGCCTGCGCTGCTGTGCAGCACCGATTGTTCCCGCCGTTGCCTTGTCTTCCATGTCGTGCGACCTATACTCCAGACGAGGCAAGCCCCATCAAGAGTACGCGCACCACGCGCAAGACCAAGAAACTCGACCAGGAGACGCATCATGCCCAACCTCATCATGAACAACCTCATGTTCTTCATCCCGATGGCCCTGGCGGGCTTGTTGTTGTGCGGGGAGGTACCGGTGGCGTCACGAATGGTCCGTACCAGTTTGAGAGCAGTGGGCGCGGTCTTTGGCGCGCTGCTCGCCCTTTTAGTACTGGAGGCACTGCCAGTGCTAATTTAGCGGGCTTTCTGCGGCCCGCTTTGCCGCTCGTTGCGGCAATGGCCGGGGCATCGGTGCAGGCATTTCCAGGGAACCAGCCTATTCTTTGAGTTTGCCGATCGCCCCGCCTTGATTTCCCTAGGTCGATGTTTTCACAGTGGTCTCGTGGCGGCCCCGAAAACATCGGCCTTTTTTGCGTCTGCTTTTCTCGCCTGCCGGTGTCCTCGGGCAGTTGCCCCCTCCGGTCATTCCATCGATCTACCCTTCCTGCACCGTCGTCGCCGTTGGTCGCTGATCAGGGCGCTCCGTTCCTGCGTGCCAGACTGGCATCCCACACCACCAGGCGATCGCGACCACTTTCCTTGGCGCAGTACATGGCGTGGTCGGCGCGCTGCAACCAGACGAAGTGGGCTTCCATGTCCGCCGAGAAGGGCACCAGTCCTGCGCTGACGGTGCAACCGTATAAATTGTTTTCATCATTTGTGCTGCGCGCCGCCTCGACCAGGCGCTGCGAGAGCTGCAGCGCTTCGGCGGGGGCGATGTCACGCAGGATGACCACGAATTCCTCGCCCCCGTAACGACCGATGAGGTCGTCTGCCCGCAGTGCAGCACGCAGCAGGCGCGAGAAATTGCGCAAGACTTCGTCGCCCGTGAGGTGGCCGTGGGTATCGTTGATGCTCTTGAAATGGTCCAGGTCCAGCAACAGCAGGAAGGCCTGGTGACTCCCCGCGCCGCCCTGGCTGCGCTGTTCGAATTCCGCGATCAGCAGGCTTTCCCAGTAACGCCGATTGAACAGCCGGGTCAGGCCGTCGGTCTGGCTGACGATCTCGAACTCCCGTGAGCGCTCGGCCAGCTTCTTGGACATTTCATAGGTGGACTTGCCCAGCGCCAGCGGATACAACGCCATCATCGGCAGGCAGGCGAGGACGGTGGTCAGGTCGGACTGCGGCAGGAAGCGCGCATCCAGCAGCCACCAGCCCAGCGCGCAGGCGGCGATGCTGGCATACAGTCCGCGCATGAACAGGCGCAGCCCGCCGGCGGCGATATTGTCCATCGACAGCATGGAGATGATGACCGCGCTGGGGATCAGGTTGCCGTTGAGGGCGGCGATCCAGAAGCCGCCGATGGCGGCATCGATGACCAGGTTGCGCCGCTCGGCGCGATAGGGGATGGCGCTGTTGAGCGCCCAGTGGCGCGCCACGTGCGGCCACAGGTAGCCGTGGCCGAACAGCGCCAGCCAGAGTGGCCAGATCACCGGATTCTGCATGAAACCGGCTGCCACGCAGAAGAAGCCGACCCCCAGGCCGATCACGCGCAGGCGATAGATGCGCTGTACGAAGCGCACTCCCTTGCCGATCAATGCCTCCGGCGGCATGTCGTCCGCCCGCCCAGGGCGCTGGCGGTAAAGTGCCACCGGGTCGACCAGCTCGCGCAGCCTACGCAGCAGCGTCGGCGGCGAGCGCGATCCGGCGCGCTGCTCGTTGTTGGAACGGGATGGCATGGTGTGCTGTTGTTCTTTCGATCCGGTCCATTCGGGGCTAGCCATCCCGGCGTAACGGCAGGGCCAGTGCGATGACGTACGTACCGATTCAAAAAAGGGGTCCGCAAGCGTAACCCCACTACCACATTGCAGGCAAGCCTGGATCGACCCGGTGTGCGCGGGCCTTGATCTGGAGCAGGGCGGGAACCCGCGCCGATGACTGTTTGTCAGTGGGATGGCAGTGTCGCACGGCGGTATGACGCCCTGATGTCCCGATGCAGCAGGGTTGATCCCTGCCCCCCGTCGGCGCAAGCGACATTGTCGATCCCCTATAATGCCTGCTTCCTGTCGACCCGCTGATCATGTTCCGTTTCTCCTCTCCTGCGCTGCGCCGCCTTTCTCTCTCGTCCTTCACGCTGGCCGTCGCGCTGCTGGTGCCTGCATCGTCGCTGTTTGCGCAAGGCCTGCCGCCACCGGTGGTGGGCGCGCTGCGCGTGGCGCATATCCCGCAGCAGAACACCGGCGTGGTGGTGGTCGATGCCGAGAGCGGCAAGCGCCTGCTGGCGTCCAGCAATGTCGGCCAGCCCTTCAACCCCGCCTCGGTCATGAAGCTGGTGACCACCGACGCTGCGCTGGAAATGCTGGGCCCCACCTACATGTGGAAGACCCAGGCCTACATCGATGGCAGCCTGGCCGGTGGTGTACTCAATGGCGACCTGATTCTCAAGGGCGGTGGCGACCCCAAGCTGGTGCTGGAAAATTTCTGGCTGTTCCTGCGCCAGCTGCGCGCGCGCGGCATCAAGGACATCCGCGGCAATCTGGTGCTGGACCGCAGCTATTTCGCCGAGTCCAGTTATGACCCCTCGCAGTTCGACGGCGATCCGCAGAAGCCCTACAACGCCGGCCCCGATGCCTTGCTGCTGAACTACCGTACCCAGGCCTTCCGCTTCGAGCCGGATGCCGCCGCCGGTGTGGTCAATGTCAGCATGGACCCGCCCATGGCCGGTTTCACCATCACTCCCCCGCGCCTGTCGCAGGAGCCTTGCGGTGACTGGCAGGGCAAGCTGATGCTCAACAACGACATCAATGGTGCCAGCTTCGGTGGCACCTACGCTGCCGATTGCGGGCCGCGGGTGTGGTACGTGCACCCCTACCGCATGAACAATGCGCAGTATGTCGGCGCCAGTTTTGTCCAGATGTGGGCCGAGTTGGGTGGCAGTTTTTCCGGGCGCGTGGTCAACGGGGTGGTCACGCCCTCGGCGCGGCTGATGGTGGAGGTGCAATCGCCGACGCTGCCGGAAGTCATCCGCGACATCAACAAGTACAGCAACAACGTCATGGCGCGCCAGGTGCTGCTCACGCTGGGCGCCGAGATGACCGGGCAGCCGGGCGACACGGTCAATGCCGCACGCGTCGTGCGCGGCTGGCTCAACGACAAGGGCATCGATACCAATGGACTGGCCATCGAGAATGGCGCCGGCCTGTCGCGGGTGGAGCGGGTCACGCCCTCGCTGCTGGCCAGCGTGCTGGTGCAGGCCTACCGTTCGCCGCTGATGCCGGAGTTCATTTCCTCGCTGCCGCTGGTGGGCTATGACGGCACCATGCGCCGACGCCTGAAGACGCAGAGCGTGGCCGGCCAGGCCCACATCAAGACCGGTACCCTGAACGATGTACGCTCGATCGCCGGCTACGTGCAGGCGGCCTCGGGCAAGACCTATGTGGTGGTGTTCCTGATCAACCACGCTGCCGCACCCAATGGGCAGAAGGCACAGGATGCCTTGCTGCAGTGGGTGTACGAGAACGGTTGAGGCGCCAGCTCCAAGGCGGCTTGTCTACAGCAGCAGGGGTTTGTCGGAGAGTTCGTTGTGGTCGCGGTCGTCATCCTGGCGCGGCATCGCCGTCTGTAGCAGCGCATGCAGGGCGGCCAGCGCTTGCAGGGTACTGGATTCGTAATCACCCCTGGCATAACCCGCCGTCATCAGGCGGCACACCTCTTGCCACTGCTCGCGGGTGACATGTCGATTGATGCCACGATCAGCGACGATTTCCACCTTGCGGTCGGCCAGGTTGATGTAGACCAGCACGCCGCAGTTTTCTTCGGTATCCCAGATGCGGTAGTGCGAAAACAGTTCGTGGGCGCGCTGTCTGGCGCTTTCGCCGCGTCGCACGGCACCCAGTGACAAGGCGGCTTCGACAATCACGCGGACCTGCGCCCGGTGCCGTTGCTCCCCTTCGCCGATGCTGGCCTGGATGGCCTTGAGCGTGGTCGAGGGGAAGGCACGCCGCGCCGTGGTGCGGGTGCTGCGCAGATGGCGCATCAGGCGCACCGGCAGGGAAGGGGATGGGGTGTTGTGAGGCATGTCACCAGTCTCCTGAAGCGCCGCCACCATCGAAGCTGCCACCACCGCCGGAGAACCCGCCACCGCCGGAGGAGCCGCCAAAGCCTCCACCACCGCCACCCCCCGAGCGCGGCCAGCCGCGTCCGGAGGCGGCCTGGCGTGCCGCTTCGTCGAGGATGCTGCCGATGATGACGCCGGCCGTGGTGGCGCGTCCCCGGCCTCGGCCCCAGTCATTGTTGTCCAGCGTGTTGCGGGCGCCGCGGCGCGACTTCAGCAGCATGGCAAAGAACACCACCAGGAACAGCACGATCACCATCAGCGTCGACCAGCCACCACCGTCATCAGCCTGCACAGGCCCGGTGTGGCGCTGGGCGGCGGGCAGTTTTTCCTGTTCCAGCAGGGTGGTGATGGCGGTCACGCCGGCGGCCAGGCCGCCGTAGAAATCGTTCTGGCGGAAATGCGGTGCGATCACGTCTTCCAGGATGCGCTTGGATTGGGCATCGGTGAGGCTGCCCTGCACGCCGCGTCCGGCTTCGATGCGCAGGCGCCGCAGCGACTTGGGATTGTCGCGGGCGACGATGAGCAGCACACCGTCATCCACACCCTTGCGGCCCAGTTGCCAGGCATCGGCCACGCGGATGCTGTATTGCTCGATGGCTTCCGGCGCGGTGGAGGACATCAGCAGTACCGCGATCTGGCTGCCGGTGCGCTGCTCGATCTCGGCCAGCACGCCTTCCAGGGCCTGCTGCTGTTGCGGCTGCAGCAGGTGGATCTGGTCGATGACGTGGGACGACAAGGGCGGCACGGCCACCAGGCCGTCATCGGCCCGGGCCAGGCCAGCCAGGGGCAGGAGGATCAACAGCCAGCAGGTGATGAGCAGCTTGCGCATGGCGGACCGGGGCGGGCAGATTACTTGCCGAAGTTGACCGCGGGGGCGGTCGAGATGGCTTTTTCGTTATCCACCGTGAAGGACGGCTTGACCTCGTAGCTGAACAGCTTGGCGGTGAGGTTGGTGGGGAAGCTGCGCGCCAGGATGTTGTAGTCCTTGACCGCTGCGATGTAGCGCTGGCGGGCCACGGTGATGCGGTTCTCGGTGCCTTCCAGTTGCGATTGCAGGTCGCGGAAGCTGGCGTCGGCCTTCAGCTGCGGGTAGTTCTCGGACACCACCATCAGGCGCGACAGCGCCGAGGACAGCTCGCCCTGCACCTGCTGGAACTTGGCGAAGGCCTGCGGATCATTGAGCACCTCCGGCGTGATCTGGAAGCTGGTGGCAGCGGCGCGGGCGCGGGTGACGGCTTCCAGGGTGTCCTTCTCGTGCGAGGCATAGCCCTTGACGGTGTTGACCAGGTTGGGGATCAGGTCGGCGCGGCGCTGGTACTGGTTGACCACTTCGCCCCAGGCGGCCTTGGTGGCCTCGTCCTTGGCCTGGAACTCGTTGTAGCCGCAGCCGGAGAGGGTCAGGGCCGTCATGGCGACGGCCAGCCAGGCGAAGAGTTTTTTCATGTTGTGTTTCCTCGTAGCAAAAGTGAAGCAATGAGAGCGCATGAGACCGGAAAATCCACGCCAAGTGCCCGATGTTCCGGGAAAACCGCTGAACATCAGTCAAATATCGAGATCGGGCCGTGCCGGCGCGCTACAATAGCGCATCTTTCAGTTAAAGGCACCACCGTGACATTCATCGAGAAACTCAACGCTGCGTGGACTTCGCGCAATTCCCTGCTGTGCGTGGGCCTGGACCCCGACCTCAAGAAATTCCCGGCCGAGCTGCAAGGCCGCCCGGACGCGATCTTCGAATTCTGCCGCGCCATCATCGATGCCACCGCCGAGGCCGCCTGTGCCTTCAAGCCGCAGATCGCCTATTTCGCCGCGCTGGGCGCGGAAGAACAGCTGGAGCGCATCTGCGCCTATCTGCGCAGCAACTATCCCGAGATCCCCCTGGTGTTGGATGCCAAGCGCGGTGATATCGGCGCTACCGCCGAACAATACGCCCGCGAAGCCTTCGAGCGCTATGACGCCGATGTCGTCACCGTCAGCCCCTACATGGGCTGGGACTCGGTCTCGCCCTACCTGGAGTGGAAGGATCGCGGCGTGATCGTGCTGTGCCGCACCTCCAACGCCGGTGGTTCGGACCTGCAGTTCCTGGAAGTCGATGGCAAGCCGCTGTACCAGCACGTGGCGCGCCTGGTGGCCGAGAAGTGGAATACCAACGGTCAGTGCGGCCTGGTGGTGGGCGCGACCTTCCCGCACGAGCTGGCGCAGGTACGCGCCATCATCGGTGACATGCCCCTGCTGGTCCCGGGCGTGGGCGCCCAGGGCGGGGACGTCGAAGCCACCGTGAAATCCGGCAGGACCGCCGCCGGCACCGGCATGATGATCAATTCCTCGCGCGCCATCCTGTACGCCAAGCCGCAGGAAGGTGAAGACTTCGCCGCGGCCGCGCGCCGCGTGGCCATCGAAACGCGTGACGCGATCAACCGCTTCCGCTGATCCTGAAGCGACGGTGCCATGAAAAAGGCGGCGACTCCGATGGAGCGCCGCCTTTGTCTTGATGGGCCGGATTCAGTCCGGCCGAATTCAATCGGCCAGCAGCTTGAGCAAGCCCTTCAGCGCATGATCCACCGTCTGGGCGCGCACCTGCTGGCGGTCGCCCTTGAAGACCAGGCGCTCGGTATAGGTCTTGTCGCCTACACGCCAGCCGAAGCAGACGGTGCCCACCGGCTTGCCCGGCACCGCGCCACCGGGGCCGGCGATGCCGGTGGTGGAGACGGCCAGGTCCGAACTGCTGTTGGCCACCGCGCCCTCGGCCATGGCGCCGGCGATCTCCTCGCTGACGGCGCCATGCTGGGCAATCAGGGCTTCGGAAATGTCCAGCAGTTCATTCTTGGAAGCGTTCGAATAGGTGACGAAACCGCAGTCGAACCATTCCGACGATCCGGCGATCTCCGTGATGGCGTGGGCAATGCCGCCGCCGGTACACGATTCTGCAGTGGCGAGCAGCAGGCCCTTGGCTTTGAGAGTCTGGCCCACGCGGGTGGCTAGGTCTATCGTGCTGTCCATGAGTGTCATCCTCGGCTGTGCCGCAGTCTCGGCCCGTCGTGCGGGGCGGACCACGGTCGGTTGATCAACTTGCGCGAACTAGCATACTCCGATGTCGGCTCTTGTTGTATCGGACAAGCGCTGATTGTTCACTTACCAGTAGGCGCGCCAGAAGGCAAAGACCAGCAGGGTATAGAAGGCGGCCAGGATGTCGTCCCACATCACGCCGAAGCCGCCCTTGAAGCGGCGGTCGAACCAGGCGATCGGCGGCGGCTTGACCATGTCGAAGAAGCGGAATACCACGAAGGCCGCGAACTGCGTCTTCAGGCTGGCCGGCGTCACCAGTACCAGCACCAGCCAGAAGGCGATGATCTCGTCCCACACCATGCTGCCGTCGTCGGGCGAGTTCAGCGCCTGCCCGGTGCGATGGCAGGCCCAGATACCGATGATGAAGCCGGCCACGATGATGGCCAGCCAGTTGCCGGCCGTGAAGACATGCGGCCAGCGCGTGGAGAGCACTGCGAAGGAGAGCCAGGCGAACAGCGTGCCAGCGGTACCCGGCATGATGGGCGAGAGGCCGCTGCCGAAACCCTGGGCGATCCAGTGGGCCGGATGGGCCAGCATGAAATGCGCGGTGGCTTTGCGTTTCTTCGGGGCGGGTGGGGGCGGTGGGGGGAAGGGCGTGGCAGCTTGGTTCATGAACGGAAATGGTCGAAGGAATCCGGCGTGTCCTGCAGGGGTTCGCCTGCCGCATCCAGCAGGCGCAGGCCGGCAGCCGCATCGATGCTGCCGATGCGGGTGACCGGTGTGCCGGCGGCCTGGGCGGCCTTGTAGACGGCATCGCGCTGGCGTACCGGAGCGGTGAAGCAGAGTTCGTAGTCGTCACCGCCGGAGAGCGTAAAGCGGCGGCGCAGGTGCAGGTCGCGCTGCTGCAGCGCCGGGCCGGGCGGCAGGGCGTCCACGTCCAGCGTCGCGCCGACGCGGGAGCGCGTCAGGATGTGGCCGAGGTCACCGGCCAGGCCATCCGAGATATCGATGGCGGCGTGGGCGATGCCGCGCAGGGCCAGGCCCAGTGCCACGCGTGGGGTCGGTGCGTGCATGCGCGGCGCGGCGACGGCCAGTTCTTCCGCATTGACGGCCAGGTCGTCGCTGAATTCGCGGCGATAGCCGGCCAGTGCCAGGCGCGCATCGCCCAGGCTGCCGGAGACCCAGAGATCGTCACCGACGCGCGCGGCGTCGCGGCGCAGCGCCTGCTGCGGCGGCACTTCACCGAACACGGTGATGCTGATGGTCAGCGGCCCCTTGGTGGTGTCGCCGCCGATCAGTTCGCAGCCATGTTCATCGGCCAGCGCCAGCATGCCCCGGGAAAACGGCGCCAGCCATTCGGCGCGGGCTTCCGGCAGGGCCAGCGCCAGCGTGAAGGCGATCGGCTGCGCCCCCATGGCGGCCAGGTCGGACAGGTTCACGGCCAGGCACTTGTGGCCCAGCGTGGCGGGATCGGCATCGGGGAAGAAGTGGCGGCCGGCGACCAGCATGTCGCTGGAAATGGCCAGTTGCATGCCCGGTGCCGGTGTCATCAGCGCGCAGTCGTCCCCCACGCCGAGCGCCGTGCGGCTGTCGGGGGCGGGTGGGCGGCTGAAATAGCGCGCAATGAGTTCGAATTCGGAAAGCATGGGGCCGATTGTAACCAATCCGTCATGGCTTCAGGCGCACAATATCCGTCAGTCTATGTGTGCGGATTGTGAATTGTTGCGCTGCAGCGAGAGCTGCCCGGGGGGGGCACTATCCAGGCTCGGTTCATGTGTTCCTGAAAGTCTAGGGGTTTTCCCCAATACCCGTCATTGGGTGGCGGTGGCAGCCTGTCGTGCCGGAAATCAAGCTGTGCGCAAATGCGCACATCACACGGTAACCGGACGTCATCTGCCCGCTGAAAGCCCATGTTCGCGAACATCATGTGCCATTGGTGAAACGCCGCAAAGCCAGTCCCGAAAAGGCTTTGCGCGGGGCAGCATAAGGCCGCTGGCCTATGATTGAGGGCCGACCTCTGCTAGAATCGACCCCCTTCGCAAGTCAACTAGAGAATACAGAGTTATGGATTCGATGATCAGTAAGAAAGAAGAAGTGCGTCAGCAACTTCGTCAGGCAGCGCTGGATTACCACGAGTTTCCGACCCCGGGCAAGATCGCGGTCACGCCCACCAAGCTGCTGACCAACCAGCGTGATCTCTCCCTCGCGTATTCTCCCGGCGTGGCCGCGGCCTGCGAAGAAATCGTGGCCGACCCGCTGAACGCCTTCCGCTACACCGCCCGTGGCAACCTGGTGGCCGTCATCACCAACGGCACCGCCGTGCTGGGCCTGGGCAACATCGGTGCGCTGGCCTCCAAGCCGGTGATGGAAGGCAAGGGCGTGCTGTTCAAGAAGTTCGCCGGCATCGACGTCTTCGACATCGAAATCAACGAAACCGACCCGGACAAGCTGATCGACGTCATCGCGGCCCTGGAGCCGACCTTCGGCGGCATCAACCTGGAAGACATCAAGGCCCCCGAGTGCTTCTACATCGAGCGCAAGCTGCGCGAGAAGATGAAGATCCCGGTCTTCCACGATGACCAGCACGGCACCGCCATCATCGTCGGCGCCGCCATCCTGAACGGCCTCAAAGTGGTCGGCAAGGACATCAAGAACGTCAAGCTGGTGGTCTCCGGCGCGGGCGCGGCAGCGCTGGCCTGCCTGGACCTGATCGTCGACCTCGGCTTCCCGATCGAGAACATCTACGTCACCGACCTGGCCGGCGTGGTCTACAAGGGCCGCAAGGAACTGATGGACCCGGACAAGGAGCGTTTCGCCCGCGAAACCGATGCCCGTACCCTGGCCGAAGTGATTCCCGATGCCGACATCTTCCTGGGCCTGTCGGCCGCAGGCGTGTTGAAGCCGGAGATGGTCAAGCAGATGGCGGCCCGTCCGCTGGTGCTGGCCCTGGCCAACCCGACCCCGGAAATCCTGCCCGAGGAAGTCATGGCCGTGCGCGACGACGCCATCATCGCCACCGGCCGTTCGGACTATCCGAACCAGGTCAACAACGTCCTGTGCTTCCCCTACATCTTCCGTGGTGCGCTCGATTCGGGCGCCACCACCATCACCCGCGAGATGGAGATCGCCACCGTCCACGCCATCGCCGAGCTGGCCCAGGCCGAGCAGTCCGATATCGTGGCCGCCACCTATGGCATCGCCAACCTGTCCTTCGGCCCGGAATACATCATTCCCAAGCCCTTCGACCCGCGCCTGATGATCAAGATCGCGCCGGCCGTGGCGCGTGCTGCCGAGAGCTCCGGCGTGGCCGCCCGTCCGATCCAGGACATGGATGCCTACATCGAGAAGCTGGAACAGTTCGTCTACCACAGCGGCACCTTCATGCGCCCGATCTTCCAGGTCGCCAAGAAGGCCGCCGAAGCCAACAAGCGCATCGTCTACGCCGAAGGTGAAGAAGAGCGCGTGCTGCGCGCGGTGCAGGTGATCGTCGATGAAAACCTGGCCAAGCCCATCCTGGTGGGCCGTCCGGAAGTGCTGGAACAGCGCATCAAGAAGTTCGGCCTGCGCCTGCGCCCCGGCACCGACTTCGAGGTCATCAACCCCAACTTCGACAGCCGCTACCGCGACTACTGGCAAAGCTTCCTGGAGATGTCCCGTCGCAAGGGCGTCACCGAGCAGTACGCCAAGCTGGAAATGCGTCGCCGCCACACCCTGATCGGCTCCATGGCGATCCACAAGGGCGATGCCGACGGCATGATCTGCGGCACCTACGGCACCACCCAGCTGCACCTGCACTACATCGACCAGGTCCTGGGCAAGCGCGAAGGCGTCAATGTCTATGCCGCGATGAATGCGGTGATCCTGCCCAATCGCCAGCTGGTGATGGTGGACACCCACGTCAACGAAAACCCCAACGCCCGCGAGCTGGCCGAGATCACCATGCTGGCTGCCGAGGAAATGCGTCGCTTCGGTCTGCACCCGCGTGCGGCCCTGCTGTCGCACTCGAACTTCGGTTCCAGCAACAGCGAATCGGCCCGCAAGATGCGCGAAGCTCTGGGCATCCTGCGCGAGATCGCACCGGACCTGGAAGTGGATGGCGAAATGCACGGCGACACCGCGCTCGAATCCAAGCTGCTGCATGCAGTGATCCCGGATTCGCCGTTGAAGGGTGACGCCAACCTGCTGGTCATGCCCAACATCGATGCCGCCAACATCGCCTACAACCTGCTCAAGACCGCATCGGGCAACGGTGTGGCGATCGGCCCCATCCTGCTGGGTTGTGCCAAGCCGGTGCATATCCTGACGCCGTCGGCCACCGTGCGCCGCATCATCAACATGACCGCCCTGTGCGTCATGGATGCGCTGTCGGAGCGTTGATGGCGCGCTGATGGCGCATTGATTCAAGCGCAAGACCGCGAAAGCGGCGCATGTCGAACCGACATGCGCCGTTTTTTTTTCGTCCCATCCAGCGGGGTGGTCAGGATGGATTCCCGGACATGCGGCGCGGCAGCATTCCGGGAATCCGCCCGGACTTCTGCGCGTTTTTCCCTGATCCAGAAATGAAAATGCAATTAAATCAATGACTTACGTATTTTCGAGGCCCTGCCTGGTTCTTGGCACGAAGTCTGCAATAAGAGCCACAAAACAAAAGCAAAAACGGAGACAGACCTCTGATGCGGGCCAGCATCGTCCACACCCTGACGGCTGCTTGCGTCGCTCTCCTGATTGCCTTGTTCCGGTTCCACCAAAAGCAAGATGACCCGCCGCACGACCGACGCGCCAGCGCCGGGAAGGAGCGGCCCACACAGGAGATATCCATGAGCGACAACGTCAAACTGAGCGCGGCAGAGTACCGCAAGCGCATCTTCGCCATCCTCGGCGCATCCTCGGGCAACCTGGTCGAATGGTTCGACTTCTATGTCTATTCCTTCTGCGCGATCTACTTCGCGCCGGCCTTCTTCCCCAAGGGCGACCCCACCAGCCAGTTGCTCAACACGGCAGGCGTGTTCGCCGCCGGTTTCCTGATGCGTCCCATCGGCGGCTGGCTGTTCGGCCGCATCGCCGACAAGCATGGCCGCAAGACCTCCATGCTGATCTCGGTGCTGATGATGTGCGGCGGCTCGCTGGCCGTGGCCGTGATGCCGACCTACGCCACCATCGGCGCCTGGGCCCCGGCCCTGCTGCTGCTGGCACGCCTGTTCCAGGGCCTGTCGGTGGGCGGTGAATACGGCACCTCGGCCACCTACATGAGTGAGGTGGCGCCCAATGGTCGTCGCGGCTTCTTCGCCTCCTTCCAGTACGTGACCCTGATCGGCGGCCAGTTGCTGGCCGTGCTGGTGCTGTTCGGCATGCAGCAATGGCTGACCAAGGCCGAGCTGATGGCCTGGGGCTGGCGCGTTCCCTTCGTGCTGGGCGCGGTCGGTGCGCTGGTGGCGATGTACCTGCGCAGCTCGCTGGCTGAGACCTCGTCGGCCGGTGCACGCAAGAAGAAGGACGCTGGCACCCTGAAGGGCTTGCTACAGCACAAGCGCGCCTTCCTGAACGTGGTCGGCTTCACCGCCGGTGGTTCGCTGATGTTCTACACCTTCACCACCTACATGCAGAAGTACCTGGTCAACACCGCCGGCATGGACCCCAAGGTCGCCAATGGCGTCATGACCGGCGCGCTGTTCGTCTACATGATCCTGCAACCGATCTTCGGTGCCATCTCGGACAAGATCGGCCGTCGCAATTCCATGCTCTGCTTCGCCTTCTTCGGCATGATCGGCACCTTCCCCATCCTGCACTTCCTGAAGGACGTGAGCAGCCCGGGCGTGGCCATGGCGCTGGCCATCCTGGCCCTGACCATCGTCAGCTTCTACACCTCCATCAGCGGCCTGATCAAGGCCGAGATGTTCCCGCCCGAAGTGCGCGCCCTGGGCGTGGGCCTGTCCTATGCGGTGGGTAATGCCATCTTCGGCGGTTCGGCCGAGTTCGTGGCGCTGTCGCTGAAGTCGGCTGGCGTGGAATCGGCCTTCTACTGGTATGTCAGCGCCCTGTGCCTGGTGGCCCTGATCATCAGCCTGCGCATGCCCGACCCGCAACGCCATGGCCACCTCAAGGGTGATGTCGCCATGAACCCGGACGAGCAGGACACCGCCGAGCCCGGCAAGCTGCACAAGCCGGCCTGATTGGTGTAACGCCAGCATCAGCGCAGGTTCAGCGCGGCAGCTTCGGCTGTCGCGTTATCATGTGGCCTTCAACGCGGCGCCCAGCGGGGCGCCGCGCTGCTTTTATCCCCACGGACCTGTCATTTCGAACGCATGCGAGCCAGACGCAACCTGCTGATCCTGATCCTGTTCTTCGCCACCACGCTGCTGGTGTGCGGGATCACCTATCGCGTGGCCCTGCGCAAGGCGGCGACGGACCAGCAGAACATGGGCGCGGCGCAATTGCAGATCGCCGCGCTGGACCTGGAATCGATCCTGCAGAAGTACGAGGCCTTGCCCTTTGCCCTGGGCTTCCAGACCGATGTGCGCCAGGTCCTGCAGCATCCCGAGGACGCCCTGGCGGTGGACCGCCTGAACCGCGCCTTCAAGACCATCCAGCAGCAATCCCGGGCAGTCAATATCTTCATGCTGGATCGCCGGGGACTGACGCTGGCGTCCAGCAACTGGGACGATGAGTTCAGCTTTGTCGGGCGCGACTTCGGCTTCCGTCCTTATTTCCGCGAGGCGGTACAGGGGCGGGCAGGGCGCTTCTACGGCATCGGCAATATCTCCAGCGAGCCGGGCTATTTCATCGCGCAACCGATCTACCGGCGCCAGGACCAGGCCGAGGGTGACCTGCCCATCGGCGTCATGGTGGTCAAGGTGGACCTGGCCGAATTCGAACATACCTGGCGCAGCAGCAGCGATCCGATCACCCTGACCGATGCTGGCGGCGTGGTCTTCCTCTCCAACCGGCCGGAATGGAAATACCACAGCCTGCAGGCCCTGAGCGCGCCGGTGCAGCAGGAGCTGGCCGGCACCCACCAATATGCAGACCTGCCCATCACTCCGGTGACGGCGCTGCCACCGGCCCTGCAGCGCGGCTTCGGCACCCACGTCTCGCGCACGGTGGGGCGGCTGGGCTGGCAGCTGATGCTGTTTCCCTCGCAGGCGCGCATGCAGCGCACGGCCATGCTCTCGACCATGGCTGCGGCCCTGTTCATGCTGGCGCTGGCCATTTCGCTGCTGGCCTGGTACCAGCACCGGCGCCGCCTGCAGGAGCGGCTGGAGTCCCGTGATGCCCTGCGCCGCGCCGCCGAGGAACTGGACCAGCGCATCGCCCAGCGCACCGAAGAACTGACCGCCGCCAACCAGGCCATCGCCACCAAGTACGCCAAGCTGCAGCAGACCGAAAGCCTCTTGCGCAGCACCCAGGACGAGCTGGTCCAGGCCGGCAAGCTGGCCATGCTGGGACAGATGGCGGCCGGCGTCACACACGAGCTGAACCAGCCGCTGGCGGCAATCCGCGCCTTTGCCGACAATTCGGTGAAGTTCCTGGCCCGCGGCCAACAGGCCCAGGTGGCGGAAAACCTGCAACACATCAGCAGCGCCAGCGCCCACATGGGCCGCATCATCGGCCAGTTGAAGGGCTTTGCGCGCAAGAGCGGCGATGCGCCGGTGGCGGTCGATCTGCGCCAGGCCATCGAGGCCTCGGTGCTGCTGCTGTCGGGCGACTTCGAGAAGCAGGGCGTCGAAGTGCGCATCGAACTGCGCGAAGCCGTCCACGTCACCGGCGACGCGGTGCGCACCGAGCAGGTCCTGATCAATCTCTTGCGCAATGCCCTGGATGCCGTCGAAGAGGCGCCGCGCAAATGCGTCTGCGTGCTGCTGGAGGTCGATCACGCCCAGCGCCAGGCGGTGCTGCGCATCCGCGATTCCGGGACCGGCATCGCCGACGAGGTGGCCCCGCACCTGTTCGAACCCTTCTTCACTACCAAGTCTTCCAGCAAGGGCCTGGGGCTGGGACTGGCGATTTCCTCATCGATCGTGCAAGCCATGAATGGTCAGTTGAGCGCGCATAATCATGAACAAGGCGGCGCCGAATTCGTGGTGCGCCTGCCCCTGTTGAAGACGGAGAATTGATGGACAGACAAAGCGGCGCCCAGAGCGCCATCCTGATCGAGGACGAGCAGGCCGTGCGCCACGCCACCGCCCAGGCGCTGGAGCTGGAGGGTTTTACGGTGACCGCCTGTGCCAGCGCCGAGCAGGCCCTGCCTTTGCTGACCCGCGACTTCGCTGGCGTGCTGGTGACCGATGTGCGCCTGCCGGGCTGGTCCGGCCTGCAGGTGCTGGCGCATGTGGTGGCCATCGACCCCGACCTGCCGGTGATCGTGGTCACCGGCCACGGCGACGTCGGCATGGCGGTGGAGGCCATGCGTGCCGGCGCCTATGACTTCGTCGAAAAACCCTTCAGTTCGGACGGCCTGCTGGAGATCGCCCTGCGCGCCCAGGAAAAGCGCAGCCTGGTGCTGGAAAACCGCCGCCTGCGCGAAGCCTGGGCACATGACCCGGAACTGCCACCGCTGGTCGGCCAGTCGCCCGCCATCGAACGCGTGCGCACGCTCATCCGCAGCCTGGGGCCGGCCGACGTGGATGTCCTGATCAACGGCCAGACCGGCAGCGGCAAGGAAGTCGTGGCGCGCCAGCTGCATGCCGCCAGCGGCCGCAAGGGGCCGTTCGTGGCCCTCAATTGCGGCGCCTTGCCGGAAACCGTGTTCGAGAGCGAAATCTTCGGCCACGAAGCCGGCGCCTTCACCGGTGCGCAAAAGCGTCGCATCGGCAAGCTGGAATATGCCGACGGCGGCACGCTCTTCCTCGATGAGATCGAAAGCATGCCGCTGGCCTTGCAGGTCAAGCTGCTGCGCGTGCTGCAGGAGCGGCGCCTGGAGCGCCTGGGCGGCAACGAGTCGGTCGCCGTTGATTGCCGCGTGATCGCCGCCAGCAAGGCCGACCTGCTGAAGCTGGCCGGCGAGGGCCAGTTCCGTGAAGACCTGTACTACCGCATCGGCGTGGTTTCCATCGACCTGCCGGCGCTGAACCAGCGCAGCAGCGACATCCCGCTGCTGCTGGCGCATTTCTGCCAGGCGGCGGCGGTGCGTTACCGGCGCGAGTCGCCACCCTGGACGGCGGCGCAGATGCAGCAGTGGCAACAGCGCGACTGGCCCGGCAACGTGCGCGAGCTGCGCAATTTCGCCGACCGCTGGGTGCTGGGCGTGGAGCAGATCGCCGGCCTTGGTGCGCCTGCCGGCGACCTGCCGGCGTCTCCCTTGCCGGAGCAGGTGGAACAGTTCGAAGCTGGCCTCATCGCCGCCGCCCTCAAGGACAGCGAGGGCAGCGTGGCAGTGGCCGCCGAACGATTGGGGATTCCGCGCAAGACGCTCTACGACAAGATTCGCAAGTACCAGCTGGCGGCCGCTTAGGGCGGGCAGGGAAGAGAAGGGAAAACGAAGCAGCCGGCGGTCCGTGCGGGTTTCGTTCGGTCGACCATTGCCGACTTGCCAAGGCGACGATTGCGATTCCGGGCGATAATGCCGGCTGTTGATCATCCAGACCAAGGCATTCCCCCATGCGCGACATCATCAATGGCTTCCTGCGCTTCCAGCAGGACGTCTTCCCCTCCCGCAAGGAGCTGTTCAAGACCCTGGCCACCGGGCAGACGCCCAAGGCCCTGTTCATCTCCTGTTCGGACAGCCGCATGGTGCCGGAGCTGGTCACCCAGCGCGAACCGGGCGACCTGTTCGTCATCCGCAACGCCGGCAACATCGTGCCGTCCTTCGGCCCCGAGCCGGGCGGCGTGAGTGCCACGGTGGAATACGCGGTGGCGCAGCTGAAGGTGTCCGACATCGTCATCTGCGGCCACTCCGACTGCGGCGCCATGACCGCCGTGGCGACCTGTGCCTGCCTGGATCACATGCCGGCCGTGCGCAACTGGCTGCACCATACGGATGCGGCCCGCATGATCAACGAATCCCGCCCGCACGCCACCGAAAAGGACCGCATCGACGGCATGGTGCGCGAGAACGTGATCGCCCAGCTGAACAACATCCGCACCCATCCCTCGGTGGCGGTGGCCCTGGCGCAGGGCCGCCTGGCGTTGCACGGCTGGGTCTATGACATCGAATCCGGCTCCATCCTGGCGCTGGATGCCGCCAGCAATACCTTCGTGCCGCTGGCCGAACATCCGGCCGCCAGCAGCGCCGACTGAGGCGCTCCTCGCTGCGCCACCACCCGCCGTCGCTCGACGGCGGGCCCTCCTCCTGACTTACCGACCCCACGCCGGCAACAGCAAAACTACGAGATGCCAATCGGCGTCCGCAGTGATAGCATCTAGTAAGTTGCATTATGAAAGTAAGTTGCCTTCCCGCCTCTTGTCGGGATGGTAACGGTGTGCCGCTGCCTGTCAGCGCCGCCCGTCGGGTGGTCGCAGATAGCGGCATGGGTGAAGAACGACTTGTGAGGAAGGAGCAGGCCATGCAGCAGGAAATCGTGATCAGTTCGCCGCGTCGCACCGCGATCGGCAGCTTTGGCGGCAGTCTGAAGGACGTCCCCGCCGTGGAGCTGGGCGCCCAGGCGATCCGGGCGGTCTTGCAGAACACCCGGATCGCCCCGGAAGTGGTCGATTCGGTGGTGATGGGCAATGTGATCCAGGCCGGCAACGCCATGAACCCGGCCCGCCAGGCTGCGATCAAGGGCGGTCTGCCGGTCGAGACCCCGGCCATGGCGATCAACCGCGTCTGCGGTTCCGGCGCCCAGGCAGTGGTGACGGCACTGGGCGAGATCAGTGCCGGGCTGTCGCGCTGTGTCATCGCCGGCGGCATGGAAAACATGGAGCGCGCCCCCTATCTGCTGCCCGGGGCGCGTGCCGGCATGCGCATGGGCGATGGCGCGGTGATCGACGCCATCCTCAGCGACGGCCTCAACGATGCCTTCTCCGGCAAGCATTCCGGCTGGCATACCGAGGACCTGGTGCAGCAGTTCAGCCTCAGCCGCGAGCAGCAGGACCACTACGCCGCGCAGAGCCAGCAGCGCTTCGCCGCCGCCCAGGCGGCCGGCTACTTCAGCCGCGAGATCCTGCCCATTACCCTCACCAGCAAGAAAGGTGAACAGATCTTCGACCAGGACGAGTCCGTGCGCCCGGACACCACGGTCGAATCGCTGGCCCGCCTGAAGCCGGCCTTCCGCAAGGACGGCAGCATCACCGCCGGCAATGCGCCCGGCGTGAATGCCGGTGCGGCGGCGATGATCGTGAGTACCCGCGAGACCGCCGATGCTTTGGGCCTGGCCCCGCTGGTGGTTGTGCGCGCAGCGGCCGTCAGTGGCGTGGAGCCGGGCATGTTCGGCCTGGGACCGGTGCCGGCGATCCGCCAGGCGCTGGCCCGCGCCCGCTGGAGCCTGGGCGAGGTGGACCGTTTCGAGATCAACGAAGCCTTTGCCGCCATCGCGCTGGCGGTGCAGCGTGAGCTGGACATTCCGTCCGACATCCTCAACATCGACGGTGGCGCCATCGCCCACGGTCACCCCATCGGCGCCACCGGGGCCATCCTCATCACCAAGGCCGCCCACGCACTGCAGCGCACCGGCCAGCGGCGCGCCGTGGTGTCGCTGTGCATCGGCGGTGGTCAGGGTATCGCCCTGTGCCTGGAAGCGCTGGCCTGAGAACGTAACGGCCACCGGCTTCGGGGAACAAAAAAACCGAGCCCGACCACATGGGTCGGGCTCGGCTTTTCTACGACGGGCGCCCGCAGGCGCTCGCTCAGCGCTTCAGCGCGGGCTGCGAACCCTTGCCGAAGATCAGGTTGGCGATCACGGCCACGACCACGTTGAGGGTCAGAGCGATCAGGCCGGTGTAGAGCGTGTAGGCCTCGCCACCGATGATGAAGCTATGGACCGGCTTGATGCCATCGGCAAAGGCCATCCAGCTACCACCGACGATGCCCACCGCCCAGCCGCACAGCAGGGCGCGCGCACCGAACCAGCCGACGAACAGGCCGAACACCAGGGCCGGGAAGGTCTGCAGGATCCACACGCCGCCCAGCAACTGCAGGTCCAGCGCGAACTTGGTCGGCAGGAACAGGATGAACACCAGCGCGCCGAACTTGACCACCAGCGACACGATCTTGGCCACCTTGGCTTCGCCTTCATGGCTGATGCCAGGATTGACGTAAGGCTTCCAGAAGTTGCGGGTGAACAGGTTGGAGGCACCGATGGACATCACCGCAGCCGGCACCAGCGCACCGATGGCGATGGCAGCGAAGGCGAAGCCGGCGAACCAGCCCGGGAACAGGTTGTTGAACAGCGCCGGGACCACGTCGTTGTTGGCTTGCACCTTGATGCCAGCGGCATAGGCCATGTAACCCAGCAGCGCGATCAGACCCAGCAGCACGGTATAGGCCGGCAGGAACACCGCGTTCTTGCGGATGGTATTGGCGTCCTTGGCGGCGAAGATGCCGGTCAGCGTATGCGGATACATGAAGGCCGCCAGCGCCGAACCCAGGGCCAGCGAGGCGAAGGGCAGGAACTGCGTGGGCTTCAGGGTCAGGCCGGTAGCACCACCCTTGAGGGCGAAGGCATCGCGCGCCGAGCTGAACACCGCACCGTAGCCACCCAGCTTGGCCGGCACCACCACCACCGCCACGATCACCACGATGTAGATCATGATGTCCTTGACGAAGGCGATCAGAGCCGGCGCCCGCAGGCCGGCCGAGTAGGTGTACAGCGCCAGGATCACGAAGGCCGCCAGCAGCGGCAGTTCACCGGTCAGGCCGAGGGCCTTGATGACCACTTCCATGCCGATCAGCTGCAGCGCGATGTAGGGCATGGTGGCGACCACGCCGGTCAGGGCGATGGCGAACTCCAGCGGACGCGACTGGTAGCGACCCCAGACCACGTCGGCGGCGGTCACGTGACCGGCCTTGTGGGCGGCATGCCACAGCTTGGGCATGATCACGAACACGATGGGATAGACCAGGATGGTGTAGGGCAGGGCGAAGAAGCCATAGGCCCCCACCGCATAGACCAGCGCCGGCACGGCGATGACGGTATAGGCGGTATAGAAGTCGCCGCCGACCAGGAACCAGGTGATCCAGGTGCCGAAGTTGCGGCCACCCAGGCCCCATTCATCGAGGTGGGCGCCCTTGTTGCTGGGGCCGGCCATCCATTTCGAGGCCATGAAACCCAGCACGGTGACCAGCACGAAGAAGAACAGGAAGACCCAGAGGGCGGTCCAGTGGATGTTGGAGGTCTCCATCACTCGACTCCCTTTGTCAGGCCATCACGATAGACCAGCCAGATGATCAGGGAAGTCAGCGGCACCCACGCCAGCTGATACCAGTAGAAGAAGGGGAAGCCGAACAGGCTGGGCAGTTCCTGGTTGTAGAACGGTACCCAGAGCAGGGCGATGAAAGGCAGCAACAGCAATAGGCGCAAAGGACTCTTTGCGGATGGGGCAGCGACGGACATCTGTTCTCCTCTGTCGTTTTGAAGGTGGTAGGGCGTTTTTGACGCCCTGTTTTTTTATCCCCCGGACAGGTCATGTCCGGGTATTGATGCTGAACCTGCGCGCAGCGGCAGCCTGCCGACGGATGCGCTCAGCCGGCTGGCTGCAGCCTGGTGGTGAATGTCCCTGATCGTGGATTGTCGGCACGCGGATGCGGCTTTTTTTGTTGGTCGTAGTATTGGCATTTACGACAAGCAGAACAAGCGGGGCACCACGTAGAGGGGCTCAGTAGGACTACGTAGGTGTGGGGCGGAAGGTCGGTGGTTCGGGGAGGGAACCGACCCGGCGCCGAGGTCGGCGTCGGGTGGGGGGGCTGCTGCGGGATCGGTCAGGGGGCGGCCAGGGGGCGGCCAGGGAATCAGCCGTTGAGCAGTTTCATGCTGGCTTCGGTGTAGCGCTCACCGGCGGCGGCGCCGCGTGGGAAGACCGCATCCAGGTTCTGCAGATCCTGGGCAGAAAGCTTCACATTGCAGGCGCCGGCATTTTCTTCCAGATAGTGTCGGCGCTTGGTGCCGGGGATGGGGACCAGATGCGGGTCCTGGGCCATCACCCAGGCCAGCGCCAGCTGGCTCGGCGTGCAGCCGTGCTGGCTGGCGATTTCCTTCACTTTTGCCACCAATTGCAGGTTGCGCTGGAAATTCTCGCCCTGGAAGCGCGGATTGCTGCGTCGGAAATCATCCTCGGCCAGATCCTCGACGCGCTGGATGGCGCCGCTCAGGAAGCCCCGGCCCAGCGGGCTGTAGGCCACGAAGCCGATGCCCAGTGCACGGCAGGTGGCCAGCACGTCGCTTTCCGGGTCGCGCGTCCACAGCGAATATTCGCTCTGCAGCGCGGTGACCGGGTGTACCCGGTGCGCCCGCTCCAGCGTGGCCGATGACGCCTCGGACAGGCCGATGTAGCGGATCTTGCCGGCCCGCACCAGATCGGCTAGCACGCCCATGCTGGCTTCGATGGGGGTGTTGGGATCGATGCGGTGCTGGTAGTAGAGATCGATGGCCTCGATGCCCAGGCGCTTGAGGCTGCCTTCGACCGCTTGCCGGATATAGGCAGGGCTGCCGTCCACGCCGCGCACGGTGGGATCGGCCGGGTCGCGCTTGAAGCCGAACTTGGTGGCGATGAAGAACTTGTCGCGGCGCCCCTTGATGGCACGTCCGACCAGCTCTTCATTGGTGTAGGGGCCATACATATCGGCCGTGTCCAGCAAGTTGATGCCCAGCTCCAGGGCGCGGTCGATGGTAGCCAGCGATTCCTGGTCGTCGCGCCGGGCGTAGAAATCGCTCATGCCCATGCAGCCCAGGCCGATGGCCGAGACCAGCGGGCCGTTGCTGCCCAGGCGGCGGGTGCCGACGGCGGATTCCGGTTGCAGGTGGGAGGTGATGGGTTCGGTCATGGTGCAATCCTTTCTTTGGTTGAGGCCGGTCGGGGCAGCCCTGCCGGAATGGCCGGCGCCATGCGCGCCTGCTGTTCCAGGGTGTCGTACAGCGCCAGCTTGTGGTGCAGCACGGCCAGGTTTTCCTGCAGTTCGGCCAGGGTTTGCTGGACGCTTAGCGTATGGGCCTGCAGCATCGCCTTGCGTTCCATGACACTCTCCACGGTATTGCCGTCGCGCCGCAGCTCGGCGTAGCGCAGCATGGCGCGCACCGGCAGGCCGGTGGCCTTGAGCTTCTTCAGGAAGGCGATCCAGTTCAGGTCTTCCTGGGTATAGCGCCGATGCCGGTTGTCGCGCCGCTCGACCGGATCGAGCAGGCCTATCCTCTCGTAGTAGCGCAGGGTATGCACCGACAGGCCGGTGGCCGCAGCAGCTTGGGCAATGGTCAGGGAAGAGGTCATGGCAGCCAGTCTAGAAGTTGGAGTGCGCTCGAAGTCAAGCGTGATTCTCTTCATTATCGGCGGGTCCGGGACAGCGTGCCGACGGGGCCGATTTCATCGCTTGGTCGAAGCTGGACTTTGGTCGATGGCGCCCCTGACAGTACAATGCGCGCTGCCCATGCCATCTCATTGCCGGAGCCTTACCCATGCACATCGACGCCGCCACCCAACTTCTGCTCGACGCCCGCCACAGCGGCCTGGCCCTGGACTGGCGCCGGCTGGCGGTGGGCGACGCCGAGACCGCCTACGCGGTGCAGGATGCGCAACTGCGCCGGCTGGGGCCGGTGGGCGGGTGGAAGGTGGGCAGCAAGGGCGATGGCAGCACGCCCGGCTGCGCGCCTCTGCCTCAGTCCGGCATCCTGCCCTCGGGCGCCCGACTGGCCGGGCCGCAGTGGCGCATGCGCGGACTGGAAGTGGAACTGGCCTTGCGGGTGGGGCGTGATTTCGATCCCGGCACGCAACAGCCCGAGGAGGCCGAACTGCGCACCGTCTTCGACGCCATCCTGCCGGCCATCGAAGTGGTGGAGACGCGCCTGGGACATCCGCCCTGCGGCAATCCCTGGGCCGGCATGGCCGATCTGCAGAGCCATGGCGCGCTGGTGACCGGTCAGCCCCAGCCGCTGCCGCCGCAATTGTCATTGCGCACTGTGGAGGCCAGCCTGGTCATCGATGGCCAGCCCATCACCCGCACCACCGGCGGCAACCCGGCCGACCTGTGGCCCATGCTGGGCTGGCTGGCGCAGCATTGCGCCCAGCGCGGCCAGCCCTGGCGCCGGGGGCAGATCATCACCACCGGCTCCTGTACCGGCCTGCAACTGGCGCGCGGTGGTCTGCTGGTGGAAGCCGCGCTGGAAGGCGTGGGGCCGGTGTCGCTGCAGTTTGCCAACTGAGCCTCCACCCAGCCTCCACCGAGCCTCAACTGAGCACGCACGCGCTCAGCCCATCACCTGCGCAATCAGGCGACCGACTTCGGCATGCACGGCGTCGCGCCGGGCCGCTTCGGCCGTGTTCTCGGTGAGGTAGACCGCAAACAGCAGCGGCGCACCCTGCGGCGTCCACACCACGCCCACGTCGTTGGCCGTACCGCGGTCACCCGTCCCGGTCTTGTCTCCCACCTTCCAGCCCGCCGGCAGGCCGGCGCGCACGCGCTTGTCGCCGGTCTGGTTGGCCAGCAGCCACTGCGTGATCTGTTCGCGCGAGGCTGGTGCCAGGGCATTGCCCAGCACCACCTGGCGCAGGTCGGCGGTCATGGCGGCCGGGGTGGTGGTGTCACGCGGGTCGCCCGGGATGGCTTCGTTGAGCGTGGGTTCGTTGCGATCCAGGCGCGTGAGCTCGTCGCCCTGCGTCCGCACGAAACCGGTCAGTCCGGCCGGGCCGCCCATGCTGGCCAGCATCAGGTTGGCGGCGGTATTGTCGGACAGCGTGATGGCCGCCTCGCACAACTGCGCCATGGAAAGGCCGGCGCCGCCAGTGTGCTTGCCGGTGGTGGGCGAGTAGGGGACCAGGTCCTGCTTGCGATAGACGATGCGCCTTGCCAGGCGCTCCCGGCCTTCATCGACCCGGCGCAGCACCGCTGCCGCCGCCAGGAACTTGAAGGTACTGCACATGGGGAAGCGCTCGTCGGCGCGATAACCCCACTGCCGGCCATGGACGGTATCCACCAGCGATACGCCCAGGCGGCCGCCGATATCGGCTTCCAGCCGCGCCAGTTTCTGAACGATACTGGACGAGTCCATAGTTTTACTTGCGCCTTGTACGTCGCCAGCCCAGCTACGGCTGATCAGGCCACCGGCCGCCAGGGCCGTGAGGGCCAGGAAGTTGCGTCTTCCGGACATGTTTTCTCCTAGTAATTTGTTGATTGCGGATTTGCGACAGGCCAGATCATAGGCAGTGGCGGCGATGGCCACAATTCATGATAATTGGCCGTAGACCCAAGAAAATCTGATGCCTGGAGACTCCATGTATTTGCCGTTGAATGCCTTGCGTGCCTTCGAGATGTCGGCCCGCCACCTGTCCTTCACCCGCGCCGCCGAGCAATTGAGCGTGACCCAGACCGCCGTGAGCATGCAGGTCAAGAACCTCGAACAGCGGCTCGGCGTGGCCCTGTTCCGGCGCCTGCCGCGTGGCCTGGCACTGACCGACGAGGGCCTGGCGCTGTTGCCGGTGGTGGCCCAGTCCTTCGGACGCATTGCCGACGTGCTGGGCCAGTTCGAACATGGCCGTCGCCGAGAAGTGCTCACCGTGGGTGTGGTCGGCACCTTTGCCGTGGGCTGGCTGATGCCGCGCCTGCGGGAATTCCAGCAGAACCATCCCTTCGTCGACCTGCGCCTGCTGACCAACAACAACCGGGTCGATCTGGCCGGCGAGGGTCTCGATTATGCGATCCGCTTTGGCGATGGTGCATGGCATGGCACCGAGGCTGAACGTCTGTTCGAGGCGCCGCTGGCGCCGATGTGCGCACCTGCCCTGGCCGCTCAATTACGCAGCCCTGCCGACCTGGCGAGCCAGACCCTGCTGCGTTCCTACCGCAGCGACGAGTGGAACCAGTGGTTCTCCGCCGCCGGCGCACCTTGCCCGCCCTTGCGCGGCTTCGTGTTCGACTCCTCGCTGGCGCTGGCCGAAGCGGCCGCCCAGCAGGCCGGTGTGGCCTTGCTGCCGGTACTGATGTTCGAACGGGAGCTGCGCCAGGGGCGGCTGGTCTGCCCTTTCGAGACCGGCATCGTCACCGGTGCCTACTGGCTCACCCGCCTCAAATCCCGGCCACAGGGGACGGCCATGACGGCGTTTCGCGACTGGCTGCAGGGGCATGCGGCCGGGATGTAGGCGCGCCGGAAGTGATGATTACCTGCAACAGGAAGCCAATGTCAGAGAATTCCTGATAGACGCGGCCGCCGCATGCAAATAGAATAAATCATATAAACAATTTATACGGTTCGTGCCGGGCCGTGAAGCGGGTGATGTGGGTGGGGTGGTAAAGCCGGCATGGGTGGTTCGTCAAGCACTGACACCATCCGCCAACAGACAGCCAACAGAGGCACATTGAAAGGGGGTAAGTCATGCACTACTTCGCAAAGCTCTATCGCAAGCTGGTCGATTACCTGAACGATTCCAGCGAACTGGACACCGGTTCCCATCGTGGCGCGCCGCACAGCTGCAGCCTGTATTCGGGTTTGTCGACAATGTCGCGCGACAACTCTTCCCGCTGATCCTCCCGCCGGCGGCCCCTGGTCGCCGGTTACGGAGCGGGACTTTGCTGCCCGCACCGCCTGCCTCCTGCCTCCCGCTTCCCGCTACGCCCAATTCCACCGCGCCGCACCAAAAAAAGGCCGCATCATCGATGCGGCCCAAGTACTGCTACTTACCGGAAGAGTTCCAGTGCCGCACCTGGCGGTCACTGCATAAAGGTCTGATCTAGTCGGGAATCACCGCCGTGGCATCCACCTCGACCAGGTATTCCGGACGGGCGAAGGCGGTCACCACGATCCCCGTCGAGACCGGATAGACGCCCTTGAGCCATTTGCCCACCACCGTATAGACATCCTCGCGGAAACGCGGGTCGGAGATATAGATGGTGAGCTTGCAGATATGGTCCAGCTGGCTGCCGGCTTCCTTGAGCAGCATGTCGATGTTCTTCATGGCCTGTTCGGTCTGTCCCTTGACGTCGCCGATGCAGACGCTCTCGGAGGTATCGAGGTCCTGGCCGATCTGTCCCCGCAGGAAGACCATGGTGCCGCGGGCCACTACGGCCTGGCAGAGGTCATTGTCCAGCTTCTGTTCGGGATAGGTTTCGCGGGTGTTGAACTTGCGGATGCGGG
Source organism: Herbaspirillum frisingense GSF30 (assembly GCF_000300975.2). GTDB lineage: Bacteria > Pseudomonadota > Gammaproteobacteria > Burkholderiales > Burkholderiaceae_D > Herbaspirillum > Herbaspirillum frisingense. The sequence continues at coordinate 122,610 of NZ_AEEC02000008.1, read as the reverse complement.
TATGGGCCATGTCGGTTCCGGAAATGGGTGGTTGGGATAGTGAGCGGGGCTTCTTACTTCTTGTCGAAATAACCGGCGCGGATGGTGGCGCCGATGAGATTGACGATCAGGCGGCCGGCGGTGACGCCACTGATCTTGCTGGCATTGTCCTTGGCCGGCTGGATTTCCACGATGTCCATGCCCACCACGCGGCCCTTGCGCACCAGGCCGTGGATCAGCTTGCGCGCCTGCAGGAAGGTGACGCCGCCCGGCGCGGGGCCATCGACGGCCGGCATGATGGCGCAGTCCAGGCCATCGGCATCGATGGTCAGATAGTAGTTACCGCCATCGGGAATGCGCGCCAGCACCGCATCCATGCCGATGTCGTGCAATTCATAGGCGCTGATCAGGTCGGCACCCCATTCCTTGGCGGCGCGATAGTCGGCCGGCCGCCCGCTGCCCTGGGCGCGCAGGCCGATCTGCACGATGTGCTTGACGTAGGGCAGTTCCGAGGCACGGCGGATCACGCTGGACAGGCCATCGCGCACGCCGTTGACCTCGTCGCGCCAGTCGAGGTGGGCATCGATGTGAACCAGCGTGATCGGCCCGACTTCATCGAAGCCGCGCAGCACCGGATTGGTGATGCCATGGTCGCCACCCAGCACGATGGGCAGGGCGCCGCCGCGCAGGATCTGGCGCACCGCGCTTTCGGCGCGCTGCTTGTGCAGCTCCGGCTGGGCCAGGTCGGGCAGGACATCGCCGCAGTCGACGAAGCGAATATCCTCGCGCTCCTGCAGCAGCGGACCATCGATATCGAAGTCATAGTGGCTGGGATGGCGCACCATGCGGTCGCTCAGGTCGCGCAGGGCCTGCGGCGCATTGGTCTGGTCGTTGCTGTACTGGCGCGGGCCGTAGGCGGCGCCGAAGGGGACCCCCAGGACCGCGATGTCGGCCTTGAAGTCGGTGAGGTCGGTGACCAGCTCCGAATACAGCAGGGTCTTGTGGCCGGTGCGCGGTGCGGTGAGATTGTCCATGGATGGTTTCCTGATAAAAGAAATGCAGCGGGCCTGCATGCATCGATGAGGCAGCGATGGGCCGCTGTGCATGCATTCACTGTAGCGAGTCGCGGTGATCATAGAAAATGATTCTTTTAGAGGTATAGTTTCATTTTTCGAGACTTTGCAATTTCACCGCAACGGTGCATGCAGACAGGAGCGTCATGATCAGGCTGGATTTCGATGAGCGCGACCTGCGCTCGCTGCGGGTCTTCTGCAACGTCGCCGAGGCCGGTGGTTTCGCCGCCGCCGAGCGGGTGCTGCTGATGTCCAAGGCCTCCATCAGCCGCCATGTGCGCGAGGTGGAGGAACGCCTGGGCGTGCGCCTGTGCGAGCGGGGGCCGGCCGGCTTCCGGCTCACGCCCGAGGGCGAGGTGGCGCTCAAGCTGGCCACCACCGCCCTGCGTTCGCTGGAGCGCATCCGCCCCGAGATCGATGCCGTGCATGGTGTGCTGTCCGGGCCGCTGGCGCTGGGGGTGGTGGAGCATGCCCTGAGTCATCCCGATTGCAAATTGCCGCAGGCCATCGCCGCGCTCAAGCGGCGCGCGCCCCAGGTACAGCCGCGTATCGAGGTGATGACCTTTCCCGAACTGAACCAGGCGCTGCGCGAGCAACGGGTCGATATCGCCATTCGCGGCCGTTATCCGGGCGATGATGAATTCGATTACCTGCCGCTGTTCGTCGAGAGCCATCGCCTCTATGGCGCCGTGCGCAAGGAGGGCGGCGAGCCGCGCAAGGCGGTCTGGCCCCTGGTCTACCGACCCCATCCCTATGTCGATCAGGTGCTGGCCGGCGATGGATACGAGCGCGGGCCGGAGGCCGGTGGCCTGGAAGCCATCGCCCTGCTGGTGGCCAGCGGTGACTATGTCGGCCTGCTGCCCACGCATTACGCGCAACTGATCGGCAAGCGTTATGCCCTGCGCGCGCGCCGCGCCAGTCCCACCTTCGTCCATCCCATCTGCGCCGTGACCGACCCGCACCGTCCTTCCACGCACCGCGCTGAACTGTTCCTCTCCCTGCTGCGCGAATTGCACATCCGCTCCGCCGCCCATCTGTCGAGCTGAGGGAGCAGCATCGCCCACGGCTTTGCGTCGGCGTGGGGCGTGATGTCCCATGACGGGGCGCTGCGCCGCGGCTGACACGGTCCGGGTGCCGCGCCATCCCCACGGCGCGGGAGAGGCGGTCGATACAGCAAGGGCCGATTTCTGTTTCGTTTGTATCGCCCCGGTCGTCGCCGGGACGGGGCAAGCCCGGTGGCAGGCCCTTGCTGATGCAGGCCAAGCGCGGACGCAAATGGTTCATTTGTATCGTTTGCATCGGCAATTGGCACACATGTTGCTCATGCAGGGCTATCTTCCGCCCCTTGCCCTGCATCGTGAACCAAGCTGCGCTGACCGCCCTCATCAAGGAACGCTTCGACCGCCTGCCGCGCCAGGTGCGGGAGGTGGCTGCCTTCGTGCTGGATCACCCGCATGAGGTGGCGGTGCTGTCCATGCGCGAACAGGCGCGCCTGATCGAGCTGCCACCGTCCACCATGACGCGCTTTGCCAAGGCGCTCGGGCTGTCCGGCTACGACGCCGTACGCGAAGTGTTCAAGGCCAGCCTGCGCAGCCATGGCAGCGAATTCGGTTCACGCGCCCAGGGCCTGGTGGAGTTGCACCAGCGCATCGGCGAGGAAGCCCTGGCCATGGACCTGGTGCAGACCGCCGAGGCGCAGATACGCTCCTTCGCCAGCGGATCCACCATGCCGGCCATCATGCGCGCGGCCAAGCTGCTGTCGGCGGCACGTGACATCTTTTGCCTGGGCCTGCGCGGTTCCTTCCCGGTGGCCTTCCAGTTTGCCCATGTGTGTGAATTCTTTGCGCGCAATGTCACGCTGGTGGATGGCGCCGGCGAGAGCGGCATCATGAAGCTGATGCACCAGCCCTCCTCGCGCGACGTGGCGCTGATCTGCAGCATGGCGCCGCATTCGCGCCGGGCCATGTCGATCGCCACCCATCTGCAGAAGGCCGGCGTGCGGCTGGTGGTCATCACCGACAGCGCCAGCTCGCCCATGGCGCGCATGGCCAGCGAAGCCATCATCGTGCCCAACAAGGGCGCGTCGTTCTTCGATACCTTGCTGCCGGCCTTTCTGGTGGCAGAAATCCTGGCGGCGCTCATGGCCGCCACCGCAAAGATCAACATCAAGTCACAGATCGCCGACACCGAGAGAAAACTCTGGGGCGTGGGCGAATGGTGGGGCAGCCAGGGCGAGGAAGCTCCCGCGCTGGAACCGCGCGCGGCTGCGCCCACCCGCAACAGACGACGCCGCACCTGAAGAGGCAGCAGCGCAAAAAGCATTACCGGAGCGGCGCATGCCCGAGACATGCGACGGACAACAAGCACGCCAGAAGGCGGCAGGGGCTCGCCCCAGGTTCTCGAACTTTCTTACTGCGTATCGACGGAGCTTGGCTCCAGAAAGGTTTTCCATGAAACGCCGCTCCCTACTTGCCATGCTGACTCTTGCGGCTGGCCTGGCCGTGGCCAGCTCGCCCGTGCTGGCCGACGACCTCTACAGCACCATCATGGCGCGCAAGTCCATCCGCGTGGCCGTGCCGACCGACTACCCGCCCTACGGCTCGGTGGGCAGTGACATGACCCCGCGTGGCTACGACATCGACATGGCGCAACTGATCGGCAAGAAACTCGGCGTGAAGGTCGAACTGGTTCCGGTGACCGCGCCCAACCGCATCGCCTACCTGCAGACCAACAAGGCCGACATCACCATCTCGTCGCTGGGCAAGACCGCCGAACGCGCCAAGGTGGTGGACTTCAGCCTGGCCTATGCGCCGTTCTTCGATGCGGTGTTCGGCACCAAGAAGGTCAAGGCCACCAGCTTCGCCGAACTCAACGGCAAGACTATCTCGGTGACCCGTGGCTCGATGCAGGACCAGGAGCTGGAACAGCTGGCGCCGGGCGCGGTGGTCAAGCGCTTCGAGGACAACAATGCCACGCTGTCGGCCTTCCTGGCCGGGCATGTGCAGATGTTCGCCACCGGCACCACGGTTGCCGCCGCGCTGCAGAAGATGAACCCGTCACTGGACATGGAACTGAAGGTGATCCTGGCCAATGCGCCTTGCTACGTGGCCATGCCCAAGGGTGAATCGACCCTGCTGGCGAAGATCAACATGATCATCCGCGAAGCCCGCGCCGATGGCACCATCGACAAGTTCTCGCAGACCTGGCTGGGCGCTCCGGCCGGGCAGCTGCCGGATTGAGCGGGCCGCACTCCGCCATGACAGGCGATGCGCCGGGTGTGAGCCTCGCCATCCCTGCCATGGCACGCTGGCTGGTGCGGCAGGAGGCGGGAAGCATCCCCCCGCGCATCCGCAGCATCGCCCTGCATAGCCTCATCGATACGCTCGGCGTGATCAGCGCCGGTGGTCGCACCCGCGTGGCGGCCCATGCCCGCCTGCTGGTGCAGGGCGATGGCGCGGTCGGTACCTGTGGCCTGGCCGGCAGCGACCAGCGCACGCAGGCGCGCCACGCCGCGCTGGTCAATGCGGTGGCCGCGCATGCGCTGGACTTCGATGACAACTGCTATGCCGGTTTCGTCCACGGTTCGGCGGTGATCGTGCCGGCCGCGCTGGCGGTGGCCCAGCAGATCGATGCCGATGGCCAGGCCCTGTTGACGGCCCTGGTGGTCGGCGCCGAATGCCAGTACACGCTGGGCCTGGCAAGCGACAACCGGCTCTACCGGCGCGGCTGGTGGAGCAGCGGGATACTCGGCCCCATCGGGGCCTGCGCGGCGGCAGCCTGGCTGCTGCGTCTGGACGCGCAGCAGGCCGCGCATGCACTCGGCCTGGCCGCTGCCAGCGCAGCCGGCATCAAGGCCGGCTTCGGCACCGATGCCAAGGCCCTGCTGGCCGGACGCGCCGCCGAGGCCGGGGTGATGGCGGCCTGGCTGGCACAGGCCGGCGCCACCGGCCCGATCGATGCCTTCGAGCATCGCCATGGCGTTGCGCATCTCTTCAATGACGATCACTTCGACGGCAGCGTCTTCAGCGCACTGGGGCAACGCTGGACGCTGGAAGATCCGGGGCTGGACGTCAAGCGCATCCCGGTCTGCCTGTCTTCGCATGCCGCTGTCGATGTGGTGGTGGAGTTGATCGCAGCGCATGGTGTGCGCAGCGAGGAGATTCTTGCCATCCGCTGCGACGTGCCGCCCATCGTGATCGCCAACCTGATCCACGATCGTCCACAGACGCCGCAGCAGGCACAGTTCAGCATGCCCTTCGCCATTGCGGCGGCGGTGCTGCACGACGGGCCGCGCCTGCAGGACCTGGAGGCGGCGCGGCTGGCGCAGGCCGACATGATCGCGCTCATGGCCAGGGTCAGCATGTGCAGTAGCACGCAATGGCAGGAGCCGGTGCGGCAACTGCAGGCCCCCGAGGGGGCCGAGGTCTGTATCGAATTGAATGATGGCCGGCAGTTGCGTGGCCGTCGCGATGCGCCGCGTGGCGCAGCACGCGAGCCGTTGACGCCGGACCAGCGGCGCGAGAAATTCCTGGAATGCCTGCGCTACGGTGGCATCGATGAGCACATTGCCCACGAGCGGCTGGCACAGCTGGAGGGGATGGAGGCACTCACTGCCGTACGCACCCTGTTCCCCTTCTCGGCCTGAACGGATCAGCGCGCCCCGAGGATGTGGGCAATCCGTTCGTCGTTGGCGGGGTGGCTGGACAGATAGGGTGACACGCTGCCGTCGGCACCGCCACCGGCCTGTTCCAGCTTTTCGAACACCTTCGCCAGCTTCTGGCGCGGCAGGCCGTTGGCCTGGAACATGGCGATGGCGTAGTCGTCGGCTTCGCGCTCGATGTCGCGTGAATACTTCAGGTCCAGCATTACCGTCGGGATATTGGCCAGCACCGCCGAGACGTCCCCGAACAGCACCGTCGCCGTGGCCGCCATGGCCGAACTCTGGATCAGCCGGCGCATCAGGTGGCGTCGGTGGACGTGGCCGAGCTCGTGGGCCAGCACGCCCATGAGCGCATCGTCATCGTCCAGCAGGCGCACGATCTCGTCAGTCACCACGATCTGTCCGGAGGGCAGGGCGAAGGCATTGGGACCGATGCGACTCTTGCGGAACACGATGTCATAGGCCGGCGCATCCGCCATGGGCGCCGTCAAAGCCTGGAAGCGCGCCTTGATGGCGGCCGCCCGGCGCACGTCCAGCAGGCTGGGGGCCAGCACATGCTGGTCGAGGAATTCCAGCGTGCCGCGTCCGATCTGCTGATCCACCTGCACTGGCAGTGCCGCGGCGATGCCGCGCGCAGCCAGCGGTAGCAGATAGAGGTAACCCAGTGCCACCACCGCGATCAGGACTGCGCAGGCGGCCAGGGCATGGCGCCAGCTCTGCTGCAGCCGCACCACCAGCGTGTCGTGGTGACCGGTCTGCTGCAGCAGATCGCGGAAGGCCTGGGCATCGATGATTTCCAGATAGGCGCCGTCGGCGAAGCTGACCTTGCGCGCCGCCCGTTTGAAGCGCTCGGACACGCGCAATTGCGAGATCGGGCAATCGCGTTCGACCTCGCCGCGCACCTGCGCCATGCCATCGACCACCGTCAGCGTCACCTGGTGACGCCGCGAGGTCTTGCCGTCGTAATAGGAAGCCTTGACCATCCCTGGCCTACATCGACAGGTCGAAGTCGAGCAGATCCCCCAGGCCCTCGCCGGTGGCCGAACCATGGGCTTCGCTGGAGGCGATGAAATCATCCAGGCCACTGGCCGGCAGCAGTGTCAGCGATTCGATGCGATACCGCAGCAGGCGGATCTGCGCGAAGGGGGTGAACAGACCCAGCGTGAAGGCGATGCCCAGGATATTGGTGAAGACGATGAAGGCAGTGCGGCCCCAACGCATCCTGCTCTGGAAGCGATGCTCGCCCAGGCGGGTGTTGTTCCAGACCAGGTTCTGCATCAAGGTCATCCACAGCGGGATGGCCAGGAAGCTCCAGGCATACAGGCACAGGGACATCAGCACCAGCTTGCCTCCCCCCATGTCGCCCGACTTGGCAAGCTCGATCAGCATGAGGCCGCCAAAGCCGACGAAGATGACCACCAGCCCGCCCAGCCATAGCCCCAGCCCGATCACGACGGCCTTGTAGAACGCACCCACCGAGCCATGGAAGGAAAAGTGCGTCGCCCCGAAGCGCGCTTCGCTGTGCTGGTAGCGCTTGAAACGCTGGTAGGCCAGCGGCGCCAGCAGGCCCAGGGAAACACTGGCCAGCATCGGCCACATCAGGAAGTTGCGGGCTGCGCCGCCGAGGCTACCGCGAAAACCGAAGCGGATGCCGCGATAGCTGGTGTTGTAGAGCTTGAACTGCAGGCTGCGCCAGATCAGCCAGGGGCCGGCCAGCACCATCATTAACGCCGCTGCCAGGCCCAGCAGTGGATTGGCCGCACCGGCGAAGTGATAGACCGCCAGCAACACCACGGCGATGATGCGGCCCTTGAGGATGGAAACGGGATTCCCGTGGTAGTCGAAGCTGCCCTCGGCCACCGAGGTATTGTCATAGAAGTAGCGCAGGCGGCGCACCTTGGCCCAGGCCGAGTAGATGCCCAGGGTGAGGATGGACAGCAAGAGATTGACGGTCCAGATGCGGAAATATTCCGAACCGCGCCCGCTGAAGACAAAAGGTTGCGGGGAAGGGGGTGGGGTGATGCTCGCTCTCGGCACTGGCTCGGGAGCTGGTTCGGACGGGAAGGGCAGGTCGATGGTGTCGTTCATGGGAGCTCTGGTTTGGATTTGTCTGAGGAAGAGGCTGCCGACGGGTCGGGCAAGAATCTATTGCTCGCAGACAAATGTCAAGCCAAGCCCTTATCCATGCGGCTTGTATGGGGATTGTAGGTAAGTACCTCGCATTATGACGAGGTCAAGTGGTATGACCTCCTGCAGAAATGCACTGTTTGTGCGAACATTGTTGCCCTGATGCGGTCAAGGTGAAGGCATTGCTGAGCTGGTTTCCGGCTTGCGTTGTCAATCTGCAGCCGCAATCCGCGCCCAAATAAAAGTTTCCTGAGCGCCGGCCGGTCTCCACACCGGCTGGCGTTTTCCACCCAAAGGAGCCTCCATGTCCACGTCCTGGAACACCGCCGCCATTGCCGCCAAGCTCGGCATTGCGGTCACCGATCTTGCCCTCGAAACGATTTCCCATAGCGTCGACGGCGGTGATTACGAAAGCGTCCTGCTCTACAACAAGGCCCAGCCGCCTGTCTCGGGCGTGCTGTCGGTGCCCAACTATTTCGGCCTGCGCCAGCAGGCACTGGAAATCGCCGCCACCACCATCGGTGCCGGCCATGCCATCCTGGTGGCCGACGTCTTCGGCAAGTCGGTGCGCCCCACCGATGGCGACCAGGCCGTGGCCGCCATCATGCCCCTGAAGAAAGATCGCGCAGAACTGCGCCGGCGCATGCAGGCAGCGCTGAAGGTCTTGCGCGAACAGAGCTTCGTGAAACTCGCGGCCGACAAGATCGGCGCCTGCGGCTTCTGCTTCGGCGGCACGGCCGCGCTGGAACTTGCCCGTGATGGCACCGAACTGCGCGGCACGGTGTCGCTGCACGGTGCGCTCGATACCCCGGCCCCGGGCGAGAGCAAAATCAAGGGCGCAGTGCTGGTGCTGCATGGCGTGCAGGATCCTTCGGTCCCGCGTGAGCAGGTCAATGGCTTCATTGACGAGATGAGCGCGCTGAAGATCGACTGGCAACTGGTCAACTATGGCCAGGCCGGCCACTCCTTCACCGATCCGGATGCCAACAACCCCGGCTTCTTCTATCACCGCCAGACCGCCGAGCGTGCCGCCGTGGCACTGCAGGCCTTCTTCGGCGAAGTGCTGGCCTGAGTTCGGACCGTGTTCCTGACCCTGCCGGTCGGCGCCAGGAGCCGGCCGGCAGGGGGTATCACCACAACAACAAGAGATAGACGTCCATCAAGGGGCGGGGTGTATCCCTGCTTCCGGCCGTGGCGTAGCGTCCGTGTTTTCCCTCGTCAAATCCCACGTCCAAAGGATAGTCATGTCACAAGATAAAGAGCCGAGGCGGCGTTTCCTGCGCCAGGTATTGGCCATTGTCCCAGCAGCAACAACGCTAGGTGGCGCCACTACCGTCGCAGTCAGCCAGCAGGCAATCGCCGACACCGGCTCACCGGGCAAGCCCCGCGCCTACACCCCCACCTACTTCAACGCGGCCGAATGGGCCTTCATCAACGCCGCCGTCGACCACCTCATCCCCTCCGACCAGTACGGTGCCGGCGCCCTCGAAACGGGCGTGCCGGAGTTCATCGACCGCCAGATGGAAACCCCCTATGGCGCCGGCAAGCTGTGGTACATGCAAGGTCCTTTCCATCCTGACAGCGTTCCCGAACTGGGTTACCAGCTTTCGCTGGTGCCGCGTGACATCTATCGCCAGGGTATCGCCGCCTGCAACGACTGGTGCAGCAAGAACCACGGCAAGGTCTTCGCCGAACTGGACAAGGCCAAGCAGCTGGAAGTGCTGAAGATGATGGAAGGCGGCAAGATCGCCTTCGAGACCGTCCCGGCCAAGACCTTCTTCAGCTTCATGCTGGGCAATACCAAGGAAGGCTATTTCGCCGACCCGATGTACGGCGGCAACCAGAAGATGGGCGGCTGGAAGATGGTCGGCTTCCCCGGCGCGCGTGCCGACTACGCCGACTGGGTCGATCAATACAACGTTAAATATCCATACGGCCCCGTGTCGATTCTGGGAGAGAAGGGCTGATCATGGCTATCAAAAAAGACAAAGTGGATGTAGTGATGGTGGGCCTGGGCTGGACCGGTTCCATCCTGGGCATGGAACTCACCGAAGCCGGCCTGAACGTGCTGGCGCTGGAACGCGGCGACATGCGCGACACCAATACCGACACGCCCTATCCCAAGGCCGTCGATGAACTGAAATATTCCGTGCGCGGCGCACTGTTCCAGGACCTTTCGCGCGAGACCGTGACCATCCGTCACACCCTCTCCGACGTGGCTGTCCCGTATCGCCAGCATGGTTCCTTCCTGCTCGGCGATGGCGTGGGCGGTGCCGGTTTCCACTGGAACGGCATGATGTACCGCAACCTGCCCGAAGAGCTGGAGATGCGCACCCACCACGAGCAGAAGTACGGCAAGAAATTCATTCCCGAGGACATGACCATCCAGGATCACGGCGTGACCTACAAGGAACTGGAGCCGTTCTACGACTTCTCGGAAAAGGTCATGGCCGTCTCCGGCAAGGCCGGCAACCTCAAGGGCAAGATCGTCCCCGGCGGCAACCCGCTGGAAGGCGAGCGCACCGACGAATTCCCGACCCCGCCGCTGCAATACCAGTACAGCGCCTCGCTGGTGGAAAAGGCCATGCGCGACGTCGGTTACCACCCGTATCCGGCACCCGCTGCCAATGCTTCGCAGCCTTTCACCAACCCGTATGGCGTGCGCATCGGCCCCTGCAACTACTGCGGCTTCTGCGAAAACTACGGCTGCTACATGTACTCCAAGGCCTCGCCGCAGACCACCATCCTGCCGGTGCTGTTGAAGCGCAAGAACTTCGAGGTGCGCACCAAGGCCCAGGTGATCAAGGTCAACCTGGATGCCTCCGGCAAGCGCGCCACCGGCGTCACCTACATCGACGCCCAGGGCCGCGAAGTGGAACAGCCGGCCGACCTGGTGCTGCTGACCGCCTTCCAGACCCACAACGTGCGCCTGCTGCTGCTGTCCGGCATCGGCAAGCCCTATGACCCGGTCACCGGCGAAGGCGTGGTGGGCAAGAACTTCGCCTACCAGTACAACGGCGGCATCAACGTGGTCATGCCCAAGGGCACCCAGTTCAACCCCTTCATCGGCACCGGTGCCGGTGGCGTGGGCATGGACGACCTCAACGCCGACCAGTTCGACCACGGTCCGCTGGGCTTCATCGGCGGCGCCTCGATCCGTCACGTGCGCTATGGCGGTCGTCCCATCAAGCAGGCCGGCACCATGCCGGGCGAGAAGGTGCCCAACTGGGGTTCCGAGTGGAAGGCCAGCGTGCAGGATGCCTACCAGCGCACCCTGACCATCGGCATGTCCGGTTCGGTGATGGCCTATCGCGACTGCTATCTGTCGCTGGACCCGACCTACAAGGATGCCAACGGCCAGCCGCTGTTGCGCATGACCCTGAACTGGAAGGAAAACGAAGGCAAGATGCTGACCTACATCGCCGGCGAGATGGAAAAGGTGGGCCATGCCATGAACCCCGAGAAGGTGGTCAAGGCCGTGCGCAAGACCGGTTCGTCCTGGGATACCCGGGTGTACCAGTCCACCCACCTGACCGGTGGCGCGATCATGGGTACCACACCCAAGAACAGCGTGGTCAACAAGTATCTGCAGAGCTGGGATGTGCCCAACGTGTTCGTGTATGGCGCCTGCGCCTTCCCGCAGAACATGGGCTACAACCCGACCGGGCTGGTCACGGCGCTGGCGTATCACTCCGCCAAGGCGATCCGCGAGCAGTATCTGAAAAACCCCGGCCCGCTGGTGCAGGCATAAGGATAACGACCATGATCAAGCACTATTTCATCGCCGCCTGCGCGGCAGTCATGTCGCTGTCCGCGTTCACCGCAGCAGCGCAAGGCACGACAGCGGCGCCGTCCGTCGACCAGCAACTGGTACAGCGCGGCGAATACCTGGCCAAGGCCGGCGACTGCGTGGCCTGCCACACGGCCAAGGGCGGCAAGCCGTTCGCGGGTGGCCTGGCCATCGCGACGCCCATCGGCACGGTGTATTCGTCCAACATCACGCCCGACAAGGAACAGGGCATCGGCAGCTACACCGAGGCCGATTTCGACCAGGCCCTGCGCCACGGCATCCGCAAGGATGGCGCGTCGCTCTACCCGGCCATGCCCTATCCGTCCTACGCCAAGGTCAAGCCGGCCGACGTGAAGGCCTTGTATGCCTACTTCATGAACGGCGTGAAGGCTGACCCCACGCCCAACCGTGGCGTGGACATCACCTGGCCGCTGTCGATGCGCTGGCCGCTGTCGATCTGGCGCAAGGTATTCGCACCGGCGGTAGCGGTCGATGGTCCCGAGGACAACAGTCCTCTGGTTCGCGGCCAATACCTGGTCGAGGGCCTGGGCCACTGCGGCGCCTGCCACACCCCGCGTGGCGTGGGCATGCAGGAGAAGGCGCTGAGCAATGACAGCAGCGCATTCCTCTCCGGCGGCGTGATCGATGGCTACCTGGCCAACAACCTGCGCGGCGATGCCCGCGACGGTCTGGGCAACTGGAGCGAGGCCGACATCGTGGCCTTCCTCAAGACCGGCCGCAACAGCCATTCCGCTGCCTTTGGCGGCATGGCCGACGTGGTCGCCAACAGTACCCAGTACATGACCGAGCAAGACCTGGCGGCCATGGCCACGTACCTGAAGTCCCTGAAACCGGTGAAGGAAGGCACGGCCGCGCTGGCCTATGACGACAGGACCCACCAGGCCTTGCGCAAGGGCAGCGACCAGAGTCCGGGAGCGATGGCCTTCCTGAACAACTGCGCGGCCTGCCACCGCAGCAGCGGCAAGGGCTATGACGAGACCTTCCCGACCCTGGCGCTGTCGCCCACGGTCAATGCGGAAAATCCGGCATCGCTGATCCGCATCGTGCTGGAAGGCGCAGAAATGCCCTGGACCCACAAGGCCCCGACGCAGTTCGCCATGCCGGCCTTCGGCAGCCGCCTGTCGGATCAGGAAGTGGCCGATGTGGTGACCTTCATCCGCAGCAGCTGGGGCAACCAGGCCTCGTCGGTGAGCGCCTCCGATGTGGCCAAGGTGCGCAAGCAATTGCCGGAGAAGAAGACAGTGGAGGCGGGCAGTGCGCCGCTGGCCAAGCAATAGGTTCTTCTGCTTGAGCTGCAGGTAATACGCAGCAATGAAAAAGCCCGACGTTCGCGAGGACGTCGGGCTTTCTCTTTTGGGGACGAGGTTCTTATTCCTTCACCGCCCCCGTCATCCCCGAGACGTAATACTCCACGAAGAAGGAATACACCACCGCCACCGGCAGCGAGCCCAGCAGGGCGCCGGCCATCAGGGCGCCCCAGTGGTAGACGTCGCCATCGACCAGCTCGGTGACGATGCCCACTGGTACCGTCTTCACTTCGGATGAAGAGATGAAGGTCAGGGCGTAGATGAACTCGTTCCACGACAGCGTGAAGGCGAAGATGCCGGCCGAGATCAGGCCGGGCACGGCCAGCGGGAGGATGATCTTGACCAGGATCTCCCAGCGGGTGGCGCCGTCGATGAGCGCGCACTCTTCCAGCTCATACGGAATCGAGCGGAAGTAACCCATCAACAGCCACGTGCAGAACGGGATGAGGAAGGTCGGGTAGGTCAGGATCAGCGCCCAGCGGGTGTCGAACAGGCCCAGCTTGAACACGATCGCCGCCAGCGGGATGAACAGGATCGAGGGCGGGATCAGGTAGGCCAGGAAGATGCCCAGGCCGACCTGCTTGGAACCCTGGAAGCGCAGCCGTTCGATCGCATAGGCAGCAAAGACGCTGGCCGCCAGCGAGGCGAAGGTCGACACCACCGAGACGATCACCGTGTTCAGCAGCCAGGCCGGATACTGGGTGTCGAACAGCAGCTTCTTGAAGTGCGCCAGGGTCGGTGCCACCACCCAGAAGGGATTGCCGGTCTGGGAGAGCAACTCGCCGTCAGGCTTGAAGGCGGTAATCACCATCCAGTAGAACGGGAACAGCAGCACGAACAGGAAGATCAGCAGCGGGATGTAGATCGTCACCCAGCGGCGCGGTGTCGATTGCAGGAAATCCATGCCCTGGGTTTCCTGTTGGTCGTCTTTTTTCTTGGCCATTATTTGTCACCTCCTTGTTGCCAGCCGCGACGTTGCAGGCCGAAGTACGAGAACATGATCGCTGCCAGCAGGAACGGGATCATGTAAGTGGCCATCGCCGCACCTTCACCCAGGGCACCACCGGGGATCGCGCGCTGGAACGACAGCGTGGCCATCAGGTGGGTGGCATTCAACGGACCGCCGCGGGTCAGCACGTAGATCAGCTGGAAGTCGGTGAAGGTGAACAGCACCGAGAAGGTCATCACCACCGCGATGATCGGGGTCAGCAGCGGCAGCGTCACGTGGCGGAACTGCTGCCAGGGCGTGGCGCCGTCGATGGCGGCCGCTTCATACAGCGAAGGCGAGATGGTCTGCAGCCCGGCCAGCAGCGAAATGGCCACGAACGGGATGCCGCGCCAGACGTTGGCAAAGACGGTGGACCAGCGAGCATTCCAGGGGTCGCCCAGGAAGTCGATGTAGTGGTTGATCAGGCCCATCTTGGTCAGCGCCCAGCTGATGACGGAGAACTGCGCGTCATACAGCCACCAGAACGCCAGCGCCGACAGCGCGGTCGGCACGATCCAGGGCAACAGCACGATGGCGCGGAAGAAGGTCTTCAGCGGCACGTTCTTGTTGAGCAGGATGGCCAGCCACAGACCCAGTGCGAATTTGAGGATACTGGCGCTGACCGTGTAGAACACGGTGTTGAACAGCGACAGCAGTGCCAGCGAATCGCCGGCCAGATAGGTGAAGTTGTCCAGGCCGACGAAGCTGCCTTCGCCGCCGATCTTGGTGTCGGTGAAGCCCAGCCAGATGCCCAGTCCCAGCGGGTAGGTCAGGAACACCACCAGCAGGATCACGGCCGGGGCCATGAACAGCATGCCCAGTACGTTACGGTTGTTCAGGAATCGGGATAGCATGATTTGCCTCGATGAAAGGGCCGCAGGACAGGCCTGCGGCCGATACGGTGTTCGCTTCTGGTGATGGCCGGACGCCGTCGCGCCGGGTCGGCAGGCCCTGACAACCTGCCCCTTGCCCGCTGTCCCGAGGGAACCCGGCGCGGCGCCGTCCGGCCATCATGCCGTCGGCATCAAGCCTTGTAGTAGCGCTTGGCGCGTTCGGCGGCGCGGTCGATGGCCTGCTGCACGGTCTTGGAACCGCTGGCAGCTTCGGCCACCATGTCCACCACCACGTAGTCGGCCATGCAGGCGGCCGAGGCTTGGCCCAGCGGGCCTTCGTGACCGTGGTCCAGCATCAGCGAAGCCGAGTCGCGGTAGACGGTGGCCTTCGGGTCTTCGGTCCAGATCGGGTTCTTCTCGTAGGCCTTCAGCGGCTGGCTGACGTAGCCGATGGAGGCCTTCATCCACGGGTTGTACTGGTCCGGCTCGAACATGAATTGCACGAAGGCCTTGGCGGCATTGGGGAACTTGGTGTGCTTGAACACCATCATCTGGGTGATCTGCATCAGCTCGGTGGGCTTGCCGGCCGGGCCGATCGGGAAGTGCGCGTGCTGCGTATCCTTGCCGATGTCCTGCATCTTCGGATCGGTGGAGTTCTTGGCCGCGTAATAGACCGAGATGCCGTTGGCGGTCATGCTGATCTGGCCATCCAGGTAGGCCTTGTTGTTGGACGGGTCCTGCCAGGACAGGGTGCCGGGTACGAAGGTGGCGTACAGCTGTTTGGCGTATTCGAGTGCAGCGCGGGTCTCGGGCGAGTTGATGGCGACCTTGCCGCTCTTGTCGACCAGCTTGCCGCCGTGCGACCACAGCAGCCAGTGCGCCCAGTTGTTGGCATCGCCCACGGCCTTGCCGAGGGCGAAACCGACCGGGGTGTCCTTGGCCTTCAAGGCCTGGCACAGCTTCAGGAAGCCGGCGGTGTCCTTGGGGATGGCGTCGAAGCCGGCGGCCTTGATCTGGCTTTCGCGATAGACCAGGGCATTGCCGATCACGCCCAGCGGCAGGGCGATCCACTTGCCGTCCTTGGTGCCGTACTTGCGGCAGACGTCGTACCAGCCGCCATAGCGCTTGCCCAGCGAATCGGCCAGGTCGGTCATGTCGATCAGCTTGGTCGGATACTGCTGCGGGTCGTCGAACCAGCCCAGCACGATGTCCGGGCCGCTGCCCACGTTGGCGGCCACGGCCGACTTCGGACGCACGTCTTCCCAGCCTTCGCTGTCGGTACGCACGGCCACGCCGGTCAGTTCGGTGAATTTCTTGACGTTGGCGTTCCACAGGTCTTCGTCACCCTGGACGAAGCGCTTCCAGCGCAGCACGCGCAGGGTCGCACCTTGTTCGATCGGGTACTTGATGCTGTCGGCGCCGGCAGCGCCGGGGCCGGCGGCAAAGGCATTGACGCCCATGCCGGAAGCGGCCGCTGCGGCCGCACTGGTGACCAGGAATTCGCGTCGTGTCAGCTTGCTCATGTCTCCTACTCCTTCGGTTGAAAGTCGAATTGGACCGCTTTCGGATCGCGACGGAATCGCTCCCCTGCGGATGGACTCTTGTTCTTCTGATGCTGCGCTACTGGTGTTGCCTGGGTACTGCGGTAATGGAGCTTGCGGTTCAGCGGGCCGCCAGCGACTTGCCCGATTCGGCGTCGAACAGGTGCGTGCGGGCATGGTCCGGGACCAGGTGGATCAGGTCGCCGGCGCCGAAGTCATGGCGTTCGCGGAAGATGGACGTCAGGCTGGTTTCGCCGAAGCGCGAGAACACTTCGGTATCGGCGCCGGTCGGCTCCACCACGATGACCTTGGTGGCGATGCCCTGGCCGGCGCCACCGATGGAGAGGTGTTCGGGACGCACGCCATAGGTGACCTTCTGGCCATCGCTGCCCTGCAGTGCGCTGCCGTAAGGGGCTGGTACGCGGGTGCCATCGGCGAACTCGACCTCGGCCGCGCCGCCGGTCTTGCGCAGCGTGGCAGGGATGAAGTTCATGGCCGGTGAGCCGATGAAGCCTGCCACGAACAGGTTGGCCGGGTGGTCGTACAGGTCCAGCGGACGGCCGCGCTGTTCCACCAGGCCATCCCGCATGACCACGATCTGGTCGGCCATGGTCATGGCTTCGATCTGGTCGTGGGTCACATAGATGGAGGTGGTCTTCAAGCGCTGGTGCAGTTCCTTGATCTCGGTGCGCATCTGCACGCGCAGCTTGGCGTCGAGGTTGGAGAGGGGTTCGTCGAAGAGGAACACCTGCGGATCGCGCACGATGGCACGACCCATCGCCACGCGCTGGCGCTGGCCACCGGAGAGCTGGCGCGGATAGCGGTCCAGCAGCTGGTTCAGGCCGAGGATGTCGGCGGCTTTCTTGACGCGCTCATCGACGAAGGACTTGTCCTTCCTGGCCAGGGTGAGCGAGAAGGCCATGTTGTCGCGCACCGTCATGTGCGGGTAGAGCGCGTAGTTCTGGAACACCATGGCGATGTCGCGGTCCTTGGGCTGGACGTTGTTGACCACCGTGCCGCCGATCAGGATTTCGCCGCCGGTGATCTCCTCCAGCCCGGCCAGCATACGCAGCAGTGTCGACTTGCCGCAGCCGGAAGGGCCGACCAAAACCGTGAACTCGCCATCGGCGATATCGATGTCGACGCCCCGGATGATCTGGGTGCTGCCGAACTGTTTCTTGACTGCGCGAATCTGTACTGATGCCATCAAATGCTCCTCGTGTGTATCCTCGTATCGACGCTGCGGAACCGGTTCCAGGCGGAGACGGCCACAACGCACTTTGTTCATGCACACCCTGCTCGGGCATGTGGGGGATCTGGTCGATCCCCCTTTTTTTTCTGTTTTCTACACTGATGCATCGCCGGCTGGCGGCCGGCGATGGTGCTGCATTGGCGCCCCGTGGCGGGGTTGATGATTATGGATTCTTGCCAGCGACGACCACGTAGGAGGGCCGTCCGTTGCGGTCCCAGTCGATCAGGTTCTGGGCCGCCTTGCGCCGCAGTTCGCGCGCTGCGACATCGGAGAAGAATGCCGCGTGCGGCGACAATAGCACACGTGGATGCTGGACGATAGCCGCCGATGTCTCGGGTGGTTCGACCGGCAACACATCCAGCGCAGCGCCCTTGAGCTTGCCGTTTTCCAGTGCCGCCAGCAGGTCGTCGATCTTGATCAGGCCACCGCGTGCGGAGTTGACCAGATAGCTCTGCGGTTGCAACAGGTTCAGCAGCGAGGCGTCGATCATGTTGCGCGTTTCATCGTTGAGCGGCGTGTGCAGCGAGACCACATGGGCCTGGCGGAACAGTTCCTCGCGGCCGACGCGCTCCACGTAGGCGGGGAAGTCGCCGTCGATGATGTAGGGGTCATAGGCGATCACGCGCTTGAAGAGATTGCGCGAGATATGCGCCATGCGCTTGCCGATGCGACCCAGGCCGATGATGCCGATGGTCAGCTCGGAGGCGCGCGGGATGATGCCGGCCGTGGTGTAGTGCCATTCCCCGGCCTTGACGGCACGGTCATAGACGGTGATGTTGCGGATCAGGTCCAGCGCCATCGCCAGGGCATGGGTAGAGACTTCGCCCACGCCATAGTCGGGCGAGTTGGCAACCCAGACGCCGTGCTGCGCGGCGTCTGCGGTGTTGATGGTGTCGAAGCCGGCGCCATAGCGGCTGGCGATGCGGATTTCAGGACGTGCCGCGAATACCTTCGCGTTCACCGGTGCGTATTGCACCAGCAGGCCCTGGCAGCCCTCGGAGGCGGCGATCACCTCGTCTTCGGTGCGGCATTGCGCGGTCACGACTTCCACACCGGCCTCCTTGTAGAGCGCCAGCTCCAGGTCGACATCGGGGAAATCGTAATCGGTAATCAGTACTTTCATTGCTCGTCTCCGTGATGGTTGTCTTGGTCCACCTGATGCAATTACTTCCTGGAGCATGGCCGCCGCTTGTGTGGCTGTACCATGATCCCGGGTACGACTGATGCTGATATTAATGTGCTGCTAATGCTGATTGAGTTGCCGTTAATCCTTGCTTAATGACGCTCGATGATGCTCAGTGCTGCTCGACATTGCTTCAGGTGGAGTCCGCTGCAATCGGGTTTCTTGAAAAAATTCCTTGCTACCCGCGTCCCGGCCAGCCAGCCGGGACGCGGATCGTTCTGCTTGCCTAGTGGTTATCCTTGGGCACATAGGGGCCGCTCTTGCCGACCAGGAAATCGAGGTCGGCACCCTGGTTGGCCTGCTGCACGTGATCCACGTAGAGCTTGACCCAGCCACGCTGCATCTGCGGCGGCAGTTCGGGCTTTTGCCACTGGGCGCGGCGCCGTGCCAGTTCTTCCTCCGACACATCCAGGTGCAGCTTGCGGGCTTCCACATCCAGTTCGATGAAGTCGCCGTTCTGCACCAGCGCCAGCGGCCCGCCAGCGGCGGCTTCCGGCGAGACGTGCAAGACCACGGTGCCATAGGCGGTACCGCTCATGCGTGCATCCGAGACGCGCACCATGTCGGTGATGCCCTTGCGGAGGACCTTCGGCGGCAGCGGCATGTTGCCGGCTTCGGCCATGCCGGGATAACCCTTGGGGCCGCAGTTCTTGAGCACCAGTACGCAGGTTTCGTCGACGTCCAGGTTCTCGTCGTCGATGCGCTTGTGCAGGTCGTCGCTGTTCTCGAAGACCACGGCGCGGCCGCGATGCTTCAACAGGGCAGGGGTGGCGGCCGAGGGCTTGATCACGGCGCCATCGGGGGCCAGGTTGCCCTTGAGGATGGCGATGCCGGCAGCTTCCTTGAATGGCTTGTCGAAGGAGCGGATGACTTCCTCGTTCCAGTTCGGCGCGTCCTCGCAGTTTTCCCACAGGGTCTTGCCGTTGGCGGTGAGGGCGGTCTTGTCGATCACGCTTTCCAGCTGGCGGATCACCGCCGGCAGGCCACCGGCATAGTAGAAATCTTCCATCAGGAATTTGCCGGAGGGCTGCAGGTCGAGCAGGCAAGGGAGCTTCTGGCCGATGTCGTCCCAGTCCTTGAGGTCGAGATCGATGCCAATGCGACCGGCGATGGCCAGCAGGTGGATCACCGCATTGGTGGATCCACCGATGGCGGCATTGACGCGGATCGCATTTTCAAACGCCTGGCGCGTCAGGATCCTGGACAGCACCAGATCTTCCTCGACCATCTGCACGATGCGGCGGCCGGCATTGCGGGCCAGCACGTTGCGGCGCGCATCCACGGCGGGAATGGCGGCGTTGTGCGGCAGACCCACGCCCAGCGCCTCGACCATGCTGGCCATGGTGGAAGCGGTACCCATGGTCATGCAGTGCCCATGCGAGCGGTGCATGCAGCTCTCGGCCTCGAAGAATTCTTCCTGCGTCATCTTGCCGGCGCGCACATCTTCCGACATCTGCCATACGCCGGTGCCGGAACCGAGTTCACGGCCACGGTACTTGCCCGAGAGCATGGGGCCGCCGGACACGCCGATGGTCGGTACGTCCACCGAGGCCGCGCCCATCAACAGGGCCGGGGTGGTCTTGTCGCAGCCCATCAACAGCACCACGCCGTCCAGCGGATTGGCGCGGATCGACTCTTCCACATCCATGCTGGCCAGGTTGCGGTAGAGCATGGCGGTGGGGCGCAGCAGGGTCTCGCCCAGCGACATCACCGGGAATTCCAGCGGGAAGCCGCCGGCTTCCCAGATGCCGATCTTGACCTGTTCGGCCAGGGCGCGGAAGTGCGAGTTGCAGGGGGTGAGTTCGGAATAGGTGTTGCAGATGCCGATCACCGGACGGCCATCGAACTGGTCGTGGGGGATGCCGCGGTTCTTGACCCAGGAGCGGTAGATGAAACCATCGCGGTCCTGGCGGCCGAACCAGGCCTGGCTGCGGCGGGTGGGTTTTTTGGTGTCGTCAGTCATGATCTTCCCTGACAGGCAGGCCGGATTGGGTGGCGCTGCCCGTGCAAATCCATCTGCTGCAGGCCGGATGGGCCTGCAGTGCGTGCAATGCGGTTTGGTGCTTGCGTGATGCTTGCGTGCTGCTGCGCGCCGGCCCGGTCAGGACTGGCGCACGGGGACCGGGTGACTGTCGCCCTGGTCAAAGAAATAGCGGGAAAAATCGATCAGCAAAAAGGCCAGCAGGGACCCGAAGGAAGAGGCGCGATGCAGGGCGCGACGGGCGCGCACGCTGGAAGCCGAGGCGGCACAGACGCTATGCGCCCAGCCAGCCGAGGTCCTGCGGTTCAGACTCGTTGCTCTGCCTTGGTAAGCCAATGAGATGTCTCCGTTGCCTGAAGCCGCCGGCGTCTGCCGTGGCGGCTGGGTCTGTGCCGTCCGTTCTGCATGCGCTGCGGTCAACGGGTGGAAACCACCTGGGCCAGCCTGCGGATGCGACGTGACTTGTTCGATTGGCTGCGAGTCTATTGCAGCAGGATTTGTTTGGTCAAGTGGTAATACCAGAACGCGGGAAAGCTTTTTCCGCGACACCACACCGGTGCTTTCTGCTGCGCCCCTGCAACATGGGGTGAAATCGGCCATGCGGCTATAAGCCAGTGCTGACAAGGGTTTGCGGCCGGCAAAAAATGTTGCGAAGCACCAAGCATGAATTATTTTGATGCGTTCCATTCATCCTTGACACTGCCGAAGTGATGTGAAATTCTAGGTCCCGCTGGTCAGACCACATTACCTGTCGCTTTCATGCCTGCCTGGATGAAAGACGAATGAAGGACGACGGGAAAGCGTCCAGAACAAACATCCGGCCCGAACCGGAGCATAAGAAAGCAGCAAGGCACCAGGCCTGCACAACGACGAGACAGTCGGAGACATCCAGAAAGCGCATGGACACCATCCTGTCCTGCCGTTTCGGTGCGCTCATGCAGGTCATGCAGCGCCAACGAAAGTCCTTTGCCAAACGTTGGCCGTAACCCAGTGTTAGCCGCAACCGACAACGGAGGAGACGATGCATTTCACCCGCAGAACCCTATTGAAGAGCCTGCTCGCGGCCAGCGCCGCCTGCAGCATGCTGGCCGCGCCGATGGCCTTTGCCGCCTGGCCGGAACGTCCTGTGACCCTGATCGTGCCCTGGGGCGCCGGGGGTGGCACCGATGCCACGGCGCGCATCATCGGCGCCTTGCTGGAAAAAGACCTGGGCCAACCGGTCAACGTGGTCAACCGTACCGGGGGCAATGGTGCAGTGGGCCACCAGGCCATCGCCAGTGCGGCACCGGATGGCTACACCATCGGCATCGCCACCGTAGAAATCTCGATGATGCACCACCAGGGCCTGACCAAGCTGACCCCGCGCGACTTCACGCCGCTGGCGCTGATGAACTTCGACCCGGCCGCCCTGACGGTGAGCCACGATTCCCCCTACAAGAATTTCGATGACCTGCTCAAGGCGGTCAAGGCCAATCCGGGCAAGCTCAAGGCCTCCGGCACCGGACAAGGCGGCATCTGGCACCTCGGCCTGGCGGGCATGCTCAACGACCTGAAGGTGGCGCCCAATGCGGTGCGCTTCGTACCTTCCAACGGTGCGGCACCGGCCATGGTGGACCTGGCGGCCGGTGGCGTGGATATCGTGGCGGCATCGCTGCCCGAGGCCCGTTCGCTGATCGATGCCGGCAAGGCGGTACCGCTGGTGGTGATGTCCAATGAGCCGGCGGCGCTCTATCCCAAGGTGCCGACCCTGAAGAGCCTCACCGGCAGCACCTGGACCAATGGCGCCTGGCGCGGCATCGTCGCGCCCAAGGGCTTGCCGGCCGACGTGCAGGGCAAGCTCTCGGCCAGCCTGAAGAAGATCTATGAGAGCAAGGAGTACAAGGACTTCATGAGCGGACGTGGTTTCGGCGTGATGTATGCCGATTCGGCCGAGTTCGGCAAGTTCATGGACAAGAGCGACCAGGACATGGGCGCCATCCTGAAGACGCTTGGCATGGCCAAGTAATGCCGCGAGCGCGCCCTGCCTCGTTGAAGGGGGGCGCGCCGCCGTCGTCGTTTCTTTTCCAGGGTCGTTTCCATGAAAATCAATGATGCCTTGTCCGGACTGCTGGTCGCGCTGTTTGCGGTAGTGCTCTGGATTGCCTCTTCCCGCCTGCCTGCGATGGGGCAGGATATCGGTCCCAACGTGTTTCCGCAGGCGCTGGCCGGCGGCCTGATGATCTGCGCCGTATTGCTGGTGCTGCGCGGCCTGCGTGGCCTGCGCAAGACGCGTTCGTCCCACGGCACCACCATCTCCACGATCTCCACCACCGATGCCGATGACCAGGACGCGCACTGGTTCACGCTGCCGGATTGGTTCGGCAGCCGCCATGCAGTGCTGGCCTTCCTGCTCGTTCCGGCCTCGCTGCTGTTCTACATCTGGGTGTCGGAACCGCTGGGCTTCCTGCCCACCGCCGTGCTGCTGCTGCTGGTCCTGTTCCTGACCTTCCGCACCCGTCTGATGGTGGCCGTGCCGGTGGCCCTGGTCAGCGCGCTGATCATTCACACCATCTTCTACAAACTGCTCAAGGTGCCACTGCCCTGGGGCATCCTGACGCCGCTGGCCTGGTAAGGGGACCACATGCTTGCCAATATCTATGCCGCCTTCGGGATGGTGTTCGATCCCTACGTGCTGGCGGTCATCCTCGGTGCGTCCATCTTCGGCCTCTTCATGGGGGCCGTGCCGGGCCTGTCGGCCACCATGGCGGTGGCGCTGCTGGTGCCGGTGACCTTCTTCATGCCACCGGTGCCGGCCATCGCGGCCATGGTGTCGGCCACGGCCATGGCGATCTTCTCGGGCGATATTCCGGGCTGCCTGCTGCGCATTCCCGGCACGCCCTCGTCAGCGGCCTACACCGACGAAGCCTATGCCATGACCATGAAGGGGCAGGGCGAGATCGCACTCGGCGCCAGCCTGGTGTTCTCGGTCATCGGTGGCCTGTTCGGTACCATCGTCCTGATCCTGGCCGCGCCCGCGCTGGCCGAGCTGGCGCTGAAGTTCTCCTCCTTCGAATACTTCTGGCTGGTGCTGCTGGGGTTGACCTGTGCCATCTTCATTGCGTCCGATAACCCGCTGAAGGGCTTCGTATCGCTGTTCCTGGGCATGTTCATCGCCTCGGTCGGCATGGGCAACCCGGCCGGTGCGCCGCGCTTCACCTTCGACCAGCCCGACCTGCTGGGCGGGGTCTCGCTGGTGCCGCTGATGGTGGGCATGTTCGCCATGTCGGAGGTGCTGCGCTTCGCGGTCTCGCGCGACTTCACCATGAAGGTCGCCAAGAGCGAGGTGGGCAACGTCTTCAAGGGCATGTGGGGCCTGATGGTGAAGTACCCCAAGTCGGTACTGCGCGGCAGCGTGCTCGGTACGCTGGTGGGGGCCTTGCCGGGGGCCGGCGCCGATATCGCGGCCTGGATGTCGTATGCGATGAGCAAGAAGATGTCCAAGGAACCGGAGAAGTTCGGCACCGGCCATCCGGAAGGCATCGTCGAATCGGGCGCGGCCAACAACTCGGCGCTGGCCGGTGCGTGGATTCCGGCGCTGGTGTTCGGCATCCCGGGAGACTCCATCACGGCCATCGTCATCGGTGTGCTGTACATGAAGAACCTCAATCCGGGGCCGATGATCTTCGTCGAGAATCCGGTGTCGATGTATGCGATCTTCCTCGTCTTCATCCTGGCCAACCTGCTGATGCTGCCGCTGGGCTTCTGGTGCATCAAGATGGCCAAGCGTATCCTGTCCATTCCGCGTGGCATCCTGATGCCGCTGATCCTGTTGTTCTGCATCGTCGGTTCCTACGCCACCAACAACAGCGTGACCGATGTGGGCATCATGCTGGTGTTCGGCCTGTTGGCCTATGTGATGGAAGAGAACGGTTTCCCGGTCGCGCCGGCGGTCCTGGGCGTGGTGCTGGGCGGCATGCTGGAAGAGCATTTCGTGACCTCGATGATCAAGTCGGACGGTCAGTTCCTGGCCTTCTTCGAGCGTCCCATCGCCGGCACGCTGGGCGTGATCACGCTGCTGCTGTGGTTGCTGCCGGTGGTGCTCAAGCTGGTGCGCAGGAAGAGCATGGCCGCCGCGTAGGACATTTCAGTTTCTGTCAATGATTCAAGCAAGGAAAGGATGGTTGTTGCAATGGCTGCACCCGAACGTTTTTCCGCTGATGCGCTGCGTCAGTTCGCCACCACGCTGCTGCAGAAGGCCGGGCTGGACGCCGAGAAGGCCGACAGCGTCGCCACCACCCTGGTGGACGGCGACCTGCTGGGCCACGACACCCACGGACTGGCGCTGCTGGCGCCCTATGTCAAGGAGCTGGAAAAAGGCAGCATGACCAAGACCGGCCAGCCGGAAGTGCTGTCCGAACGCGCCGCCGCGCTGGCCTGGGATGGCCGCCGCCTGCCGGGGCCGTGGCTGGTGCATCAGGGCATCGATGCGCTCATTCCCAAGGCGCGTGACTACGGCACCGCTTCGCTGACCATCCACCATAGCCATCACATCGCCTGCCTGGCCGCCTATCTGCTGCGCGCCACGCAGGAGGGCTTCATGATGATCCTGGCCAGTTCCGACCCGGCGGTGCAGAGCGTGGCGCCGTTCGGCGGCACCCAGGCGGTATTTACGCCCAATCCGATTGCAGCCGGCATTCCCACTTCCGGCACGCCCTTCCTGGTCGATATCTCGGCCTCGATCACCACCAATGGCATGAGCAATCGCCTGCACAAGGCCGGCAAGCAGTTCGAGGAAGAATGGCTCATCGATGGTCAGGGCAATCCCAGCCGCGACCCGGCTGTGCTGGCCACCGACCCGCCTGGCACCATCCTGCCGCTGGGGGGCTTGTCGGCCGGGCACAAGGGCTTCGGGCTGGCGGTGCTGATCGAGGCGCTGACCGGCGGGCTGTCCGGTTTCGGCCGCGCCGATCCGCCGGCGGGATGGGGCGCAACGGTGTTCATGTCGCTCTACGATCCTTCGGCCTTTGGTGGTGAGCAGGATTTCCGGCGCCAGATGGACCACATCGCCGCATCCTGCCGGAACAATCCGCCGCGTCCGGGCGTGGGCCAGGTGCGCATGCCGGGCGACCGGGGCATGCAGCGTCGTGCCGAGCAGATGGCCCAGGGCGTGGCGCTGCATCCGACGATTGCGCCCATGCTGCGCGAGAGCGCCGCCGCCTACGGACTGGAGTTTCCCGCCACCCTGAGCTGATCACACACAACATGCCCATCGAAGCGATCGAACCGCAGCGGCTGTACCGGCAGATCAGCGACCAGTTGCGCAAGCTGATCGTGGATGGCGAGTTTGCGGTCGGTTCGCGCCTGCCTTCCGAGCGCGACCTGGCGCTGCAACTGGGGGTGAGCCGGCCCTCCTTGCGCGAGGCCCTGATCGCGCTGGAGGTGGAAGGGCATATCGAGGTCAGGATGGGCTCGGGCATCTATGTCTGCCCGCCGGTGCAGCGCGAGCGGCGCAGCGACCTGTCCGGCGAGGAGGGGCCGCTGGAGCTGATCCGCGCCCGCGAGATGATCGAAGGGGAGGTGGCCTACGCCGCCGCCCAGCATGGCAGCCGGCAGCAGATCGCCGCCATCGAGGAGGCCTATGCGCTGATGATTTCCAATGCCGAGGCCGGCATCGATCCGCTGGAGGCTGACCGGCTGTTCCATATCCGGATGGCCGAGGCGACCGGCAACAGCGTGCTGGTCGGGCTGGTGACGCAATTGTTCGATGCCCGCCTGGGGCCGCTGTTCGAACGCCTGCACAGTCACTTCGACGGGACTCGCGTGTGGCAGGAAGCCATCGATGAGCACGGCCTGATCATGCAGGCCCTGCGCGAGCGCAATCCCGAGCAGGCGCGTGCGGCCATGCGGCGGCACATGGATATCGCCTTCACGCGCTACAGCGCCAACCTGATCCGCGAATACGGCAATCGCCAGCAGCAGGAGGGCAAGCCGCGCAAGCGCACGGCCCGCAAGGTCGACACTCAGTTGAAATAGGTACGCGCCATCTCGAAGCGGGTGGCGAAGTAGGGGTTGTCCATACGCGTGATGTGCACCTTGCCGTTGGTGGAGGGCGCATGCACGAAGCGGCCGTCACCGAGGTAGATGCCCACGTGCGAGAAGGGCTTGTTCATGGTGTTGAAGAACACCAGGTCACCGGCCCGCAACTGCGAGGGATCGATCTGGCGACCACGGCGCGCGATGTCGGCGGCGCTGCCGCTGATGCGGTAATTGGCGGCCTGGCCGAAGATGTAGGAGACCATGCCGCTGCAATCCAGGCCGGCCGAGGGATTCTTGCCGCCGAAGCGATATCCGGTATCGATCAGCGAGAGCGCATAGAGCGCCACTTCATTGCCATTTTCACTGGCCGGCAGTGCCGGCACCTGCGATTGCGGGGCGCCGGGCAGCCGTTCGATGGGGGGCGCGGTCGGTGCCGTGCCGCAGGCGGCCAGCACCAGCGCGGTGGCCAATGCGGCCACTGCGGCCAGGGTCGACCGGGGGGATGGCACGCTGGCCATCCGGTTCGAAACAATCCGCACGCGCCCCGCCATCGCTTATTTCCCGATCTTGGCCAGGACCACTTCCAGCATGTCGAACATCTGGTCGATTTCTTCCTTGGTCACGTTCAGGGCCGGCATGAAGCGCAGCAGGTTGGGACGCGGTGAGTTCAGCAGCAGACCTACCGGTTCCAGGTTACGCGCCGCTTCGACGATCTGCGGGCCGATGTCGCGACCCAGTTGCAGGGCACGCAGCAGGCCTTCGCCACGCTCGCCTTCGAAGCCGTACTTTTCCGAGATTTCCAGCGAACGCTGGCGCAGGTACTGGCCGCGCTCGCGCACGCCTTCCATGAAGCCGGGCTTGAGCAGTTCCTTGATCACGGCCACGCCCACTGCGGTCATCAGCGGATTGCCGTTGTAGGTGCCGCCTTGTTCACCGGCTTCGAAGCAGGCGATCTCTTCACGCGCCAGCAGGGCTGCCAGCGGCACGCCGCCGCCGATGCCCTTGGCCAGGGTCATGATGTCGGGTTCGATACCGGAATGCTGGTAGGCGAACAGCTGGCCGGTACGGCCCATGCCGCTCTGCACTTCGTCGACGATCAGCAGCAGGTTCTTTTCCTTGGTCAGGGCGCGCAGGCCCTGCATGAATTCCTTGGTGGCGGGGATCACGCCGCCTTCGCCCTGCACCGGCTCCAGCATCACGGCCACGGTGTGTTCGCCGATGAGCGCCTTGACGCTGTCCAGGTCATTCAAGATGGCCTTGGGGAAGCCCGGCACCTGCGGGGCGAACATGGTGTCCCAGCCGTCCTTGCCGCTGGCCGACATGGTGGCCAGGGTACGGCCGTGGAAGCTGTGCTTGAAGGTGATGATCTCGAAGCGTGCCGAACCGTTGGCGGCCGGGTTCTTCTTGCCCCACTTGCGGGCCAGCTTGATGGCGCCTTCGTTGGCCTCGCCGCCGCTGTTGGCGAAGAACACGCGGTCGAACACCGAGTTCTCGGTCAGCAGCTTGGCCAGCTCGATGGAGGGCTGGTTGTAGAAGGCCGGGGAGGGATTGATCAGCTTCTTGCTCTGCGCGGCCAGGGCGTCGGCGATACATTGCGGCGCGTGGCCCAGGGTGTTGACGGCCCAGCCCTGGAGGTAGTCGAGGTAACGCTTGCCGTTATGGTCGGTCAGCCACATGCCCTGGCCTTCGGTGAAGACCAGCTCGGGGCGGTTGGTGACGTACATCAGCTTGTTGGCGTCGGACTGGCTGTATTGCATCGATGGACTCCTGCAAGGATTGCTTGCGATAGGGTGATAGGAATGGTGCGGGACAGACCGTTGCTGACACACTGGCAGGAAGCGGTAGGCGCACGACAGACCCGGATGGCGGATAAAAAAAAGCCACAGGGTTTGCCTGTGGCTTCGCGATTCGTTTCACTTCACGCGCGCAGCAGCAAACCTTTCTCAGGTTGGCTGCGACGTCGTAAAAATGTGGCGTTGGCGATCATTCGGTGAATATTAGGACGTTTTGCGCATAGCGTCAAAAAGAAATTTCCCGTCGGACCCGCTCACGGGCGCATCCGGCGGGCCACCGTTGCAATTTCATCGCATCGCGCCGGGCCGCGTGGCGTCAGGCTTGGGCGGCATCTTCGCAAATGCGCGTGACGCCGGCATGACAGTACGCTGCTCAGCTTGCCGGGCTGTCCGAGACGGCCTTGGCCAGGTCGGCTTCGGAGGTGAAGGAGTCGGCGTAGAACTCGTCTTCCGGCAAACCGCACTGGGCGCTGAAGTCGCGCTGTGCCGATTCGACCACGATGGGGGCGCCGCAGGCGTAGACCTGGTGGCCGGAGAGGTCGGGGAAGTCTTCCATCACGGCACGGTGGACGAAGCCGCTGCGACCGCTCCACTGGTCTTCCGGCTGGGCGTTGGATACCACCGGGACGTACTTGAAGTTGGGCAGGTCGCGCTGCCACTGCTGGCACAGCGCGTCCATGTACAGGTCCTGCGGCCGACGACCGCCCCAGTACAGCGTGACCGGGCGGGTGGAGCCGGCATGTTCCAGCTGCTCGACGATGGCCTTGATGGGCGCGAAACCGGTGCCGGAGGCCAGCAGGATGATGGGCTTGTCGGAGTCCTCGCGCAGGAAGAAGGTCCCCAGCGGGCCTTCGATGCGCAGGATGTCGCGTTCCTTCAGGGTGGTGAAGACCTGGTCGGTGAACAGGCCGCCCGGCAGGTGGCGGATGTGCAGGCTCATGTGCTCATCCTTGTGCGGGGCGGTGGCCATGCTGTAGCTGCGGCGCTTGCCGTCGCGCAGCAGGAATTCCACGTACTGGCCGGCCTTGTACTGCAGGCGGTCGTTGGCCGGCAGTTGCAGCGAGAGCACGATGACGTCGTCAGCCACCTTGTCCAGCTTGGCCACGCGCACTGGCAGCTTGCGCACCGGGATTTCGCCCACGCCGGCCACTTCACGGGCCTCGATGGTGACATCGCTCTGCGGCTTGGCCACGCAGAACAGGGCGAACCCCAGTTGCTGCTCGTGCGCCGACAGGGCACGTTCCTGATGCGGGCCGTGCTCCACCTGGCCGGCCACCAGCTTGCCCTTGCAGGAGCTGCAGGCGCCGTTCTTGCAGCCGTAGGGCAGGCCCACGCCGGCGCGAATGGCCGCGGTGAGGATGGATTCACCTGCGTCGCAGGAGAACTGACGGCCGCTAGGCTGGACTGTGACTTGGAAACTCATACAATTCTGCTTCTGGATAAATTTGGATTGAATACCGTGAAAAAACTGGGCCTGCCCCGCGTACTGATCCTGGGCTGTGGCGATGTCGGCCTGCGCCTGCTGCCGCTGCTGCTGCCGCGCTATCGCGTGCTGGCCGTGACCAGCCACCCCGAGCGCTGCGCCGAACTGCGCGCGGCCGGCGCCATTCCCATCGTCGCCGACCTCGACGCGCCCCTGACGCTGGGCCGCCTGGCACGCCTGGCGCCGACCATCCTGCACCTGGCGCCACCGCAGTCGGACGGCCGCATCGACCGCCGTACCCGCAATTTGGCCGCCATTTTACCCGAGGGCGCGCGCCTGGTTTACATCAGCACCACCGGCGTGTACGGAGATTGCGCTGGCGCAAGCTTCGACGAGACCCGCCGCGTCAACCCACAGAACCTGCGCGCCGTGCGCCGGGTCGATGCCGAAACGGTGCTGCGGGCCTGGGCGCGGCGCCGGCACAGTCGCCTTTCGATCCTGCGCGTGCCGGGCATCTACGCCGCCGACCGCCTGCCGCTGGAACGCCTGCAGAAGGGCCTGCCGGCGCTGGTGGCGGGGGAGGACGTGCATACCAACCACATCCATGGCGACGACCTGGCCCGCATCGCTGCCGCTGCCATGCGCCTGGGCGCGCCCAACCGCGTCTATCATGCCGTCGACGACACGCAACTGAAGATGGCCGACTACTTCGACGCCGTGGCCGACGCCGCCGGCCTGGCCCGTCCGCCGCGCCTGCCGCGTGCCGAGCTGGAACGCAGCGTCTCGCCGATGATGCTGTCCTTCATGTCGGAATCGCGCCGTCTGGCCAACCAGCGCATCAAGCAGGAACTGGGCGTACGGCTGCGTTATCCCGACGTCCAGGCCTTGTTGACTGAATGGAAACTGACGAAAGTCTGACGTCTTTATGCGTTTTGGGTGTCTTTCTTATTCGAAATATGAATAAGCATACGATTTTTAAGTAGTTGTTCGGCCTGGCCGGCAACAGTACAGTGCATCCCTGACAAAAAGGGGGAAAGCGCGCCCGGGGGCGCTCTGCCATCCCTCCCAGGCATCCTGATCCAGGCATTTCAACCGCATCTCAACCTGCGCGGCTCGGCCGCCGGACGACATGAAGCTATCTTTCAACAACGTCGCCAAGCGCTTCGGCGACCTGCACGTGATCGAGGAATTCACCCGCGACATCGCATCGGGTGAACTGGTCGCGCTGGTCGGCCCCTCCGGTTGCGGCAAGTCCACCCTGCTGCACATGGCTGCCGGCCTGGAAAAGCCCAGCAGCGGCACGGTTGCCGGTGACGGTCAGGCCATTCGCGGCCCGCATCCAGAGCGCACCCTGATGTTCCAGGAAAACGCGCTCTATCCGTGGCTGACCCTGCAGCAGAACGTGGCCCTGGCCCTCGAATTCCAGAACATCGACAAGAAGAAGGCCGCCGAGCAGGCCGCCGTCTGGCTGGACAACGTCAAGCTCAAGGGCTTCGAACACTATTACCCGCACCAGGTCTCGGGCGGCATGCGCCAGCGCGCCGCCCTGGCACGCGCCTTCATCTCGCAGCCCAAGGCCCTGCTGCTGGACGAGCCCTTCGGCGCCCTCGATGCGCTCACCCGCATGACCCTGCAGGACGCCCTGCGCGACCTGATCCGCCAGCAGGGGCCGACCGTGGTGCTGGTCACCCATGATGTGGACGAGGCGCTGTTCCTGGCCGACCGCATCTTCGTGTTCAGCCCGCGCCCGGCCAAGGTCTTGAAGGAATTCAATCTCGTGCATCACGAAAAGACGCACGACCTGTCCGAATTCGCGGCCACCCGTCGCGAGATCCTCTGCCTGCTGGGTATCCATGCCGAGCAGGACGAATTTGCCAAAAACATTGAAGGGGTTGGAGTATGAAACTCGCACGCATCCTGGCACCGGCCATCGCCGCCGCTGCCCTGGCTTTCACCGGCAATGCCTTTGCCCTGGAAAAATTCAAGATCGGCTACCTGCGCGTCATGGACGATGCCCAGGCCATGGCCGCCTATGAAGCCGGCCTCTACAAGAAGTACGGCCTGGATGTGGAACTGATCGAGTTCAAGTCCGGTACCGACCTGGTCAAGGCCATCGTCGGCGGCCAGCTCGACAGCGGCGTGTTCGGCTTCTCCAATGCCGTGGCCTGGGCCTCCAAGGGCGCCGACCTGAAGGTGGTGGGCGGTGCGCAACTGGGCTATCACGCTCTGGTGGCACGCGAGGACTCTGGCATCAACAAGGTCGCCGACCTGAAGGGCAAGACCCTCGCTTCGCAAGCCGAGGGCAGCACCGCTGATACCGTGCTCAAGGGCGTGGTCCTGCGTGATGCCGGCGTCAAGCCGGATGACGTCAACGTCATGGGTGTCTCGCCGCAGGTGGCGGTGCAGTCGCTGGTGGGCAAGCGCGTGGATGCGGCCTTCCTGTTCGAACCGCAGGCCCGCATCGCGCAACTGATCGCACCGGTCAAGCAGATCTATGAGATCGGCGAAGTCTGGCCCTTCCCCTGCATGGTAGTGATCACCTCCGGCGAGACCCTGAAGAAGAAGCGCGACGCCGTCTGGAAGTCGCTCGATGCCCAGCGTGACGCCATCACGCTGCTGCAGAAGAAGCCCGCCGAAGCCTCCAAGCTGATCGCCGGCTACTTCATCGCCGAGCCGACCCTGAAGACCCTGAAGCATGGCGAAATGCTGCGCGAAGACGTGATCCGCGATGCCATCAAGAGCCAGACCTTCACTGCCAAGATCAACAAGAAGGACCAGGACCGGATGCAGGAAATCGCCGATATCCTGCAATCCCAGGGCTCGCTCAAGACCCGTGATGGCAAGCCCTTCGACGTGAACTCCATCACCGACCTGTCGTGGCAGAACGCCCGCAAGCTGTGATGCCGGGATGGCAGGATGCCTGAGGACTGTGCTGCCTACCGTTCGCCCTGAGTAGCGGCGCAGCCGCGTATCGAAGGCACTCCGTCGGGGGCGCCTTCGATACGGCCCTGCGGGCCTACTCAGTCCGAACGGTTGGAGGTCGGGTTGAAGAGGTTTAATGTTTTTTGATCTGGCCGGACCCAGTCCGGCCATCGTCCTTTCTTAGTCTTATGAGCTCACAGCGTCGCGTTACCGGTCTCCGCAAGAAGCTGGCCATGGTTCTGGCCATCGTCTTCATCCTTCTGATGTGGCAGATTGCGGCCTGGTCGCTGCCGTCCTTCCTGATGCCGGGCGTGCCATCGGTGGCCGCGCGCCTGTTTGAAGAGGTGCAGTCCAGCAATTTCCGCCTGGCCCTGTTCGGCAGCCTCTATCGCCTGGGCCTGGGCTATGGCTCGGCGCTGGTGCTGGGCATCGGTTTCGGCCTGATCGGCGCGGTATTGTTCTTCTTCCGCGAAGTGCTGAAGTCGGCCATCGTGATCCTGCAATCGATCCCGTCCATCGCCTGGGTACCGCTGTTCCTGATCCTGATGGGCTTCGGCAACCTGCCCATCGTGGTGGTGGTGGCCATCGCCGCCTTCTTCCCGGCAGCGCTGTCGGTGATGAACGCCACCGAGAGCGTGCAGCAGGTGCATGTCTCGGCCGCCCGCGTGATGGGCGCGTCGCGCCTGTCCATGCTGCGCCGGGTCTACCTGCCGGCAGTGATGCCGGAGCTGATCACCGGCGCCCAGCTGGCCTTCGGCAACGCCTGGCGCGCCCTGATCTCGGCCGAGATGCTGGTCGGTTTCGGCAAGGGGCTGGGCCGCACGTTGGCCTACTCGGGGGAGACTGCGGACATGATCGGCGTGATGGCCAACATCCTGACCATTGCCATCCTGGCGGCGCTGATCGACCAGGTCATCCTGGAAAACCTCAAGCATCGACTGCTGCGCTATCAGTATGTCTGAGCAGGATGTCTGAGCGAAACTCCTGATCCGGGTTTGATCCAACACCAAGTATTCAAGTCATCTGGACTCACGATGCGCGGTCTTCATTCTTTCATTTTTGCGCTGGCGGCATTGCTGTCATGCAGCCTGCAGGCCGGTGTGCTGGATGACGCCCATCGCAGCGGGCAGTTGCGCATCGGGCTGGATCACGTTCCGCCGACGTACAAGGGCGGCATGAAATTCCGCACGCCGGAAAACATCGCCACCGTGCTGGCCGATGACCTGGCCGCGCAGTGGAAGGTGAAGGCCGAGCTACAGACCAACGGTGCCGAACGTGCCGCCCTGAAGGGGATGCGGCCCGAACTGGTATTCACCCGCACGGCGCCCGGACAGGCCGCGCTGAGCGATGTGGTCGAGATCCCCACCGGCTACAGCGCCGGCGGCATGGCCATCATGCGCACCGACACCACCATCCGCAAATGGGAAGACATGCAGGGCCGCAGCGTTTGCGTCTCGGCTGGTTCCCCCTATGTCGGCACGCTCGCTGCGCGTTACGGCGCCATCGAAAAAGTGATGCCGGCCCCGGCCGATTCCCTGCTGGCAGTACGTATCGGCCAGTGTGATGCAGCTGTGCATGACGACACCCTGATGAAGGCCCTGCTCAAGCTGCCGGAGTGGAGGAAGTTTTCCGCCCAGCTGCCGCCCACCTCCCGCCAGGCATTGGTACTGCAGGTGCGCAGCGGCGACCCGGCCGATCTGGCCGCGGCACGCCAGGTGGCGGCGCGCTGGAACGAGGCGTTCTGGGGCAATGCCATCAAGAAGTGGGTCAATAGCGTGGCCTTCGAGGTTTATCTGGATCAGAACGTTCCGGATTGTCACTGAGCGCAGGCGAATCCCGAATCGGAAATCTCATCTCCATCCAGGCAAGGGAAGGGCGGTCGTCAGTTTTGTCTCTTCCAGGGAAATACTGGTTTCAGTCTCCCCCACGCTATCGATGATGATCAGCCTGTCGCGGATGAACTTGCGGCAGGCGTCGACGCTTTCCACGCGCAGCATCAGCAGATAGTCGTAGTTTCCCGTGACCAGATGGCAGGTCATGATTTCCGACATGTTTCTGATGGCAGCCTCGAACGCATCCACCGCCTTCTTGCTCTGGGTGCGTAGTCGTACGTGGATGAAAGCGGTCAGGCCTAGGCCGATCTTGGGGCCATCGACCAATGCCACGTATCGCTTGATGATGCCGTCT
Organism: Herbaspirillum frisingense GSF30; assembly: GCF_000300975.2. Taxonomy (GTDB): domain Bacteria; phylum Pseudomonadota; class Gammaproteobacteria; order Burkholderiales; family Burkholderiaceae_D; genus Herbaspirillum; species Herbaspirillum frisingense. The sequence continues at coordinate 87,535 of NZ_AEEC02000008.1, read as the reverse complement.
TCTTCCAGTTGCTTGACCCTGCGCGCGCAAGGCGTCGGCGACAGGCCCACGCGTTCCGACAGTTCCTGGATCGTCAGGTGCGCATTCTCTTGCAAGGCCTGCAGGATCTGTATGTTGAATTTGTCCAGATTCATAAATGACTGAGGCCCTCGTTATTGGTGATTTTCACCAGAAATGGCAATGTAAGAGGTATATCTTAGCTAAATTCCCTATCGCTGTGAGCGTATTCTGCATGCATGAATACCTTACTTCTCTTCTTCAACGCCTTGCTCGTCGGGCTAGGCTCTTCAATGGTTCTGTCGCAAAACGCGGAAGTTACCCCCGTAATCGGGGTGGGTCATCGCATGTTGGGGGCAGGGGTGATTCTGCTGTTGATCGCATGGGGAAGCGGGAAGCGATTGCTCCTTGCACGTCATCACATGCTCTGGGTGGCCATGCAGGGCATAGCCATGTTCGGGCTGGCCTATGTTGCCTTTTACAATGCGGTACTCCACATTCCCAGCGGACTGGTCGCCCTGGTGCTGTCGGTCTCGCCGATGATCACGGCGTTTCTCTCACGGCTCTTGACCGGGGATATCCCGACGACCACCGATAAGATCGGCATGGGCTGTGGCCTACTGGGGATATGCATCGTTTTCGGTGGCGGGACGGGACCACTGATTTTCAATCACTCCTATCGGCATGAACTGATGCTTGGTCTGGCATGGGCATTGATGGCCGCCTTCTCGACGGCAGCAGGCACGGCCATCGGTGCGCGAAATCGCCTACATGGAATATGGGGTGTCGCCACTGTTGGCTGGGGGTTGCTGTTCAGCGGTGTGGTGTGCCTGGCGGTGGCGGCGTTGGAGGGCTCGGCGATCGTGTCCAGGTATTCGGATTCCTACCTGGCCGGGCTGGCTTATCTGGTCGTGGCGGGATCGGTCGCGGCATTTCTGTTGTACTTCGAACTGATCAAGCGCACCGGCCCGGCCAGGGCGTCATTTTCGTTTGTCCTGGTCCCGGTGGTAGCGATCTGCATGTCCGTCATCAGAGAGGGGGTGGTGGTGACACTCCCCCTGTTCGCTGGAACCAGCATTGCGTTGTTGGGCAATATTGTCGTGTTGCGGCAGTCGTCGAAATCCCATGGTTCCGGTGGCTGACAGCTGACGGTCAGGACATCCTCTCCACGGAGGATGGCAAGTCTCAAGAGCTTGCCATCGCCCAGCTTGCAGCGATTATTGTGTTTTTGCTACACAGTCGGCACTGTGCCGCCGTCTATCCGATACTCGGTTCCCGCAATCGAAGCCGCTCGCGGGGATGCCAGAAATGCGATCAGATCGGCGACCTCCTGCGGTTGTGCGGGCCGGCCTACCGGGATGCCTCCCAGCCAGTCCATGATGATTTTCTTGCCACCCTCGTAGTCCGTTCCGGCCTGCGTTGCCATCCGCTGCGCGAACGTCACGGAAGCCTCGGTCTCGATCCAGCCCGGGGCGACACTCAAGACGCGCACGCCCTTTGACGTCACCTCTCTTGCCAGTGACTTGCTGTAGGTCGTGAGCGCCGCCTTGGCAGCGGCATAAGCGGTGGTCGACTCGGGCAGGGGCAGCACGCGCTGGATGGAGCTGACGTGAATGACGACCCCGGAGCCTTGCGCCAGCATGGCGGGCAGCAGTGCGCGATCCAGACGCACGGCCGGCATGAGGTTCAGGTTGAGCTCGGCGAACCAGTGCTCATCGCTGATCGCAGCGAAACCACCGACGGGCGTTCTTGATCCTCCGAGGACGTTGATCACGATGTCGACCCCACCCCAGTCCTGCAGGATGGCGTGGGCGAGGTGATCGCTCCCGTCCGCCGTGGACAGGTCGGCAGCGAGGTAGCTCACTCCCTCGACTGGCTGCGCAGGCAGGGAACGCGCCGACGTCATCACCCGGGCACCAGCCTGGGCGAGGGTTTTCACGACGGCAGCGCCAAGGCCCTGCGTGCCGCCAGTGACCACGGCCCGCAGGCCCTCGAGATGAAGGTCGAAGCTCATGCGCTGATCTCCAGCGAGGCGATCAGACCACGCTCCACGCGAAAGCGATAATTCAGCACGATCGGGCTGCCGGGGAAGTTGCCGGAGACGTTGGCGCGTACGAGCTGGATGCCGTCGTCCAGTTCCATGGCAAACGGCACGCTCGTCGCGCTGTACCTGGCCGATGCCTCGGCCATGAAGGCCGTGATGGCGTTGACGCCGGTATAGGTATGGCCGTCATCCCTCATGACGGCCTGTGCCGTGAAGCAGCGCGCCAGCGCTTCGGGATTGTGTTCTGCCGCGAAGTACGCGGCAATTGGCTCAGGAAGGGGCAGGGTGTCCATGTGCTTGGCTCGATGAGGTTGGTAAAGGCCTCAGGATGCGCGCCAATGTGAATTTAGTTAATATCCTAGAATTCGTATGTTCTATGTAGAAAACAATACATAATGCGTGGATCCGATTTTGCTGAGTTGAAGGCCTTCGTCGCTGTCGTGGAGCGACAGAGTTTTGCCCGCGCGGCGGAGCATCTGGGTCTCTCGCCGTCGGCCCTGAGCCAGACCATCCGGCAACTCGAAGGCCGCATCGGCGCTCGTCTGCTGAACCGGACCACGCGCAGCGTTGCGCCCTCGGCGAGTGGTGAACTGCTCTACAGACGTGTGGCACCGCTGTTTCGGGAGATGGCTGCTGCAGTCGCTGAAGCCAGCGAGGCCACCGGCAAGATGAGTGGCACGTTGCGCATCAATACGCTGGGGATCGCGGCGCGAACCCTCATCGCGCCCCGGCTTTCACGTTTCCATCAGGCGCACCCGGACGTGATCCTCGACATCGTGGTGGACGACGCGCTGGCCGACATCGTGGAGGGCCGTTTCGATGCCGGTATCCGCGTCGGTAACCGGCTCGAGAAAGACATGGTGGCGGTCCGCCTCACACCGGACCTGAACATGGTGGCCGTGGCGTCTCCGGACTATCTCGCCCGTCGCGGAACGCCCAGGTCACCTGCCGACTTGCACCAGCACACCTGCATCAACTGGCGGCTCCAGATGGACGGCAGGCACTACCGTTGGGAATTCAGGAAACGTGGGCGACAGATGGAGGTCGCGGTGGACGGCCCCATCGTCACCAACCATGCCGATATCGGCATCGCTGCAGCACTCGACGGGCTTGGCATTGCCTATCACTTTGAACGGGATGGCGTGGCCGGACTTCTGCAACAGGGGCGGCTGGTCCAGGTGCTGGCGGACTGGTCGATTTCGCGCCCGGGGCTGTTCCTCTATTACCCGAACAGGCGGCATCGACCAGCTCTCCTCGGTGCGTTCATCGACTGTCTGCTGGATCGGGAGCCAGAGACTGTCTGACCGTAGTTGCGTCGACGACCGGGAAGCCGGTCTAGGCCATCGTGGCCGCATTGAGCGTGCCGTTCTTGGCCATTTCCTTGATGCGCTCGCGAACCTTCTCTGCCAGTTTCTGCTTGTCGTCGGACGACATCTGCTCGTATTGATCTTTCGTTACCCCCAGGGACTGCAGCACCATATAGAACAGCCGCTGATCCGGCGACATGGCCGCCCATTCCTGCAGTTCCCGCGCCGGATCGGACTTCGTCGAGGCTGACAGCGAGCCACTGGCCTTGGCCAGCTGCAGCCTGCTCTCGAAAGAAGATCCCGATGCGTTGCCCCCGCCTTGTGTCGAACCACTGCCCGGATAGGTGGCATTTTTATCAATCGAGTCGATGATGTTCATGATGAGTTTGTGATCTCCGATAAAACTTCATTGTGCGTGGGCTGGACGCACGCTTGCAGCCCACGGTCTGACAGGTCAGCGGCCGCCGATCCATCCTGGCGGGCGGAGTCATTTTAGAACCTATTTTATAAACAGTCGTGAGAACCGGTTGAGACGACCACATCGATATGAGGTACGCCATCCCCGGCATGTGGGCTGGACGCCTGCTGTTTTCCGCCGGATCTTGGCCAAGGGTCTGAATGACAATACCCGTCCGCCAATATAAACAGGGGGATTGCATGCTCGTCGGGGCGGGTAACATCAGGGCTATCAACGCTTGCCTACAACCCGATAACTCTTTCCCGTGCGAACAATCTGGACGAAGCCTTCCTCACCGAGGTGCATACCCGCGATAAGCAGTTGGTCCGTACTCACCATATCCAGCAAATGAACCCGGGTTGCCGTCGCCAGATGCGGATCGAGGTCGAATGCGATGGAGACGTCGGGGCGAGCGATCTGCAGGTGCGGGAAATGCACGATATCGCCCCAGATCAACAGGCCCTGCCCATTTGAGTTGATGTGATAGCCGCAATGTCCGGCGGTATGTCCGGGCAGCGGCTGGGCGCTAATGCCGGGAAGGACCTCGCCGCCGGCGAAGGTGCGCAGCCTGTCCCGATACTTGCCGAATACCCGGCGCGCGAAGATGAAATTTCCGCGCGCCCGCTCGCTGGCGCGGCAGAAATTGGCATCGTTCTCCCAGAAGTCCAGTTCTTGCCCCTGCACTACCAACTCGGCATCGGGAAAGGCGCGGTCTCCTGCGCTATCGAGCAGGCCACCAATGTGGTCGGGATGAGCATGAGTCAGAAGGACGGTATCGATGTCGGAAGGCAGCACTCCGGCCCGCTTGAGATTGTCCTGTAATCGGCCGCCCCATTGCTTGAAGCCACCGGCGCCGGCATCGACCAACACGGTTTGCGTCGGGCTGCGGATCAAATAGCAATTGATATGGATGGCAGAAGGGTCGCTCATTCCTGCCGCATGCTGGAGCCTGGTCGCCTCTGCGGGATCGATATTGGATAGCAGCTCCAGAGGTGCGCTGAGAAAACCATCACTGATGGCGGTGACGGAGAAATCACCGATTTGCTGACTGGGGAAATGCATTTTCGTCTCGTTTGCTGTGGGTAGGAATCAATGCCTTGCGCTGATGGACTGCGCGGCATAGGCAAAGCAGCGGATGCGCGGCAGCAGTCCGGTATGGTCCTGGATGGCCTCGTCCAGTTGCTGCATGAAATCTTCCATGACGGCCGGCGTCCTGTTTGCCGACATCCGATAACGGACGTCGGCGAATGCAGGGTGGCCTGTCCCATGACCGACCGCGACGTAGATGACGTGGATGTTCTCGGGCCGCGCCTCGAGAATCTTCGTGCAGAGCTGTATGCAGCGCGCGGTGAGCCGATCCAGGGATTGCGCGGCGGGCATCTGGTCCTGGCGGATGTAGAAAGTGAGATTGGGCATCGTGCTAGCTCGCGCTGACGATGGCTGGCTCGCTACCGCTGCGCAGTTGCGCAGTCATCGGAGCATAGAGATGCAGCCCTTCGGGTAGGGCAATACCGTCGATATCGACGGGATCGGACAGGACTGCCATCCATCTCCATTCCGGGAATTTCTCCAGGGCGACGGCATGCAGGATCGATGGCGACAGCCCCATCGCCACCAAGGGATCGGGGCCACGCGCGCTGAGCAGCAGGTACTCCCCGCTACGCACCGCAGGCGCAGTAGCCGATGTTTCATAGAGATTGCGATGCCAGTCGGTGATGTGTTGCTGCCATCGCGCGAAATTGCCACCGCCTTTTCGCCGGTATTCGTCAGAGAGAAGCACGTCGTGATGGTCAATCGTATGCAGCGCGAGATAGACCGGGCAGCCTTCCCTCAAAGCCTTGAATCGCTGCGAAGTGTGAAAGCCGCGCACGGAGATAAGGGCGGGCAACTTTTCCAGGCTGTAGAAATCGTTCCATTCTGCTTCGCTGATGGGGTCGGCGAAGCTGCATTCGACGGTATAGATCATAATGATGATGGGCCACGGCCACCCTTGTGGCGGCCTGCTTGGTTGAGGAGTTGTCATGATAGGCAGCCAATCCCGGTCAATAAATCGATACTTAGGCAAGCTTCACTGACATAAGGTAAAGCTCACGTCATCAACCCGCTTATGGAATACGAGGAATACGATGCGGCGCAGGATTCCCAGCAACAGCTCACTGATGGCATTCGAGGCTGCGGCGCGTCACGGCAGCTTTGCACGTGCCGCCGAAGAACTGGCCTTGACCGAAGGCGCCATCAGCCGGCAGATTGGCCGCCTGGAGGGATTTCTGGGAGTGACCCTGTTCGAGCGGATCGGCAACCGCGTGCGCTTGCTGCCGCATGGCCAACGCTATGCCAGCCATGTCCGGGAAACGCTGGAGCGCCTGGACCGGGACAGCCAGCATCTGATGTCCCAGCCTCCCAACGGAGCCAGCCTGGATATCGCGGTCAGCCCTACGTTTGCGATGCGCTGGCTGATCCCCCGCCTGCCGCGCTTTGCTGCCCTGCATCCCCACATCACGGTGCATCTCTCCGAACGCATGGAGCCGTTCCTGCTGCCTGGCAGTGGCCTGGATGCGGCGATCCATTTCTTGCATCCGGCCTGGGCCGGAATGCACACCTATCGTCTGCTCGATGAGGTGCTGGTGCCGGTATGCCATCCTGCATTACTGGAAGGAGCGACAGGGACCCCTGCCCTGGACACTCTGCCTCGCCTGCATCGACGTCAGAATCACGATGCCTGGAACCGCTATGCCGCGCAGACCGGGATTAGCCTGAGCCATTCTGCGCAAGGGCCCCGCTATGACTTGCACGGAATGCTGATTGAGGCAGCATTGGCCGGGCTCGGCGTCGCGCTGGTGCCGCGTCTGTATGTGGAAGTCGAACTGGCGCAAGGTCGCCTGGTCGCACCGTGGCCGCAGGACAGCAGCATTTCCAAGACATTTTGTCTTGTGCTCCCCGAGCAGTTGCAACTTGGCAGTGAGCCCCTCAAGGCGTTCGCACAATGGATTCTTGAAGAAGCGAGACCGCTGGTCGGACTTGAATGAGCGAATGGCCGCCTTTCGCATGACCACGTGGCACCCTCCGGAAGGCAATGAAAGGTGGTCAGATGGAGCGAGTCATCCTGCGAGCGAACCATGAATGGCTATGTCCCCCGGATGATACGGTTCATCGGTGCGGAAAACGCGCGTGAGATGACCTGGGCCAGCGCAGCCGAAATCATGAAGTAAGCGGGCAGGAGTACCATCTTTCCTCCTCCTGAAATGGTTTGCGGTGGGAATCCTGCGCGCATCAGGCCGAGTACGATCAGATGAAAAAGATAGAGCTCATAGCTCAAGCGCCCGCATGCAGCCAGCCCACGGCACACGACTGTCGTGCAGCGTGCGGGCCTGTATTGCGCGGCGACCAGCTTAAGAGCCGTCCCTGCAGCCATGACCGTGCAACCCAGCACCTTGCTCTGCGCGATCGGCCAAGCCAGATATAACACCGCCATGGATAGTCCGACCGCGACCCGCACGACAGGGTGATTCAGCCATGCGAACCCGCCGCGCCTGGAAAAGATCGCAGCACAACAGCCGATCGCGATACTGTCGAAGCAGGCCCAATAGCCATACAGGAATTGCCCCTCGTCGCCGGGGTGCGCAAAACGATAGACCGGCCCGACCACGATGATCACCGCCATGAAGACCAGAAGCCGGCGCTCGCTTTTCAACACCAGACAGGCCAGCGGGAACACCAGATAGAACACCTCTTCTACGGAAAGCGACCACAGCACGCCGAGCGCATAGTTCACCCATCCATGCCGCGCAATCAGCACGTTCATGTGGAAAGCCACCCCGGCCAGGTTGACGCGCCACATCGACACGCTGCCTCCATCGACGACGCGGTTCTGAAAGATGGTCAGCCCCGCCATAGCCAGCAGATCCACTAGGCATAGCAGGAGCAGCAGGCAAGGCAGGATGCGCGCGATGCGCAGACGGTAGAAGCCGGCCAGGTCGATCTGGCCGATCTCCCGCCGGCGCTGAAAGACTTTGGACGTGATCAGGAAGCCCGAGATGGCGAAGAAGATGGTGACGCCGTAGTTGCCGTTGCGCGCCAAGGCGCGTAATGCCGGCCATCCGAACACGTCCGCCAGCCATGTCTCTTCAAGCCGATAGGCAATATTGAAATGGTGAAACAGTACTAGCAGGATCGCGATGCCTCTGAGTACATCGATCCGGGGATTATGCGTCGTCAGCATGCGGTCGTGACAATCGGTGGAGGGCATCGAGGGTATGTTGGCCTTTCAGATGTATAGACATTTTGGTCTAGACACTTTGGTCTAGAAAATATATTCTACTTCGCAACGATCATGCCTTTTGGAATCCGATATGGAACCAGCCCACAAGAAATCCAGGCCCACCGCGGCCGAATTGAACCTGTTGCGCGTGCTGTGGCAGCTGGGCGATGCCACCGTCAAGCAAGTGCATGAGGCCATGCTGCCGGAGCGGCCCGATCTCTCCTATGCCACCGTGTTGCGGCAGATGCAGGTCATGCACGGCAAAGGCTTGCTGACACGCGATGAAAGCGAGCGCTCTCACGTCTATGCGCCGGCTCAGCGGCAGAAGTCGCTGCAGGCGACCCTGCTGAAGGATCTGATCCAGAAGGCGTTCTCGGGATCGGGCAAGGCGCTGGTGATGGCGGCATTGCGCCATCACGTGACGCAAGAAGAGAAAGACGAGATCAGGAGACTACTGCACGGAGATGAGCGGTGATCGCGGAATCATCTACCGTGGTCACGGCAATCGGCTGGGCGCTTCTGAATTTCCTCTGGAAAGGGGCACTGATCGGTGCCGTCGCCGTCGTGCTGCTGCGCCTGCTCCCCACTGCGGCTTGCAGGCAACGTTATCTGATGCTGTGTCTGGCGCAACTGTCGTGCCTGGCGTCGGTGTTGCTGGAGGCAGGCCTGTCTATTGCAATGACCACAGCATCGACAGGCGCCGGCCACGGTCTGGCCGGGATGATCGGAAGCCAGCCCTTTTCCATCTTCCTCACCTCCGCAATGCCATGGCTGGTTGCCTGCTGGTCGGTCGGCGTGATCGCAATGGGAGCGCGGCTGGCATCCGGGCTGTACTGGAGCAGGAATATTGCAGTACAGACCGGCGCAGCGCCCACGCGTTGGCAGGCCTGCGCCAGCTCCCTGGCGATATGTTGCGGCATCCGCCGACCGGTCTTGCTACGTGTGGCGCATGGCAACCATGGACCGCTGACGACGGGATGGTGGCGGCCAGTCATCATCGTCCCGGGGGCGATTTTTCTGAGCATGCCGCCGCAGATGCTGGAAGCCTTGCTGGCTCATGAGATCGCCCACATCAAGCGCCTGGACTACCTCATCAATCTGTTGCAGAACGCGATCGAGGCATTGCTCTTCTTCCATCCAGTGGTGTGGTGGCTCTCCCGGAAAATCCGTATGGAGCGCGAGTTGATCGCCGACGATCTGGCCGGTACGCTGACCGGCGAGCCGCGGCAATTGGCGCTCGCGCTGGAGCGCCTGAGTCAATGCCAGACGCGGGACAATACGGTAGGCGTGTCGCTGCAAGCGGCGAGCGGGGAATTGCTGGAGCGCGTGAAGCGGCTGGCGCGGCCGTCAACACGGATACCGCCCACGGTCATGATATCCACGGTGCCGGCGGTGATGCTGGCCCTGACGATGGCTGCCGCGCTCGCGGCTGGTCTGCAGTTTGTGCCGGCTACGCCATCATCGATGGCAGCGACGCGCGCCGCGTCGGAGCATCGGCAAGCCGGCACCTTGCCGGATGCCGTTCAGGAGGGGGAAGCCTCTATGCTGGGACGGCTGTTGGAGTCGAATCATGTGGCGGTTCTGGATAGCCATTCCGGTCGCGTGCTGCTGCGAAAGGACGCCGATGCGGTGGTGCCGATCGCCTCGCTGACCAAGCTGGTCACGGCGATGGTCGTACTCGATGCAAAGCCTGATCTGGATCGACTGGTTCGCATCGAACAGCAGCACGTCAGCGCCTTGCGGCAGGTCAGTTCCAGTCTGCCGCAAGGGGCCCGCGTCAGCCTGCGCACGCTCATGCAACTGGCACTGGCTTCTTCGGATAACCGTGCTGCCTATGCGCTCGCTCAAAGCTATCCGGGTGGTCTGCCTGCATTCAGGCGAGCGGCCAGTGCCAAGATCACGGAACTCGGCCTGGCGCACACCACATTGGATGATCCGACCGGGCTCTCGCCACGCAACACCTCGACTGCGCTGGAGCTGGCTGCCATCGCGGGCGCGGCCGCAGGCTATCCGGACATCGCACGTTATACGACAGCCCCGGCGGGCGCGATCACGATCGCCGGGCAGCGCGTCACCTATCGCAACACCAACCAGCTGGTCGGGCAAAAGGGATGGGACATCGCCTTGTCCAAGACTGGCTTCACGGCAGCGGCGGGCCGCTGCCTCATCATGCGGCTGAAGTCGCCACAGCAGGATGTCACGCTGGTCTTGCTCGACGGCGCCAGGCCTGACGCCATGGAACGTGACGCCCGCAGTATTCGCCGCTTGCTCCCCGCGATTCCGCAGCAGCAACCGCAGCAGAACGGCTGACACTTTTCCCGATCGCGGATCTCGTTCTGGTAGCGCCGATGCCTGCCGGGGCGAGTTGTGCCCTTTTCCCAGCTCCTTGCACTGACGAGAAAATTTCCCCATGACCATTTCCTTCAAACGCCGTCAACTCAGCATCGGTCTTCCCCTGGCATTCGGCCTCGGCGGTATCGCCTTTGACCTGCGCGCCGCTACCTCCCCGCTAGCTGAACTGGAACACCGCTATGGCGGGCGCCTGGGCGTGTTCGCGGTCGATACCGGTTCGGGCAAGACACTGGCGCATCGGGCCGACGAACGTTTCCTGATGTGCAGCACGTTCAAGGGCATGCTCGCTGCGCAGGTGCTAGCCCGCGTCGATCAAGGCAAGGAGAGCTTGCAACGATCAATACCCTATACCAGGAAGGATCTGATCTTCACCTCGCCGACCACCCTGACCAACGTCGGGCGCGGCAGCATGACGGTAGGCGAGCTGTGTCAGGCGACCCTCGAACTGAGTGATAACACTGCCGCCATCTTGCTGATGCGCAATGCTGGCGGCCCGGACGGCTTGACTGCTTTCTTACGAAGCCTGGGCGACACCGTGACGCGTTCCGACCGTTATGAGCCGATGTCCAATCAGTACAGTGGTGAGCGGGATACGACCACGCCGCGGGCCATCGTCGGCAATGCACGCGCGATCCTGACGGGCGATGTCTTGAGTCCGGATGCGCGCCAGCAACTGGAAGACTGGATGATCGCTTGCCGCCCCGGACGCAATCGCCTGCGTGCGGCCCTGCCGGCGGATTGGCAGGCAGGCGACCGCCCCGGCACCAGCGTGGAGCGGCAGACCAATGACTACGCGATCGTGCGTCCACCGCAGCGTAATCCGCTATTTGTCGCTGCTTACTATGATGCGCCGACGTTGGATATGCCGCGCCGCGAAGCCGCCCTCAGAGAGGTGGGAGAAATATTTGTGGCGTGGGCCCAGACATCGTCCAGATAGATGGGTCTCCTTTGCATAGCGCTTCGCCCCCGAGTTATCCTGAATTCTTTCTGCACTATCCGAAGCATTGCCAAACATCAGTGGGACTTCGTGAATTCGAGGAGTTTCCAGAAAACTCATCCCGCGAGTGAGTGGCCGGTGCAAGCTCCGAAGCGGGCAGTTCCAGACATCCAATTGTCCGCATACAATGCGTATCCCCTTAATGAACACTCACGCAATGAATCAAGTGCATCTCGTTGAAGGCCCTGTCGGGGCTGGCAAATCCACCTTCAGCACCGTCTTGGCGGAAAATGTCGGGGGTGTACATATTGCGCTCGACGAGTGGTTCGCCAGGCTCTTTAGTCCTGATCGCCCCGAAGGTGATTTCGTCTCTTGGTATGTCCAGCGCAAAGAGCGCTTGTTGGACCTGATCTGGATTCATAGCCAAAAAATACTGGATTCAGGGCGAGATGTCGTGCTGGAACTCGGCTTGATCCAACAAACACCTCGAATGGCGTTTTGCCGGCGCATCGTGGACCAGGGATTTTCACTTCGTATCCATGTGCTTGATGCCCCTCTGGAACTTCGTCGCGAACGTGTCCGACGGAGGAATGAGGAGCAAGGTCCCACATTCTCAATGCTCGTGCCGGATCATATATTCGAGATCGCGAGCGCACTTTGGGAGCCGCCGGATGAATTTGAGTGTGAAGAATTCGATATCGATTTCGTCAGCACTAGCCCGATAGCGCCGACTCTTGCCTGAAGACATATGATGAATATTAGAAAATCACATCGCGACGATGGTGATCGAGTGCTGGACATCTGGCGCAATGCCGTACTGGCCACGCATGATTTTTTGAGTCCGGCTGACTATGCGGAAATTGCCAATGAGGTCCGGGAATTTCTTCCAGATGCTCCATTGCTATTAGCCGTCGACGAGAACGACAGACCGTTGGGCTTCATGTTGTTGAATGACGCGCACATGGAGGCATTGTTTATCGATCCCGCCCATCATGGCAAAGGCATCGGGCGTGGCCTGGTCGAATACGCATTGGGCTTATCGCCTGTTCTGACGACGGATGTCAACGAACAGAACGAGCAAGCATCCGCTTTTTACTTGCACTTGGGCTTCATCAAGACAGGGCGATCAGAACTGGACGGTCAAGGACGGCCTTATCCGCTGCTTCATCTGGAATGCCGACGCCTGCGGTCAATCTAGTGTTGACCCGGTTTGCGAGCAATACCGACACTGGGGGCATTGCAATTCGTAACTGTCACTTTCGGCCAGTGGGGAGGAAGCGCGACGCTTGCTGCGGGCTGCCCAACAGGCGGGAGCCATCCGCCGAGCGCTACGGTAAGGTTCCATCTGGCTTGTCTGTACGGCAATCACTTGCCACCCTGACATCGACGTGCACTGGGCCAGGGCGGTTTATTTGCCAGATTCATCACAGTTTCCGCACGGTATCCCGGTAATTCTGCGCGACTCAGGATTTTCCCTGTGGCAGAGCGCAACAATGGGCGTAACATAGCGAATTCGTACCGGCAGCGGTACGCCCGATCCGATCCAGTATCCGTCTTCAGTCTTCGCAGTCACAGGGAGCCCAACATGCCCATCGACATTTCCTCCGCCGTCAACGCCGTCGTCTCCGACCCCAACGGCAATACACCCACCACGGGCAAAGCCAACGACCCGGTCGCCGTGCGTCGCGCCGAAGAGGCCGCAGCCGCCGCCAAGGCCGAAATGCGCCGCCAGGAAGAAATCCAGGCTGACGAAACCCGTGCCGAGACCGCCAACGAAGAACGCAATCGCCGCGAACAGGCCTCGCGCAACTCCACCGGCGAAATCATCGGCACCACCATCAATTCGGTGGCCTGAGTCGCTTCATTCCGTAGGGCAATGAAAAGCCCGCGCTGCCAATCCAATGGCAGCGCGGGCTTTGTCGTTGCCGCTCCTCCTCAGTGATGCTGGCCGGGGCCGTTCAGTGAGCCCAGCAGCCAGGTCTCGGCCATGTCGATCTGGTTGATCAGCATCAGGAAGGTTTCATCGTTGATGCGCTGTTCGGCGCGCAGGTAGTGCACCTCCAGGCGCTCGGCGCGGATGGCCTCCAGCCGCAGTTCGCGCTCGAACTGCTTGAAGCGGTTGGCGGCGCGCTGGGTGTCTTCCGAATCGCTCTCCGCATTCATCCGCATCCGGTAGGTGGCCAGCAGGCTGCCGCTGACTTCGGTCAGCAGCGCCAGGTCGTTTTCGTCCAGGGTCACGCCGATGCGTTCCTGGGCGGTCTCGATACTGCGCACGGCCGCCTCCGACAGGCGCAGACGCGCCATCATCTCCTCGGCCCGGCGACGCTTGACCTCGGCATCGAGCTGCAGGTCCTTGAGCATCCACGGCAGCAGGAAGCTGCCAAACAGCAGCGAGCAGACGATCACCCCGGTGGCCAGGAAGATCAGCAGGTCGCGCGCCGGGAAGGGCGTATGTTCCTTCAGCAGCAGCGGGATCGACATCACACCGGCCAGGGTAATGGCGCCGCGTACGCCTGACAGCGCGGTGATGCTGATCAGGCGCAGGTCGAACTTGCGATTGCGTCCGCTCTGGCCGCGCAGTGCCGACGCGAAGCGGCGCATGCGCAGGTTGATCCACACCCACACGAAACGCAGCACGATCAGCGCCAGCGTAATGGCCAGGATATACACGAACAGGTGCCACACCGGGACGTTGCCGGCCATCTGCGCATCCACGTGAGCCAGGCTGACGATGCCCGGCAACTGCAGGCCCAGCAGCAGGAAGGACATGCCGTTGAAGACGAACTCCAGCATCGTCATGATGCTGCGCCCCTGCAGCCGGGTGGCGGCCGATTCGCCGCCGGCCGTTTCCAGGTAGGGCATGAGCATGCCGGCAGCGACCGCCGCCAGGATGCCGGACAGGCCAAAGTGTTCCGCGAAGATATAGGCCGTGAAGGGGATCAGCAGCAGCAGCACCACCTGGATGCCCGGTTCGTCACCGGCCCATTCGATGATCTTGCGCCGGATCAGGCCGAAGCCCCAGGCCACGATCAGGCCCACCGCGATACCGCCGGCAGCGATCAGCACGAACGAAATGCTGGCATCCAGCAGCGAGAAGCTGCCGGTGATGACGGCGGCGATGGCGAACTTGAAGGCCACCAGACCGGAGGCGTCGTTCATCAGCGCTTCGCCCTCCAGCACATGCTGCATCGACGCTGGCAGGCGGCCCTTGCCGATGATGGAAGAGACCGCCACCGCATCGGTGGGCGAGAGCACCGCCGCCAGGGCGAAGGCCGAGGGCAGCGAGATGACCGGGATCATCCAGTGGATGAAGTAGCCCACCCCGACCACGGTGAACATCACCAGACCCAGTGCCAGGGCCAGGATGGGGCGCGCCAGCCGGAAGAACTCGCGCTTGGGCATGCGCCAGCCATCGGTAAAGAGCAGTGGCGGGATGAACAGCAGCAGGAACAGTTCCGGATCGAAACTGATGCGCAGGCCGAACATGGGCAGGGCCAGCACGGCGCCCAGGGCGATCTGGAACAGTGGCAGGGGCAGCTTGAATGGTGCCAGCCTTGCCACCACGCCGGAGACGGCGACGGCCAGCAGCAGGATCAGGACGGTAAAGACGATTTCCATGAGGCAGCGGTAGTGTGTTCTTGTGATGAGGCGCGGGAGGGTCAGACCCGCGTGACCGCACTGAGTTGCAGGGGAGTTACAAAGGCTTGCAAGCCGGTTGCAGATGGCTTGCCCGGCGATGCAGGAGAACGGGAAGTATACGGCAGGAGGGGGCAATCCGTCGCCCGGGCGGGAAGCGGGCCTGTGTCCTCAAAAGAAAATGCCGCCCGGCGTGGCACCGGGCGGCATCATGGTTCGGAGGAATTCAGCGGAAGAACGGTAGCGATCTCAGCCTGCGACCTTGGCCAGATAGCGCGCGCGCCAGGGTTTCAGGACCATCAGCGCCAGGCAGGCGGTCAGGATATCCAGCGTGATGGCGGTGCCGAAGACCGGATGCCAGCTGCCGGTCTTCTCATGCATCATCGCCGCCAGCGGGCCGCCGAAGATGGAGCCGATGCCCTGCGAGATGTACAGCCAGCCATAGTTGGCGGTGGCGTTGCGGGTGCCGAAGGTGTCGGTCAGGGTGGAGGGGAAGAGCGAAAAGATTTCGCCCCAGCCGAAGAACACCACGCCCGACAGCAGTACGAACAGCACCGCGTTCTCGCGCGTGGCCAGCCACAGCGCCATGGCCACGCCTTCCAGCGCGAAGGCGAAGAACATGGTGTTCTCGCGACCGTAGCGGTCCGAGATCCAGCCGAAGAAGGGGCGGGTCAGGCCATTGGTGAGGCGGTCGATGGTCAGCGCCAGCGGCAGCGCGGCCAGGCCGAACACCATCACGTTGGCCACGCCGAAGTCGCGGGCGAAGGTGGCCATCTGCGAGGTCACCATCAGGCCCGAGGTCGACATCATGGTCATCATCGCGAACATCAGCCAGAACAGCGGGGTGCGCAGCATCTGGCGCGGCGCCAGGTCATGCGTGCTGGCGGCAATGGCCGGGGCCGGCATGGCGGCGGCGTGGCTGGCATCCGGCGAGCGCAGGGCCTGCGAAGCGATGACGCCGATCACGGCAAACACCAGGCCGAATTGCCAGAGCGTGGTTTCCAGTCCGGCGCTGGCCAGCGAGGCCGAGATCGGGAAGGTGGTCAGGATCGCGCCCATGCCATAACCGGCCGCCACCATGCCCACGGCGAAGCCGCGCCGGTCCGGGAACCAGCGCACCATCTGGCCGACCACGCCGACATAGACGATGCCGGTGCCCAGCCCGCCCACCAGTCCATAGGCCAGGTAGAACATGCCGATGCTGGAGACCTGCGCCGCCAGGACCCAGGACAGGCCGGACATGAAGGTGCCGATGGCGATCAGGCGACGCGCGCCGAAGCGCTCGATCAGGCTGCCCTGGAAGGGCGAGAAGAAGGTCTGCAGCACGATCAGCATGGAAAAGGTGATCTGCAGTTCCGACAGCGGCACGCCCAGCTTGGCGGTCAGGGGTTTGGTGAACAGGGTCCAGACGTATTGCGGGCTGGAGATGGCCATCATGCAGATCAGGCCGATCAGCAACTGGAACCAGCGGTTGCGCAGCAAGCCCTGCGTGCTCGCCGGGGCGGTTTGGGTGAGGGTGGTCATGCGTTTCTCCTGTACAGAAAGCCGGATGGGAGGCCAGGGACTGCCGGATGAGGCAGCGGGCCGCGTGCCTGAATTTATGTATGCATAAATCCTGGGCTCACAAAAGCAGCTTTCATGCCATTTGCCTGGCGGCAAGCGCGCATGGGGAAAAAGCCGTCCGCTACAGGTTCACACAGAGGGGGACAGGGCAAGCGGGGGGGGGGCGGCCTTGCTCAGCCGAAGCGCTTGCGTCGTGCCGGTGCTCCACCGGTGACCAGATTGCCTTGCAGCGGTGCGGCCTGCACCGACTCGGCGCGCACCTGTTCCAGGCGGGTGATGGTGAGGCGCTCGACCACAGTGTGGCTGTCCTCGATGTGACGGGCGATCAGGGCGCCGGCCAGTTCGGCGTCGGCGCCGGCGATGGCGTCCAGGATGGCGCAGTGCTCGGCGTAGGTGTCGTCGATGCAGTCGCCATAGGCGAAGTCGAGCCGACGCATGATGCGCAGCTGGTCGGTCAGCTGGCGATAGACACTGTCGGCCTCGCCATTGCCGGCTGCCTGCACCAGCGCTGCATGGAAGCCTTCATCCAGGGCCGCTACGGCCAGGCCGTCCGGCAGGCGGTCGGTGGCGGCGCACTGCCAGATGGCGCCCTGTGTCGCGACCAGTTGCTGGCGACGTTCGGGCGCGACGCGCGGGGAGCACAGCTTGCGCACTGCGTGCAGTTCCAGCATTTCACGCAATTCATAGAGGGAGGCGAAACGCGCCAGGTCGATCGGCACCACTTCCCAGCCGTTGCGGAAATGGCCGCGCACCAGTCCCTCGCTCTGCAACCGCATCAGCGCTTCGCGCACGGGGGTACGCGAGACCTGCAGGCGTTCGGCCACGTCATTCTCGGCGAAGCGGTCGCCGGGCAGCAGGCGGAAGGCGTAGATGTCGTCGCGCAGGCTGGCGTACACGGTATCGGTCAGCTTGCCGGTGCGGTGCTGGGCCAGTTCGGTGGAGGCGATGCGGGGCTTCATGAGGGTGGCGGGCGGGCAGGTGCGCTGCATGGAATGACGTGGCGGCTATCTTAACGCGCTGTCGGCTTTGCTTGGAAGATGCTCGCCAGCAGAGTTTGCGGGCCGCGCCTACAATGGCCGTCACTGTTTCCGACCATCATGACAAGGAGATTCCGATGCAACAACGCAAGCTGGGTCAATCTGATATCACCGTGGCACCGCTGGCCTTCGGCGGCAACGTCTTCGGCTGGAGCATCGACGAGAAGACCTCTTTCTCCATTCTCGACAAGTTCGTCGAGGCCGGCCTGAACCTGATCGATACCGCCGACGTCTATTCGCGCTGGGCGCCCGGCAACCAGGGCGGCGAATCCGAGACCATCATCGGCAAGTGGCTGGCCCAGGGTGGCCGGCGCGACAAGGTGGTGATCGCCACCAAGGTCGGCAAGGACATGGGTGAGGGCCGCGTGGGCCTGAAGAAGGATTACATCCTGCGCGCCGTGGAAGATTCGCTGCGTCGCCTGCAGACCGACCATATCGACCTCTACCAGTCGCACGACGATGATCGCAGCACGCCGCTGGAAGAAACGCTGGCCGCCTACGACACCCTGGTCAAGGCCGGCAAGGTGCGCCTCATCGGGGCCTCCAACTACGAGGTGGACCGGCTGGCGCAGGCGCGCGACATTGGCCGCCAGCTGGGTCTGCCGTTGTACCAGACCCTGCAGCCCGAATACAGCCTGGTCGCCCGCGAAGGGTTCGAACGTACGCTGGAGCCGTATTGCCTGGAGCAGGGCGTGGGCGTGATCGGCTTCTATTCGCTGGCCAGCGGCTTCCTCAGCGGCAAGTACCGGAGCGAGGCCGACCTCGGCAAGAGCGCCGCCCGTGGCGGCAAGGTGAAGTCCTATCTCAACCCACGTGGCTTCCAGATCCTGGCCGCGCTGGATGCGGTCGCCGCCCGTCACGCCAGCACTCCGGCCGCCGTCGCGCTGGCCTGGCTGATTGCGCGCCCCAGCGTGACCGCGCCGATTGCCAGCGCCACCTCGCTGGCGCAGCTCGACGAACTGGTGGCCGCTACGCGCTTGCAGTTGAGCCGCGAAGACATCGCCGCGCTCGACCAGGCCAGCGCCTATTGAGCGACCCCGACCCGTCTCATACGAGGGCGCAATGCAAACAGGCCGGCGTTTTGGCGCCGGCCTGTGCTCGCTGCCCTGCGGGAACGGTCAGGCGGTGGTGACCGCCGCTTCCAGCTCCTTGCCCTGCGTTTCCGGCAGGATCAGGCAGGCCACGATCACCAGTCCGTAACAGCCGGCGGCGATCCAGCCGATGGTCTGTCCCAGCGGCATGCTGTTGCTCAGATAACCCACCAGCGCCGGGCAGATCGCACCGATGGCGCGGCCGAAGTTGTAGCAGAAGCCCTGGCCCGAACCCCTCACGTCACTGGGGAACAGTTCGGACAGGTAGGCGCCCATGCCCGAGAAGATCCCCGACAGGAAGAAACCCAGCACGAAGCCCAGCGCCAGCATCCAGGCGTCGGTGATGATCATCTGCGTATAGCTCAGCACCAGCAGGATGCCCATGGCCGCGAACAGCATGAAGCAGCGACGACGACCGATGGTGTCGGACAGCCAGGCCGAGGTGAGATAGCCGCAGAAGGAGCCGCCGATCAATACCAGCAGATAGGTACTGGTGCCCAGCACCGAGAGATGGCGCTCGGTCTTGAGGAAGGTTGGCAGCCAGGTGGTCACCGAGTAGTAGGCACCCTGCATGCCGGTGGCCAGCAGGCTCGCCAGGATGGTGGTGCGCAGCAGGTCGCGATGGAAGATGCGCAGGAAGTTGCCACGCTGGCCGCTTTCGCGCATCTTTGCCTGGGCCGCCACGAACACCGCCGGCTCGCTGATGGCGCGGCGGATGTAGAGCGTCAGCAGGGCTGGCAGTACGCCGATCCAGAACAGCACCTTCCACGCCTTTTCCGGCGGCAGCACTGCGTACATGCCCCAGAAGGCCAGCGCCGACGCCGCCCAGCCCACCGCCCAGCTGCTCTGCACCAGGCCCGAGGCCTTGCCGCGATGGCGCGCCGAGATGGTCTCGGCGATCAGCACCGAACCGACCGCCCACTCGCCTCCCATGCCGAAGCCCTGCATGGCGCGGGTGAAGAACAACTGGCCGAAGGAATCGGTGAAGCCGGAGAGGAAGGTGAAGAAGGCGAACCACAGCACCGTCCATTGCAGTACCCGCACGCGGCCGTAGCGGTCAGCCAGGATGCCGGCGGCCCAGCCCCCCACGGCCGAGGTCAGCAGGGCGCCGGTGGCGATGTAGCCGGCCTCGGCGCGGCTCATGCTCCACGCCGCCAGCAGCGTGGGGATGAGGAAGGTGTAGATCATGTAATCGAAGCCGTCCACCGCATAGCCGGTGAAGGTCGCCGTCAGGGTGCGTCGTTCCGCGCTGCTGGTTTCTTTGAGCCACATGGTTGTCTCCGGGACGGGGTGTCAGAGTTCGCTGTTGAGCTTGTCGGTGACCAGCATGTAGCCGGGCGCATGGGTGATGCAGAAGGCCGGGCGGGCCGCCACGATGGCCGCCTGCGGCGTGACGCCGCAGGCCCAGAACACCGGCAGTTCATCGTCGTGGACCGCCACTGCATCGCCGTAGTCGGGCTGGTTGATATCGGTAATGCCGATCAGGGCGGGGTCGCCGATGTGGATCGGTGCTCCATGCACCTGTGGTGTGCGGGCGGTGATCTGCACGGCGCGGATGGCATCGGCAGCCTTGAGCGGACGCATGGAGACCACCGTGGGGCCGGAGAAGACACCCACCGGCCTGGTCGGGATGTTGGTGCGATACATGGCCACGTTGCGGCCTTCGCTGACATGGCGCAGCGGGATGCCCTCGGCCAGCAGCGCGTGTTCGAAGGAGAACGAACAGCCCAGCGCGAAGGTCACCAGGTCGTCGCGCCAGTAGGCACGCAGGTCGGTGACCTCGCCCACGCGTTCGCCATTGCGCCAGATGTGATAGCGCGGCACGTCGGTACGGATGTCCAGGTCCTGGCCCAGTCCCGGGATGGCCGGCGAGCCTGGCTCGGAGACGCCCAGCAGCGGACAGGGCACCGGATTGAGTTCGCAGAAACGGCGGAAGTCATCGGCCAGCGCGGCCGGCAGGATGGCCAGGTTGACCTGCACATGGGCACTGGCCACGCCACTGGTGTGGCCGGTGAAGTCGCCATGGCGGGCGGCCAGTCGCACTTCCAGTGCGGTCGAATCGGCGTTCAGGGAAATGCTGCGGGGGGCGTGCGGCATGGTGGGCGTTTCAGGCATGGCGGTCTCCTGCGTCGAGCTGGCGCTTGATGGTGGGATGGGAATGCCACCGATGGTAGGAGGGGCGTCCAGCACGCGTCCAACAAAAAATTTATATCTTTTGTTATCGATTTTTTCGATGACGTCAGCGTTTTTGTTGATTGACTATTTGTTGTTCTCGTCAGCTGATAGATGTTTCCTGTCTGACGAGAAACGCGTTGCCTGATGGCGATGGCCGGGGGGATGGTGTCGGATTCAGTCTGCGTCCGCCGTGGAAGCGCCGCGCCGTTTGCCCTGGGCGCGCCGGGCGTGTTCCAGGGCCGAATCCAGCACCAGTTCGGCCACGCTGGAGCCGGGCTCCTCGCGGTAGCTGGCGTGGATCTGCAGCGGCGGCAGCGTTTCTTCGCAGCGCAGGATGCGCAGCGGCAGGCGGCGGGTCAGTTCACGCATGGCCAGCTTGGGCAGGGTCGCCACGCCGAAGCCGCCTTCTACCAGTTGCACCATGGCCGAGATCGAGGAAATGGCGTGCACGCGTGGCATCGGTAGCCCGGACTCCTGCAGCAGCTGCAGCAGCCCCTGGTGCGGCTGCGAGCCGCGCTGGAAGGTGATGAGGTCGTCGGCCGCCAGCTCTTCCAGCCGATAGCGACGCGTGCCATGGGTATCGCGATGGCCGACGAAGACCATCTCCATGGACGCCATGATCCGCGAGCGCACCGCCGTATCGCTGCCCACGATGGAGGTGAAGACCAGGTCCTGGGCGCCGCGCCCGATCTGTTCCATCAGCACCGGCGAGGTTTCCACGGTCAATTCCAGCGCGAAATCGGGATAGCGGCTGCGGATTTCCTTGAGCCAGCCGGGCAGCCAGCTGTGTACCACCGATTCGATGCTGCCGATGCGCAGCGCCATCGGCCCGGCCGGACTGCCGCCCAGTTCCTGGCGGATCTGGCTTTGCAGCGACAGCAGCTTCACCGCCAGCAACTGGAAGCGCTGGCCCGAGGCGGTGAGACGGAACTGCTTGGCCCGGCGGTCCAGCAGGACCACGCCCAGTTCTTCTTCCAGCGAGGCGATACGGCTGGACATGGTCGATTGCGTGATATGCAGCTTTTCGGCGGCGCGGGTGATGCTCTTGAGCGAGGCGGCCCAGTGGAAGGCCTCTACGAAGCGCAGGTTCATGGATGAGAGCGGTAAATTTGTTCGTCGATAGGCTACCAGAAGCCGGAGCTTGTATCGCTTGGCCGTAGCCCGGCGAGCAAGAGTGGCGGCGGTTTCTTGCGCGCCGCACCAATGTTCCCGCCGCTTGACACATCCCGCCCCGATACCTATCCTCCACAGCCATTGGTCTTACCTTTGCGACGCATGCGTCCCAGGCCAGCAAGACGTTGCCGATGCGGCAACGAATCATCCCTACAGGTCTTCATCCCCGACAGCATGTCCTTTGATCCCATCGTCCAGAAATCGATTTCCGAGCAGGTCGCGCAGCGCTTGCTGACCATGATCCGCAGCGGTCTGTTGAAGCCCGACCAGCAACTGCCGCCCGAGCGCGAGCTGGCAGCCATGCTGGGCGTGGGCCGGCCGGCCGTGCGCGAGGCCATCCGCGGGCTGGCACTGCTGGGCTTGCTGCGCATCCGCCAGGGCGAGGGGACCTTCGTCAGTTCGCTGGAAACCCGCGAACTGCTGGAGCCGCTGGAGATGATCATCGACCTCAATCCCGGCACCCTGGAAGCGCTGTTCGACGCCCGCCTCATCATCGAGACCGGGGTGGCGGCGCTGGCGGCCACGCACATGGAGCAGGCCGAGCTGGACCGGCTGGTGCGCAACGTTGAGGACGAGGCGCGCCTGCTGTCGGACCCCGCCGCTTTCTCGGCGGCCGACGTGGAATTCCACGAAGCCATCATCGAGGGCTGCAACAACCCCTTCCTGCAGAGCGTGGCCGGCAGCCTCTACATGCTGGGCAAGAAGAGCCGTTCCATCACCTCGCGCATTCCGGCCACGCTGGAGCGCAGCCTGCAGGACCATCGCGACATCCTCGATGCGCTCAAGGCCCGCGATCCGCAAAAGGCCTCCGAAGCCATGCGCAATCACCTCATGAATGTGCGCGACGCCTACCGTAGCGCCGGTCGCAACCGCGACGAATCGGTACACGACTGATCAGGCAGCAAGCGTCGCCGTTGCCGCCGGACCGGGTCCCGCCGGACCGGGTCCTGCGGCACTCCACAACGGCGACGTGGCATGACAGCCGCAGTGTGACCCGCTGCGGCGCCCAGAATACAAGAAGCGATACCGGCAGGGCGCGCAGGGCCGCCCCATGCACAAGCCGGAGCATGAATGATCAACCGTTTATGAACAGGAGAACAGCATGCTGGATCTGGCAGGAAAAGTCGTCTTCATCAGTGGTGCAAGCACCGGCATCGGCGCCGCCGCCGCGCGTGCCTTCGCTGCCCGTGGTTCCCATGTGGTGGTGCACTACAACAGCTCGACCAAGGAAGCCGAAGCGGTCGCCGCCGAGGTGCGCGCCGCCGGCAGCAAGGCCATCACCATCGGCGCCGACGTGCGCGACAGCGCTGCCATCAATGCCGCCGTGGCCAAGGCGGTGGAGCAGATGGGGCGCATCGACGTACTCATCAACAACGCCGGCAGCCTGGTCCAGCGCATGCCGCTGGAGCAGGTCACCGATGCCTTGTTCGATGACATCGTCAATATCAATTCCCGCTCGGTAGTGGCCTTCACGCGGGCGGTGATTCCGGTCATGCGCGGCCAGGGCGGCGGCAACATCATCAACGTGACCTCGGTGGCGGCGCGGCATGGCGGCGGCCCGGGTGCGCTGATCTATGCGGCCTCCAAGGGCTTCGTGAGTACCATCACGCGTGGCATGGCCAAGGAATTGCTGGCCGACAAGATCCGCGTCAACGCCGTGGCGCCGGGTGTGATCATGACCCCGTTCCAGGAACGCTTCACCACCCCGGACCAGCTGGAGGGGTTCCGCAAGACCATCCCCATGGGCCGCATCGGCGACCCGGACGAGTGCAGCGGTGCCTTCCTCTACCTGGCCTCGAACCAGATGTCGGGCTATGTGACCGGCCAGATCATCGACGTCAACGGCGGGCAGTACATGCCGTAACGGGGCCAGCCGGTACCACTGTCGGGCCAGGCCCGGGCGGCGGGCACTGGCATGCCTCTTGCGGGCAGGTGGGGATCATGCACAACGATCCCCACCTGCCCGTTTTTGCTTCCGATGCCCTGGCCGCACCCGGCGGCCTGCTGCGCGACAAGCTGGCGCTGCTGCTGGACTCCACCGGCGAAGGCATCTATGGCATCGACCTGGAGGGCCTGTGTACCTTCATCAATCGCGCCGGCGCCGACATGCTGGGCTATGCCCCGGCCGAGGTACTGGGGCGCAACATGCACGATCTGGTGCACCACAGCCATGAGCACGGCGGTCATTACCCCGAGGCCGACTGCCCCATCCTGAAGGCCTTCCGCAAGGGCGAGTCCTGCCGGGTCGATCAGGAAGTGTTCTGGCGTGCCGATGGCAGCTTCTTCCCGACCGAATATTCTTCCTACCAGATCGTCGACGGCGGCCAGGTACGCGGTGCGGTGATCACCTTCAGCGATATCTCCAAGCGCCGCCAGGCCGAGGAACAACTGCAGCGCGCCAAGGCCGAGCTGGAAGTGCGGGTGGCCGAGCGCACCCGCGAACTGTCGGCCGCGCTGCGCCAGGTGCGGCAGTTGTCGGCGCATGCGCACTCGGTGCGCGAGGATGAGCGCACCCGTATCGCCCGCGAGATCCACGATGAACTGGGCAGCCTGCTGGTGGCCTTGAAACTGGATGTGAACTGGATGGCCAAGCGCGTCACCGACCTGGAACCGGTGGCCCGCAAGTGTGATGCCATGAGCCGCCTGATCGAGACGGCGGTGGACAATGTAGGGCGCATCATCACCGACCTGCGGCCCAGCATCCTGGATCACCAGGGCCTGATCGCCGCCCTCGAATGGCAGGTGCAGGAGTTCTCGGAAGCCACCGAACTGCCCTGCGAGGTCGAGTTCGATATCGCACCCGAAGCCTTTCCCCCGGATGGCGCCAAGGCCACGGCGGCGTTTCGCATCTTCCAGGAAATGTTGTCCAACGTGGCGCGTCATGCCAATGCCACGCGGGTGCGCATCGCCGTGCACCTGAGCCCGTCGGAGCTGCGCATGGAAGTGGAAGACGATGGCGTGGGTGCACCCCGTGCGGCGCTGGAGGCGGCCACCTCCTACGGCGTGATGGGCATGCGCGAGCGGGCCTTGCACTTTGGCGGCGCATTGAGCATTGCTGGTGCGCGTCTTGCACCAGAGAGCGGCAGGCCGGGGACCCTGGTCTGCCTGCGCCTGCCCAGTCACGGCGGCCGGGAGGCGGCATGAGTGCCGGCGCCGAGACCATCCGCATTCTCTTGTGCGACGATCATCGCATCGTGCGCGAGGGTCTCAAGCAGATCCTGGCCGATACCCCCGATATCGAGGTCGCCGCCGAATGTGCCAGCGGGCCGGAGGTCTTGCACCGGGCCCGGGTGGAGGCCATCGACCTGGTGCTGCTGGACATCGCCATCCCCCAGCAGGACGGACTGGACGTGCTGCGCCAGATCAAGCAGGAGATGCCGCGTCTGCCGGTGCTGATGCTGTCCACCTATCCCGAAAAGCAATATGCGGCGCGCTGCTACAAGCTGGGCGCGGCCGGCTATCTCAACAAGAGCGCCGATCCCGAGCAACTGGTGGATGCCATCCGCAAGGCTGCCGGCGGTGGCCTCTATGTGAGCGCGCAGATGGCCGAGACGCTGGCCTCCGGCCTGGCCCAGCACGCCGGTGCTGCGCCGCGGGCCGCGCACGAAAGCCTGTCGCACCGTGAATACCAGGTGTTCCAGCTGATCGCTGCGGGTCGCAGCGTGCGCGAGATCGCCGAGCAGCTGGAACTGAGCCCCAATACGGTGAGCACCTATCGCAGCCGCATCCTGGAAAAGACCGGCGCCGCCAATGACGTCGGCATCGCCATGTATGCGGTACGTCACCAGTTGCTGCCGGTCTGACGCGGGTTTGGCCCCGGCTTGTAGTGCCAGCACTACAGGATGTCGTGACAGCATGACGTAGCCTATGAGGCTGGCAAGTCCCTTGCAATGGAGGGTGGTGAAGCAAAGAAATCACCGCACACTCACCAAACGGGGGAATCATGCCGAACGCAGCAGACACCAATCTGTTCCACACCTATGACGCCGAGCGCGCCGGCCAGGGCTGTTCCTGTGGCCGCCACGGCAGCCAGCAGCAACACGATGTCGAGGTCGAAGCACTGCGCCAGCAGCGCGGCCAGGATGTGGAAGCCCTCACCAACGACGTGGTGGAAGAAGCCGTGATGCGTTCGCTCTTCCCGCGGGTAGCCGAGCGCCGCGACTTTCTGCGGGCGGTGGGCCGCAATGCGGCGCGGGCGGCCATTGCCAGCGTGTTGCCGCTGGGTTCGCTGCAGGCCATGGCACAGGAAAAGAATGGCGCCCTGGAAAAGAAGGACCTCAAGATCGGCTTCATCGCCATCACCTGCGCGGCGCCGCTGATCATGGCCGACCCGCTGGGCTTCTACCGCAAGCAGGGCCTGAACGTGTCGCTCAACAAGACGGCTGGCTGGGCGCTGATCCGCGATAAGATGATCAACAAGGAACACGACGCCTCGCACTTCCTCTCGCCCATGCCCATGGCCATGTCCATGGGGGTGGGCAGCAACGCCACCCAGATGCGCGTGGCGACCATCCAGAACATCAACGGCCAGGCCATTACGCTGCACAACAAGCACAAGGACAAGCGCGATCCCCGGCAGTGGAAGGGCTTCAAGTTCGCGGTGCCGTTCGAGTAT
Source organism: Herbaspirillum frisingense GSF30 (assembly GCF_000300975.2). Classification (GTDB taxonomy): domain Bacteria; phylum Pseudomonadota; class Gammaproteobacteria; order Burkholderiales; family Burkholderiaceae_D; genus Herbaspirillum; species Herbaspirillum frisingense. The sequence continues at coordinate 60,893 of NZ_AEEC02000008.1, read as the reverse complement.
TCGATGCACAACTTCCTGTTGCGCTACTACCTGGCCGAACATGGCCTGGACCCGGACCGCGATGTACAGATCCGCGTCACGCCGCCGCCGGAGATGGTGGCCAACCTGCGGGCCGGCAACATCGACGGCTTCCTCGGCCCCGATCCCTTCAACCAGCGCGCGGTGTATGACGAGATCGGTTTCATCCACATCCTCTCGCGCGACATCTGGGACGGCCACCCCTGCTGTGCCTTTGGTACGTCGGAAGAATTCATCAAGCAGAACCCCAACACCTTCGCCGCGCTGTTCCGCGCCGTGCTGACCGCCGCCGCGATGGCGCGCGACCCGTCCAACCGCTCACTGGTGGCCAAGGTGATCTCGCCGGCGGCCTATCTCAACCAGCCCGAGACGGTGGTGGAGCAGGTGCTGACCGGGCGCTTTGCCGATGGTCTGGGCAATGTGAAGAACGTGCCGGGCCGTGCCGACTTTGACCCGGTGCCCTGGGATTCGATGGGGGTGTGGATTCTCACGCAGATGAAGCGTTGGGGTTACATCAAGGGTGATATCGACTACAAGGCCATCACCGAGAAGGTGCTGCTGCTGACCGAGGCCAAGAAACACATGAAGGAACTGGGCCAGCCGGTGCCGGAAGGTGCCTATCGCAAGTATTCCATCATGGGCAAGGAGTTCGACGCCAACAAGGCCGAGGCCTACGTCAACAGCTTCGCCATCAAGAGGAGCGCATGATGCCGGCCAGGCATCTCGGCTGGCGCGCCGCGCTGATCTCGCTGTTGCTGCTGGCGGCGTTGCTGATGGTGTGGCATTTCGCGACGCTGCCGCAGGAGGGCGCGGCCAGCGCCGCCCAGGATGAATACGCCAAGCTGATGGGCAAGAGCAGTGGCGCGGCCAAGCGCGACGGCTTTCCCGGCCTGGCGCAGATGGGCGAGACCATCCGCAAGGAATTGGCCAATCCCTTCTACGACAACGGTCCCAACGACAAGGGCATCGGCATCCAGCTGGCCTATTCGCTGGGACGGGTCGGACTGGGATTTGCGATTGCGGCGGTGGTGGCGATTCCGCTGGGTTTCCTGCTGGGCATGTCGCCGCTGATGCAGCGCGCCCTGAATCCCTTCATCCAGATCCTCAAGCCCATCTCGCCGCTGGCCTGGATGCCGCTGGCGCTGTACACGATCAAGGATTCGTCGATCTCGGGCGTGTTCGTGATTTTCATCTGCTCGGTCTGGCCGATGCTGATGAACACCGCCTTCGGCGTGGCCTCGGTGCGGCGCGACTGGCTCAACGTGGCCAAGACGCTGGAAGTGTCCTCGTTGCGGCGCGCCTTCCTGGTGATCCTGCCGGCGGCGGCACCCACCATCCTGACCGGCATGCGCATTTCCATGGGGATCGCCTGGCTGGTGATCGTGGCGGCCGAGATGCTGGTGGGCGGCACCGGCATCGGTTACTTCGTCTGGAACGAATGGAACAACCTGTCGCTGACCAGCGTGATCTTCGCCATCCTGGTCATCGGCGTGACCGGCATGGTGCTGGACCTGATCTTCGCCCGGCTGCAAAGACTGGTGACCTATGTCGAGTAAATCGCGTACATCGAATGAAGAGGGCAAGAGCATGGACCACAATTTCCTGAGCGTGCAGGGGCTCTCCAAACGCTATGCGGCGGGCGCGCCGCCGGTGTTCGAACAGGTTTCCTTCGGTATCGACCGCGGTGAATTCGTCTGCGTGATCGGCCACTCCGGCTGCGGCAAGACCACCATCCTCAACGTGTTGGCGGGGCTGGAGGCGGCCAGCGACGGCGTAGTCATCATGGACCGGCGCGAGATCAAGGGGCCGAGTCTGGATCGCGGCGTGGTGTTCCAAAGCCATGCACTCATGCCCTGGTTCAGCGTGCTGGGCAACGTGGTGTTCGCGGTCCGTTCGCGCTGGCCCGACTGGTCGCGCGCCAAGGCCGAGGAACATGCGCGCCGCTTCATCGCGATGGTGGGTCTGAAGGGGGCTGAGCACAAGAAGCCCTCCGAACTCTCGGGCGGCATGAAGCAGCGGGTGGGTATCGCCCGGGCCTTTTCCATCGAGCCCAAGATGCTCTTGATGGATGAACCCTTCGGCGCCCTGGATGCCCTGACGCGAGGCGTGGTGCAGGACGAGCTGCTGAAGATCTGCGCCGCCACCGGTCAGACCGTGTTCATGATCACCCACGACGTGGACGAGGCCATCCTGCTGGCCGACAAGATATTCCTGATGTCCAACGGCCCGCAGGCCTGCATCGCCGAAGTGGTCATCAACACCTTGCCCAAGACCCGCAGCCGGGAAGCCATGCATCACGATCCGCAGTTCTATCGCATCCGCAATCACCTGGTGGACTTCCTGGTACACCGCTCGCGCCAGATCCAGGCGGCCCAGGCCAGCGGGGTGCCGCGTCCTCCCACGCGCATCGTGATGCCGGGGCTGGAGCAGGCGGTGGCCTGAAAACCGGCAGGGCAGCCCAAGAGATTTCGTCATTGTGTCGCAAGCATTCATCACGATCGATGACGCGCACTGAGAGGTGTGTCGTCGATCATTATTCCGTCCACCCAAAAGGAGATAGCCATGGACCGCAACCAAGTCACCCAGAAGATCGTCACCGCCAAGGTCAGCAAGAAGATGACCTGGGCCCAGATCGCCGAGCGCATCGGCCAGAGCAAGGAGTGGACCACCGCTGCCATGCTGGGCCAGATGACCCTGACCGCCAAGCAGGCCGCCACCGCCCAGGAGCTGTTCGAACTCACCGATGAAGAAACCCTGTGGCTGCAGATCGTGCCCTACAAGGGTTCGCTGCCGACTCCGGTGCCGACCGATCCGCTGATCTACCGCTGGTACGAGATCGTCAGCGTCTATGGCAGCACCATCAAGGAACTGATCCACGAAGAATTCGGCGACGGCATCATGAGCGCCATCGATTTCAAGATGGATATCCAGCGCCAGGCCGATCCCAATGGGGATCGCGTGAACGTGATGCTGTCGGGCAAGTTCCTGCCGTACAAGACCTACTGAGCGACTGACGCGGAGAGTCACATCACGTTACAAGGCAGTGAAGCCCAAAGCGGGGCGGCGCGGCTAGAATAGCGCGCATGCTCAAAGACAAGAAACTCTCCGCCTACGCCCCGTCGGCGACCCGCATCCGGGCGCGCTTCGTGGCCATCTCCTGGCGCGACCTGGCCGTCAGCTTCGGTCCCATCATCCTGCTGATCCTGATCGGCGCCTGGCTGGTGATCTGGCTGATCCGCCCGGCCCCGCCGTCTTCGATCACGATCGCTGCCGGTCCCAAGGACAGCAATTTCTGGCGCGTGGCCGAACGCTACAAGGCCATCCTGGCGCGCGATGGCATCCGCCTCGATATCGTCGAGACCGGCGGTTCACTGGACAATCTGAAGCGCCTGGCCGATCCCGACCAGAGCCTGGACGTCGGCTTCGTGCAGGGCGGCCTGGCCGGTGCGGTGCCGGCCGAGGCGCTGGCACCGCTGGTGTCGCTGGGCAGCATTTCCTATGTGCCGGTGTCGGTGTACTACCGCACGCCGCCGCCACGCGAGGACGGCAAGCCGGTCCCGCCGCTGCGCCAGTTGTCGGAGCTGGCCGGCAAGCGCATCGCCATCGGTGGCGCCGGTAGCGGCTCCAGCGTGCTGGCCGCGACCCTGCTCAAGGCCAACGGTGTGGAAGAGGGCGGCAGCACCCAGCTGTTGAACATCGGCGGCGACGAGGCGGCCCAGGCGCTGACCGGTGGCAAGATCGATGTGGCCTTCCTGATGGGCGATTCGGTATCGGTGGCGACCATGGGCAAGCTGCTGCGTGCCCCCGGCATCCGCCTGCTGGATTTCTCCCAGGCCGATGCCTATGTGCGGCGTTTCCGCTATCTCAATACCCTGAAGATGCCCATGGGCGTGTTCGACCTGGCGCGCAACCTGCCGGCCCGCGATACCCAGCTGATCGCGCCCACGGCCGAACTGGTGGCGCGCGAGGACCTGCATCCGGCGTTGTCGGACCTGCTGATCGCGGCCGCCCGCGAAGTGCATGGCAAGGCCAACGTGATGCAGAAGGCAGGGGAGTTCCCGGCGCCGCTGGAGCATGAATATCCGATCAGCGACGATGCAGCGCGCTACTACAAGTCCGGCAAGACCTTCTTCTACCGCACCCTGCCGTTCTGGATGGCCAGCCTGGTGGACCGGGCGGTGGTGATCGTGCTGCCGGTGATCCTGCTGCTCATCCCGGGTATCCGCCTGGTGCCGATGCTCTATGGCTGGCGCGTGCGTTCGCGCATCTATCGCTGGTATGGCGAGCTGATTTCGCTGGAACGCGGCTTGTCCCGCGAATCGCCGGAAGACCAGGCCGAGATGCTGAGGCGCTTGGACGAGATCGAGATCGCGGTGAACCGGATGAAGATGCCGCTGGCCTTTGCCGACCAGTTCTATGTGCTGCGGGAACACATCGGCTTCGTGCGGGCGCGCCTGGCGGCCGGTGTGGCTTAGGCGCCACGGCGGGAAATGCAGGATGGGCCGGCTGTTGTATGCTCGCCATGGCGCATGCAGTACTGTATAAAAAATACTGTGTATTCATACAGTGCTTGTGCTAAAGTGAAGCCTCCAATCGACAAGAAGAGGAATCGCTGCCATGACACACTTTGATCTTGCTTCCGACGCTCGCTTCGCTGTTGCATCTTCCAGCCCGTCTTCGCTGGCGATCCGCCTGGGTCGTCGCGAAATCTTCATCTGCCGTGACACCTATGTGCGCCGTTATCGCGTCAATCCGGTGATCGAGTGCAGCGCCGGCATCGAGCCCGGCCATGTGGAAATCCTGCTGCTGCGCCGCTGGCTGGTGGTGCTGTCGAAAGCCCGCTACTGATGCGGCGCGCCCTCGACTGGCTGGTGGTGGATGCGCTGGGCCGGGTGGTCTGCGTGGATCAGCGTGTGACCACTCCAGCACTGGCGGTGCCGGCCTCTGCGGCCGCCGCCAACGACGACTCCATGCTGGGGAAGGTCACCAGATGCGTGACGTCCAGCCTGATGCCTATCCACTCGCCCACCGCGTGATCGTGGTGGGAAGGGACCAGCGACAGCAGTTGCTGCCCGTTCTCCAGCGCCAGCGTGTAGAGAAATTCCGCTCCCCTGAATGATTTGCGAACGACTCTTGCCTTGAAGGGTGAGGCGTCGTCATGCATCACGTCGTCAGCCCGCAGCAGCACGTCCACCTGCGCATTTGCCGGCTGGGGCTGATCGTGCAAGGGCATGCCGCGCAACAGGCCGGCTGCGGTCTGCACTTCGATTTCTCCCTCGCTCCCTTCCCTGCCTGAGGCCGGGGCAGATGTCTGCATCAGTGTTCCCTGCAGCAGCACGCCGTGCCCGATGAAATCGGCCGCGAAGCGGGTGGCCGGGCGGTGATAGAGGGCGTAGGGGCTATCCCACTGTTCCAGGCGGCCTTGCCGCATCACGCCCACCACGTCGGCCACGGCAAAGGCTTCCATCTGGTCGTGCGTGACCATCAGGGCGGTGGTGCCGGTGCGCTTGAGGATGTCGCGCACGTCGTGCGCCAGACGTTCGCGCAATTCCACATCCAGGCTGGAAAACGGTTCGTCCAGCAACAGCAGGCGTGGCTGCGGTGCCAGCGCCCGTGCCAAGGCGATGCGTTGCTGCTGGCCGCCGGAAAGCTGGTGCGGGAACTTGCCACCCGAACCCGACAGACCGACCAGCTCCAGCATGGCCGTCACCACCTGTTCGCGCTGGCCGCGTGCCATGCTGCGCAGGCCGAAGCCGATATTGGCTGCCACATCCAGATGCGGGAACAACGCGAAATCCTGGAACACCATGCCGATGCGCCGCTCCTCGGCCGCTACCCGGATGCCATCGCCTTCCAGCAACGTCCCGGCCAGCCGGATGCGGCCGGCCTGTGCCGGCTCCAGCCCGGCCACGGCGCGCAGCAGGCTGGTCTTGCCGCTGCCGGAGGGACCGATCAGCGCACCCAGCTCGCCGGGCTGCAGGCGCAGCGAGACGTCGTCGACGGCGGCGGAGGGAGTACGGGGATAGCGGATGCTGAGGTGCTCGACTTCCAGAAACATGGAGATGCCCGGTGAAATGGTTACAATTCGCGATTGCCTGAGGGTGTGCAGTGTAGCGCAAGCCCTTGCGTCTTCCACCTGGGTAGTCCATTTTCACCGTTTCCTTGTCATGCATATCATCGGTTTGCTTGCAGTCCTGATCGCCTTGCCGCTGTTGGGCATCCTCGCCGCCTGGTTCGGGCTGGACGCGGCCGGCGTGGACAGCCTGCGCCAGCAGATGCAGACCGTCCTGCCCAGTTACCTGGCCACCTCCGGCTGGCTGGCGCTGATGGTGCCGCTGGGGGTGGTGCTGGTGGGTGGTGCGGCGGCGGTGACGGTGAGCCTGTTCGAATTTCCCGGACGGCGCTGGCTGTCCTGGGCCTTGCTGCTGCCCATGGCAATGCCGGCCTATGTCTCGGCCTATGCCTATACCGATTTCCTGCAGTACGCCGGGCTGGTGCAGAGCACGCTGCGTGGCTGGTTCCCGGGCTGGCGCATGGATGTGCGCGGTCTGCCGGGGGCGATCTGCATGTTTGTCTTCACGCTCTATCCCTATGCCTATCTGCTGGCGCGCAATGCGCTGTCCGAACGCGGCAACCATCTGATGGAGGCGGCCCGCATGCTGGGTACGCCGCTGGCCGAGCGCATCGTGCGCGTGGCGCTACCGCTGGCACGGCCGGCACTGGCGGCCGGCGCCGCGCTGGCGCTGATGGAGACGCTGGCGGACTATGGCGTGTCGGCCTATTTCGGCCTGACCACCTTTACCACCGGCATCTACAAGGCCTGGGTGGTGCTGGACGACCGCATCGCGGCGGCCCAGTATGCCTCGCTGCTGTTGCTGTTCGTGGCGGTGCTGCTATGGCTGGAGCGCCGCGAGCAGGGCCGCATGCGCTTTGCCGCCACCCGTGGTGCGCGCAGCGCCGATGCCGCTGACAGCGCCGAGGGTACCCGCCCGCACCTGACGCGCGGACCGACGGTGCTGGCCTGGCTGGTGTGCGGCTTGCCGGTGGTGGCGGGGTTCCTGCTGCCGGTGGGCATCCTGCTACACCTGTGGTGGGGCGAGGCGGGGCGTGACGTGGGTCATGAAGCCGGCGTCGCCTTCGACCTGGCTCGTTATGCCGGCTGGGTGTGGAACAGTTTCCGCTTCGGGGGCATGGCGGCGCTGGCGGCCATCGTGCTGGCGCTGGCCCTGTGCTTTGCGCTGCGTGCCGGTGGTCTGCCGCGTCTGCAGGGGGCGGTGTTGCGCCTGACGGCGCGGCTGGCCGGCATGGGCTATGCGATTCCCGGATCGGTGATCGCGGTGGGCATCCTGCTGCCGGTGGCCTGGTTGCAGGCGCGGTGGCCGGCGGCTGGTCTGGGTGTGCTGCTCACGGCCAGCTCCCTGGGCGTGATCTATGCGTATCTGGTACGCTTCACGGCGGTTGCGGTGCAGTCGGTGGAGTCCGGCTATACCCGCATCCCGGTCAGTCTCGATGAAGCGGCGCGCACCCTGGGCAGTTCGCGCGCGGCGATCGCCTGGCGTTTGCACCTGCCCTTGCTGTGGCGTTCGCTGGCGGTGGCAGCGCTGATGGTGTTCGTCGATGTGGTCAAGGAATTGCCGGCGACCCTGCTGCTGCGTCCCTTCGATACCGACACCCTGGCGGTGATCGCGCACAACCTGGCGCGTGACGAGCGCCTGGGCGAAGCGGCCTTGCCGGCGCTGTCCATCGTGCTGGTGGGGCTGGCACCGGTGCTGCTGGTGATGCGCGCGCTGGACGGCCGGCGCCGGGCACCCTTGCAAAGCGGCAGTACGCCCGCATAACGGTCAGACCGAACAGACCGACCAGATAGAACACGGACGCCGCCAGGGGGCAGCGTCCATGCAATGGAGAAACCATGAGCCAATACGATTACGACCTCTTCACCATCGGCGGCGGGTCCGGTGGCGTGCGCGCTGCGCGCTTCGCCGGCCAGACCGGCGCCCGCGTGGGCTTGGCGGAGAAGGGCGACCTGGGCGGCACCTGCGTCAACGTGGGCTGCATTCCGAAGAAGCTGATGTCCTACAGTGCGCATTACCACGAGGACTTCGCCGACGCCGCCGGCTATGGCTGGACCCTCAACGGCAAGCCCAGTTTCGACTGGTCGGCCCTGATTGCCAACAAGGATCGCGAGATCGCCCACCTCAACGACATCTACCAGCGTCTGCTGGATGGGGCCAACGTCAAGCTGCATCGCGGCTTTGCCACGGTGGAGGATGCCCATACGGTCAACGTCGATGGCCAGCGCTTCACCGCCCGCCACATCCTGATCGCCACCGGTGGCCATCCGGACAAGCCGCAGATTCCCGGGAGCGAACTTGGGATCACCTCGGATGACTTCTTCCACCTCAAGGGCCTGCCCAAGCGCGCGGTGGTGCTGGGGGGCGGCTATATCGCAGTGGAACTCGCCTCCATCCTCAACGGCCTGGGCAGCGAGGTGACCCTGGTCTATCGCCGCGAGCGCCTGTTGCGCAACATGGATGCCGACCTCGGCGTACACCTGGCCGACGAGATGGCCAAGAAGGGCATCCGCCTGGTGTTCAATGCCAGCATCGATGCCATTGAAGCCGAAGATGCCGCAGGAGCCACGGAGGACAGCGTCAAGCAGGTGCGCCTGACCAATGGCGAGACCCTGCAGGCCGAGTGCGTGCTGTTCGCCACCGGCCGCACGCCCAATACGGGCCGGCTGGGGCTGGAGAAGGTCGGTATCGCGCTGGCGAAGAACGGTGCCATCCCGGTCAACGACAACTTCGAGAGCAGCGTACCCTCCATCCTGGCCGTGGGCGATGTCATCGACCGCGTGGCGCTCACGCCGGTGGCGCTGGCCGAGGCCATGGTGGTGGTGGCGCGCCTGTTCGGAAAGGGCGAGCGCAGCATGTCCTACCGCAACATCCCTACCGCCGTCTTCAGCCACCCCAACATCGGCACCGTCGGCATGAGCGAGGAAGAGGCCAGGAAGGAAGTGGGCGCGGTGAAGATCTTCAAGACCGATTTCAAGCCGCTCAAGAACACGCTTTCGCGCAATACTGAACGAACCTTCATGAAGCTGGTGGTTGATGCCGCCAGTGACCGGGTGCTGGGCGTGCACATGGTGGGCGGCGACGCCGGTGAAGTGATCCAGGGTTTCGCCGTGGCCCTGCAGTGTGGTGCCACCAAGGCGCAGTTCGATACCACCATCGGCATCCATCCGACCTCGGCCGAGGAGTTCGTCACCATGCGCACGCCGGTGGCCTGACGAGCGACGCAGGTCCGCTGCAACAATGAACAACGGGGATGCAGTGCATCCCCGTTGTGCTTTTAGTGGCCAGTGATCGGGCCCGGTCCTATCGCCACAAGGCGTAGCCGATGCGCAATTGCTGGCTGTCCTTCTGGTTGTAGGTCAGCAGGCTTTCGCCGTAGCCGGAGAAATAGCTGGCCATCAGATAGCCGGCGGTACCGGGCAGCAGGCGCGAGAGTGGATAGGAAATCTGCGTCTCGGCGCTGTACTTGCCGCCCAGCCTGCCCTTGCGCAGCATGGTCGCCACTTCCACTCCATCCGGTTTGCCATAGGCCAGCTTCAGGTCCAGGTGGCCGCGGTAGTCGGCGATGTCCGGATTGTCGCGGGTCGGGCCGAGATAGGCGTAGACCTTGGGCGCGACCTTGAAGTGATAGTCGTTGAGGTTGCCGAAGTTGAAGGTCGGTTCGATGAAATAGGTATTGATGCTGCGCGATTCGGTACCGTCGCGGCCATTGGACTCGTGCTCCAGGCCGGTGGCGATGCCGATGCGGCTGAACACGCCGTTCTGGATGCCCAGGTCCGGCAGGTAGTAGTAGAGGCTGGGGCGATAGCTGGTATCGCGGAAGGGCGCGGAAGGCGCCGACAGGTCCCACAGCGAGAACTGGGTGTAGCCCAGGTAGAGATTGTCCAGCAGGCCGCGCGAGCGCGGATCGTCCGGCACGAAGACACGGAACTTGAAGCTGAACTGGAAGCGGGCATTGGTATCGCCGTGGTTATGCCCGACCGTGAAGTACATCGGCTCGTTGAAGGACAGGCGGCGATTATTGGAGAGGATGTCTTCGGCCGCCGGTGCGCTGTCGATGGGCGAGGCATTGGTGCCGGGCGTGAGCACCGTGGCCGAGGGCGCCACCGGGGCCACCTTGCTGCTGGAGTCCGCCAGCGGGGTGTTGATCAGGTCGGGCGACTCCGGCAGCGGCCCCAGGCTGGCATCCGGACGCACCACCGCCACCAGCACCGGCGAGGCGTCGATGCCGATCGGCTCGATGCGCACCATGCCGCGCAGTCGCTCCGGCAGCACGCCGCGATAGCGCACCTTGCGGAACTCGCCTTGCCGCAGCGTGAGGCGGTCCTCGCCATCGACCCGCTGCAGGGTGATCTGCTGGGGCGGGATCATATCGGCCGAGGCCGCCACCAGCAGGGTGGGCGGCAGGCTGTAGCTGCGTTCGGCCTGCTCATCCTCGGACACCAGCAGCGTCAGTTCCAGGGGCTTGCTGGCATCGATGCGCTTGGGTGGCTGCACCATGGAGATGCCTGCCTGGGCCGGGCTGCTCCAGAGCAGCGCTGCGCCGATGCCACACAAAGCCAGGGCAATCAGGCGGGAAGTGCGTTTCCAGCGTGGGGTCAGGCAGTTTTTCCGATGGCGCGGACGGGTTTGGGGTAAGCTCAGCATGATGTCCTTGTTGTCGATTTGTTGTGTTTTGTTTTCATTTTGCATGTTGTCTTGCTGCGCGGGCGGGCCGGGGAGGGCAGCGCCCTCCAGAAAACCGGGAAACAGGGACGCAAAGGCTGGCCGGCAGGCGCACTGCAGTGAGAACAGATCGGTTGCGCCCGATAAAGTTGCCAATCACTTGGAGATCAGCTGCCGATAGCTAGCAGCTTGTTGCTCCCGGGCTGATAAGTGCCTCCGAAAGATATCAGTATGACAACGGGTATTTCCTGATTGTGGGACAATGCTGCGCCTTCTAAGCTGGGTTCCATGGGCATCCTGGGTCACTGATATCGCTTGCTAACTCCTGAGATTGACTGAATTTCCCTGATCTTCCTGGTTGCCTTCCGCGATTTTCGTCCTGTTCCTGTCCTGATACTGATACGCCGTATCGTTCGCCATGCTCATCGCCACCTACGACAAGTTGCTGGTTGTCGTCTCACTGCTGGTTGCCATCCTCGCCTCCTATACGGCGCTGGACATGGCCGAGCGTATCAATACCACCAGCAACCAGCATCCGCGCGTGGCCCGCTTCTGGCTGACCGGCGGCGCCATCGCCATGGGCGTAGGGATCTGGTCCATGCACTTCATCGGCATGCTGGCCTTCCGCCTCCCGATCGCCCTGGGTTATGACGCGTGGATCACGGCGGTATCGCTGTTGATCGCCATCGCCACCTCCGGCTTTGCGCTGTGGATCGTCACCCTTCCGGCCCTGCCACTGCGGCGCCTGTTCGGCAGTGCGCTGCTGATGGGGGCGGGTATCGCCGGCATGCACTATACCGGCATGGCCGCCATGCGCATGCAACCGGGCATCGATTATGACGTGGCGCTGTTCCTGGTGTCGGTATTCATCGCCATCGCGGCCTCGGCTGCTGCGCTATGGATCGCCTTCAGCCTGCGCAAGAATACGCCGCATGTGAAGGCCGCGCGCGCCGGTGCTTCGGTGGTGATGGGCGTGGCCATCGTCGGCATGCATTACACCGGCATGGCGGCGGCCAGTTTCCCCAGCGGCTCGGTCTGCATGTCGGCGCGCGAAGGTGTGGGCATCGGCTGGCTGGCGATCCTGATCATCGTGGTCACGCTGGCGGTGCTGACGATTGCCTTGCTGACCTCGGTGCTGGATGCACGGCTGGAGTCGCGCACCGCCAAGCTGGCCCGCTCGCTGGCCGAGGCCAATGAAGAACTGACACAGATGGTGCTGCACGACCATCTCACCAAGCTGCCCAACCGCACCCTGCTGGAGGACCGCCTGACCCAGGCGATCAACAAGGCGGCTCGCAGCAACGGCCATTTCGCGCTGATGTTCATGGACCTGGACGGCTTCAAGGCCATCAACGATTCGCTGGGTCACCATGTGGGCGACCGCCTGCTGGTGGAGGTGGCGCGCCGTCTCACGGCCACCACCCGCGCCCACGATACGGTGGCGCGCCTGGGCGGGGACGAGTTCGTGATCCTGGTCGACCTGACGCTGCCCGATGACGCCATGCCGGTGGCCGAGAAGCTGGTGGAGGCGGTCAACCAGCCCTTCTGTGTGGGCGAGCACGAGTTGCGGGTCTCGGCCAGCATCGGCATCGCCATCTATCCGGAAGACGGCAATACCCGCCATGACCTGGTCATCAACGCCGATGCCGCGATGTACCACACCAAGCGCGCCGGCCGCAACGGCTACAACTTCTTCGAGCCGTCGATGAATGCCAATGCCCACCATCAGCTGCAGTGGCTGCAAGACCTGCGGGTGGCGCTGGAGCGCAAGCAGTTCCGGCTGGTCTATCAGCCCAAGTTCAGCCTGCCCGATGGCCCGGTGCTGGGCGCCGAGGCGCTGCTGCGCTGGCAGCATCCCGAACGTGGCCTGGTGGGGCCGGATGAATTCATCGGCCTGGCCGAGCGCTCCGGGCTGATCATCCCTATCGGTGCCTGGGTGCTGGACGAGGCCTGTCGCCAGATGCATGAGTGGCTGACCCTGGGCTATGCCGACTGGAAGATCGCGGTGAACCTGTCGGCGGTGCAATTTGCCGATCCGCATCTGGTGGAGGTGGTGCGCGCCGCGCTGGAGCGCCATCAGCTGCCGCCGCAGAGCCTGACGCTGGAAGTCACCGAATCGACCGCCATGCACGATACCGAGGCCAGCCTGCTGACCCTGCAGAAGATTGCCGACCTGGGGGTGGAGATTTCCATCGATGACTTCGGGACCGGCTATTCCAGCCTGTTGTACCTGAAGCGCCTGCCGGCCAATGAATTGAAGATCGATCGCGGCTTCGTGCGTGATCTCAGCGACGGCACCGAGGATGCGGCCATCGTCTCGGCCATCGTGGCCCTGGGACGCACGCTGAACCTGCGCATCGTGGCCGAGGGCGTGGAGACCGAGCGCCAGCAGCAATTCCTCGCCTCGGTGGGCTGCGACGCCCTGCAGGGCTATCTCAGGGGGCGGCCGATGGCGCCCGACCTGTTCCTGCAGACCATGCGCGAGCAGCACAAGAGCGCGGCCTGATCGGCCTGCTCCGTCTGATCCGGGAAATTGGCCGTGGCATTGCTCGCTATTCTTCGGATTGCCCAGCGGTGCCAGATGTAAAGATGACCACATAGGGAAACCTTGCTGCGGCAAGCGTTTCAGGCAGGCTCCTGAGGGGGAGGTTGGGGCGGACGGCTCGTGATAGCGTCCGTCCCTTTTTGTTTGCCGGCCCGTACTGCCCTGGCGGCTATAGCACCTTGCCCGGGTTCATCAGCTGCTGCGGGTCCAGCGCCTGCTTGATGGCACGCATGAGCCGCAGTTCCACCGGCGACTTGTAGCGCAGGATTTCCTCGCGCTTGAGCGCACCCAGTCCGTGCTCGGCCGAGATCGAGCCACCGAAGCGGTCCACGCTGTCATGCACCACCAGGTTGATGGCTGACTGCTGGCCGAGGAATGCGCTGTCGGCCACGCCCACCGGTGGCGAGACGTTGTAGTGCAGGTTGCCATCGCCCAGGTGGCCGAAGGTCACCATGCGGCAGCCGGGCGCGGCCTGCTGCACCAGCACGTCGGTGGTGGCGATGAAGTCGGCGATGCGCGAGATCGGCACCGAGATGTCGTGCTTGATGTTCTTGCCTTCGTGCGCCTGCGCCATGGAGATGCTTTCACGCAATTGCCACAGTGCCCGCGATTGCGCCAGCGAGGCGGCGATCACGGCATCGTTGGCCAGGGCCTGTTCCAGGGCGTCGCCGATGACGCTTTCGAAGAGGGCGCGGGCGTGCTCTTCCGATTCGCTGTCCGACAGTTCCAGCAGGACGTATTGCGCATGCCGCTGGGCAAAGGGCAGGCGCTGCTCGGGGAAGTGCTTGCAGACCAGCTGCAGGCAGAAGTCCGACATCAGCTCGAAGCCGGTCAGTGCCGACGCACAGCGTGACTGCGCCAGTTGCAGCAGCTGCAGGGCCTGGGCCGGGGTGTCCAGCGCCACCAGTGCCGTCACCTGCGCAAGCGGTTGCGGGAAGAGCTTGACCACGGCGGCGGTGATGATGCCCAGCGTGCCTTCGGCACCGATGAAGAGGTCGCGCAGGTCGTAGCCGGTATTGTCCTTGCGCAAGCCCTTCAGGCTGCTCATCACCTCGCCCTCGGCGGTGACCACTTCCAGACCCAGGCACAGTTCGCGGGTATTGCCATAGCGCAGCACACCAGTGCCGCCGGCATTGGTGGAGAGGTTGCCGCCGATGGTGCAACTGCCCTCGGCCGCCAGCGACAACGGGAACAGTCGCCCCACGGCAGCAGCCTGCTCCTGCAGATGCTGCAGCACGCAGCCGGCTTCCACGGTCATCGTATTGTTGATCGGGTCGACGGTGCGGATGCGGCTGAGCCGCCGCAGCGACAGCAGCACCGCATTGCCCTGCTGGTCCGGCACGCTGCCCAGCACCAGGCCGGTGTTGCCGCCCTGCGGTACCAGTGGCACCGCATAGTGCGCACAAAGCTTGACGATGGCGGCCACCTCGCCGGTATCGGCCGGACGCAGCACGGCCAGGGCACGGCCGGTGTAGCGGCCGCGCTGGTCGGTCAGGTAGCCGCCGGTGTCGGCCGGTTCGGTGAGGACATGGGCGGCGCCGATGGCGGCGCGGCAGGCGGCGAGGAATTCAGTGGTGGTGTCGGTCATGGCGGTCATGGCAACAGGTGCGCGCCGCCACCGGGGCGGCGCGTCGTATTGGAGCGGATTGGAGCAACTGATCGCGTTGGCGAAGATCAGCGCGAGGCCTTGTGGATGGCCTGGCGGGCGATTTCCTTGGCGGCCTTCTTGAAGGGGTGCAGGTAGGCCAGCGCGCAGATGAAATAGATCGTGGTCAATGCCACCTCGACCCAGGCCAGCCAGACCGAGGTGTGATTGGCATCGCTGGTGGCGCGTACCAGGCCCTCGGCCAGGTAGACCAGAATCAGCATGGATGACCATTGCAGGGTATAGACGTCGCGCTTGAGGATGCCGCGCAAGGGCAGCAGCAGCGGCACCACCTTGAGCACCATCCACGAGCCGCCCGGGCGCAGCGGCGCCAGCGCCAGTTCCCATGCCACACAGAGCAGGATCAGGACGACCAGGCTGGAACTGGCTCCCAGGTGGAAATAGCGCGCGCTGCTGTTCATGATGGTCTCCGTAGTTTTAATGCGGTCTCTGCCAGCCGTTTGCCCAGCGCGATGGCCAGGGTACGCGAGTCGTCCGACAGTGGCTGGTTGCCGTTGACGCCCGCCCAGTGACTGGCGCCGTAGGGGCTGCCGCCGCTGTGGGTATTCATCAGTTCGGGATGCGCATAGGGCAGGCCCAGTAACAGCATGCCGTGATGCAGCAGGGGAATCATCATGGTCAGCAGCGTCGACTCCTGGCCGCCATGCAGGCTGCCGGTGGAGGTGAACACGCAGGCCGGCTTGCCGGTCAGGGTGCCGGAGAGCCATTGCGGCGAGGTGCCGTCCCAGAAATACTTCATGGCCGCGGCCATGTTGCCAAAGCGCGTGGGCGAGCCCAGGGCCAGGCCGTCGCACTGCGCCAGGTCGGCCGCTTCCACATAGGGCGCGCCAGAGCTGGGGACGTCCGGCTCCACGGCCTCGGTGACGGTGGAGACCGCCGGCACGGTACGCAGGCGGGCATCGCAGCCGGGGACGCTTTCCACGCCCTGGGCGATCAGTTCGGCCAGCTTGCGGGTGGCGCCATGGCGCGAATAGTAGAGCACCAGGATGGTGGCGTTGGGGGGAGCGTTCACGGAAGAGGGGGAGGAGCTGGTCATCATGTAACTTATTATATTTCCGTTTTTTTCCTCCCAGCGTGAGGGAAAAAGAGAGAAATCTCCTCGACTGCTGCCTTTTGCTGCGCATCATTGAGGTCATAACTGCAACTTTAGGATTCAGCTTTGATTTTTGCGGGATTTTGCCGGCGGCTTGGGCGATAATCGCCAAACTTGTCATCCTGCCGCCTGGCGGCGGGAAAGAACCCGGGTGTGGCGCTGTTGCTTGCCGTCACCCCATGAAGTCGAACCGATGCCCTCTTTGCGTTTTCCCTTTTCCCGTATGCGTGGTCTGTCCCGAGAACAGTTGAGCGATCTGTTGCGCTTCGCCGGCCGGCGACTGCGCGAGGATCGCCTGCCCCAGGTGGCCGGCAGCCTGACCTTCACTACGATCCTCTCGCTGGTGCCGGTGCTGACCATCGCGCTGGCGCTGTTTACGGCCTTCCCGCTGTTCTCGACCTTCCGCGCTTCGCTGGAAGCCTATTTCGTCGAAAACCTCATGCCCAAGGGGGTGGCCAATACCATCCTGGGTTACCTGAACCAGTTCGCGGCCAAGTCGGCACGCATCTCGGCGGTGGGCGGGGTGGTGCTGATCCTGACCTCGGTGCTGACCATGTCCACCATCGAGAGCGTGTTCAACCAGATCTGGCGGGTCAAGAAGTCGCGTCCGCTGGTGCAGCGGGTGCTGGTGTACTGGGCCATCATCACCTTGGGTCCGCTCTTGATCGGGGTGTCCATCAGCGTGACCTCCTACCTCTCCAGCGCCACCGGTGGTGCGGTCAAGAGCCTGCCGTGGCTGGGCGCGGGCTTCTATACGCTGGTCTCGCTGATGTTTTCGACGCTGGCCTATACGCTGCTCTACAGCACCGTACCCAACCAGACCGTGGACTGGCGCGACGCCCTGGCTGGCGGCCTGCTGGCCGGTGTCGGCCTGGAAATCGCCAAGCGCCTCTTCGCGGTCTACATCATGCAGTTCCCGACCTATACCATGGTCTATGGCACGGTGGCGGTGCTGCCGATCTTCCTGGTGTGGATCTACATGATGTGGATGATCACCCTGTTTGGCGCCCTGCTGACGGCGGCGCTGCCGGTGGTGCGCTACGAGCGCTGGTGGCATGTGGCCTCGCCGGGGGCGGAGTTCATCGATGCGGTGAAGGTCCTGAAATTCCTGCATGCGGCCCGCGTGGGGGTGGAGTCGGCGGTGGTGAGCATGGATGAGGTGCGTCGCGCCACGCGACTGGGGCTGGGCGAATTGCAACAGTTGCTGAGCCGGATGAGTGAAGAAGGCTGGGTGGCCTCGGTCAAGCCGGAGACCAGCCGCCGCACCGGCTGGAACCGCCGCATCACCGATGACATGGACCGCTGGACACTGGTGGCCAACCCCAGCACGATCCGGCTGGCCCAGGTGTATCGGCTGTTCGTGTTCGATCCCGCCGTGCTGGCGCAGGCGGGCGACGAGGAGGCGCTGGTGAGGCGGGTGGAAGATGCCATCGACGGCGTGCTCGGCCAGTCGCTGGATGACTACTGCAGCCCCGCAGGCCTTGCCAGCGTCGACGCGCAGGCGCAAAGCACCGTGGCTGCCATGCCCTATGCCGCCGTGCCGCTGGATGAGCGGCGCCGCATGTGGGAGCGCTGAGCACTCAGAACGAGACCTGCCCGGTCAGCATCTGCCAGTACATGACCCAGTCGCCCATGAAGGAATACAGGGGATGGCGGAAGGTGGCCGGCTGGTTCTTCTCCACCATGAAATGCCCGACCCAGGCAAAGCCGTAACCACAGAACAGGGCCACCGCCAGCCACCACCACTGATGGGTGATGAGCAGCAGCAACAGGCTCAGCAGTGCCAGCGTCGACCCCAGGAAGTGCAGCTGCCGGTTGACCCGGTGCGCATGTTCGCTCAGGTAGGTCGGATAGAACTCGCTGAAGCTGGCGTAGTGTCGGTCGGGCAGGGTGGCGGCCATGGGCTTCTCCAGGTGGTCCTGACGATTCCAGCTTAGTCAGCGCAGCGCGCATATGCAAACCTTGTGCTGAAGCAAGCTTCGCATGATTGCTGGAAATACTGCATGGCAGCGCGATTGCCGGTTGCCCAAAGGGCGCGCTTGACCGTACCATGTGCATGCATCGCGCCCCCGCCAGCGGCGGCATCCAGGATCAGTTATCCTGTTGCCCCCATGAATTGGATTTTCCGGGCGTCATCGCCTACAGTCAAAACAGCTTCATACAACTAGGACGACATCATGAAAGTCTCTGAAATCCTCAAGGTCAAAGGCAACATTCTCTTCACCGTCACGCCGGACACCCCGATTCAGGAGGCGGTCGCCGCGATGGCAGAGAAAGACATCGGCTCGCTGGTGGTCATGGAATATGGCGACCTGGTCGGCATGCTGACCTTCCGCGAAGTGCTGCTGACGCTGCACAAGAACGGCGGCGCCCTGGGTGGCTCGACCGTGCGCAAGCACATGAACGACGCCCCCATCACCGTCACCCCCGATACCGATCTGAACGAAGTGCGCCGCATCATGCTGGAAAAGCACGCACGCTACGTGCCCGTGATGGAAGCGCGCACCGTGCTGGGCGTGATGTCCTTCTACGACGTGGCCAAGGCCGTGCTGGATGCGCAAGGCTTCGAGAACAAGATGCTTAAGGCCTACATCCGCGACTGGCCGGCCGAGGAAGAAGAGCGCGAAGGCAACGCCTGAGCGTCGCTGTCGCGGTTGCCGTTTCCTGCGCTGACGCCGCCTGCCACCGCAGGCGGCCTGGTCCTGACCGTTCCTGCTGGAGCGGTTTTTTATTGTCCATTGAGGTTGTTGTCATTTCGGCCCGGCCTGCGTAGGCTGCGCGTTCCGTTTCCCTGACCTGATTGCCCATGCAAAAGAACAGCCAGTTCTCGCTTTTCTCCCAACGGCGTTTCGCTCCCTTCTTCTGGACCCAGTTCCTGGGCGCGCTCAACGACAATGTCTTCAAGACCGCGCTGCTGACCATCCTCACCTATGACGCCCTGTCCTGGACCGAGATGGATCCGGGCCTGCTCAACAACCTCATCCCGGGTTTGTTCATCCTGCCGTTCTTCCTGTTCTCGGCCACCTCCGGCCAGTTGGCCGACAAGCTGGAAAAGGGCCGCGTGGCGCGTTTCGTGAAGCTGCTGGAAATCGTCATCATGGGCATCGCCGCCTATGGCTGGATGACGCACCACCTGTGGCTGCTGATTGCGGCGGTGGTCGGCATGGGCATCCATTCCACGCTGTTCGGGCCGGTCAAGTATGCCTACCTGCCGCAGCAGTTGAAGCGCGAGGAACTGATCGGCGGCAATGGCCTGATCGAGATGGGGACCTTCGTCGGCATCCTGCTGGGGGAAATCCTGGGCGCGGTGCTGGTGGTGCACAAGCCCTGGGGGCTGCAACTGGTGGCTGGCGTGACCATCGGCATTGCCGTGCTGGGCTGGCTGGCCAGCCTGCGCATTCCGCTTTCGCCGGCTCCGGCGCCGGAGCTGAGGGTGAACTGGAATCCCTTCACGGAAACGGTGCGCAATCTCGGTTTCTCGCGCCGCAACCGGCCGGTGTTCCTGTCGCTGCTGGGCAATTCCTGGTTCTGGTTCTATGGCGCCATCATGCTGGCGCAATTCCCTGTCTATGCGAAGAACTACCTGCACGGCGATCACAGCGTCTTCGTGCTGCTGCTGGCGGTGTTCTCGGTGGGCATCGGCGTGGGTTCGCTGCTGTGCGAGCGGCTGTCGGGCCACAAGGTGGAAATCGGACTGGTGCCCTTCGGCTCCATCGGCCTGTCGGTCTTCGGGCTGGAGCTGTATTTTGCCAGCCAGGCCTACGTGACGCCGGCGGCGATGCTGGACCTCGGCGGTTTCCTGGCGCACGGCGGCAGCTGGCGCATCCTCGGTGATTGCCTGGGCATCGGCCTGTTCGGCGGGCTCTACATCGTGCCGCTGTTTGCGCTGATCCAGACCCGCTGCGATCCGGCCCACGTCTCGCGCACCATCGCCGGGATGAACATCATGAATTCGCTGTTCATGGTGGTGTCGGCGCTGGTGGCCATGGTCATGCTGAAATCAGGGATGACGATTCCGCAGATCTTCCTGGCCACGGCCATCATGAACGGCGTGGTGGCGGTCTACATCTTCTCGCTGGTGCCGGAATTCCTGATCCGCTTCCTGGCCTGGCTGTTGATCCATACCTTCTACCGGGTGCGCATCGTCAATGGCCAGGCCATTCCCGACCAGGGCGCGGCGGTGCTGGTGTGCAACCATGTGAGCTATGTCGATGCCATCGCCATCATGGCGGCCAGCCCGCGCCCGGTGCGCTTCGTGATGGATTACCAGATCTTCCGGATACCGGTGATGGCCTGGCTGTTCCGCAATGTGCGGGCGATCCCGATTGCACCGGTCAAGGCCGACCCCTGGCTGACCGAGAAGGCCTTCGTCGATATCGCCCAGGCCTTGCACGAGGGTGAATTGGTGTGCATCTTCCCTGAGGGAAAACTGACGCGTGATGGCGAGCTCAACCCCTTCCGGGGCGGCGTGCAGAAGATCATCGACCGCAGCCCGGTGCCGGTGGTGCCGCTGGCCTTGCGCGGCTTGTGGGGTAGCCTGTTCTCGCGCGATCCCAGCAACCCGGTCACGCGCACCTTCCGGCGCGGCTTGTTCTCGCGGCTGGAACTGGTGGCCGGCGAGCCCATCCCGGCCGAGCAGGTCAGCCCCGAGCTGCTGCAGGAAAAGGTGCGCGAACTGCGCGGCGACTGGAAGTAGGCGGCAGGCGGGGAGGGTGCCGTGGCTCGTCGGCGGCGCCCGAGGCTGGTAAAATCGCGTCTTTCTCCCCTTTTGCGCGAATTCCATCATGTCCGGCAATACCTTCGGCACGCTCTTCACCGTCACCACCTTCGGCGAATCCCACGGCCCGGCCATCGGCTGCGTGATCGATGGCTGCCCCCCGGGCATGACGCTGTCGGAAGCCGATATCCAGCCGGAACTGGATCGTCGTCGGCCTGGTACCTCGCGCCACGTCACCCAGCGCCAGGAGCCCGATACCGTCGAGATTCTCTCCGGTGTCTATGAGGGCAAGACCACCGGTACCCCGATTGCGCTGCTGATCCGCAACCAGGACCAGCGCAGCAAGGACTACGGCAATATCCTCGACACCTTCCGTCCCGGTCATGCCGACTACACCTACTGGCACAAGTACGGCATCCGCGATCCCCGCGGCGGTGGCCGTTCCTCGGCACGCCTGACCGCACCGGTGGTGGGCGCGGCGGCCATCGCCAAGAAGTGGCTGTTCGAGAAGTACGGCACCACCTTCAAGGGGTGCATGAGCCAGCTGGGCGAGATCGCGATTCCCTTCGAATCCTGGGAGCATGTACCCAACAATCCCTTCTTCGCCGCCAATGCCAGCATCATCGGGCGCCTGGAAGACTACATGGACGCCCTGCGCAAGGACGGCGATTCCATCGGTGCGCGCATCGACGTGGTGGCGCAGAACGTGCCTGTTGGCCTGGGTGAGCCGCTGTATGACAAGCTGGACGCCGAGATCGCCTTTGCCCTGATGGGTATCAACGCCGTCAAGGGCGTGGAAATCGGCGCCGG
The DNA here is from genome assembly GCF_000300975.2 of Herbaspirillum frisingense GSF30. GTDB lineage: Bacteria > Pseudomonadota > Gammaproteobacteria > Burkholderiales > Burkholderiaceae_D > Herbaspirillum > Herbaspirillum frisingense. The sequence continues at coordinate 39,305 of NZ_AEEC02000008.1, read as the reverse complement.
CTTCCGCTCGGTGGCGCAGAAGGGTTCCGAGCACGGCGATGCGCTCACGCCGGAAGGCTTCGTCGGCAACAACGCCGGCGGCATCCTGGGCGGCATCTCGACCGGCCAGGACATCACGGCCTCCATTGCCATCAAGCCCACTTCCAGCATCCGCACCCCGCGCCCTTCCATCGACAAGAACGGCCAGCCGATCGCGGTGGAAACCTTCGGTCGCCATGACCCCTGCGTGGGCATCCGCGCCACGCCCATCGCCGAAGCCATGCTGGCCCTGGTGCTGATGGACCACGCCTTGCGCAACCGCGCCCAGTGCGGTGATGTGAAGGTCGATACACCGGCGCTGCGCTGAACCGGGCAGGACCGAGCGCAAGCCGGCCATCGCGCAAGCGGTCGCCGGCTTTTTCCTGCCTGAAACAATTTGCGGCTGTCCGGGTCGAAGCCGCTCACGGTGGGCGGGCGCGTGCTGGCCTGCCCACCGGCTGACCCGGAATCAAGATCAATTATTCAATGGAGGCGGGCATGAAGCTCAAACCTATCATCAAGAACAGTCTGCTGGCCGCAGCCCTGGTGGGCCTGGTGGCATGCGAGACCGTACAGACCACCCAGGGCGGTGCCGTGGGCATCGAGCGCAAGCAGCAGATGCTGGTGTCCTCGGCCGAGATGGAAGCGGCATCCAGCAAGGAATATGCGCAGGTATTGGCCGAGGCCAAGGGCAAGGGCCTGCTCAACCGCAACGCCGCGCAAGTGCAGCGGGTGCGCGCCATCGCCAATCGCCTGATCCCGCAGACCGGGGTGTTCCGCCCCGATGCGCTGAAGTGGAACTGGGAAGTCAATGTCCTGACCTCGGACGAAACCAATGCCTGGTGCATGCCGGGCGGCAAGATCGCGGTCTATACCGGCCTGATCGACAAGCTCAAGATCACCGACGATGAACTGGCCGCCGTGATGGGCCACGAGATCGCCCACGCCCTGCGCGAGCATGCCCGCGAGCGCGCCTCGCAGCAGGTAGTGGCCAATTCGGCCATTTCCATCGGTGCGGCCCTGCTGGGGCTGGGCGACGTGGGCAAGCAGGGTGGCCAGTATCTCTACATGGGCCTGATGGGCTTGCCCAATTCGCGCGCCAACGAGACCGAGGCCGATCGCATCGGCGTGGAACTGGCCGCACGTGGCGGCTATGATCCCAAGGCGGCGGTGACCCTGTGGCAGAAGATGGCCAGCCTGGGCGGGGACGAGCCGATGAAGTTCATGTCGACCCACCCCTCCAGCAGTGAGCGCATTGCCGACCTGACGGTCTATGCGCAGCGTGTCGATCCCTTGTACCAGCAGACCCGCAAGCGCTGAGCACTGAACCTCGCTGCAGACGGTATCGCAATCCGGCATGGCCCCGACGGGATGGGGAAATGCCGGATTTTTCATGTGGGCCGCAACTTCTGCGCTTTTTCTGCTGCCTTGCAGCATTATTGCCTGTTGTGGCGACGCGGCGGAAAACACGGCAAGGAGGTCAGACCCTTCGCTTTATGGCATAATCAAAAGCTATTTTTCCCGATCAGCACCCCTTTCCAGTTCCGCCGGACCGCAACATGCTCAAGACGCTCTACGACAAACTCTGGGAGTCGCACGTCGTTCATACGGAAGATGACGGCACCGCCATCCTGTATATCGACCGCCACCTGCTCCATGAAGTGACCAGCCCGCAAGCCTTCGAAGGCCTCAAGCTAGCCGGTCGTCAACCCTGGCGCAATTCGGCCAACCTGATGGTGGCGGACCACAACGTCCCCACCACCGACCGCGCCCACGGCATCGCCGACCCCATCTCGCGCCTGCAGGTGGAGACGCTGGACGGCAACGCCAAGGAATACAACCTGACCTACTTCGGCATGAACGACAAGCGTCAGGGCATCGTGCACGTGATCGGCCCCGAGCAGGGCGCCACGCTGCCGGGCATGACGGTGGTCTGCGGTGACTCGCACACTTCCACCCACGGCGCCTTCGCCGCGCTGGCCCATGGCATCGGTACCTCCGAGGTGGAACACGTGCTGGCCACGCAGACGCTGCTGGCGCGCAAGTCCAAGTCCATGCTGGTCCAGGTCGACGGCGCACTGCCGGCCGGCGTGACCGCCAAGGACATCGTGCTGGCCATCATCGGCAAGATCGGCACGGCCGGTGGTACCGGTTATGCGATCGAATTCGCTGGCTCGACCATCCGCTCGCTGTCCATGGAAGGCCGCATGACGGTCTGCAACATGGCCATCGAAGCCGGTGCCCGTGCCGGCATGGTGGCCTTCGACGACACCACGTTGAATTACCTCAAGGGCCGTCCTTATTCGCCCTCCGGCCCGCACTGGGAGCGCGCCGTGTCCTATTGGCGCACGCTGCATTCCGACCAGGGTGCCAAGTTCGACATGGTGGTCACGCTCAATGCTGCCGACATCAAGCCGCAAGTCACCTGGGGCACCTCGCCCGAGATGGTGGTGGCCGTGGATGCCCGCGTCCCCGATCCGGACAAGGAAAAGGATGCCACCAAGCGCGACGGTATGGAAAAGGCCCTGGCCTACATGGCCCTGAAGCCCAATACCCCGATCGAGGATATCCGCATCGACAAGGTCTTCATCGGCTCCTGTACCAATTCCCGCATCGAAGACCTGCGCGAAGCCGCCAAGGTGGTGCGCGGCAAGTTCCGCGCCTCCAACGTCAAGCTGGCGATGGTGGTGCCGGGCTCCGGCCTGGTCAAGGAACAGGCCGAGCGCGAAGGCCTGGACAAGATCTTCCGCGACGCCGGCTTCGAATGGCGCGAACCGGGCTGCTCCATGTGCCTGGCCATGAACGCCGACCGCCTGGAACCGGGCGAACGCTGCGCCTCGACCTCGAACCGCAACTTCGAAGGTCGCCAGGGTGCCGGTGGCCGTACCCACCTGGTGAGCCCGGCCATGGCCGCGGCGGCCGGCATCGCCGGTCACTTTGTGGATGTGCGCTCGCTGTAAGCGCCGGAAGCGGGCCATGTGGCCCGTCGCTTCAGTTTTTGAACAGAAATCAGGAAGGACTGGGCGGCCGGATCGCCCGTCCGACCCAAGGTCAAGACCATGAATAAATTTATCCTGCACGAAGGACTGGTGGCGCCGCTAGATCGCGCCAACGTCGATACCGATGCGATCATCCCCAAGCAGTTCCTGAAGTCGATCAAGCGCAGCGGCTTCGGCCCCAACCTGTTCGACGAATGGCGTTACCTGGATCATGGCGAGCCGGGCATGGACAACAGCAAGCGCCCGCTGAACCCGGACTTCGTGCTCAACCAGGAGCGCTATCAGGGCGCTTCGATCCTGCTGTCGCGCAAGAACTTCGGCTGCGGTTCCTCGCGCGAGCACGCGCCGTGGGCGCTGGACCAGTTCGGCTTCCGCGCGGTGATCGCGCCCAGCTTTGCCGACATCTTCTTCAACAACTGCTACAAGAACGGTCTGCTGCCCATCGTCCTGACCGAGCAACAGGTCGATCACCTGTTCAATGAAGTCAAGGCCTTCCCGGGTTACCGCCTGGTCATCGACCTGGAAAAGCAGGTCGTCAGCACCACCAATGGCAGCCAGGCCTTCCCGTTCGAGATCAGCGAGTTCCGCAAGTATTGCCTGCTCAACGGTTTCGACGACATTGGCCTGACCCTACGCAAAGCCGACACCATTCGTGCCTACGAAGAGAAACACCTGCACGAACAGCCCTGGCTGAGCAACACGATCTGACAGGATCGTTGAAACAACAGCAAAGGGCGGTCAGATGACCGCCCTTGTCATTGATAACCCGAATTCGCTGCATAACTGAGAAAGAGAAGCCATGAAGATTGCTATCCTGCCGGGCGACGGCATCGGTCCTGAAATCGTCGATGAAGCCGTGCGTGTGCTCAATGCACTGGACGAGAAGTTCGAGATGGAATCGGCCCCGGTCGGCGGCGCCGGCTACGAGGCCCACGGCCACCCGCTGCCGGATGGCACCCTGAAGCTGGCCAAGGAAGCCGACGCCATCCTCTTCGGCGCAGTCGGCGACTGGAAGTACGACAAGCTGGAGCGCGCCCTGCGTCCGGAGCAGGCCATCCTGGGCCTGCGCAAGCACCTGCAGCTGTTTGCCAACTTCCGTCCCGCCATCTGCTATCCGGAACTGACCGGTGCTTCGTCGTTGAAGCCCGAGCTGGTGGCCAACCTGGACATCCTGATCGTGCGCGAACTGAACGGCGACATCTATTTCGGCCAGCCGCGTGGCATGCGCGAAGCGCCGGACGGTCCTTTCAAGGGTGCACGTGAAGGATTTGATACCATGCGCTATTCGGAACCGGAAATCCGCCGTATCGCGCATGTCGCCTTCCAGGCCGCGGCCAAGCGCGGCAAGCGCCTGTGCAGCGTGGACAAGGCCAACGTACTGGAGACCTTCCAGTTCTGGAAAGACGTCGTCACCGAAGTGGGCAAGGAATACCCGGACGTGGAGCTGTCGCACATGTACGTGGACAACGCCGCCATGCAACTGGTGAAGGCGCCGAAGAACTTCGACGTCATCGTCACCGGCAACATGTTCGGCGACATCCTCTCCGACGCCGCCGCCATGCTGACCGGTTCCATCGGCATGCTGCCCTCGGCTTCGCTGGATGCCAACAACAAGGGCCTGTACGAGCCCTCGCACGGCTCGGCACCGGACATCGCTGGCAAGGGTATCGCCAATCCGCTGGCGACCATCCTGTCGGCGGCGATGATGCTGCGTTTCTCGCTGAACCGTGCCGAACAGGCCGACCGTATCGAGAACGCCGTGAAGAAAGTGCTTGCGCAAGGTCTGCGCACCGCCGATATTTATGAAGAAGGCTGCACCAAGGTCAACACCCAGCAGATGGGCGAGGCCGTGGTCAAGGCCCTCGCGTAAGCTCAGTGCCTCGTCTGCCCGCACAAGCCGGGCAGGGCGGGGCGCCTGGAATGCCGGATGGTCCGGCGCATATGTGTTCAATCTGAGTTGTTCACCATGGATGTTCTAAATAGGGAAAGATGATGAAACTGGTTGGTTTGGTTGGCTGGCGTGGAATGGTGGGTTCGGTCCTGATGCAACGCATGCAGGACGAGGGTGATTTCGATCACATCGAACCGGTATTTTTCTCGACTTCGAATGCGGGCGGCAAAGCGCCGTCGTTTGCCAAAACGGCAACGACGCTCAAAGACGCCAACAGCATCGATGAGCTGAAGAAATGCGACATCATCATTACCGCACAGGGTGGCGACTACACCAACGAGATCTTCCCCAAGCTGCGTGCAGCCGGCTGGGACGGCTACTGGATCGACGCCGCCTCCTCGCTGCGCATGAAGGATGATGCCGTGATCGTGCTGGACCCGGTCAACAACAACGTCATCAAGGACGCACTGGCCAAGGGCGTGAAGAACTACATCGGTGGCAACTGCACCAACTCCATCCTGTTGATGGGCGTGGGTGGCCTGTTCAAGGAAGGCCTGGTCGAGTGGGTCAGCTCCATGACCTACCAGGCAGCCTCCGGTGGCGGCGCCAACCACATGCGCGAACTGTTGAAGGGCATGGGCGTCATCAACGCCGCCGTGTCCGAAGAGCTGGCTACACCGTCCTCGGCCATCCTGGACATCGACCGCAAGGTTGCCAAGACCATCCGTGAAGACGTGCCCACCGAGTTCTTCGGCGCGCCGCTGGCCGGCGGCCTGATCCCCTGGATCGACGCCCAGCTGGAAAACGGTCAGTCCAAGGAAGAATGGAAGGGCCAGGCCGAAGTCAACAAGATCCTCGGCAACGAGAAGATCATCCCGGTCGACGGCCTGTGCGTGCGTATCGGTGCCATGCGCTGCCACAGCCTGGCGCTGACCATCAAGTTGAAGCGCGACCTGCCCCTGGCCGAGATCGAGTCCATCATCCGTGCCGGCAACCAGTGGGTGAAGTGGGTTCCCAATGACCGCGCCATCACGGTCAAGGAACTGACCCCGGCAGCCATCACCGGCGGCCTGGAAATCGGCGTGGGCCGTGTGCGCAAGCTGAACCAGGGCCCGGAATACATTTCCGCCTTCGTCATCGGCGACCAGTTGCTGTGGGGCGCGGCCGAACCGCTGCGCCGCATGCTGCGCATCATCCTGGGCAACCTGGAGTAATGCGACGGCCGGAAATATATCCGGCCGGCAACCGCCGTGCGTTGCTGCAATGCGAATAGGGCTTGCCTATCCCGTTGTCAGTCTGCAACAATAGCCCGCCAGCTTTTCCCCAGGGAGAAGCTGGCGGGTTTTTCTCATCTTGAGAAGTTAAGTACACTTGCGGGTGTAAGTTCTTGATGTTAATTTGAAAAGCCCATTCATTTCATGAAAACCAACATGGCAGCGCCACCGCCGGGCGCCTGCTGGATTTGATGAAATGGATCTGCATTTCCGTTCCCTGAGCTGCAAAAGAATGCTTTCAAGACAGCAAGGGCTGCAGGGACAGCAGCAGCGACGGCCCACAGCAAGGCTGCGCGGCACATGCCCCATTCACGGCTTCCACCGGGTAGAACGCGAGCGTGACGGGTTTCAAGCGGAACGTTTCTCTAAGCCATATAAAACATGCCTCTGAATACTAACAAGAAGCTTCCCCTGTCCCAGATGAAGACCCTGAGCGCCGCCGTTGCGCTGGCCCTGGCCTTGCCGCTGGGCGCGCAGGCGGCCGGACTGGGCAAGCTGACCGTGCTGTCCTCGCTGGGCCAGCCGTTGCGGGCCGAGATCGAGGTCACTTCCGTGAGCGCAGACGAGGCCGGCAAGCTGTCGGCCCGCCTGGCACCGGCCGAGGCCTTCCGCCGCGCCAACATGGATTACAACCCGGTACTGGGTTCGCTATCCTTCGTGGTCGAACAGCGCCAGGGGCGTCACTTCATCCGTATCAGCTCTTCCCAGCCGGTCAGTGATCCGTTTGTCGACCTCCTGATGGAATTGAGCGCGGGCGATTCCCGCCTGCTGCGTGAATATACCTTCCTGCTTGATCCACCTGACAGCAAGGCACCGCGCAACGCCCAGGTGGCACCGCTGACGCCGGGCAATGCCGGCGCGACCAACGGTTCGTCCTCCCGTAGCGAGGCTGCAGCAAGCGCTGCGGCCGCCCCCACAGCCCCTGCTGCGGCGACCACGCCGGCTGCATCGGCTGCCCCGGCTGCCGATTCTGAACCGACCGCTGCCCAGGCTGCACCGGCCGCCACTGCCGCGCCGACCCCCGCGCCAGCACCAGCACCAGCACAGGCTGCTGCACCCGCTGCCGCTCCTGCCGCCCCTGCCGCCAGCAGCACCCCGATCCCGGTCAGCGGCGAAGAGCCCGCGACCACCATCGTCCAGCGGCCTGCACCATCGGCCCTGGCCGAGGAACTGATCCGTCGCCAGCAGGCATCGCCTGCCGATACCCCGGCCTCGGCCAGCCCGGACGCGCTTGCCGCTTCCCGGCCGGCGACGCAAAGCGCCACGGGGACGGTGGCCCAGCCGGCCGCGTCTAGTCCGTCAGCGGCCGCTGCGCCGGCTGCTGCCGGTAAGAGCGCCGACTACCGCGTCAAGCAGGGCGATACCCTGGGCGCGATTGCCGCCCGCAACCAGCCGGCCAATGTCTCGCTGGACCAGATGCTCATCGCCCTGTATCGCGCCAATCCCGACGCCTTCCAGGGCAACAACATCAACCGCCTGCGCGCCGGCAGGATCCTCAGCATTCCCGATCAGCCCACCGCCGCCGCCGTCGACCGCGATGAGGCACGCGGCATGGTCGTGGCGCAGGCGCAGGACTTCAACGCCTACCGCAACAAGCTGGCCGGCCAGGTCGCCAACGCACCGGCCGGCAAGCCCGGCACCAGCCGCCAGAGTGGCGGCGGCAAAATCACCACGCGGGTGGAAGAACGTTCCGGCACCCAGTCGGCGCGTGATCGCCTGGAGCTGTCCCGCGCCAACAAGGGCAATGGCAAGACCGGCAGCGCCGGCGCTGCTGCCGAAGACAAGGCCGCCAGCGAGCGCGCACTGGCCGAGGCCAATGACCGCGTCAAGGACCTGGAAAAGAACGTCGACAACCTCCAGAAACTGCTGGAGCTGAAGAACAAGACCATCGCCGAACTGAGCGCGCAACAACCGAAGGAGGGCGAAGCCGCCAAGCCGGCCGCCGACGCCGCCGCACCCAAGGCCGAGGACAAGCCGGCCGATGCGCCCGCAACCCCTGCGCCTGAACCTGCAACGGCGCCGGCTGCAGCAGTCGCTTCGTCGACTACGCCGCCGGCAGCCAGCGCCAAACCGGCAGACAAGAACGGTGGCAGCTTCGTTGACAAGGTGAAGGAAAATCCCGCCTTCCTGATCGGTGCCGGTGTGCTGGTCGCGCTGCTGGCCGCCGGTGGTGGTGTGCTGGCCATGCGTCGTCGCAAGAAGAAGTCCGAGGAAGGCGCCGTCGAACCTGCCGTCGAACCCGAGCCTGCTTCGCCTGCACCTGCAGCAGCGGCTGCGGCAGCGGTGGTTGCAACGGAGCCTGAAGCAGAACCCGAGGTTCCGGCGACCGTAGCGGTCGTCGCGCCCGTGGTCGAGGAGGCAGCTCCGGTGGCCGCCGTGGTTCCGGAAGAGCCGGTCGATCCGATCTCCGAAGCCGACATGTACATCGCCTATGGCCGTGACGAGCAGGCCGAGGACATTCTCAAGCTGGCCCTGCAGACAACGCCCGAGCGCCAGGCGCTGCACGCCAAGCTGCTGGAAATCTATGCCAAGCGCGGCGATGTGGCGAACTTCAACAAGGTCGCGCTCGACCTGCATCAGCTCAGCGGTGGGCTCAACGAAACCTGGGTCAAGGCCGCAGCCCTGGGCCTGGAAGTCGATCCCACCAATCCGCTGTACGGTGGTGTCCCGGCCGAAGAGGAACCGATCCTCGGCAGCGAGGAAGAGCAGGGCATGGAGTTCGACCTCAGCGACTTCAAGGGCGCCGAGCTGCAAGCCACGTCGACCCCGCCGGCAGGCGCGGCCATGGACCTGGGCAAGGACATCGATTTCGACCTGGACCTGGAAAACGGTGCCAAGCCCGACGCCAACGAGCCCATCCTGCCGGCATCGAGCGGCGCCACCTCGGCATCGGCCCTGCTGGACAGCCTGGATGAGGCGCCCGCTTCACCTGCTCCCGCTCCCGCTACGGATCTGGCCGATCTGGACCTGAGCCTGCCGGAGGAGGACGCAGCGCCAGCGTCCACCAACCTGCTGGAAGAAGATGAAGAGTCCGCCTTCGAGGCCGAGATGACGACCAAGCTCGACCTGGCTGCCGCCTATGAGGAAATCGGCGACAAGGAAGGTGCTCGCGAATTGCTGGAAGAAGTCATGCGCGGCGGCAACGATGCCCAGATCGCACGTGCCAAGCAAATGATGGCCGCCCTGGGCTGAAGCCCACGGCCGCAGCGATTACAATAGCTTCATCTCGCGGGCAGCTCGCATGAGCTGCCCGTTTGTTTTCATCGTGCCGCCTGAGCCTGGCAAGCAGCGCAAGGGCGGCCTGCAGTGATCACCATGACAGACATTCCCCCCCAGGCCGACGGCCTGCGCCGCGTGGTACTGGGCGTGCAATACGACGGCGCCTGCTGGCAGGGCTGGCAGACCCAGCCGCACCGCCAGACCGTGCAGGATCAGCTGGAAGCGGCCCTGCTGCGCTTCAGCACCCAGCCCATCGCCACTACCTGCGCCGGCCGCACCGACTCCGGCGTGCATGCGCTGGAGCAGGTGGTCCATTTCGACACCGCCATCGCCCGCGACAGCTTTTCCTGGGTACGCGGCACCAACGCCTTCCTGCCGCCGACGATTGCAGTGCGCTGGGCTTGCGAGCTGCCTTACGTGGATGATGCGGCCATTGCCGACGCCAGCGCCGCTGCCGGTGTCGGCACTGGCGAGGTCGCCGCGCTGCATGGCGCCGAGCGCGAAGGGGCGGCGCAGCTGGCGCAGTTCGGTTTCCATGCGCGCTTTTCGGCCATCGCCCGTACCTATCACTACGTGCTCTACAACCATGCGGTCCGTTCGCCGCTGCTGGCCGGCAAGGCCGGCTGGACCTTCCGCCCGCTGGACGCCGACCGCATGCACCGCGCGGCCCAGCACCTGATTGGCGAGCACGATTTCACCAGCTTCCGGGCCGTGGAGTGCCAGGCCAAGTCGCCGGTGCGCAAGATGGAAAGCATCGCCGTGCGTCGCCATGGCGACATGATCGTCTTCACGCTCAAGGCCAATGCTTTCCTGCATCACATGGTGCGCAACATCGTCGGCTCGCTGATCGTGGTCGGCAGCGGCAAGCAGGGGCCGGAGTGGATAGGGCAGGTGCTGGCCCTGCGCGACCGCAGCCGGGCCGCCCCGACCTTCATGCCGGACGGCCTCTACCTGGCGCGGGTAGACTATCCGGATGCCTGGGCGCTGCCGCAGGAGAATCGCTCCTGGCCCTGGCTGTAGCGCGTTGGGCCGCTGCGCGCACCCCTGAAATTCTTGCAAAAAGGCAATATCGATGAGCTTGCGTACCCGTATCAAGATCTGTGGACTGACCCGCGAAGAGGATGTCCGTGCCACCGTGGCCGCTGGCGCCGATGCGCTGGGCCTGGTGTTCTATCCAAAAAGCCCGCGCTATGTCACGCCGCAACGTGCCGGCGAGCTGGCGCGGGCGGTGCCGCCGCTGGTGAGCATCGTCGGCCTGTTCGTCAACCCGACCCTGGAAGAGGTGCAACAGGTGTTGGCCGAGGCGCCCCTGACGATATTGCAGTTCCACGGCGACGAAACGCCCGAGAACTGCGCCGCGATCGCTCGCGCCGTTGTCAGACCCTTCATGCGCGCGGCCAGAATAGGAAGTTCGACGCAGCCCTCGGATTTGTTAGAATATGAACAGGCATATCGCTCCGCCAGTCCGTTTTTCACCGGACTGCTGCTCGACACCCTGGTCGAGGAGTACGGCGGCAGTGGAAAGGTTTTCGATTGGTCTCTCATTCCAAAAGAACTCGCGCCTCGGGCCGTTTTGAGTGGTGGCTTGAGCGTACACAACGTCACTGAGGCGGTGACCCGCGTTCGTCCCTACGCGGTCGATATCAGCAGTGGTGTCGAAGCCGCCAAGGGCATCAAGGATGCCGCCAGGATCGAGGCCTTCATCCAGGCCGTGCGTCTGGCGGACGCTACCCCGGCGTAGCACTCCCCATACAGTACGCAGTACGAGATTCAGAGGAAACCCATGAAAGAATTGAACCCCCTCGGCAGCTTTGCCGAGCGCCAGGCCGTTCCCGTCGCCGCCCTGCACCAGTCGGCCCACTACAACCTGCCGGACGCGCGTGGCCACTTCGGCCCCTACGGCGGCAGCTTCGTCTCCGAAACCCTGACCCTGGCCCTGAACGAGCTGCGCGAGGCCTATGCCCGTTACCAGCACGATGAACAATTCCTCGCCGAATTCCACACCGAACTGAAGCATTTCGTCGGCCGTCCCAGCCCTGTGTACCACGCCAAGCGCTGGTCCGAGCAGGCCGGCGGTGCGCAGATCTACTTCAAGCGCGAAGACCTCAACCACACCGGCGCCCACAAGATCAACAACGTGATCGGCCAGGCATTGCTGGCCAAGCGCATGGGCAAGAAGCGCATCATCGCCGAGACCGGTGCCGGCCAGCACGGCGTGGCCACGGCCACCATCTGTGCGCGTTTCGGCATGGAATGCATCGTCTATATGGGCGCGGAAGACGTGAAGCGTCAGTTGCAGAACGTGTACCGCATGAACCTGCTGGGCGCCAAGGTGGTGCCGGTGGAATCCGGCTCCAAGACCCTGAAGGATGCGCTCAACGAAGCCATGCGCGACTGGGTCACCAATGTCGAGACCACCTTCTACATCATCGGCACCGTGGCCGGGCCGCACCCCTACCCGATGATGGTGCGCGACTTCCAGTCGGTGATCGGCAACGAGTGCATCCAGCAGATGCCCGAGATCGCCTCGCGCCAGCCGGACTACGTGGTGGCGGCCGTCGGTGGCGGCTCCAATGCCATGGGTATCTTCTATCCCTACATCGACTATGCCGATGTGAAGCTGGTCGGCGTGGAAGCCGCCGGTGACGGGCTTGATACCGGTCGCCATTCGGCCTCGCTGACCCTGGGCTCGCCCGGTGTGCTGCACGGCAACCGCACCTACCTGCTGCAGGATGCCAATGGCCAGATCATCGAGACCCACTCGGTCTCGGCCGGCCTGGATTATCCGGGCGTGGGGCCGGAACACGCATGGCTCAAGGACAGCGGTCGCGCCAGCTATGCCTGCATCACTGACGAAGAGGCGCTGCAGGCCTTCAACACCTGCTGCCGCATCGAAGGCATCATCCCGGCGCTGGAGTCCAGCCATGCCCTGGCCCATGCGGCCAAGCTGGCGGCGACCCTGCCCCGGGACCAGATCGTGCTGGTCAACCTGTCCGGCCGTGGGGACAAGGACATGCATACCGTGCAACAGCGCCAGGGCTGATCGCCGACCCTGCCTGACGCGTGCCGGCTGCCCGACGGGTGGCCGGCTGGTTCGACAAAATACTTCACCATCATGTCCAGAATCCAGACTACCTTTTCCCAACTGGCCGAGCAGAAGCGCAAGGCCCTGATCACCTTCATCACCGCCGGCGACCCGGCCCCGGAGCTGACCGTGCCGCTGCTGCACGCGCTGGTGGCCGGCGGCGTCGACATCCTCGAACTGGGTGTGCCGTTCTCCGACCCCATGGCCGAAGGCCCGGTGATCCAGCGCGCCTGCGAGCGGGCCCTGAAGTTCGGCATCAGCACCCATGACGTGCTGGGCTATGTGCGCGAATTCCGCAAGACCAATACCCATACCCCCATCGTATTGATGGGTTATGCCAACCCCATCGAACGCTTCGGCGTGGATGCCTTCATCGCCGCTGCCAGCGAGGCGGGCGTGGACGGCACCATCGTGGTGGACTATCCGCCCGAGGAATGTGAAGAATTCGCCCAGAAGATGCAGGCCAATGGCATGGACCCGATCTTCCTGCTGGCCCCGACCTCGTCGGAAGAGCGCATCCGCCAGGTGGCGGCCGTGAGCAGCGGCTTCTGCTATTACGTCTCGCTCAAGGGCGTGACCGGTGCCGGCCATATCGACACTGCCGAAGTGGCCGAGCGCATCGCCGCCATCCGCCAGCACGTCAAGCTGCCCATCGCCGTGGGCTTCGGCATCCGCGACGGTGCCACCGCCCGCACCGTGGGCAGCGTGGCCGACGCGGTCGTGATCGGCAGCCGCATCATCGCCGAGCTCGAAAATACCCCGCAGGAGAAAGCCTGCGAGGCGGTGCAGACCTTCGTCACCGGCATTCGCCAGGCGCTCGATGCCTGAGCCTGGCCGGCAGGAGTAATCGGACAGAAGGCCTCCGGGTGCACCGAACTGCGCCCGGAGGCCTTGTCTTTTGATAAGGCGCAAGCCGCCTATCCTTCATTTCTTGCCGGGTGGAAAGCATGACCGTGCTTTACGTCCCGCCCCGGTCGGCTCTGGTACAATGCGCGCCACCGGAAAAATCTATGAGGTATCTATGAGCTGGCTCGAGAAGTTACTGCCACCCCAGATTCAACGCGGCTCCACCAGCCGCAAGGCCATCCCGGAAGGTTTGTGGGTCAAATGCCCCTCCTGCGAGGCCGTGCTGTACCGTACCGACCTGGAGTCCAATCTCCACGTCTGCCCCAAATGCAGCCACCACATGCGCATCCGCGCCCGCGCTCGTCTCGATGCCCTGCTCGACGAAGGCGGCCGCTATGAGATCGGCCAGGAAGCCCTGCCGGTCGACACCCTGAAGTTCAAGGACAGCAAGAAGTATCCGGATCGTCTCAAGGACGCCATGGAATCCACCGGCGAAACCGATGCCATGGTGGTCATGGGCGGCGCCATCATGACCCTGCCGGTTGTCGTGGCTTGCTTCGAATTCGAATTCATGGGCGGTTCCATGGGCTCGGTGGTGGGTGAGCGCTTCGCCCGCGGCGCCCAGGCGGCGCTGGAACAGAAGGTCCCCTTCATCTGCATCACCGCCACCGGCGGCGCCCGCATGCAGGAAGGCCTGCTGTCGCTGATGCAGATGGCCAAGACCACCTCCATGCTGACCAAGCTGTCGGAAAAGAAGCTGCCCTTCATCAGCGTGCTGACCGACCCGACCATGGGCGGCGTGTCGGCATCCTTCGCCTTCATGGGCGACGTGGTGATGGCCGAACCCCGCGCCCTGATCGGCTTTGCCGGCCCGCGCGTGATCGAGAACACGGTGCGTGAGAAACTGCCGGAAGGCTTCCAGCGTGCCGAATTCCTGGTCACCAAGGGCGCCATCGACATGATCGTCGACCGCCGCAAGATGCGCGAGGAAATCGCCCGTCTGCTGGCCCTGCTGCAAAACCAGGCTGCCGAAACGGTTTCCTGATAAGCGGATATACTTCAGGCCCGGATTTGCAGAAGTGCAAATCCGGGCCTTGTTTTTTCATGCATGTTTCGAATGTCTGACTACCGTTCGGCCTGAGTAGGCCCGGTCAGGGCCGTATCGAAGGCGCTCCCGCGCTTGCCGAAGGACTAGGACGGAGCGCCTTCGATACGCGGCGATGCCGCTACTCAGGACGAACGGACACTTGTGTCATCCTCATTCGGAACAGCTGTCCAGTAATCCGTATTTCGTTTTTGTGCTGTAGCTTCACCGACCGAGACGCGCCATGACTTCCCAAGCTTCCCCGAGCCCTGCTACCCCCGCCACCTTGAGCGAATGGCTGGCCCTGCTGGAACAACGCCACTTCAAGCAGATCGACATGGGCCTGGAGCGGGTCATGCAGGTCAAGCAGAAGCTGGACATCCGGTTCGACTGCCCGGTCATCATGGTGGCCGGTACCAACGGCAAGGGCTCCACCTGCGCCATGCTGGAATCGATCCTGCTGCGCGCCGGCTATCGCGTGGGCCTGTACATGAAGCCGCATTTCCTGCACTTCAACGAACGCGCCCGCATCAGCGGCGACATGGCCAGCGATGCGCAACTGATCGCGGCCTTCGAGGCGGTGGAGGCGCAGCGCGGTGACATCTCCCTGACCTATTTCGAATTCACCACCCTGGCCATCATGAAGCTGCTGGCCGATGCCGGGCAGGACGTGGTGATCCTGGAGGTCGGCCTGGGTGGCCGCCTGGATGCGGTCAACGTGATCGATGCCGATGTGTCCATCGTCACCAGCATCGACATCGACCATACCGAATACCTGGGCGAGACCCGCGAAGAAATCGGCTTCGAGAAAGCCGGCATCTTCCGTCCCGGCAAGGTCGCCGTCTGCGGCGACCCGCTGCCGCCCAAGTCCCTGATCGCGCATGCCGAGAAGATCGGCGCCGACCTGTGGCTGATGGGGCGCGACTTCAACTACCAGGGCGACAAGCAGCAGTGGGCCTACGGTGGACGCGGCATGCGTCGCAATTCGCTGGCCTATCCGAGCCTGCGCGGCGCCAACCAGCTGTTGAACGCCTCGGCCGCCCTGGCCGCGCTGGAAGCCTTGCGTGAAGTCTTGCCGGTAGGTGCGCAGGAAGTGCGCACCGGGCTGGCCACGGTGGAGCTGCCGGGCCGCTTCCAGGTCCTGCCGGGCCAGCCGCTGGTGATCCTGGACGTGGCGCACAACCCCCATGCGGCCGCCACACTGGCGCAGAACCTGGACAACATGGGCTTTCACCCCTACACCTATGCGGTGTTCGGCTCCATGCTGGACAAGGACATCGAAGGCGTCATCGGTCATCTGAAGGACAAGATCGACCACTGGTGCGTGACCGACCTGCCGCTGCCGCGCGCGGCCACTGCGCAACAGCTCAAGGACGCCCTGCTGGGTGCCGGCGTGGCGCCGGAATTCAGGCGGGACGCGGCGCGCAGCATCGAAACCTTCACTTCGCCGGCCGACGCGTATGCAAATGCATTAAGCAGAGCAGGGGAGAATGATAGAATTGTGGTTTTCGGGTCCTTCCTCACCGTGGCCGGCGTCATGCAGGCGCGCCGCCCCGGTCTGCACTGAACCCGTAGCCGATTTCCGGAGCCGGCCGCCACGCCCGGCGGCGCCCCGACCTGATGGGTCGGGCAGGTTTTCCAAGATTTTCAGATCAATTCAAGACGACTCCGCATGGGCTTGTTCTCGTTTTTCCGCAAAAACAAGCAGGACTCTGCTTCCGACCAAGGTACTTTCCGTTCGCGTTCCGACGAGCAATCTTCCGTCATTCGCAGCCGCGGCAGCCGTAGCGCCGCCAATACCTCCGGCCGTGCCGCAGGGGGACGGGCCAAGGCCGGCAAGGACGCCGCCGCCGATCCCTTGTTGCCGGAAAAGAAACGTGCGCGCCGCCGCCTGATCGGTGCCGTCGCGCTGGCGCTGGCGGTGGTGATCGTGTTGCCGATGATCCTCGATTCCGAGCCCAAGCCGCTCAACGACGATATCGCCATCCAGATCCCATCCAAGGACCAGGCGGCCTCGGCCGGAACCTCGGCCCCGGTGCCAGCCTCTGCGGGCGATGCCAAGCAGGCCTCGCTGGACCAGAAGGAAGAGATCGTCGAGCCGGCCAGCATCGCGCCCGAACCCGCCACTGCCCCGGCCGCACAGCCGGCCAGCCCGCCGGTGGCGGCCGTGGCCCCCAAGGTGATCGACAAGCCTGCGGCCAAGGTCGAGGAAAAGAAGCCGATCGCAGTCGAGCACAAGGAAGAGCCGAAGAAGGAAGCCGCCAAGCCCAAGGCCCCGGCCCCGGCCTCCACCCCGCCGGCAGCAGCGCCCTCCGCCCATGACGATTCGGCGCGTGCGCTGGCGATCCTGGAAGGCAAGTCCGGTGCAGCGGGCGGTGCAGCTGCTGCGCCGGCAGAGAAGAAGCCGGCCGCCACCGGGGGCAAGTTCGTCATCCAGGTCGCCGCGCTGGCGACCCAGGACAAGGTCAATGAATTGCGCAACAAGCTCAACGCAGCAGGTATTCACTCCTACACGCAAAAGATCGCGACCCAGGCCGGCGAACGCACGCGCATCCGCGTCGGTCCCTTCGGCAGCCGCGATGAAGCCGAACGCATGGGAAGCCGAATCAAGAAGCTGGGCTTGAATGCTACTATTGTTCCTGCTTGAAATTGGCTGCAGATAGCCGCATATTGTTGTCATCGTGACGATATTTGACTACCTGGTGCTGCTGATCCTGGCGTGTTCCGTGATCATCGGCACCCTGCGCGGACTGGTGCGCGAGGTGTTGTCGCTGGCCGGCTGGATCGTGGCGCTGGTGGTGGCCAACATGTATGGCGAGGCGCTTTCGACGATGCTGCCGGATGTGGTGCCGGGCGAATTGACGCGACTCATCGTCGCCTTCGTGGCCTTGTTCATCGGGACGCGCCTGTTGATGGCGCTGGTGGCCAAGACATTGAGTGAGCTGGTCAAGGCGACCGGCCTGACCATGCTGGACAGGACATTGGGCAGTATTTTCGGCGTGGCGCGTGGCGTCCTGCTGGTGGTGGCGGTGGCATTGCTGTGCGGCACGACCTCGATTCCGCAACAGCCGTTCTGGAAAGAGGCCAGGTTCAGCCCCTGGGTTGAACAGGGTGCGCAGGCCGTGCTGCCCTACCTGCCGGGAAAACTGGCCGAGCATGTGAATTTTTCACCCCCTGTCTGATGCCGCTGCCGCGGGCAGATCCCGTGGCAGGGCGCATCGGTCGTCGCTTGCAGTCGTGGTTCATTTTCGTTTTCGTTCTTCGTTAGGAGTCCACCATGTGTGGCATCGTCGGTATCGTCTCTCATAGCCCCGTCAACCAGATGCTGTATGACGCGCTGCTGCTGCTGCAGCACCGCGGCCAGGATGCAGCGGGCATCGCAACCAACCACAGCAACGGTTTCTCGATGCACAAGGCCAATGGCCTGGTGCGCGACGTGTTCCGTACCCGCAACATGCGCTCGCTGCCCGGCAACACCGGCATCGGCCAGGTGCGTTACCCGACCGCTGGCAGCTCTTCCTCGGAAGAAGAGGCGCAACCGTTCTACGTCAATGCCCCCTTCGGCATCATCCTGGCGCACAACGGCAACCTGACCAATGCGGAACAGTTGAAGATCGAGATGTTCAAGAACGATCGCCGCCACATCAACACCGATTCCGATACCGAAGTGCTCCTGAACGTGCTGGCCCACGAAATCCAGCAGGCCACCACCGGCTACTCGCTGGACCCGGCCGCACTCTTCAAGGCCGTGGCCATGGTGCACAAGCGCGTGCGCGGCTCCTACGCCGTGGTGGCGCAGATCGCCGGTTACGGTCTCCTGGGCTTCCGCGATCCGTACGGCATCCGTCCGATGTGCCTGGGCTTCAACGAAAGCGACAAGGGCATCGAATACATGATGGCCAGCGAATCGGTGGCCCTGGAAGGCATGGGCTTCCGCTTCCTGCGCGACGTCAACCCGGGTGAAGCGATCTTCATCGACAACGACGGCAAGCTGTACAACCAGCAATGCGCCGAGAACCCGTCGCTGAACCCCTGTGCCTTCGAATACGTCTACCTGGCCCGTCCGGACTCCATCATCGACGGCGCCTCGGTCTACGGCGCCCGCCTGAAGATGGGCGAGTTCCTGGCCGAGAAGATCCGCAAGCAGTTCAAGCACGGCGAGATCGACGTGGTCATGCCGATCCCCGATTCCTCGCGTCCGGCCGCCATGGAACTGGCGCTGAAGCTGGGTATCGAGTACCGCGAAGGCTTCATCAAGAACCGCTACATCGGCCGTACCTTCATCATGCCGGGCCAGGCCCTGCGCAAGAAGTCGGTGCGCCAGAAGCTCAATGCCATCGGCAGCGAATTCAAGGGCAAGAACGTGCTGCTGGTGGATGACTCCATCGTGCGTGGCACCACCAGCCGCGAAATCGTGCAGATGGCGCGCGAGTCCGGCGCCAAGAACGTGATCTTCGCTTCGGCCGCGCCGCCGGTGAAGTTCCCCAACGTCTACGGTATCGACATGCCGACCCGCGACGAGCTGATCGCCTTCGGCCGCAGCGAAGAGGAAGTGTGCCGCGAGATCACCGCCGATGCCCTGGTCTACCAGGACGTGGAAGCCATGAAGCGCGCCATTGCCGACTCCAACCCGGCCCTGCGCAACTTCGAGGCATCCTGCTTCGACGGTCACTACATCACCGGCGACATCACCCAGGAATACCTGGACCGCATCGAATATGCCCGCAAGAATCCCAAGCCGGCACTGGAAGATGCAGTACGTTCGCAGCTGAACCTGAACCTGGCCCGCGTGGATTGATCCGCGCCTGACCAGAGGCTGGAACAGCACGCCGGTGGCCGCTTCTGCGGCGCCGGCGTTTTTCTTTCATGCGCAGCCGGTGGGAAACTGGCTTATCATTTTGCCTTTGGCCCGTGCTTGCCGCTGCCGGGGCCATCCTGCCCACCCCTGCCCACCCTGTATTTCCGACTCCCGCGATGAACGATAAAAAGACCTACGGCTTTACCACCACCATCCTCCACAGCGACCGCCAGAAGGGCATCGAGCATGGCTCGCTGCACAAGCCCATCCACACTTCCGTGACCTTCGGCTATGAAGACGCGCGCCAGCTGGCCGAAGTCTTCCAGGGCAAGCAGCCGGGCTATCGCTACGGTCGCCAGGGCAACCCGACAGTGTCGGCGCTGGAAGAGAAGATCACCAAGATGGAAGACGGCAAGTCCACCATCTGCTTCGCCACCGGCATGGCCGCCATCGGCGCCATCGTTCAGGGTCTGCTGCGCGAGGGCGACCATGTGGTGTCCTCGGCTTTCCTGTTCGGCAATACCAATAGCCTGTGGATGACAGTCGGCGCGCAGGGCGCCAAGGTGTCCATGGTGGACGCCACCGATGTGAAGAATGTGGAAGCGGCCATCACGCCCCAGACCCGCCTGGTGTTCGTCGAGACCATCGCCAATCCGCGCACCCAGGTGGCGGACCTGAAGCGCATCGGCGAGCTGTGCCGTGAGCGCGGCATCCTCTACGTGGTGGACAACACCATGACCTCGCCCTACCTGTTCCGTCCCAAGACGGTGGGCGCCGGGCTGGTGGTCAATTCGCTGACCAAGTCCATCGGTGGTCACGGCAATGCGCTGGGTGGCGCGCTGACCGATACCGGCGAATACGACTGGACCCGCTATCCGCACATCGCCGACAACTACAAGAAGAACCCGGCGCCGCAATGGGGCATGGCGCAGATCCGCGCCAAGGCGCTGCGCGACTTCGGCGCCACGCTGGGGCCGGAAGCGGCGCATCACATCGCCGTCGGTGCCGAGACCATGGCCCTGCGCCAGGAGCGCGAATGCAAGAACGCCCTGGCCGTGGCGCAGATGCTGGAAGCCGATGAGCGCGTCGCAGCCGTCTATTACCCGGGGCTGGAGTCCCATCCGCAGCATGCCTTGTCCAAGGCATTGTTCCGCTCCTTCGGCAGCCTGATGTCCTTCGAACTGAAGGACGGCATCGACTGCTTCGACTATCTCAACCGCATGCATCTGGCGGTGGCCGCCAGCAACCTGGGCGACACCCGCACCCTGGTGATCCCGGTGGCCCACACCATCTTCTACGAGATGGGTGCCGAGCGCCGTGCCAGCATGGGCATTGCCGAGTCGCTCATCCGCGTCTCGGTGGGCCTGGAAGATACCGAGGATCTGGTGGCCGACTTCCGTCAGGCACTGGAGGCCTGAGAGCCTAAAAGCCTGCTTAGGTCCCGATTTGGGCCAAAAGTGAAGAAATGAGAACGCCCGTCGCCTCGCAAGAGGGACGGGCGTTTTGCTTGCCGCAGGAATGTGAAGAAACGGAAATGAATCCTGCAAAACCTGCAGCCGCTCCAGGGCCGCAGGCGCGACCGGGTTTGGATCAAGGCACCAGATTGGCCACCGCTTCGCGATCGGCCCATTTGGTCTTGTAGGTCGGTTTGAAGCTCTGGAAGCGCTCGATCAGCGTGGCCGGATCGGCTTCATGCATCATCAGCCCGGACTGGTCGGAACTGACGAAACGCTGCGACACCAGATGGTCGACGAAGGCGATCAGGTTGTTGTAGAAGCCTTCCACGTTGTACAGGCAGATCGGCTTGTAGTGGAAGCCCAGCTGCGCCCAGGTCAGCACCTCGAACAGTTCTTCCAGCGTCCCCATGCCACCGGGCATGGCAACGAAACCGTCGGAAAGCTCGGCCATCATGGCCTTGCGTTCGTGCATGTCCTTGACGATGTGCAGACGGGTCAGGCCGTGGTGGCCCAGTTCCTTGTCCAGCAAGGCCTTGGGGATGACGCCGGTGGCTTCGCCCCCGAGTTTCATGACTTCGCTGGCGATGATGCCCATCAGGCCGACATTGCCGCCGCCATAGACCAGGGCGATGTTGTTCTTCACCATTTCCTGCGCCAGCTTGCGCGCCGCCTCGGCGTAGGCGGGCGATGCACCGGGGGAAGAGCCGCAATATACGCAAATCGATTTCATGTGTCCTCTGCAGTGTCCGTCGTGACGTCTTTACTTCGTTACAATGGCCGAGCTGTTTCCTGTGGGTGCCGGCATGTTGCTTTTTGTTGCCAATTTGTTTCCATCTGGCAGCCACTTTTCGGCAGCGCGGTATTCGTGTTATACCATGATAGTGCAGTGCAGCATAAGCTTATGTGGTGACCCGGGCATGACAGCCCGCAGGATGTGACCGAGGAAAAGGACATCATGTCGAACAAGATCGTCAGTCTGGCTCTGCAGGGTGGTGGCTCCCATGGCGCCTTTACCTGGGGCGTGCTGGACCGCCTGCTGGAAGACGGGCGGCTGGACATGGAAGGCATCAGTGGTGCCTCCGCCGGGGCCATGAATGCGGCGGTGCTGGCCCAGGGCTATGTACAGGACGGTCGCGATGGTGCGCGGGCCGCGCTGGAGCGCTTCTGGACCGCGTTGTCCACCGGTGCGCCGCTGGACTACCTCAATGCCGAGGGCGCGCCGGTGGTGGCCAATCCCACGCCCATGCCGGGCATGCAGGCCTTGCTGGCGATGACCCGCTTCTTCTCGCCCACGCAACTCAATCCGCTGGACATCAACCCGCTGCGCGACATCCTGCTGGAGCAGGTGGACTTCGAGCGTCTGCGCCGGCAGCGCGAGTTGAAGCTCTTTATCGCCGCGACCCAGGTCAGCACCGGCATCCTGAAGATCTTCCGCAATGCCGACCTGTCGGTGGAGGTGCTGCTGGCCTCGGCCTGCCTGCCCTCGCTGCACCGGCCCATCGAGATCGATGGCGAGGCCTACTGGGATGGGGGTCTCACCGCCAATCCCCCGATCTTCCCCTTGCTGCATGCCTGCGCCGCGCGCGATGTGATGGTGGTGCTGCTGCACCCCAGCCGCCGCGCGGGGACGCCCACCAGCAGTCACGACATCGGCCAGCGTCTTTCGGAAATCAGCTTCAGCTCGGCCTTCTTCACCGAACTGAGCGGACTGGCCCTGGCCAAGCGCGAAGCCGAGAATTCCACCCTGGCCTTCGGTGCGCTGGAGCGGCGCCTGCGCCAGCTCAATATCCACATGATCGATGCCAACGAGCTGATGGAACAATTGACCAATCTCTCCAAGCTCAATACCCAGGCCAGTTTCATCGGCAGCCTGTTCCAGCAGGGGCGGGAGCGCGCCTCCGAGTGGCTGGAGCAGAACTTCGCCGAGATCGGCCACCGTTCCACCTTCGACCTGGGACGCTTCCTGCCCTGAGCCGCCGGATCAAGGGCCTTCGCGCACGATCGTTCACTTTTGTCTATACTTTGCTGCTTGATCTTTCGTAGTCCCGCCTTGCAGCACCGATAACAAAGAAAACGACATGCATCCGACCATCGCCAAGCACGCTTCACGTTCCGAATTCCTTACCGTACGCGGCCTGCGCTATCACATCCGTCACTGGGGCGACCCGCAGGCGCCCAAGATCTTCATGTTCCACGGCTGGATGGATATGTCGGCCTCGTTCCAGTTCATGGTCGACGCGCTGCAGCGCGAGTGGCACGTGATCGCGCCCGACTGGCGCGGCTTTGGCCTGAGCGAGCGCAGCCCGGCAGATGCCTACTGGTTCCCTGACTACCTGGCCGATCTGGAGGCCATCATCGACCACCATGCGCCCGGGGAAGCCATCAACCTGCTGGGCCACAGCATGGGCGGCAATGTGGTGACGCTCTATGCGGGGCTGCGCCCGGAGCGCATCGCCCGCCTGATCAATCTGGAAGGCCTGGGCCTGCCCACGGCCAAGCCCGAGCAGGCACCGGGCCGGTTCGTGCAATGGCTGGACGAGATCAAGAGCCCGCCGCTGCTGCGTGGCTATGCCACGCTGGAAGAGGTGGCCACGCGCCTGCAGAAGAACAATGCGCGCCTGTCCGACGAGCGTGCCGCGTTCCTGGCGCAACACTGGGCGCAGCAGGATGGCAGCGGACTGTGGCAGATCCTGGGTGATCCGGCGCACAAGCAGGTCAGCCCCATCCTGTATCGGGTGGACGAGATGATGGCCTGCTGGCGCCGCATCACCGCGCCGGTGCTGTGGATCGAAGCGACCGACAGCGACATCGGCCGCTTCTTCGGTCCGGCCTCGCTCAAGCGCGAGGAAATCGATCGTCGCATCGCCTGCATCCCGCGCACCCGGGTCGAGATGATCGACCAGGCCGGCCACATGCTGCACCACGACCAGCCCGAGCGGCTGGCGCAGCTCATCGAGACCTTCCTGGCACGGCCGGCCTGAGCGGGGCAGGGACGAAGGGCGTAGAATGGAGGTATTCCAATCACCCCGCATTCCCTGATCGGCGGCAGCCACAAGCGACCGGCCCGAGTCATCGCGCATTCCTATGTCTGAGCTCAAGTTCGACCTGCATTGCCACTCCAACGTCTCCGACGGCATGTTGCCGCCGGAGGAGGTGGCCGCGCGTGCCAAGGCCAACGGCGTGGGCGTGTGGGCGCTGACCGATCACGACGAAGTCGGTGGCGTGGCGCGTGCCCGCGCGGCGGCGCAGGCGCTGGGCCTGCAACATGTGGGCGGGGTGGAAATCTCGGTCACCTGGGCCGGGCAGACGGTGCACATCGTCGGCCTGCGCATCGACGAGACCAACCGCGCGCTGGTCGAGGGGCTGGCCGCCACCCGCAACGGCCGCGAGCGCCGCGCCCGCGAGATCGCCCAGGCGCTGGACCAGTACGGCATCTGCGGCGCCTATGAAGGCGCGCTCAAGCATGTGGGCAACCCGGACCTGATCTCGCGCACCCACTTCGCCCGCTATCTGGTCGAGTGCGGCCAGTGTGGCGATACCAAGGAAGTCTTCGCCAACTACCTCACCGAAGGCAAGCCGGGCTACGTGCCGCACCGCTGGGCCACGCTGGAAGAGGCGGTGCGCTGGATACGCGGGGCCGGCGGGGTGGCAGTGATCGCCCATCCGGGCCGCTACAAGTACAGCCAGACCCAGTTCGGCGCGCTGTTCGATGAATTCAAGCAGTTCGGCGGCGCCGCCATCGAGGTCAATACCGGCAGCCATACCCCCGAGCAGTATCAGGAATACGCCCAGGTGGCGCGCAGCTATGGCTTCCTGGCGTCGATGGGCTCGGACTTCCATGGCCCCGGCGAGTCGCGTGTGGACCTGGGCGGTCTGCCGGCCTTGCCGACGGGCGTCAAGCCGGTGTGGCACGACTGGGGACTGTAAGTCGGAGCTGCAAGCCGGGGCTGCAGGCCGGCGAAAACTGCTCCCATGGCCGAGCTTGCCCTTGATTTCCGGGGCCGGACTCCTATCTAATAACCACTTTCCCGATAGGAGTTTTCCCCATGAAACGCATCTTGTTGTTTATTGCGACCAATATCGCCGTGCTGGTCGTGATGAGCGTCATCTTGTCGCTGTTGGGCGTGGACCGCTTCCTGACCCGGTCCGGCCTGAACCTGCCGATGCTGCTGGTGTTCTCGCTGGTGGTCGGCTTCACGGGCTCCATCATTTCCTTGCTGATGAGCAAGAGCATGGCCAAGTGGTCCACCGGCGCCAGGGTGATCGAGACGCCCATGAACGGCACCGAGGCCTGGCTGCTGCAGACCGTCGGCAAGCTGGCCCAGCGCGCCGGCATCGGCATGCCGGAAGTGGCGGTCTATGACGGCGAGCCCAATGCCTTCGCCACCGGCGCGTTCAAGGACTCGGCCCTGGTGGCGGTCTCCACCGGGCTGCTGCAGGGCATGACGCAGGACGAGGTGGAAGCCGTGCTGGGCCACGAGGTGGCGCACATCGCCAATGGCGACATGGTCACCATGACGCTGATCCAGGGCGTGGTGAATACCTTCGTGGTGTTCCTGTCGCGGGTGGTGGGTTACTTCGTCGATTCGGCCCTGCGCCGCAACAACGACGAATCCGGTCCCGGCATCGGCTATACCGTGACGGTGCTGGTCTGCCAGATCGTCTTCGGCATCGGTGCTTCGATGATCGTGGCCTGGTTTTCGCGCCACCGCGAGTTTCGTGCCGACGCCGGTGCGGCCCGACTGCTGGGTACGCCGCAGCCGATGATCAATGCGCTGGCGCGGCTGGGCGGTTTCTCGCCCGAAGGCCTGCCGCAGAACATGGCGGCCCTGGGCATCAGTGACAAGCCCGGCTTCATGGAACTGTTCTCGACGCACCCGCCGCTGGAACAGCGTATCGCCGCCCTGCGCGGCCAGCGTTAAGCCCGGCGGGCAGCGACAACGGCGGTGGCGACACCGCCGTTGTGCTTTTTACGAATTGAAAGCGATTTGGTATTGGAAATGGAAACGGAAACCGCATCATGAGCCAGTTTTTCGAGATTCACCCTGAGAACCCGCAACTGCGCCTGATCAAGCAGGCTGCGCAGATCATCCACAAGGGCGGCCTGGTGGCCCTGCCGACCGACTCCTGTTATGCACTGGTCTGCCAGCTCGACAACAAGGATGCGGTGGAGCGTGTGCGTCGCATCCGCGGCGTGGACGACAAGCACCACCTGACCCTGCTGTGCCGCGACCTCTCCGAGATCGCCCAGTACGCCAAGGTCGACAATCGCCAGTACCGCCTGCTCAAGGCGGCCACCCCGGGGGCCTATACCTTCATCCTGGAAGCCACCAAGGAAGTGCCGCGCCGCCTGTCGCATCCCTCGCGCAAGACCATCGGCCTGCGCGTGCCGGAAAACCGCATCGCCCACATGCTGCTGGAAGAACTGGGCCAGCCGCTGCTGGGCACCACCCTGATCCTGCCGGACGAAGACCTGCCGCTGACCAGCGCCGACGATATCCGCAGCCATCTGGAAAAGCAGATCGACCTGGTCATCGACAGCGGCGCCTGCAGCCTGGAGCCGACTACCGTCATCGACCTCACCGACGATGAACAGCCGGTGCTGGTGCGCCAGGGCAGGGGAGATGCCGGCATCTTCGGTCTGCAAGCCGCCTGAGCCAGCGATTTCTTGCTTCAAGAGCCCGCCGGGCTTGAATTCCCAAGCGCCATGTTGCCCCTCTGATAAAATCCCCGCCCATGAACGATCTCATCCAGACTGTCGCGGTCTACGCGCTGCCCGTGCTCTTCGCCATCACCCTGCACGAGGCGGCGCATGCCTATGCCGCCAAGTTCTTCGGCGACAATACCGCCTATTCCATGGGGCGCATGAGCCTGAACCCGCTCAAGCACATCGATCCCTTCGGCACCATCCTCATCCCCATCCTGCTGTACTTCGCCACCAGCGGTGCCTTCCTGTTCGGTTATGCCAAGCCGGTGCCGATCAACTTCGGCCACTTGCGCAAGCCCAAGCGCGACATGGCCTGGGTCTCGCTGGCCGGTCCGGCTGCCAATTTCCTCATGGCACTGCTGTGGATGATTGCCATCTACGCTCTGGCGCTGGGGGGCGTGCAAGAGGAATTCTTTACCCTCATGGCCAAGGCCGGTGTATTGACCAACCTGGTGATGTTCGCCTTCAACCTGTTCCCGATCCCGCCGCTGGATGGCGGTCGCATCCTCACCAGCCTGTTGCCCAACAAGTACGCCTATAAATTCGCCCAGATCGAGCCCTATGGCTTCTTCATCGTCATGGCGCTGGTGCTGCTCAAGGTGATCTATACCTGGTGGATGGCACCGGTGATGTACGGTGCCGGTCTGGTGCTGCAGCTCATTACCTATCCGATCACCTTGCTGTTCCACTGACTGAAGCGGCCAACGTGATGATCCGCATGATTTTCCCTCCTTACCACCTAGCCTACTGCCATGTATCCTGATCGCGTCGTCTCCGGCATGCGCCCCACCGGCGCGCTGCACCTGGGCCACTATCATGGCGCCCTGAAGAACTGGGTCAAGTTGCAATCCGAATTGCCCTGCCTGTTCTTCGTGGCCGACTGGCATGCACTGACCACCCATTACGACGATCCCTCGGTGATCGAGACCAGCACCTGGGAGATGGTCATCGACTGGCTGGCGGCCGGTGTCGATCCGGCCCAGGCGACGTTGTTCATCCAGTCGCGCGTGCCGGAACATGCGGAGCTGCACCTGCTGCTGTCCATGGCCACCCCGCTGGGCTGGCTGGAGCGCGTGCCCACCTACAAGGACCAGCAGGAGAAGCTGGCCGACCGCGACCTGGCGACCTATGGTTTCCTCGGCTATCCGCTGCTGCAGGCGGCCGACGTGCTGATCTACCGCGCCAGCCAGGTGCCGGTGGGCGAAGACCAGGTGCCGCACATCGAGATCATGCGCGAGATCGCGCGCCGCTTTAACCATCTGTACGGCAAGGAAAAGGGATTCGAGGAAAAGGCCCTGGCCGCGACCCGCAAACTGGGCAGCAAGCGCGCCAGGCTGTATCTGGAGCTGCGTACGCAATTCCAGGAAAAGGGCGACGACGAGGCGCTGGAGCAGGCCAAGGCCATGCTGGACGATGCCCAGAACCTGTCGATGATCGATCGTGAACGTCTGTTCGGCTATCTCGAAGGCAGCCGCAAACTGATCCTGACCGAGCCGCAGGCCATGCTGACCGAGGCCTCGCGCCTGCCGGGCCTGGATGGCGCCAAGATGTCCAAGAGCTATGGCAATGCCATCGCCCTGCGCGAAGACAAGGAATCGGTCACCAAGAAGGTCAAGACCATGCCGACCGACCCGCAGCGGGTGCGCCGCAGCGACCCGGGCGATCCGGAGAAATGCCCGGTATGGCAATTCCACCAGGTCTATTCCCCGGCGGAAGTGAAGGATTGGGTGGCCAAGGGTTGCCGGTCGGCCGGCATTGGTTGCCTGGAATGCAAGCAACCGGTGATCGATGCCATCCTGCAGGAGCAGCAACCGATGCTGGAGCGCGCGCAGCCTTATCTGGACGATCCCTCGCTGGTGCGCGCCATCGTTGCCGATGGCTGCGAAAAGGCCCGCAAGCTGGCCCAGGACACCATGCGTGACGTACGCGAGGCGATGGGGCTGGGCTATTGAGCTCCGGCAAGTCCGACCGGTGAGGGCGAAAACCTGCGCTCTTCCCGTATTTTTACGCCGGCCTTCATCTGAAGCACCGGCAAAATTGACCTGTTGAGGCGTCTATCCGCTACAATCAGGCCTTTATTTTGACCATTACCTAAAGCACGCACACCATGATCAAGGGTAGCATTGTTGCAATCGTCACTCCCATGCATCCGGACGGCAGCCTCGATTACGATGGCCTGCGCAAGCTGATCGACTGGCATATCGCCGAGGGAACTGACAGCATCGTCATCGTCGGTACCACCGGCGAATCGCCCACCGTCTCGATGGAAGAGCACTGCGAACTGATCAAGGTCGCGGTCGAGCACACGGCCAAGCGCATCCCCATCATCGCCGGTACCGGTGGCAATTCCACCGCCGAAGCGATCGAACTGACCGCCTTCGCCAAGAAGGTCGGTGCCGATGCCTCGCTGCAGGTGGTGCCGTACTACAACCGTCCGACCCAGGAAGGCATGTACCTGCACTTCAAGACCATCGCCGAAGCGGTGGATCTGCCGGTGATCCTGTACAACGTGCCCGGCCGTACGGTCGCCGACATGAGCAACGAGACCATCCTGCGCCTGGCGCAGGTCAAGGGCATCGTCGGCGTGAAGGATGCCACCGGCAACATCGCCCGCGGCACCGACCTGATCCGCCTGGCGCCCAAGAGCTTCGCGGTCTATTCGGGTGACGACGCCACCGCCATCGCGCTGATGCTGTACGGCGGCGCCGGCAACATCTCGGTCACCGCCAACGTCGCCCCGCGCGACATGCACGAACTGTGCGTGGCCGCCATGAGCGGCAACATCGCCCGTGCCGTGGAACTGAACAACAAGCTGCTGCCCCTGCACAACAAGCTCTTCGTCGAACCCAACCCGGTGCCGCTGAAGTGGGCCATGCAGGAAATGGGCCTCATTCCTTCCGGCATGCGTCTGCCGCTGGCGCCGCTGGGAGCGGCTTACCACGACACCGTGCGCGCGGCCCTGCGCGAGTCCGGTGTATTAAAATAATCGGCTTGGCCGCTTTGGCGCAGGTCTCCTGAAATCCGATTCCGCTTTCAATAGTAACGATATGACTAATAGCAAGAACGTTCGTCCGGTATCCCGCTCCGCGTACACAATTACCCAACGCAGTATCGTCATCGCACTGGCGCTGGCCGGACTGGCAGGATGTTCCTCCATCGGCAACATGCTCGAAGGGGACCGTATCGATTACAAGAGCGCGGAAAAGGCACGTGGCCCGCGTCTGGAAGTGCCGCCCGACCTGACCCAGCTGCAGCGCGACAACCGTTATTCCATCCCCGAGGCCAACAAGGGCGTGGCGACCGCATCCGGCTACCAGCTGGAGCAGCAGAACAAGCCGACCACCGAAGTCACCTCCGTGGCACCGACTGCCAAGGGCGACGAAATCCGCATCGAACGCGACGGTTCGCAGCGCTGGCTGGTGGTCAAGCAGAGCCCGGAACAACTGTGGTCGCAGATCAAGGACTTCTGGCAGGACAACGGTTTCCTGATCAACGTCGAATCGCCCGATACCGGCGTCATGGAAACCGACTGGGCCGAGAACCGCGCCAAGATTCCCCAGGACTTCATCCGCAACACGCTGGGCAAGGTGTTCGATTCCCTGTATTCCACCGGCGAGCGTGACAAGTTCCGCACCCGTCTGGAACGTGGCCCGAACGGCACCACCGAGATCTTCATCAGCCATCGTGGCGCCGAGGAAGTGCTGACCGGTTCGGCCAAGGAAACCTCGGTGTGGACCGCGCGTCCCTCCGATCCGGGCCTGGAAGCCGAATTCCTGTCGCGCCTGATGGTGCGCCTGGGTGCTGAAGAGACCAAGGCCAAGGCCGCCGTGGCCAATGCTCCGTCGCTGCAGGCACGTTCGCGTCTGCAGAAGGGTGTGGCGGGCACCAGCGTGCAAGTCGATGAAGGCTTCGACCGCGCATGGCGCCGCGTCGGCCTGGCGCTGGATCGCGTCGGCTTCACCGTGGAAGACCGCGATCGCAGCCAGGGCATCTATTTTGTCCGTTACGTCGACCAGAACCAGGACGCCAAGGACAAGAAGGATGACGGTTTCTTCTCGCGCATCTTCAGCTCCAAGGACAAGGACAAGAAGGCCGCCAAGTACCGCATCGTGGTCAAGGGCGCCGGTTCCGACAGCAGCAATATCACCGTCCAGAACGGCGAGGGTGGTCCGGATACCTCGGGTATTTCCGACAAGATCCTGGGCCTGCTCAACGAGCAACTGAAGTAATCAGGACCCGGGGCTCAGATGAAGTTCGCGAGCCTCGGTAGCGGCAGCGAAGGCAATGCGCTGCTGATCTCGGCCGCAGCCGGCGACCAGCGTCCCTCCTCGGGGACCACGGTCATGCTGGACTGCGGCTTTACTTTGCGCGAAGCCGAAAAGCGCATTCTGCGCCTGGGGCTGGACCCCTCCGACGTCGCCGCCATCGTCGTCACGCACGAGCACTCGGATCACGTCAGTGGCGTGTTCAAGTTCGCGCGACGCTATCGCATTCCGGTCTGGCTCAGTTATGGCACCTGGCAGGCGGTGGCCGAGCAGGCTGCCGATGTCGATGTGCGTTTCTGTGCCGATGGTCAGAAGATCGCCATCGGCGATCTTGAATTGTCCCCCTACACCGTTCCGCATGATGCCCGGGAGCCCATCCAGTATGTGGCCGGCGACGGTGACCGGCGCCTGGGCGTGTTGACCGATGCCGGTCAGCCGACCGCCCACCTGGTGCAGGCGCTGGGCGCTTGCGATTCGCTGCTGCTGGAATGCAATCACGACCGCGAGATGCTGGATCGCTCGCCCTATCCCGCCTTCCTCAAGCGCCGCATCGGCGGCGACTACGGCCACCTGGCCAATGACGCCAGCGCCGACATCCTGCGCCTGCTCGACAAGAGCCGGCTCAAACGCGTCATCGGCGCGCATCTCAGTCAGCAGAACAACACGCCGGAACTGGCGCGCGCGGCGATCGAAAGCGTCCTCGGGCCGACCTTCGGTGGCATCGGCATCGCCTGCCAGGCAGAAGGCTTCGCCTGGCTGGACGTCTGATCAAACGCGAGCCGGTCAGCGTTCTGTCAGATCTTCCTGCGGCGCGGCAGAAACAATTTGTTTCTCTTTCCTGCGGCCTGCTGCTCATTTGCTGCGCATTCATTCATTGTTGGTCGCATTGACGCGCATGTCCATCGGGCGACAGCAAGAGATTGCCAAAGCCTGCTGGATACGCTGTCAGTGCTTTGTCAGTCCGATGGGGCAATCAGCGTGCTGCAATGGCTTGTAGCGCGTTCTGATGCGTTCTGGAGGGATTGGCGAGGGGGGGCAGGAGGACAGATGTCCGCCGCCTGAATTGGCCTGGACGTGTCGAAGAGTGCGGGGAAAATCTGGACGAAAAAAAACCGGTCTTGCGACCGGTTTTTCTGACAATAATCCGAAGATTACTTGGCAGGAGCGGCTTCAGCCGGCTTTGCGTCAGCGGCCGGAGCAGCGTCAGCAGGCTTGGCAGCGTCAGCAGCCGGAGCAGCGGCGTCAGCAGCCGGGGCAGCAGCAGGAGCGGCATCAGCCGGCTTTGCGTCAGCAGCAGGAGCTGCAGCGGCAGGAGCTTCAGCAGCGGGAGCAGCAGCAGGTGCAGGAGCTTCTTCCTTCTTGCCGCAAGCAGCCAGGGCAACAGCCAACAACGAAGCGATCAACAGAGTCTTTTTCATGAATATTCCTTCAATATTTAAAAATTGTGCGATGAATAATTACCGGTAATTATCGCTCTACTGGGAGGCTTTCGCCGCAGGCTAAGACCTTGCGGTCGGGCTTCGGTTCTTGCTTCTTTTTACTGCCGAAACATCTCCGGACAACGAAAACTTCTCAGCCCATCATTATAGCTATTTTTTTCCGAAATCACACCGGCGCCTATCTTTTTCGTAAGAATTTGTAAGTTCTTACATCTAAAACCATGCGCCCGGAAGGCCTTTGCTGGAGCCGGTTCCAGAGATTTCCTAAAGTGATTTCGAGGTCGCTTCCACTTAAAGTTGAAGCATTCTCAAACAAATTCGATCCAGCCACTTTCATACCACTGGTGGAGGGCTTCCAGCAGGTCTTCCGAGGCCAGCGCGAAATCGGTTTTTTCGAGTGCGCGGGAGTCCGCCAGACGGGCAAGAATGGTCTTGTCCTGACGTCCGACCTGGAAGGATTCGCCGTTGATGAACACGTGCGAGCCGCGATACAGCATGCGGGTCTTGCGATGCAATACCAGACCACGTTTCTTGGCCCCCTGGAAAAAGCGAGCAAATGAAATTTCCTCGCCGCGTGGCTCGAAGAAAACGCTGGGTTTGGGCTCCGACAGATGCTCACCCAGGAAGATGGTGATGTCGTCGTCGGTGAAGCGGATCTTGTTGAGTTCGTCGCGGATGCGCGTGATCATGTCCGCCTGCAATTCGGCCGGGCGGGCGCTGGTCTTGAGATCCGGATCGGCATAGCGGCCAGGCAGGTCGATGGTATCCATCATGAATTCCAGGAAGGACTCGCCCAGTTCCTGGTAGGCCGGTGCGCGGAAGCCCACCGAATAGGTCATGCATTCACCCACGGCCACGCCGTCATGGGCGTAATGCGGCGGCAGATAGAGCATGTCGCCGGGTTCCAGGATGAATTCTTCTTCCGGCTGGAAGTGGCTCAGAATCTTCAGTGGCACGCCTTCTTCCAGCGTCAGGTCATTCTGGGCGCTGATGCGCCAGCGGCGCTGGCCATGGGCCTGCAGCAGGAATACGTCGTAGGAATCGAAGTGCGGACCGACACCGCCGCCGTCGGTGGCGTAGCTGATCATCAGGTCATCCAGGCGCGCATCGGGTACGAAGCGGAACTGGCGCAGCAAGGCATCGGCCGCGGGGTGATGCAGGTTCACGCCCTGTACCAGCAGGGTCCAGGCCTTTTGCTTCAAGGGCGGGAGCTTGTTGAACGGGCCGTGCTGCATGTCCCAGCCATCTTCGCGATGGGTGATCAGGCGCGACTCGACGTCCTCGTGCCGGGCCAGGTCGAACAGTTCCTGGCGCGGCAGGGGCGGGGAAAAACCGGGAATGGCATTGCGGATCAGCAGTGGCTTCTTGTGCCAGTAGTCACGCAGGAATTGGGCGGGCGTGATGCCGCCGAGCAGATCGAGTTTTTTCATGCCCGCCATTATAGGCGTCGGGGCGCGGCCGTACGGCATCGGCGGTGGTGAAGTTTGATGCAGGTATAATTCCCGGGTCGAGAAACCGTTTGAAAGAGTCCTTGCCTCGCGGGAATGGCAAGGGGATGGTTCTTAGGCCCCAACCCGGGTGGCAGGTGTCCCGCGCGACCAGACCGCAATACCTGCCGCTCCCGCACCACTATCGATACAAAGGACCCTTACGATGAAGATCGCAAAGAATACCGTCGTTTCCGTCAACTACAAGCTGTCGGATGCCCAGAACAACCTGATCGAGCAGAGCAGCGAGCCGATGGTCTACCTGCACGGCGGTTACCAGAACACCCTGCCCAAGATCGAAGAAGCACTGGACGGCAAGGAAACCGGTTACAGCACCACCATCCAGGTCGAACCGGAAGATGCCTTCGGCGAATACGACTCCGAGCTGGTCAAGATCGAACCCGTCGAGCGTCTGCCGCAGCCGCTGGAAGTGGGCATGCAGTTCGAAGGTTCGCCCGACGACGACAGCGAAGAATCGGTCATCTTCACCGTCACCGAAGTGGCCGACGGCAAGGCCGTGCTGGATGGCAACCACCCGCTGGCCGGCATCGCCCTGCGCTTCGAGCTGAACGTGACCGAAGTGCGTGCCGCCTCCGAAGAAGAAGTCGCCCACGGCCACGTGCATGGCGCCCATGGTCATCATCACCACCATGATGAAGATGACGGCGAAGCCGGCGATCATTTCCGTAGCCAGCCGCTGAACTGATTGCTGAACGGATGGCTGCAGGGTGATCCAGGCAGCCGACGCTGAGGCAGCAGATCAAGCAAGAAGACAAAACGCCCGCAGAATTATTCTGCGGGCGTTTGTTTTTTCTGAATCAAAAGGAAGGGGAGGCCCTTCTAGCGCCGTTCTCCATCGGCATCGGCGACGGCGAACAACTGGGGCAGGTGATCGTCCACCACAACCTTGAGCCAACGCTCCCCCACGCCCACATTGCCGAGGTTGCCCGTCCACAGGATGTGCGCCGGGGCCTTGGCCTTGGGCGCCTGCGCATGCACCACCAGCACGCGACCGGGGAACTTGCCGGCCAGTTCGGAGAACAGGCGCCGCGTCTCCGCAAAGCCGTCGCGCTGGGCGCGGAAGAAGGAGCGTCGCGGTGGCGGGCCAAAGGGATTGCCGTCGCTGAAGAAGACGATGGCCGCGCTCTTCTTCAATGCCGCAAAGGCGAACAGGTGCTGCAGCCAGTTGCGGTTGGCGATCAGCCTGTCCTCGAACTCGTTGTTGCGGCCGCCGTCGAGCAGGAAATGATTGTTGCCGGCCGGCAGATTGACGGTGGCGAAGAGCACGTTGCCGACTTCCCAGCGGGTGTTTTCGGCATAGCTGCGGAACTTGGGCGTGAGCGACTGGCGCAACATCGGCAGGCGGGTGGCCCCCAGCGAGAATTCGCCGGCATAGAAGATGTCGCGCATGCGCGCCAGTCGTTCGATGGCATCCGAGCGGTTTTCGCGGTCGCGGCAGGTGATCCAGTCGCTGCCGGCCAGCGACAGGAAGATACCGTTCTGCGCCTGCGACAGCATCTCGTGACGCTGGCTGTAGAGATTGTCGTCGCAGCTTTCCGAGGGCGACTTGATGCCGTTGACCACCACAAAGGCCAGGTTGTCGGCATCGGTCTCGGCAATCTCGCGCCGCAGTTTTTCCTCGCCGGCACTGCCAGCCAGGGCGTGGTTGATGACGCCGAACGAGAAATCCTGCGGCGCCGCCCAGCCGCGACCGGCCACCAGGGCGGTGGCCACGGTCAGCAGGGTGTACAGCAGGATGCGTGGGACCGGGCGGCTCGTCATGCAGTCTCTCTGCGGTGGTAGGGGGCTGACCGGAGGCAGCCTCTTATTGAGCCC
This sequence comes from Herbaspirillum frisingense GSF30, assembly GCF_000300975.2. GTDB lineage: Bacteria > Pseudomonadota > Gammaproteobacteria > Burkholderiales > Burkholderiaceae_D > Herbaspirillum > Herbaspirillum frisingense. The sequence goes on along the minus strand of NZ_AEEC02000008.1, from coordinate 3,900 downwards.
GGCTCAGGGCCTTGAGCTGATACAGCGCCTCCAGCGCCTGGCGCGGCGTGAGGGCATCGGGGTCGATGCCGTCCAGCGATTGCAGCAGGGCCTGGGCCAGCGGATCAGGTTCGACCACCTCAAGGGCGTTGCGTTCAGCCAGGGCATCCTGTTGCTTCACGTCCGACTCCGATTCAATGAAGGCCGGCGCACTGAACAGGTCAAACTGCGGCGTCGGTTGCATGGACTGGCTTTCCAGCGCCGACAGGTGCTTGCGGGCCGCGCGGATCACCGGCGCCGGCACGCCGGCCAGCTGCGCCACCTGCAGGCCGTAGCTCTGCGAGGCCGGGCCGCTTTGTACCGCGTGCAGGAAGACGATGCTGTCCTTGTGCTCCACCGCCGAGAGGTGGACGTTGGCCGCCGTGGGATGGATGTCCGGCAACTGCGTCAGTTCGAAATAGTGGGTGGCGAAGAGCGTAAAGCTGCGCGTCACGTCGATGAGGTGCTTGGCGATGGCCCAGGCCAGCGCCAAGCCGTCGAAGGTGGAGGTGCCGCGCCCGACCTCGTCCATCAGCACCAGCGAATGCTCGGTGGCGTTGTTGAGGATGGAGGCCGATTCGGTCATCTCCACCATGAAGGTCGAGCGTCCGCCGGCCAGGTCGTCGGCTGCACCGATACGGGTGAAGATGCGGTCGATGGGGCCGATCACGGCACCGCTGGCCGGCACGAAGCTGCCCACGTAGGCCAGCAGCGTGATCAACGCCACCTGGCGCATGAAGGTCGACTTACCGCCCATGTTTGGGCCGGTGATCAGCAGCAGCTTGCGTTCGGCCGCCAGTTGGCAGTCGTTGGCGATGAAGCGCTCGATCTGGTTTTCCACCACCGGGTGGCGGCCCTGCTCGATCTGGATGCAGGGTTCGTCCACCAGCTGCGGCGCGCACCAGTTGTTGCGCACGGCATGGTCGGCCAGGGCGACCAGGGTGTCGAGCTGGGCCAGCGCGTGGGCGATGGACTGCAGGCGCAGGATGTGCTCGCCCATGTCGTTGAGAAGCTGTTCATAGAGGAACTTCTCGCGCGACAGCGAACGTTCCTGCGCCGACAGCGCCTTGTCCTCGAAGGCCTTGAGCTCGGGGATGATGTAGCGCTCGGCGTTCTTCAGCGTCTGACGGCGGCGGTAGTCTTCCGGCACCTTGTCGGTCTGGCCGTGCGTGACTTCGATGTAGAAGCCATGCACCTTGTTGTATTCCACCCGCAGGTTGGCGATGCCGGTGCGCTCGCGCTCGCGGGCCTCCAGTTCCAGCAGGTACTGGCCGGCGTTTTCGGACAGGCCGCGCAGTTCATCGAGCTCGGCATCGAAGCCGCGTGCGATCACGCCGCCATCGCGCACCATGGCAGCCGGTTCCAGCATGATGGCGCGTTCCAGCAGGTCCAGGCATTCCACCGGCGTGGCCAGGTCTTCATGCAACTGGCCCAGGAGTGGCGCATCGGCGTCACGTCCGCACATTTCCACATAGGCGCGCAGCGAGCCCAGTTGTTGCAGGCCGGCGCGCAGGCCGGCCAGGTCGCGCGGACGGGCCGACAGCAGGGCGATGCGGGTGGTGATGCGTTCGATGTCGGGTACGGCCGCCAAGGTGGCCGACAGGCCCGAGCAGGCATCGGTGCGCATCAGGGCATTGATGGCCGCATGGCGCGCCCGCGCCACCCGCTGGTCGCGCAGCGCGTGATGCAGCCAGTGGCGCAGCAGGCGCGAGCCCATGGCGGTGCGGCAGTGATCCAGCGTCGAGAACAGGGTGGGCGCCAGCGCATTGGCATCCTGCGCGCGGATGGTTTCGGTCAGTTCGAGGTTGCGGCGGGTGGCGGCGTCCAGGCCGATGAATTCGTTCTCGGACTCGACCGTCAGCGTGCGCACGTGCTGCAGGCCGCGCCCCTGGGTGGATTGCGCATAGCGCAGCAGCGCGCCGGCCGCGCAGATCGCCGGCCCCAGGCCATCGGCGCCAAAGCCGTGCAGGGTGGCCACGTTCAACTGTTCCAGCAGGGCCTTTTCTCCGCTGGGCTGGTCGAAATGCCAATCCGGCACCGTCACGGCGCGGTTGGGCAGCAGCGGCTCGCACAGTTCCAGCTGGCCATCGGCCACTAGCACCTCGGCCGCCGAGATGCGTTCCAGTTCCTGCTTCACGCGGCCGTCCAGCAGGGTGGTCTCGACCGTGAATTCCATCATCTTCAGCGCGCCACTGGCCATGGACAGCCAGGCCAGGCCCACCTGCATCTGCTTGCGTGACTTGGAGGGCAGCAATTGCATGGCCAGCAGGCAGCGTTCGGCCTTTTCGGGCAGCAGGTCAGAGTCGGTCAGGGTGCCGGGCGTGACCACCCGTACCACCTTGCGCTCCACCGGCCCCTTGCTGGTGGCAGGGTCGCCGATCTGCTCGCAGATCGCCACCGACTCGCCCAGCTTGATCAGCCGCGCCAGGTATTGCTCCACCGAGTGGAAGGGCACACCGGCCATCTTGATCGGATTGCCGTTGGAGGAGCCGCGCTGGGTCAGGGTCACGCCCATCAGGCGCGAGGCCTTCTCGGCGTCGTCGAAGAACAGTTCGTAGAAATCGCCCATGCGGTAGAACACCAGCGTGTTGGGGTGATCTGCCTTGATGCGCAGGTACTGCTGCATCATCGGCGTGTGGGCGGCGAGGTCTTTGGTCATTGGTCACTCATGGCGATGCGAGGATCGCGTCTTGCAAGTTCGGGAAGGCGCTTGCCGTGCGGGCAGGTCCGGATCGGGCGGGATCGACGGGCCGGGGCTGACGGCAGGGAGTCCATCAGGCGGCCTGGCAGGCAGGTCGCCAGAAATCAAAAATGCGGACCGTGGTCCGCATGCTTGAGCCGGGATTGTACGCGCTTGGCCGGGTGCAGCCAAGCATGCGGGCGGGCAGTGACCGGATTGGCCGGTGGGTTCAGTCGAAGGAAATGACGATCTTGCCCGCATGTTCGCCCCGTTGCATGCGGGCAAAGCCTTCGGCCGCCCGCGCCAGCGGGAAGCTGGAGTCGATCAGGGGCTCGATGCGGTGCATGGTCATCATCCGGATCATGGCCTCCAGTGCGGCACGCGAGCCCACCACCACGCCCTGCATGCGGATCATGGGGCCGATCAGCTGGCGGATGTTGAGCGGAGTTTCCATGCCGCCGACGAAGCCGATGACACCCACAAAGCCATTGAAGCGCACCGCCGTGAGCGATTCGCCCAGGCTGCTGCCGGTGGTCTCGACCACGATATCCACGCCGCGCCCCGCGGTGGCGGCGCGCACGGCCTGGCCCCAGGCTGGGGTCTGGCGGTAGTTGATGACGGTGTCCACGCCCATGTCGCGCATCAATTGCGCCTTCTCGTCCGTCGAGGTCAGGCCGATCACCCGTGCGCCGGCGGCGCGGGCGAACTGGGCCGCGAACAGGGCCACTCCGCCGGTGCCTTGCACCAGCACGGTCTGGCCGGCCTGCAGGCCGCCTTGCTGCAGACAGGACCAGGCGGTCAGGGCGGCGATGGGCAGGGTGCTGGCCTGGGCGTCGGAGAGGTAGTCCGGCGCGGCCACGGCGTCTTCGGCCGGCACCACCACGTAGTCCTGCAGCACGCCGGTCAGCGGTCCGCCCAGGCTGCCGCTGCTGCGTTGCTCGGGCGTGAGCGCACCATCGCGCCAGCCCTGGATATAGACCGGGATGACGCGATCACCAGGCTTGAAACGGGTGACATCCTCGCCCACGGCTTCGACCACCCCACAGGCATCCGAACAGGGGGTATAGGGCAATGGCAGGGAAGGCATGTAGCCGCCGCAGAGGATGGCGATGTCGCGATAGTTCAGGCTGGCGGCCTTGACCTTGACCAGGATCTCGCCGCGTCGGGCTGTCGGGGTGGGCAGATCGACCAGGCTCAGACGG
>NZ_AEEC02000009.1 GCF_000300975.2 Herbaspirillum frisingense GSF30 | reverse complement strand
GCTGGAAGAGGAAAAGCTGATCGCGCGCTACCGTGCCAAGGGCACGTTCGTGATCGGCAAACCGCAGGAGCAGTTCTGGTGCGAGGTGGCCACCGACTGGTCAGGCCAGTTGCTGGCACCGGAAGGTGCCACCATCGAAGTGCTGACCGAGCGCGAGCGGCTGGCGCCGGCACCGGTGGAGCCGGCGCTGGGCCAGATGGCAGAGGCCTATGAGCACTGGCGGCGCCGCCACTGGCGCAATGGCAAGCCGTATTACCTCGGCGATGTGTATATCGATGCGCGCGTCTGCGCCCGCATCCCGAAGAAGTCCTTCGAGACCAAGACCTCGATGCGCATCTTGCGCGATCTGCCGGGGCTGGAGATCAAGGAGGCACACCAGACGCTGACGCTGGGCTCGGCCGATCCGCTCATTGCGGAACTGCTGCAGATCCCGCTCAATGCGCCGATCGCGTATGTGACGCGCTCGGCGGTAGACCAGGCCGGCCGCGTCGTGTTCGTGGGCCGGGGCATTTACCGGGGCGATGTGATTCGCCTCGACATACGACTGAAGTAACGGTGCACCGATTGCCGTTGCCAGTCATCGACAGATGAGGAAACGGCATGAAACTCCATTGGTCGCCACGCTCGCCCTTCGTGCGCAAGGTGGTCATCCTGCTCAAGGAAACGGGTCTCGAATCGCGCGTGCAGCTGGTGCGTTCGGTGGCCGCCATCGCCACGCCCAATCCGGCCATCATGGCCGACAATCCCCTCTCGCAGATTCCCGCGCTGGTTCTGCCCGGCGGTGAGCCGCTGTACGACTCGCCGGTGATCTGCGAATACCTCGACAGCCTGCACGACGGCCCACGGTTCTTCCCGGCGGCCGGCCCGGCACGCTGGACTGCGCTGCGCCGCCAGGCACTGGGCGACGGCATGCTTTCGGTATTGCTGATCTGGCGCCAGGAACGCATGAAGACGCCCGCCCAGCAACTGGATAGCTGGCTGCAGGCATTTGCGCTCAAGATCGGCACTGCGCTTGACCGTCTCGAAGACGAGGCCCCGGCCCTGGCCGACAGTGGCTTCGACATCGGTCACCTCACCCTCGGCTGCACGCTGTCCTATCTCGATTACCGCTTCGCCGATCTCGACTGGCGTGCCGGCCGCCCGCAGCTGGCGAGCTGGCACGCGGGATTCTGCCTGCGTCCCTCGGCACAGGCGACGGTGCCGGACGACGCTGCAGCCTGAACACGGCTGCCCTTCTTTTTCTGCTTTTTGGTTTGATATCGGAGTTCTCATGGCAGGTCCGCTTTCCCACATCAAGGTGCTCGATCTTTCGCGCATCCTCGCTGGTCCCTGGTCGGGCCAGATCCTGGCCGATCTCGGCGCCGACGTCATCAAGGTGGAGCGCCCGCGCGTGGGCGACGACACCCGCAGCTGGGGCCCGCCCTTCCTGCGTGACGCAGAGGGCAACGAAACCCGCGAAGCCGGCTACTACCTGGCCTGCAACCGCGGCAAGCGGTCCATCACGGTGGATCTGAACACGGCCGAGGGCCAGCGCATCATCCGCGATCTGGCGGCGCGCTCGGATATCCTCCTGGAAAACTACAAGGTCGGCACCCTGGCCAAGTTCGGCCTGGATTACGCCAGCCTCAAGCAGATCAACCCCGGCCTGATCTACTGCTCGGTGACCGGCTTCGGCCAGACCGGCCCCAAGGCCGACAACGCCGCCTATGACTTCATGATCCAGGCCATGGGTGGCCTCATGAGCGTCACCGGTGAACGGGATGACCTGCCAGGCGGTGGCCCTCAGAAAGTGGGCGTGCCCATCGTCGACCTGATGACCGGCATGTACACCTCGGTCTCGGTACTGGCGGCGCTGGCGCGACGGGCAGAGACCGGCCTGGGCGACTACATCGATATCGGCATGCTCGACGTCATGGTGGGCTCGGTCGCCAACCAGGGGATGAACTACCTGATCTCCGGCAAGACCCCGCAACGCGCCGGCAACAAGCATCCCAACATCCAGCCCCAGGACGTGTTCGCCTGCGCCGATGGCTACGTCGTCCTGGTGGTCGGCAACGATGGCCAGTTCGCCAAGTTCTGCCAGGTGATCGGCCAGGCCGGATGGCCGGCCGACGAGCGCTTCGCCACCAACGGCAATCGGGTGCGCAACAAGGATGTGCTGCTGCCCATGATCACCGACGTATTGAAGACCCGTGGCATGCAGGAGTGGGCCGCGCTGCTGGATGCCGCCGGGGTCCCGTGCAGCCCGATCAACACCATCCCGCAGGTGTTCGAGGACGAACAGGTAAAGCACCGCGAAATGCTGATCCAGATCCCCCACCCTACTGCCGGGTCGGTACCGCAGATCCGCAGCCCGATGCGCTTTGCCGATGCCGCCTTGCGCTTCGACAAGGCACCTCCCCTGCTGGGCCAGCATACCGATGAGGTGCTAACCGAACTCGGCTTTGATGCCGCCCAGATCGCCGCGTGGAATGACGCTGGCGTGATCTGAAATCGAACCACGACAAGAACCTGACCGAAACGCCATGCCAAGAATTTCCTTCCCCTCCCCGGAGACCATGAACGCCGAACAGCGTGCGGTCTACGACGACATCGTCAGCGGCCCGCGCGCGCGCCTGGTCGGCCCCTTGAAAGCCGCCCTGCACAACCCGGCACTGGCTGACCGCTGGCAGAAGATGGGTGCCCTGCTGCGCTTCGGCACCAGCATTCCACCGCGTCATAGCGAACTTGTGATCCTGGTGGCAGCACGGCGCTGGAACAGCCAGCTCGAATGGGCCATCCATGCGCAGGCAGCACAGGCCGCCGGCCTGCCGCAAACGGTGATCGATGCGCTGTGCGCATGCCAGGCCCCCATGTTTGCCGACGCCGCCGATGCCCACGTCTACGAATATGCCCGGCAACTGCAGCAACACGGCAATGTCGATGAGGAGGTGTATCAACGCGTGCTGGGTCTGTACGGCGAGGCCGGCATCGTCGAACTGGGCGCCATCCTGGGCTACTACACGATGGTGGCCATGACGCTCAACGTGCACCAGATTCCGGTGCCGGAGGAATATGCAGAACCGCGCCTGCAGGTCGCCACGCAACAGGGCCGGCCGCAGTTGGCCGACTTGCCGCCCGGCCAACTGAGCCCGGTCAAGGAGCCGCTATCGTGACGACCTCCGGCTTCATCCCCACCGAGACCGAGACACCGCGCATGCCTACGGCGCCGGATGCCTCCTTGCCGGCCCAGGCTTGCGACAGCCACGCCCATGTCTTCGGTCCGTATGCGGCATTTCCGTTATCCACGGCGTCGAACTATCCGCCGCCGCTGGCCCCTGCCGAACTCCATGCGCAGATGCTGGCCACGGTAGGTGCACCTCGCGGCGTGCTGGTGCAACCCGCTCCTTACGGTAGCGATCCGGCCTGCATGCTGGCAGCCATCGCCGCCAGTGCCGGACAGGTACGCGGCATCGCCGTGGCCAGCGCCGACACGCCGCTGGCCACTCTGCAGGCCTGGCATGCCGGCGGCATCCGTGGTCTGCGTTTTGTGGAAATGTTCACCCCTGCCGGTGACAGGTTTGCCGGCAGCGTGGGCGTGGGCGATCTGCTGCAGCTGGCACCGGCCATGCGCGAAGCGGGCCTGCACGCGCAACTGTGGGCGCCCTGCGCTGCCTATGCGCAACTGCTGCCGCAGCTGCGTGCGACCGGGCTGACACTGGTGCTGGATCACATGGCCTGCCTGAAGGTAGAGCGCGGCATCGATGATCCCGCCTTCCAGACGGTGCTGGCCGCGCTTCGGGACGGTGACGTATGGGTCAAGCTCTCGGTCTGCCGGGTCTCCGGTGCGGCCCCCGCCTATGCCGATCTCAAACCCTTCCACGACGCCCTGGTGGCGGCCAATCCCGCACGCCTGCTGTGGGGCTCGGACTGGCCCCATGTGCGCATGGGCGAGAAGGCACCGGATGTGGGCGCACTCATCGACCTGTTCCACCAGTGGGTGCCGGATGCCGCGGTGCGGCAGCAGATCCTGGTGGACAACCCGCAGACACTGTATGGCTTTGACCAGGCCGGCCGCTAAATTCATGACGAGGGATTCCATGTTCGACTTCACCCAGCTCAATGTCAGACTCGATGACCATGTCGCTACGCTGACCCTGAATGCGCCGCCGGTCAATGCGCTGACCCGCACGCTCAACGATGAACTGACGATGGCACTGGACGCCATCTCCGAGACCGATGACATTCGCGCCGTCGTGCTGACGGGTGCCGGCAAGGTGTTCTGCGCCGGCGCCGACCTCAAGGGTCGTGCCGAGAACATCCGCCAGCCGGGCGACTTCATGGCGCACTCGCGACGTACCCGGGAATGCTTCCATGCCGTGCGTGAATGCGCCAAGCCTGTGGTGGCCGCCATCAACGGCGCCGCACTGGGCTCGGGGCTGGCACTGGTGGCCTCCTCGGACATCCTGGTGGCGTCCGAGCAGGCCAGCCTGGGCCTGCCGGAGGTCGATGTCGGCCTGCTCGGTGGTTGCCGTCATGCCATGCGCCTGTTCCCGCATTCGCGCCTGCGCCGCATGGCCCTCACCGGCTACCGGGTCGGCGGCCAGGAGCTGTATCGGCTGGGCATCGTCGAAGCCTGCGTGGCGCCCGAGGCCCTGCTGGAGACGGCACTGGAGATCGCCCATGTGATCGCGTCCAAAAGCCCGGTCTCGACGCGCATGGGCAAGCACACCATGAACGTCATCGAAGACCTGAGCCTGCGCGACGGCTATCGCTACGAACAGGACATGACCGCCGCCATCGGCAAGACCGAGGATGCGCGCGAAGCGCAGCTGGCGTTCAAGGAAAAGCGCGCACCGGTCTTCACCGGCCGCTGACCTCTGCCGGTGCCGTCCCACCGCTGCACACCCACGTAGCGGCCGGCCCGGAACACCTTCACAAGATTCCACCGCTGCGACCTCGCCGTCGCAGTGGAAGGGACACGTCTTGCCTGCGCCCGGCATCGGGCCGGGTAGCAGACACATATCAACCACAAGGAGGAGCATCCATGTCTTACCCATTGTCATCACAGTTTTCCCGATCGACAAAGCAGCCTGACACCCGCACATATGCCCGCCAGCTGGCCCTGGGCGCCGCCCTGCTACTGTCGACCCACGCCGCGTTGGCGCAGTCCGGCGTGACCATCTACGGCATTGTCGATACCGGCTTCGTGCACGAATCCGGTGGCCGCAACGGCTCTGTCAACAAGATCACCGGCGGGATAGGATCGGGTTCCCGACTCGGCTTCAAGGGGACCGAGGATCTCGGTGGCGGCATGGCGGCGCTGTTTGTACTGGAGTCCGGATTCCAGAGCGACACCGGCGCGATGGGCCAGGGCGGCTTGCTCTTCGGGCGCCAGTCCTATGTGGGCCTGTCGGGTTCGCAAGGCACGCTCACGGTGGGCCGCCAGTACACGCCACACTACACCGGCTTCGTGCTGGCCGATCCGTTTGCGGCGGGCTTTGCCGGTAACGCTGCGAACCTGGCGGCGAATTCGGGCAGTCGCATGGACAACACGGTCAAGTACGTGTCACCTTCCTTCGGCGGCGTCTCCGCCGAAGCGGTCTACGGCTTCGGCGAAAACGCCGGTTCCAATGCCATGGGCCGCGCCTGGGGCGGCGCCCTGGCCTATGCCAATGGCGGCCTTTCGCTACGCCTGGCGCACCACAACCGCAACATGGATACGCCCACCGTCCAGCGCAGCGAGAACGCCAAGAACACGCTGCTCTCCGGCAGTTATGACCTGAAGGTGGTCAAGTTCAACTTCGGCTACGGCATCAACAAGGGCTATGGCAGCTCGGCACTCAACAATGCCAATGCCTACGGCCTGGCGGTCGCCCCAACCCCGACCACCGACAGCCGCGACATGATCCTCGGCGTGACCCTGCCCTTGGGACAGCACAAGCTGATCGCGTCCTACATCCGCAAGGATGACCGCACCCGCTTCAACCAGGATGCTTCACAACTGGGGCTGGGCTATCTGTATGCGCTCTCCCGACGTACCGAACTGTATACAACGGTCGCCAGGATCTGGAACCGGAACGGCGCCGGCTACACGGTAGGCAGCGCCATCGAGACCGGCTCGGGCGATATGGCCTGGAATGCCGGGATCAGGCATACGTTCTGAGCAGCACCTGCCTGAGCGCATGCGTGGATACGTGTGGGTGGCACGGCAGGCTTCGACCTGCCGTGCCGCCCGCGCAAAGATCGTGACAAGAAAAAGGATTCCCCATGAAGATTGCGATGTTGCTGGCCGCCGTAACGGCATGGCTGGCGTGGAGCGCGCCACTGGCGGCAGCCAATGTACGCAACCATGCCATTGTTCAAGAGGGTGAAACGTCGATCGAGGTAATCGTCGATGAAGCCTCAGGCCCCGATGCCCGGGAGCGCAAGGGAGTGATCGTGCTGCTGCCTTCCTCACAACGTGGCAGCGAGGATTTCGACACCGTCGCCGAACTCCTGGCCCAGGCCGGTTACCGTGTGCTGCGGCCGCAACCGCGTGGCATCGGTGCCAGCCGGGGACCGCTGGAAGGGATAAGCCTGCACACCCTGGCCGGTGATGTGGCGCTGGCGATCCGGCTGCTGGGCCAAGGTCGCGCCGTCGTGGTGGGCCATGCCTACGGACATTACGTGGCCCGGGTCACGGCGCTGGATTATCCCGCACTGGTACGCGGCGTGGTCGTGGCAGCTGCGGCAGCCAAAGGACGGCTCCCGGCGCAATTGAGCGCGGCGCTGGATACCGCTGCAGACCAGCGCAACTCAACCGCGCAGCGGATTGCGGCGCTCAGAGATGCCTTCTTCTACGGACCGTTCGTGCCGCAGTCCTGGCTGGAAGGATGGCATCCAGAACTCGCTTCGGCCTATCGGCAGGCCAGCCGGACGACACCACAATCGACGTGGTGGCCGTATTCGACCGTACCCATCCTCGACCTGCAAGCGCAGCACGACCCCTGGCGCCCTGCGGCCACCCGCGATGAACTTCGCGACGCCCTGCCAGGCAGGGTGGAGGTGCGGGTGATTCCTGATGCCAGTCATGCGCTGTTTCCGGAACAGCCGCAGGCGGTTGCCAGGGAGATTGTGGACTGGGTCGACAGGCTGGATCGCTAGGGCCTGTTCGCAACGCGCCAGGTTCAGCCCGGCAAGGTCGCCATGATGAACATGCGCTGGAACGGCAACAAGGTAATGCCGTCACTGCGAGGCGGATAGGCCAGATGCATCCTGCGCGCATAATCGGCGCGAAAGGCCTGCAGCTGTTCGCCCTTCATCTTTTCAAGGTAGGGCCGCAGGCTGCTGCCGCTGGCCCACTCCAGCACCGGGTCCTCGCCCTTGAGCACATGGAGACAGGTGGTCTGCCAGATATCCAGGCTCGCCACCCGTGGTCGCAGCAGGTCGTGATAGCCACCCATGTCCAGCACATTGCGTCGTTCCGACACGTCACCCAGAACCTCTGCATAGGCCGGCGAGCGTGCCAGTTCCACCTGCGCCAGTCTCAACGGCGCATCGTGCATGACCGGCATCTGCACCGCCAGGCAACCACCGGGATTAAGGAAGGACAACAGCCGTGGGAACAGCTGTGCGTGATCGGGAAGCCATTGGAGGGTCGCGTTGGTGTAGATCAGGTCAAGCTTGTGCTCCGGCGTCCAGTGGTTCAGATCGGCTTGAATGAAGCGGCCATGCGGAACGGTCGCGCGCGCCTTGGCCAGCATGTCCTCCGAGCCATCCACACCCAGCACCTCAGCCTCTGGCCAGCGCTGCTGCAGCAAGGTTGTCAGGTTACCGGCACCGCAACCGAAATCGAGAATACGGGCGGGAGCCTGCAAGGGCAGATGCAACATCAGGTCCAGCGCCGGACGCAGGCGTTCACCGCCGAAGCGCAGATACTGGGCGACGTCCCACGGAACCTGGGGTTGTTGCGGGTCTTGAAGGTTTGGCATGCCTTGCTCCTGATGGGGTCTTTGGATGGGTCATCATCGTATACCTGTGTGCGTGATCTTGTAATGACCCACTGAAAACCTGCTCATGGCGGGACTTGCACCTGGTTTTCAGTGGGTCATTACACAACGGCGCCGAGTTCACAGCGGCCAAGGTCATGCTATGGCTGCGGGATGCCTCAGTTGGTCCGGCCTTCATTGCGCCAGGCAGTCCATGGCAGAACGGATTCGTGGAAAGCTTCAATGGCAAGCTGCGTGACGAACTGCTTAACCGGGAGTGGTTCCGCAGCCGGGCAGAGGCAAAAGTGCTGATTGAAAGATGGCGTCAGTTCTACAACGAGCATAGACCGCATAGCGCACATAACTACCAACCTCCAGCTACGGTCCGTCGAGCCTGGCTGGAATCGAATATGATCGACAACCGACTCACTGCCTGACTGACTACAAATTACCGACGCAGGTCATTCCCACGGTGACAAATACAAATTCCTAAGGCATTTTTAAATATAACCACCCAAGTCTGGGCTCATTCGGCCCTTATCCCAACTGCGCACGCGCTCTATCAATTCCAACATAAGGTTTTCAGAGAAATGATGCTCGTCAACCGATACTCCGGTTGCGACTAAGATGTGGCTCACAAAAGGTAAAAATTTTTCGACATTTGCAGGGCTAACGCCACTAGCGATAGCCAACGGTCCGTGATTAACATTCGCGCTCATTGTCTTTATTTTTGACAGGAACGGCGCAGCACCGGTTTCTTTTCCGCTGGTGGTCGGAATCATTCGACAAAGTGCCGCTTTACTCGCGGCGATACCGGGAAGCGGCTCCTCTGGCTGATATTTGAACGCAACTGAGGCAAAAAACTGTGGGCACGTCCCTTCTTGCGCTAGCTCTTGGCCGATGATATTTGCTTCATGCGATATTCCATCTGAAGAAATACCTGGCGTATCAGACCAAATCATATCCATTTCAGCTGCACGCCCTAAACGAAAACTTTCTAGCGGCCCCCGCGTTAGGAAATTGACGCCGACTAGTTTGCTCTTAAATTTACTCTTTATCGCACTAGCCGGCCGTAGCAGATGAGAATCGTCCCCTCGATGAGAAATTAAGAAAACACCGTCCGCACCCGACTTAAATGCGATCTCAGCCTGATGGAGGCTAGTATTGAAATCGATATGATGGATAACAGGCAGAATAGTATGCACTTCAAAACCGATCAATTATTTTTCAATTTCGCCAAAAGATCACTTATCTTAGGCTCTGGCTTCCAATAATTAGGCCCTTTCATCACCTTCCCCCTCTCATCATAAATAGGCAACCCATCTTCACCCAATTTCGAAAAGTTGGACTGCATGATTATTGAAAGAACTTCGTCTTGGGGGATACCAAACTTGGCCATTTCTGACGCACAGTAAACTTGGATATCTCCCAAAAGATCGGCCAAAGCAACCAAAACCTCCAGTTCACTTTTCCCTGAAAGTACCGCAGTCACAATATCATCTATCTCATCTAATTCTTCCGAGAGAATCTTCTTGAACATCTGCAATCTGGACTCAGGGCGAACCCCAATATCTAAGGTCGGCGTGTCGCTAATCGGCAACTTATAAAGTTTATTAAAGGTCCGAATATCTTCAGAAAGTTTTTTCATGATATGCCTGTGAAAAAATCATAGCTCAATGGTGTACTTCCAAATTTTGGATATTCCAGTCGAAGTCTCTTGATCATAGCTGTCTGCGAACGGGAAGATTATGCTCGCCTCCCTCCCCCACCACTCATACGCATAGTAAAGAGCAAAACCTAAAGCTTGAGGCTTGGTTGCCAACGGACTCAAGTAGAGGTTGGTAATTTTTTTTTGCGCGTGGTGAATGGCAACTGCTTTTTGAAGTGCCAAAGCAGTGGCAAAAGGATCGTTTGCAATCGCAAAATATCTATTCGACTCCCAGTTAGGTGAGAAGACTGCCTCAACAGCTTTGCTAGCACGGAGCACGCTCTCCTGATACATATCTGCTCGTAACGAAGGAAATCCCCACATAGTTACAACATTCGCGTAATCCTTGTAATTAGCTACCTCTCGAATCAGCTCATGATCGTATCCAATACCAAGAAGAAGCAAATCATTTGAATTGTCAGACGTATGCTGCCCTTCGAAACCTGCAATAGGACGTACGTGCGTAACGGGCCCTTTTGAGAACTTCGTGTCGTCCTTCTTTCGATATTGCACCGGCTCAGAATAAATAACATCAAACGACTTTATCCCGCGATACTTAAGATATCCGACTAAGTAGATGAGATGCGGCCGCATAAATCCCGTTATGTCTACGCATAAGCTCGATGCAGTCAGGTCTATTTCTTCCTTACTAAAGAAATCAAGAATAAATTCTGACTCTTCTCTATGCTCTCCTGCATAACACTGTCCGTCATTTGGGTGATCGGCAACTTCATAGTGATACTCTGGGAAAATCAGCCAATATTTTTTCGCGGCATTTGCTTTTTCGTAAACATGCCGAACGCGCTCACTGGAATTAAATGCTGAGATAAAAATATCCCATTTGTATTGCGCGTCCCATGCTCCTTCTACCGGCAGCATGCACTTATAGAAGTATTCATAATTAATTGTCATCCCCGAACCCCAACTCTAGCGTTTTATTTCTATCCTCTTTATCTCTAGACCTTTCGTCAATTTTTTTCCCAAATTTCGGAGCCTTCAAACTGGCGGTCACGGAATCCATAACCATCCGAAAGTCTGCATCCGGTTTAAAGCCAAAGATTGCCTCAGCCAGATCTGCATTCAACCTTACATCTCCCCTTCTAGCGATTGGGAGATCCCATTTGGGAGAGAAGGCTGGATTCAATTGATACTTATCATGCACCCGTTGAGAATTCGCGTGCGGCCGTCCTTTAGGAATACGTAAAATGTAAGACCAGTTCTCTGATTGCCGCAGAACGTCCGCAGCTTCAGGAGAGAGCAGCGAGACGTTAAGGCTGAACGCAAGAGGTGAAGATTCAACTGGCTTCGATGCAAAACGAACCTCTCTAAGAAATTCAGCCAACCTATCAATAGATGCTTTAACTTTCGGAACTTCAGCACCCGGACGAGCATCCTCTTCATAAAAGAACACGGCGCTTTCCATTACCGCCTCGCGTTGGCTGGTAATAGAAATTGGACTATCCCGAAACGGTCTCTCGCCGTTAAAGGACGACCACTTGTAAATATTTCTCAGAATCACCAGTAAGTTCCGAGGAACACCAGCAGACATTCGTATGAACGAATCCATTCCAATGTACATCGCTGTCGTCGGTTGTCTGTAGTCACGGTAAAGCTGAGCCAATAGATCCAAAGCGAAATGTTCATAGACGCGCTTGTGTCTTTCAGCACCGGCGCTGCGTTGCACATACAGCTCACATTCCGTCTTTATCTTTTCAGAAGACTCCAGTAGATCCTCATCACGATACCAATCTTGGTAGAAAATAAAGATATTTATCTTTTCTACCAATGGAAACGCGGGAACAGCAAGATTTCCTAAAATTCTGTTAACCAAATCCGAATTCTTATTGGCTGATCCGCGCCCCCCAACGGTGTCATTTAACTGGTCTCGCAATTTCTTGAAATATTTGCGTTCAGCTGGCTGGTCTGCCTTTACTAATTCGGCAGTGACCTCTTGATAAAAATTCTCTGACTGTTCAGATTGGAAGAACGCATTCAAGAAGTCGCCGACCTTTTTTTCATTAGCAAGATCCACATCCGCGCTAATAAAGCCTGTATCGCGTAGCCGCTTGATACAGAGCTGCTTGGCAAAATGGGCATATCCGCCGGTATCTAGCAGATGTTTTCGCATCATCTGGTCGAGATATACTTGCTTAAATTCAGAGCCCTCTTTGTTCTCTTCATCGGCACCATAGTTCGCCAAGGTCTTGATACCGTATAGTCGTGCTCCCAACCTGAATGAACAAGGGTCCCTTCTATGCCTAATAAGAGAGTTAATGAATCGCTGCTGCTCTCTAGAAAAATTCTCAACTTCGTCGATCAAATATAGGAATTGAATTCCCTTCAAAAGAGGAACTTTGACGTGTACGAGTTCCGCTAATCCAAATAGTAAATTCCCCGGAGATATTCTGATTTTTACGTCGAGACTTCTGGTGAAGGCACAATTGTTAACGGCGAGATCAATCTCTTTTCGAATCCGTATTAGGCCATCATTGAGGTTCGACAACGAACTCAACTCAAAACCAGGATCTGTGTCAAAGAGCACGGCGCTATCAACCGCGAGGAGGTCCAATCCGTCAGAGATTTCTTTTGAAGTTAATCGTAGCTCTAACAGCATCTGCAAAAACTGTTCGCACAGACGCACTTCAAAGTAGTAATTCCAAAGTGGGCCCCACTTAGATTCGTCCTGACCTTTTCCATTAAAGCGCCCTGTATCCAAGATATTCGCCCGAAGGAAAATACCGATATATTTTTCTTGGAAAATACCATCTAAAAGATTCTCGCCGTGACGAATCTTCTGCACCGGGAATGAACAGTAGCGCATCAGGTGAGTCTTACCGCTGCCTTTCCCCCCCAGAATATGCTTCGACGTTTTTGAAGACGGCTCAATTAAATCCAACAGCCCACCGTCGCCGTTAAAGTCCACCCAATAGTCAAATATCTGCGTGTCAGAAAAGTCTGCTGCCCTTATCAGGTCGAATGGATTTACTTGATGATTATCCATAGCTATTTAATTGAAACTTAGTTTTGCGAAACGTTTGAAGACAGGTGCCCATTTTGCATTCTTCGGAAAATCAAACCAAAGTATGGGCAGCGAGTTATCAGGGGTATTGTGAGAAAGCGCTAGCAGTAGCTGACCGTCTTTATAACCGAGCGGATGCCCAGGCATAAGTTCATTCCCATAGCCCGCAGCTACCGTTTCAGCAATCTTTTGATCTATTGGCGCGCCGACGTTTTTGAATGATCGAGACTCTTGACCGAAACATTTGAACGAATCGTCTAGTTCAAAAATGCACTGAACGTTTCCGTTAAAAAGATCAGGAGAATTTGCAGCCTCTAACCCGCTAGTAGTAGCAAATAGTGCGTAATAGTGAAACTCTACTTGGGGAGCGACTGATCGGATTTCACGAAAAATATCAGTCAGATATTCTTTCATCTGGGTGCCAGAGCCGAGCAAGTCATCAATGAAGATATAACGCTCAATATTTGGATCTCGTAATGTCACGCAGGGTTTCCCCTCGTTATCCCTACCAATGCTCAAGATCTCTGCAGCGTCAATAAATAAATCTTTCGGTAGTTCATTTATCTGCCGAAAGTAATAAAGTAAGTGTGGCCCGCTCTCCGAAGGATTACCAATGCCCAAAAATCTTGTATTCCGAAGATTATTACAAAAGGCACTCTCGATAATATTCGGATCTAAAGTTTCGTTATTAGCCCGTCGAATATGTATTACTAATGGATATCTAAATAAATTCTGGTACACCGATCTCAACATCTCCCGGATGAGATTCTGTCCGAAGTACATTGTCTGAGTAAGAAGATATAGAGCATGCATTTTCTCTTGATCTTCAGCCTCAAATTTCCCGGTAAAGTTACTCAGCCATCTTTCGACGGTTGGCCAGTCGAGTTTTCTCTCCCAAGCTTTATCAGACAAAATCAGTATTTTTTGCTTTAGAAGTTCGTGCATATTCTTTAGCTCTTTGAAAAGAGAAGAATCCACTCGCAGGCAATGAGACTCGCTGTCTTGTTCCGCTTCGTCATCAGTCCACGGGAATGAATGTCGTCCACTAGCTCTAGCTTCAGCTCTAGCCCCAACTTAACAAAAATTTCTCGGAGATATTTATTTGCAAAAAAGTCCTCTCCACATACTTGGTTATTGCCTATAACCAACACCAAATATCCACCAGGCTTTAATACTTCTACCATCCTCTCACACGCCATCTCCATCTCTAGCAAATAGTTTGCTGCAATATGAGCACGTAACGGGTTCTTCTGATAGATCCTATTTAAGACGACATCCGCGTCATCGATAAAAGTCTTATGCAACTGCAAATATTCAGCCTTGGGATAATGTTCTCTTCCAATCGTCTGCCGCTCAAGAGGACGTAATTCACCAGTACCAGCAAATCCCAGCCATCCCAAGCTTAAGCTAGCAGATCGCACATATTTCTGAGCGCCTGCATATGGCGGAGAAGTGATAATAAGCTGCACGCTATTCTTTTTAAGCTTCCTCTCAACCCCTTCGTCACGAGTTTTTAGTTCTCTTGCATCTGACAGATAAATCCGTCCCCCTACCTTCTCATGAAGCACTTCGTTAAGTTGTGCTAGTCGACGCGAATTTGCAGAGACGATCAAATTAAAAACATCGATGGCCTGCGTCTTTTTAAGCCACTCAAAATGTTCCGCTGCCATCGCTCTATATGAGCCTGATACATTTTCCTTGTCGGGATTCCACCGCACCGGAACGGAAATGTGCGGATCGGCATAGCTGAGTTTCCTAGCCGCTACAGAAAAGCACACCAGAAAGAAATTTCGTACGTCAAGGTCGGAAACAGCGTCTATAGCCGATTTCAGCAGTCCTAATTGCGTTATGTGCTCCGGAGAATACCAATAGTCGAGATTTACAACTGAAGGAATATGTAGCTCAACCTTTTGAAGTCTCTTTACGATGTTGCCATGTACCCTATTTATGCGATGGATATCTAGCGGTGTAACTTTAACCTGCGCAATCAAGCGTGCTAGCGGATTACAGTCAAAACCAAGTGCTTGCCTTCCAGAGATCAACGCTTCCAGCGGTACCGTTCCCGAACCGCAAAATGGATCCGCAACAATATCTCCTGGCTTGGAAAGAACGCTGTTATTAAGGAAAAAGTGCGGTATGTGTCCCAGCAGTTTTGCGGGATAAACGTGCATTAGATGGGTATATCTATCGGCGGACTTTAACCACTCCACTTCCTGACGGAAATTGATTTTTAAGGGTTCTTTAGTTTTAGTGTAGACGTCGAATAGCAGCTTGAGCTTTTCGTCTATCTGTTTGGAGCGATCAATTACCGACTTCATCAAATACCTTTTATTGCAAAATTAGCAATATCTGTTTGTTAAGTAGGCCTGATTTTAAACAACTCCGGACAACAAACATTCCGATGGTAAAAATTGGGGAAAAGAAAATTGAAAAAGGCTGAGCTATCGGAAATCAACAAGAGTTTCCGTTCAGAAATCAAGAGTTAGCCTGACCTGCTCCCAATTTAGTACTAGAACGACTTGGAGTCTGCGGTTAAAAAAAGTCTGTGCAGCTATTGCAGCCTCAGGTACCCAAGAGAACTATGCGGCCTTTCAGAATTGTATTTTCGCGCCAGGCCGCAATGATTTCACGAGCATGCCGACTTGCTATGGATCGTATCGGCACAAAGAAGAAAAGCTAACTACTTTGTCTCTTACCGTCGCTGAACCGGCCCTTTGCGACGATTGACAATGCGGGCAAGGGCCTTCAGTTTCTTATCCTTGTTGGCATATAAATCAGAAAGAACCCATTCCAACAGGTCATAAGCGTCCAACACGTCTTCGCGTGTTGGCGCTTTCCCATTATGACTTCCAGCATTTCCCAGCCACTTTACGGCCATCAAAGAATCCTTGATGTGCTGATATTTTGCGGGCAGATTTCCAATTCTTCTGTGAAGAGTTAGGCCAAAACGTTGGCCCTTCTTCACTTCGGTTTTGTTGACCTTCAAATTGGTCAAGAGCGCCTCTATGGAAGCCCGCGCACAATTGAGCGCTGCACCCGCGTCTGCAAAAAACAGCGAGAAGGAGTCATGCAATTTTGCCAAAACTGCATCGGGGCAATTTGACGGCAGGTCTATCAAGACGAGTGATGGCTCGAAATATTTCGGGGAATAGTACTCTTCGTGGTACTGTTGATAACCGTCGCAACCTTCATATTGTATTTCTTCAACGCCACCGGTACCGGTGCAGCTATACGGCTCTTTGCAAGTGGAACACTCGAACACGCAAGCAAAAACCATTTTGATCCACTCAGGCTCCGATCCTTCTTCCTCCCAGACAACAGTGCTTTCTTTTGTCCACTTAGTGATCAGTGACTCCGGTAGCAATTTGAGCTGCCCCGCGTTGCAACTTGAGCATATCCAGCTAGGTACGCTATCTTTACCAAACGTGCGTAGATAAGGTGACCGGTCCATTCCCAACTCCAGTTGTTGATTTTCTAAATTGGTAATTATGACGTTTGGGGCGAAAAAGTCTCCAGCATAGAAAAAAGCGGCTTAGCGCAATAAGACGCTAAGCCGCTCTCGTACTGGTGGCCCCCCCGTGAGTCGAACACGGCACCAACGGATTATGAGTCCGCTGCTCTAACCAAGCATGAGCTAGGGGGCCAAAAAATCAGCCGGCGATTTTAACATCTTCGCCGGCCAATTCTGACACCCTAATATCAATTCCCTTCCAGGAAGCTCTTCAGCTTGTCCGAACGGGAGGGGTGACGCAGCTTGCGCAGTGCCTTGGCTTCGATCTGGCGGATACGCTCGCGGGTCACGTCGAACTGCTTGCCCACTTCTTCCAGCGTATGGTCGGTCGACATCTCGATACCGAAGCGCATGCGCAGGACCTTGGCTTCACGCGGGGTCAGCGAGTCCAGGATGTCCTTGACCACGTTGCGCATCGAGGCGTGCAGCGCCGCATCGGCCGGGGCCAGCGTGTTGTTGTCCTCGATGAAGTCGCCCAGATGGGAATCGTCGTCGTCACCGATCGGCGTTTCCATGGAGATCGGTTCCTTGGCGATCTTCATGATCTTGCGGATCTTGTCTTCCGGCATTTCCATCTTGATCGCCAGGGTTGCGGGATCCGGCTCGGCACCGGTTTCCTGCAGGATCTGACGCGAGATGCGGTTCATCTTGTTGATCGTCTCGATCATGTGCACCGGAATACGGATGGTGCGCGCCTGGTCGGCGATGGAGCGGGTGATGGCCTGACGGATCCACCAGGTCGCATAGGTCGAGAACTTGTAGCCGCGACGATATTCGAACTTGTCCACTGCCTTCATCAGACCGATGTTGCCTTCCTGGATCAGGTCCAGGAACTGCAGGCCACGGTTGGTGTACTTCTTGGCGATCGAGATCACCAGACGCAGGTTGGCCTCGGTCATTTCACGCTTGGCCATGCGTGCCTTCTTTTCACCAGCGCCCATCTTCTTGTTGATGGCGCGCAGGTCCGGCAGCGGCAGTACCACGCGGGCCTGCAGGTCGATCAGCTTCTGCTGCAGTTCCTTGATGGCCGGGACGTTACGGCTCAGCACGGTGCTGTAGTCGTGGTTGGCGGCGACTTCACCGTCCACCCAGTCCAGGTTCACTTCATTGCCGGGGAAGACCTTGATGAAGTGGGCACGCGGCATGTTGCACTTGTTGACGGCCACGTCCAGGATCTGGCGTTCGACGGTGCGGACTTCATCCACCTGCGCGCGCAGGGTGTCGCACAGCTTCTCGACGATCTTGGCGGTGAAGCGGATGCCCAGCAGCTCGTTGGAAATGATTTCCTGCGCCTTGACGTAGGGCTTGGAGTTGTAGCCTTCCTTTTCGAAAGCCTTGCGCATGTTCTCGAACTGGGTGCCGATGACGGCGAACTTGCCCAGCGCGTCGCGCTTCAACTGTTCCAGCTGTTCGGCGGAGAAGCCGGCAGCGCCGGAACCGCTGTTCTCGCTTTCCTCTTCTTCGTCTTCTTCCTCGTCTTCTTCCGCTTCTTCGTCGTCCTCGTCGGAGTCCGAAGCGGCGGCGTCGACCTGCTGTTCGCTTTCGTTGGGATCAACCAGGCCATCGACGATTTCGTCGACCTTGATCTCATCCTTGGAGATGCGGTCAGCGGCAGCCAGGATCTCGGCGATCGTGGTCGGGCAGGCGGAGATGGCCTGGATCATGTCCTTCAGGCCGTCTTCGATGCGCTTGGCGATCTCGATTTCGCCTTCGCGGGTCAGCAGCTCGACCGAACCCATTTCACGCATGTACATGCGCACCGGGTCGGTGGTACGGCCGAAGTCGGAATCGACGGTCGACAGGGCGGCTTCGGCGGCGGCTTCGGCGTCGTCATCGCTGGCGACGTTGGCCACGTTGTCCGACAGCAGCAGGGTTTCGGCGTCAGGGGCGTGCTCGTAGACCGAGATGCCCATGTCGCTGAAGGTACCGATGATGCCTTCGATGGCTTCCGGATCGACGATGTTCTCGGGCAGGTGGTCGTTGATTTCCGAGAAGGTCAGGAAACCACGCTCCTTGCCGAGCTTGATCAGGGTCTTCAACTTCTGGCGACGGCGCTCCAGCTCTTCTTCGCTGGCTTCGGTGTCGGAAGAGAAGGCGTCCTTCAACAGGGCCTTTTCCTTGGCCTTGCGGTCCTTGGCCTTGGCCTTGTCGGCGGCCTTCAGTTCAGTACGCTCGATGGTGTTGAGCGCGGCGACTTCGTCGCTCTCGGGCTGGAATTCCTTGGGCTTGCGGCCACGACGGCCCGGCACCTTGACGCTCGGCAGCACATAGCCGGACGTGTCGATGGCTGCCAGGGCGGCAGCATCAGTGGTTTGACTTACGCTCGACGCGGCAGTCGCGCTGACGTCTTTGCCTTCGACCTGTGCGGCTTTGGTGGTCTTGGCGGTCTTGGTTTCGGGTTTCTTGGTGGTCACGGAAGTCTTCGTCGCTTTCACAGAAACCGCTTGTTCGGCGGCTTGAGGTAACTTGTTGGCTGGCGTTGCAGTACCCTTGGGCGCTGCGGCGCGGGCCGGCTTGGCGGCAGTTGTCTTGACTGTCGTCTTTTTCGGCGTCGCTGCTGCTGCAGTCTTTGCCGTGGGTTTTACGGTGCTGGCTGCCGTCGCAGTCCCCTTGACTGGCGATTTGGCGGCCACCGCCTTGGTGGGCTTGGCAGCGGCGGTGGATTTTACCGCCGTTGCCGGCTTGCTGCTCTTTGTCGACGCTGCTGGAGTTTTCGCGGGTTTCTTCATTGCATTTGCCATAGAATCAACTGCCAATTGAGAATTCACTCATTGCGCCAATCAAGTCATGCTAATGATGCAACTCCGGTACCGATTTCCCGGTAGACTCCGGCTGCACGCGCAACGTTCCTTTTTACCGGCGGGCCATCGATCTGGAAGGCAGGCAGTCGTGCCATTCCCGATCCGGCAGGCGATACCGCTGTCTGCCGGCCTTCATCCCGATGCGCCGGGGTGAAGACATGGTGCCGCAGGGTGGGGATGCAAGAGCCATCCGGCGGAACTAAAGCCCTATAGTATAGCACAGATGGGGCTCTTTTCTCCCGGATCAAGCCGCGATATTCGGCCATTCACCGGCGATCCGGCGGACAAATCACGGCAATTTGCATGGCTTTACCGTGTTTTCCGGAAACCTGCCCTGTCAGCTCCTGCGACCCTGCCATCGATGACCTGGGTTACCGATGTCCATCCTCCTGTTTCAAGCGCGTCGCCCACTCCCCAGCAGCTACTCATCAGCCCCTGGCGACGGCGGCCCATCCTCATCCCGCCACGGCGGCACCGCCGGTCTGGCGCTTGAGCCATTCCTTGCGCTGCATCAGCTCGCGATAGCGGTTGCGCTCTTCCTCGGTGCGCAGGTTCGAGGTCACCAGCATCTGCATCTCCTCGTCGAGGGCGCGGATCCTGGCCTGGCGGATGGCGCCGGCCATCTCGGCCCGCACCACATCGAATTCGGATTCCGATTCGGCCGCGATTTCCGCGATCATCGAATCGAACTCGGGGCCGCCCTCGCGCAGATGCTCGACCAGGGCGGCGAAATTGGCCTGCTCGCCCATGCTCTGGGCGGCGCCGACCAGTTGCCCGAGCATCTCGGCCTGGTCCGGAGCGATGCGGGCGATGGCTTCCAGCGCGCCGGCATCAAGGTCGGCCGACAACTGCGGATGCGCCACCAGCAGGCGCATGATCTGGCGCGCCAGGCCGACCGGCGCGGTACGCTTGCTGCGCGGCGGTGCGGCGCGTACGCGGGCGACCGGTTTTTCCAGTTCAAACAATGCCTCAAGCTCGGCCGCGGTTGACTGCGTGGCCTGGGCGATGCTGCGCACGATCTGCAGGCGCAAGGCCGATGCCGGCAAGGCCTGCAGCATGGGCTTGGCCGCAAACTGTGCATGGGCGCGGCCTTCCGGGGAGCGCAGGTCGTTCTCGCCGATGATTTCCCGCAGCAGGAACTGCGACAACGGCAGCGCTTCGCGAATCTGTTCCTCGAAGGCCGGGGCACCCATCTCGCGCACGTAACTGTCGGGGTCGTGCTCCTTGGGCAGGAACAGGAACTTGATGGTCTTGTTGTCCGAGGCATACGGCAGGCAGGCTTCCAGCGCGCGGCGCGCGGCACGGCGGCCGGCGTTGTCGCCGTCGAAGCTGAAGATCACCTGGTCGGTCTGGCGCAACAGCTTCTGCACGTGGATCGGGGTGCAGGCCGTTCCCAGCGTGGCCACCGCTTGCGGGAAGCCCAGCTGGGCCAGCGCCACCACATCCATATAACCTTCGGTCACCAGCGCATAGCCGGCCTCGCGAATCGCCTGGCGCGCCTCGAACAGGCCGTACAGTTCGCTGCCCTTCTGGAACAGCGGGGTTTCGGGCGAGTTCAGGTACTTGGGTTCGCCCCCATCCATCACGCGGCCGCCAAAGCCGATCACCTGGCCCTTGGTATTGCGGATGGGGAACATGACGCGGCCCCGGAAGCGGTCGTAACGCTTGCGGTGGGCGCCGCCCTCTTCGCTCTTGTCGATCACCAGGCCCGATTCGACCAGGGCCTCGTTCTCGTAATCGGGGAAGACCTGACGCAGGCTGTCCCACTCGTCGGGCGAATAGCCCAGGCCGAAGCGGGCGGCGATCTCGCCGGTCAGGCCTCGCCCCTTGAGATAGTCGATGGCAATCTGGGCGCCGCGCAGCTGGTGCCGGTAAAAGTCATTGGCGCGCGTCATCACATCCGACAAGGCCATGCTCTTGGCCTGCTTTTCCTGGCGCTGGGCCAGGGGGATGCTGTCTTCGCGCTCGGGCACCACCATGCCCACGTTCTGGGCCAGATCCTTGACCGCTTCCACGAAACCCATGCCGGAATACTCGATCAGGAAACTGATCGCGGTACCGTGCGCGCCACAGCCGAAGCAGTGATAGAACTGCTTGGTCGGGCTGACGGTGAAGCTGGGGGATTTCTCGTTGTGGAAGGGGCACAGGCCCATGAAGTTGGCGCCACCCTTCTTCAGCTGCACGTAACGTCCCACCACGTCGACGATGTCGACGCGGTTGAGCAGGTCCTGGATGAACGACTGTGGAATCACCTGGGTTGCGGACGAATGGACGGAGCCAGTGGCAGGAAGAGCGGCAGCCCGATCAGGACGCCAGCGCGGCCTTGACCAGCGCGGACACCGCCGTCATGTCGGCACGACCGGCCAGCTTGGGCTTCAACACGCCCATGACCTTGCCCATGTCCTGCGGACCGGCTGCGCCCGTGGCAGCCACGGCAGCCTGTACCTCGGCCTTGATCTCGTCATCCGACAGGCTGGCCGGCATGTAGGCCGCCAGCACCGCCAGCTCGGCCTTTTCGATGTCGGCCAGATCCTGGCGACCACCGGCTTCGAACTGGGAGATGGAATCCTTGCGCTGCTTGACCATCTTGTCGATGATGGCCAGCACGTGGGCGTCGGTCAGTTCGACGCGTTCATCGACTTCCTTCTGCTTCATCGCGGCGGTCAAGAGGCGGATGGTGCCCAGCTTGCCCATTTCCTTGGCGCGCATGGCCGCCTTCATGTCTTCCGTGATCTGCTCTTTCAAACCCATGGGGTACTCCGAAGATGAGGTGGATGAGTATTCTGCAATCTGGCGCCATCCCGCATCCAGTGTTCCAGGCGGCAAGGTGGCCGCCTGTCATAGGATCGTAGAACATGGATGGGCTTATCGCCAGCCCGAATCGCTACCTTTGCTTCATATCTGGGGTTTCAGAGAAGAAAATCCAGGACGGGCAGGCTCAAGGTGACGAACCAGCGAACAAATGAGGAAAAAAGCGAAAACCCGCTGCGGACCAACACCGGAGCGGGTTTACACATCGGCCGCACCTGGGCGCGGCAGAAAATTCTTAGTACAGCTTCTTCGGCAGCTGTTGGCTGCGGATGCGCTTGTAATGACGCTTCACGGCAGCAGCCAGCTTGCGCTTGCGCTCAGCGGTCGGCTTTTCGTAGAACTCGCGTGCGCGCAGTTCGGTCAGCAGACCGGTCTTCTCGATGGTGCGCTTGAAGCGACGCATTGCAACTTCGAACGGCTCGTTCTCTTTAACGCGAATAGTGGTCATGTAAATTCAAACCAAAAAGGTTAGGTTGGATAGCAAAGAAAGCGATTGTAGCAGTACTGACACCCGATTGGAAGGCCAAACGTGGCTTTTTTTCCACCCCGCCAGTAAAAAACGGATAAGAATCAGTCACTTATCACAGTCAAGATGATGCTTCACCTGAAGTCAAGGGAAGCGGACGAAAAATTCCACCCTTGCCATCTGCAACGTCAGCAACCTCACCACCAACTTCGCCTCACACCGCCGAACCGGCCGCCACACCCGAGGCCCAGGCCCACTGGAAGTTGTAGCCACCCAGCCAGCCAGTGACGTCAGTGGCCTCGCCGATGAAATGCAGGCCCGGCACCTTGTTGGCCATCATGGTCTGTTGCGACAGCTCGCGGGTATCGACGCCACCCAGGGTGACCTCGGCCTTGCGATAGCCTTCCGAGCCGCTGGGGACGATCACCCAGCGGTTGAGGGAGTCGCCCAGCTTCTTGAGTGCCTTGTCCGGCATGTCGGCAATGCGCGCGCCGGCATCGAAGCCATGGATCTGGAGCCAGCCCTCGGCCAGGCGGTTGGGCAGCCATTGCGCGAGCAGGTTGCCCAGGTTCTTCTTGAGCGTCCCCTTGCCCTCGATCAGTGTCTCGGCCACATCCAGTTGCGGCAGCAGGTTCAGGGTCAGCGGCGCGCCCGGCTTCCAGAAGCTGGAAATCTGCAGGATGGCCGGGCCGGACAGGCCACGATGGGTAAACAGCAGGTCTTCCAGGAAATAACCCCGCTCCTTCTTCACCCCGGTTTCCACTTCCACCTCCAGGGCGATGCCGGCCAGCTCCACCAGCGATTGCCAGCCCTTGCCATCGAAGGTCAGCGGCACCAGCCCTGGGCGCGGTTCGATCAGCTTGAGATCGAACTGGCGGGCGATGCGGTAGGCGAAATCGGTGGCGCCGATCTTGGGAATGGACAGTCCGCCGGTGGCGATCACCAGGCTCGCCGCCTGGATTTCGCCGGCACTGGTGGCGATGCGGAACAGCTCGCCACTCTTGCCGACCTCATGCACGGTGCAGGGCATGCGCCAGCTGACGTTGCCGGTCTCGCATTCGGCCTTGAGCATGGCGATGATGTCCTCGGCTGAATCGTCGCAGAACAGCTGGCCCTTGTGCTTTTCGTGAAAACCGATGCGGTGGCGCTTGACCAGTCCGATGAAGTCCTGTGGGGTATAGCGCGACAGGGCGCTGCGGCAGAAATGCGGATTCTGCGAAAGATAATGCTGTGGCCCGGCGCCCACATTGGTGAAATTGCAGCGCCCGCCCCCGGAGATGCGGATCTTCTCGGCCAGCTTGCCGGCATGGTCGATCAGGACCACGCGCCGGCCACGCTGGCCGGCCACGGCGGCGCACATCATGCCGGCCGCGCCGGCGCCGATGACGGCGACATCAAAATGCTTGGGGGAATGGTGGTTCATGCTGGCTCCGGCACGCATCTCGGTGCAGCCCGAGGTCGCTTCAAAAGCCGTGATTGTCGGCGATCCCGGCCCTTGCGCACAAGAGCCAGGAAACAACGATCACAAAGACAAGGGGCCGGCATCTTGCGACACCGGCCCCCCTGCCTTCTCGCCGCCGTCCCGTGTGCTCTGCAATCACCCGGGCGGGCGGACACCTCAACTCAAGCTCACCGCCTTGCGGTGGAAATCATGGATAGCGACATATCGGTTACTGGAAATACGGCGGCGGCTCCACGCCCATCCACAACTCCGAGGACAGCCGCATCATGTCATTGAGCGATCCGCGCTGGGCGAACATCTGGCGCAGCCAGTTGGCGTCCGAGAGCCGGTCATGCGCAATGCGACGCAGGCGCACGATGGTCTGGTGCTCGGCCTCGTTGGCCACGTAGGGTTCCAGCAACTGCAACTGCTGCAGCAGATGTTCGAAGATGGGCAGCTTGCGCGACTGCGAAGGCGTGGCGCCATGCAATGCCAACTGACCGTTCAGGCCAAAACGGCTGGCCTCGAATCGGTTGAACTGGTACAGCAGGTAGAAATCGTCACCCACCACGAAGGGACGTTCAGTCAGGATCCAGCGTGCCAGCAGCTGGGCATAGGCGCCCAGGTGTGCCGCATGCTCGATGGTCAGGGGCGTATCGCAGACGCGGATTTCCACGGTGCCGTATTCCGGCTTGGGACGGATGTCCCAGTAGAAATCCTTCATGCTGGCGATGATGCCCATCTGGTGCAACTCATCGTAGTAGGTCTCGAACTCGGCCCAGCGGGTGTGGACCGGGGCCGTGCCCGACAACGGGAAGGCGCGTACCACATTGCTGCGTGAGGAATCGAACTTGGTATCGGCACCCTGGTAGAACGGCGACGCCGCCGAGAGTGCGATGAAATGCGGCACGTAACGCGAAAAGCCGTGCGTGAGGTACAGCGCATCGTCGCCATTCTCCACCCCGATGTGGATGTGCTGGCCGAACACCGTGAAGGTCTTGGCCAGGTAGCCGTATTTCTCGTGCAGGTAATGGAAACGCTCGCTGGGCGTGATGCGCTGTTCATTCCAGTGCTGGAAGGGATGCGCGCCACCGCCGGAGACGTCGATGTTGAGGTATTGCGCGCCCTTGTTCAAGGCGGCGCGCAAGCCCTTGAGCTCTTCGATCAGTTCATCGACGCGGGTATGGATGCCCGAATTGAGCTCGATCATGCCCTGCGTCATTTCCAGCTTGATCTGCTTTTGCAGGTCGCGCGGCTCGATCCAGTTCAGCAGATCGACCGCATCGCTGGCCAGGTTGTAGTTGCGGCGGTTGACCAGTTGCAGTTCCAGCTCGATGCCCATGGTAAAGGGCGTGGAAGAACCGAACGGCAGGATACCGGCGCTGCCCTGCGGACCGGCCACATGGGCCTGGCTCGCAGCGGCGTCTTGTTCATTGCGGATCAGTGTCTCGGTATTCATTCGCGTCCACTCTCTCCAGATTTGATCAGGGCAAACTGTGTCGCCACCGGCCCCAGGAATTCCAGGACCACCATGCTGCCCGCCAGCAGCGGCAGCACATTGGCCGTGGTGTGCGGGTACAGCGAAGACACGGTCTGCATCAGGCCCACGCCGACCTCGGTCATGGGCAGGGTACCCAGCGTGAGCAGGCCGGCCTGGCGCCAGTTCATGCGTGCAAAGCGCGCGAACAGGAAGATGCCCAGCCCCATCGCCAGGAAGCGGGCAGCGATCAGGATCAGCACCGAGAAGCCCAGCAGGCCCAGGTCCGACAGCTTCATCGAGGCCCCCACGGTGACGAACAGCATCACCACGAACAATTCATTGGCGACGCCGAATTCCAGCTCCATCAGATCGAACTGCCGATCCAGGTTCTTGGAGAGGATGGCGAAGATCAGCATGGTCAGCATCACCGGCAGGTGCAGCGCATGCGCCACACCGATGGCCAGCGCGATCACCGAGATCACCAGCACGAACTGCGAGCTGTTCTCGCGACCCAGCAGGCGTGCCAGCGGCATCATCAGCCAATAGGTCAGGTAGGCCAGGACAGCCGAGCCCACCAGCGAATACAGGGTGTGCTGGATCAGCGTGGCCACGGGCGTGCCGGCCTCGTGCGCAATCACCGGCAAGAGCGCATAGGCGGCCAGCACGGCGACGAAATTGTTCAAGGCCGTCATGGCGGCGAGGCGGCGCGTGACCTGGCCTTCGGCCTTGAGGTCGCGCAATACCACCAGCACCACGGCCGGAGCCGTAGCGATGGCCATCACGCCGCCCAGCAGCGCCATCACCGAATCGGTACCGAACCAGGTCAGCGCAATGCTGACGAAGCCGAAGCACAGCACCGCCGACACGGCCACGGTGATCATCAGCCACTTCTCGCGACGCAGCCAGCCGATATCGACATAGCGACCCAGCTGATACACCACCAGTGCCACGGCGATGTCGGCAAAGATATTGGTGACCTTGAGCACTTCGCCCGAAAGCAGGTTGAAGCCGCCCGCACCGAGCAGGAAACCGACCAGCAGATAACCCGTGATGCGTGGCACCCATGGGGACTTGGAAACTACGTAGCCCGCGATCAGCCCGAACAGCAACAGACCGCCGAATACCAGCAAGGCATTCCATTGCAGCGTCTGTGCGAGGGTGAAAGACGGAAGAGCCCACTCCATATCTCCTCCTGTAGAACGATTAGGTTGTTGGAACCGCGCCCGGTGCGGGGACCAGACGGGGACCATGCGTAGATC
The DNA here is from genome assembly GCF_000300975.2 of Herbaspirillum frisingense GSF30. Lineage (GTDB taxonomy): Bacteria > Pseudomonadota > Gammaproteobacteria > Burkholderiales > Burkholderiaceae_D > Herbaspirillum > Herbaspirillum frisingense. The sequence goes on along the minus strand of NZ_AEEC02000009.1, from coordinate 123,117 downwards.
GCATGAGCGTGCAAGCGTGCGAGCGTGGATAGCCGGATCGGCCTGGCGATGCATGACTACCCGATGCGATCGGACCCGGATTGATCAACGAGGAATTACTAACAAAACCAAGTTGCCAACAATCACGGAGCACCGAAGATATCACTCTTGCCCTCTGCGATGATCTTTTTTATCTTACAACGGAAAATTTAAACTTCCTGATTTGATGTTTATTGAATTTCTGGAACTTATCCGAAGCGCATGGAGTGGATGACGGTAGTTGGGGGAGCCTCAATGTTCCACCAGCGTCCCATCTGCGGTAATCAGCGCAGACCTGATTCGCATGTCAGAAAAGACCGACACGAGCGCGCTGCGATAGCGCGCCAGTTGTGCGGCGTAATCGGCGCGTTCGCTATCGAGCAGGCGCCGCTTGTAATCGAGCACCCAGACTTCATCCTCGAACATCACGACCCGGTCCAGGCGCATCACACCGCTGGTGGAAACGATCTCCATCTCGTTGCGCGCCCAGCGGTGCAGGGCCGGATTGAAGAAGCGTTCCAGCTGCGGTTGCGCCAGCATCTGGCGCGCCTGCGCATGCACCACCTGCGCCATCTCCGCCGACACGCCCAACCAGCGCACCAGCACCGCGGGCGCGGGCAGCGCCAGCGGCCAGGCCTGGGCATGGGTCAGGCGTTCCAGCAACGCGTGCAGAGCCACGCCTTCGTCGATGGCTTCGCTGGCGACCAGGGTGCCGTCTTCGGCCACGACGGTCGGCGTTTCGGCCTCGCCAGCGCCAGAGCCAGTGCCCGCACCGAACAGCGACAACGGAACCGGCCGCGGCTCGAACAGCGACAGCTCGAAGCGCTCTTCCAGCGCTGCCGCCTGCGCGCCCTGCACCGCCTCCTCGCTGATCTCGCGCACCGGGGCATCGCTGGCGAAGAGGCGCTCGTACCAGCTACCTGCCACCACACCGCCCTCCCCTGCGCCACGGGTGCCGGCCACGCCCGACACCAGCAGCAATTGCTTGGCGCGGGTGACGGCGACGTAGAGCAGGTTCCAGTCTTCCTGCTGACGCAGGGCATCCTCTTCGTCGAACAGGCGCTGACGCGCCGCACCACGTTCGCTACGACGGCCGAAGGCGGAGAAATGCGTCGGCGCATCCTGATCCTGCGGCCATTCGCAGATGATGCCCAGGTTGTCTTCCACCGATTCGCTGTGATTGGCATCCAGGATCGCCACCACCGGTGCCTCCAGCCCCTTGGCGCTGTGTACGGTGAGGATGCGAACGGCATCGGCGCTGGCATCCACGCTGGCCTCGTCGGGCGCATCGCCACCGGCACTGCGCTGCAACACGCGCAGCGCGTCGATGAACTTGGGCAGGCTGGGATAACGTCCGGCATCCATGTTCAACGACAGCTCCACGAAGGCGGCGATATTGCCCAGGGTCTGGCTGCGCGTCAGCGGCGAGGCGTACTGGGCATAGCGCGCGACCAGGTCGCCCTGGTGCAGGATCATGTCCAGCAGATCATGCACCGGCAGGTGCGGCGCCGCCTGCAGCCAGCGTTGCAGCATACCGGTCGCGCGCACCAGCGCGGCCGAGGCCACACCCTCCTGCTGCATGGCCAGCATGTGCTGCCACCAGTGGCCGCCATCGGCCTGTGCGGCACGGCGGGCGATCTGCACCAGATCGTCGTCGGACGCGCCGATGATGGGACTCTTGAGGACGTGCGCCAGCGCCCGCGTGTCGTTGGGGGTGATGAGGAAGGTCAGCAGCGCGATCAGGTCGGCGATCTCCAGCGATTCCAGCAGACCACCGCGCCTGTCCGAGATGAAGGGGATGCCGGCTGCGCGCAAGGCACTTTCATAGGCCGCCAGGTGGCTGCGCTTGCGCACCAGCAGCATGATGTCGCTCCAGCGCATGGGCCGGGTCGACTTGCCATCCACCACCGGCACTTCGCGGCTGGCCTTGAGCAGCGCCTGCGCCAGCGCCTGCCCCTCCAGCAGGCGACGGGCATCGTCTTCCTCGCCGCGTGCCGTGGTCAGTGGATTGCGCCAGGCGATCACGGGCGCCGGGTCACTGGCCTCGGCGTCTTCGTCGTTGACGTTTTCTGCACCTTCCTCCTGCCGCACCAACGGCAGGCGCCACACCTCGCCTCCCTCCAGGCCCAGCGTGGTCTGCTGGGCGAACAGCGGATTGCCGCCGCGCACGAATGAGCGATTGAGCACCTCGACCACGGCACTGGCATTGCGCCGCGTCTGGTTGGCGCGCAGCACCGCCGCGCCCTGCGCGCGCAACAGGTCACGCGCCGCCACGAACACCCGGGGCTCAGCACGCCGGAAGCGATAGATCGATTGCTTGGGGTCCCCCACCACGAACACGCTCGGTTGCGCCGCATCGCCGCCATAGGCACGCAGCCAGGAACGCACGATGCTCCATTGCAGCGGGTTGGTGTCCTGGAATTCGTCCAGCAGGATGTGCTTGTAGCGGGCATCCAGCCGGGTCTGCAGGTAGGCGGCACTGGCCTCGTCATTGAGCAGGCGATAGGCCTGCCATTCGAGGTCGGCGAAGTCCAGCACGCGCTGTTCCGATTTCACTTCCTGATAGCTGTCGAGATAGGCGCGGCCAGCGATGAAGAGGGCGCCATTGAGCTGCAGTACCTGCTTTTCCTTGCTGCGTCCCTGCAACTTGCGCAACTCGGTGCCGACGGCATTGAATTCGCTGTCGAAGGCCTCCAGCGCGGCATCTTCGCTCACCTGGAAATGCTGCACCACTGCCGCCAGCAGGGATTTCACCTTGCCGTTCTTGCGCGGCTTGTCCTTGTCGTCGAAGAACTGGCTGTACAGCGCGTCGAAGTGCGCCAGCGCCGGCCCGGCGGTCAGCGCAGATTCGATGGCCACGGCCCGGGTCTTGTTGGCGGCACCGCCCTGCCCCAGCAGGATGGCGATACGACTGGCGCGGTCCACCAGGGCAGCGTCATTCCACAACGACAGTCGCGCGTCGCGCAGCGCATCCTCGCCGCACAGGGCTTGCAGCCACAGCAGCGGGGTCGGCGTATCGATCTCTTCACTGTCGTCGCCATCGTGCTGGGTCGCGGCCCACCATTCGGCACGCTTGTCGATGAAGGCGTCCAGCAACTGGCGGGCATTGAAGTCGCCAGCCAGTTCATACAGTTCCAGCAAGGCAGCCTTGATGCGCTCGCCCTCGGGGTTGCGCAGCTTCTGCATGAAGCGGCGATAGGCCTCGTCCAGCAGCTCGCCATTCTTCTCGGTGAGGGTATAGCCATGCGGCACGCCCGAGGCCAGCGGCGCGATCTGCAGCAGGCGTGCAAACCAGCTATGGAAGGTGTCGATGGACAGGCTCTGTTCGGACGACAGGATGCGCTCATACAGGCCGCGTGCCACCGGCAGCAACCGCGACAGATCGGCCTCGGCCACGCCGCGCTCGCGCAGCAGTGCGGCGGCCCCGGCCTCATCGGCCAGCGCCAGTTCATGCAAGAGCTCCATCAGGCGCTCGCGCATTTCCTGCGCGGCCTTGCGGGTGAAGGTGATGGCCAGCAGTTCAGGCGCCTGGGCGCCCGAGAGCAACAGCCGCAGCATGCGTGCCACCAGCAGCCAGGTCTTGCCGCTGCCGGCGCAGGCTTCCACCACCACCGAGTGGCGCGGATCGCAGGCGGCGCGGGTGAACTGGGCGGCCTCGACGGCAGTGCCGTCGATCTCGTAGGCCGCCGGAGCGGGTTTCTTCATCTCGCCGGTGCTCACAGCCAGGCTCCCTTGCGGCAGAGGCCGCGCATATCGCAGTACTGGCATACCGATTCGATGCCATTGGCCGGTAGCGGCGCGCCCTGCGCCACCTGACGCAGGGTGGTGGTGATCTGTTGCTTGAGCATGTCTTGCTTGCGGAGGAAATCGGGGGCAGCGGCGTCGCCGGTCTTCTTGTCGCTGCCCAGTTCGAGGGCCACGTAATGGGCGTGTTCTATTGCGCCGCCGGCCAGCAGGCCATAGAAGGCCAGTTGATGATCATCCTCTTCCTTGACCTTCTGCCTGAGGCTGGCGACGCTGCGAGTCTTGTAGTCCAGCAGAGCGCGCTCGCCCTGCGCATTCTCATCCACCCGATCCAGGCGACCATACAGTTCGATGCCGCCATCCTGCCAGGACAGCGCTTGCGACTGAGACTGCTCACCGAAGACGAACTGCCAGCCATCGGCCTCGCGTTCATTGGCCCAGAGCAGGTAGGCTGGCATCACCTTCTGCCAGCGGGCGTGGAAGGCCAGCGCCGCAGGATGACGCTGCATCTCGCGCTGGAACACCTCTTCCGAGATGCCGGCCAGCAGAGCGGGACGTGCCGCCAGCGGCGTGGCCTGCTCACGCAGGTGGGCGTGATAGCGATGCAGGATTTCATGCAACCAACTGCCGTAGTCGCGTTTTTCGGGCAGGTCGGAGAGCTCGTCCATCACGGCCACGCGCAACATGCGCGCCGCGAAGAACTGGTAGGGGCAGGCCAGGAAACTGCCGAAGCCGCTGGCCGACAGGCTGGACGGCAACAGCTCCGGCGCGCTGGGTGCCGGCATGGATGAACGCTGCGCCTGCAGCTTGCGCAGCGGCGCCTGCCAATGCACATTGCGCAACGGCGTCATGCCCTGCTGCGCCAGCTTCAGTTCCAGGCGCTGTATCCAGGGGCTGACCGGGTTGGGTTCGCCGTCCTGATGGGTCTGCCAGCACAGCACCACCTCGGGGTTCACGCACAGCAGTTCGGTCAGGTCGCGCAGTTGCTGGCGCTGGCGTTCGGCGCGCGTGACCAGGTTCAGTTCGCGCCGCACGGCATTGGAAAAGAACAGCGTTTCCTGCGGTGGCGATGGCAGGTGCGCGGCATCGGCACCGATCACCAGTACCGCGTCGAAGCGACGCAGGCGGGCGCCATTGAGCGGCAGCATCACCACCCGCCGATCCTTGATGGGCGGCATGTAGGAAGTGGCATCGAGGCGCAGGTTCAACAGTGCACGCCACTCGGCAAAGGAGAAACTGTCTTCCAGGCCACCTTGCCCGGCGGCGATGTCGTCCAGCATCAGGAGGCATTGTTCGCCCGCGCCATCGTCGCGCAGTGCGTTCTCCATGCCCAGGGCCTGACACAGGGCGCGCTGGGTGTCACACCATTGCGCCAGGGTCTTGCGACCGCCGAAACGGGCGGCCTGGCGGGCCAGCAAGGTGATGCAGGCGAGGTCGGCGCCATCCTCCGCCTGCGCGAAGGCCGATTGCAGGGCTTGCCAGTCACCGGCGATATTGGCGCGACGCAGGCGGGCTTCGATGCGCATGACGCGATCGGCGCGGTCCGGGTCATCGGGAAAGACGAAGGGCGACTTCAGCAGGTCCAGCAGGGCATTGGTCTCGCCACAGGCCGACACCAGATCGTTCCAGGCGGCCAGCGCGGCGGCGGCGCGGGTGGTGGACAGCTTCCAGCCGGTCTCGTCGGCCACGGCCACTTCGGCGCGTTCCAGCAGGGCCCGCAAACGGCGCGCGGTGACCCGGTCCTGTGCGACGATGGCGATCTCACCCTTGCCCTGCTCCAGCCAACGCAGCACGATCTGTGCGCTCTGCACGGCGGCACTCTCCAGGTCCGGCGCCGGACAGAGCAGCGGCAGCGCGGGAGCCTTGACCGGGGCCGGGGCCGGCAGGGAGGCCGGTTCGAGGAAGGCCGGCGGTACGCCTTCATCCCCGGCCACCAGTTCTTCCCATGCCGCCAGATAGACCGGATGCAATGGCGCGATGGCCTGGCGGCCCCAGTCGAGGGTGACGATGCGTACCGGCTGATGCCTGCCATAGGTGGCCAGGAAGGCTGCGTCCAGCGGTTCCGGGGCAGTGGGGCTGACCCACACCAGCGGCAGGCTGGCGCGTTCGGCCAAGGCCAGCATGGCGTCAAAGCGCTGCACGATGCGGTCGTTGGCATCCAGCTGGGTCTTCCAGACCTGCCACACCAGCGCGGCCTCGTCGGACAACATGCCATGCGCCGACGGCGCCAGCGGTTCCAGCAGTTGGGCCAGGGCCTGCGCCCAGCGGCCGACAGCGGCCTGCTCGCCCTCGGCGCTGGCACGGATCTCGGGCAAGAGCGCCAGCGTCAGCTCGTCCGACAACGCCAGCAAGGTATGGGCCAAGGGCAGGAGATCGGCATTGCGGCGCGCGGAAAACATCTTCTTCAACCAGCCGTGCTCGCGCAGCTGGGCGTAGAGCTGCATCAGGCGTTCGCTCTCGGACGGCGGTGCGCTCTCGCCCGGGACCTGCATGGCCAGCAAGCCCGAGAGGGTATTGATGCGCGGTGCGATGAAGGGCCGGCGCAGTTCGCGCGCCAGCGCGGCCTTGAAGTTCTGCGCGTGGGAGAAGGCCGGCACCATCAGCTGCACGCCCGAGAAATCCAGCGCTGCGGCGGCCTGCGTCTCGCTGTGCAGGGCCTGGCCCAGTGGCTGGCCTTCGCGCAGCAACAGACGCACGGCCTGTTGCCAGAAGTCGGGAGTGGGAGCGATCGGGACGGTGGCTGACAGCATGCGTTCTCGGGATTGAATCAGGGCGATTGAGGAAACCAGGGCGCCAGGTCAGGCCACATCGGGCGAGCACGAGGCCCCTTCCAGGGCTGGCGGCGATTGTATTTTTCTCTCGAAGCAAGAGATATTTTCAATCGCAGTGCGCCCCGGACTGCTGCGCATTGTATGCCAGCAGGTCCTGGCGCTTGCGCATTTTTTGCCAGCAGATCGCCTGCAAAGCCGCGTCGGTACTCGTCGGCCAGCCTGCAGCCGGCGTGAGGACGAGACACAACAAGCCCGGGCCGCTGCGTCTACACATTCCCTCAAAATGGGTTATGATTGTTCCTGTACCCCGCCGCTTACCCCTGCCGCGCTTCAAATACAACTTGAATCGGCGCGCAACGACTCCACGTAGACCAAGCAACTCCGGAAGCGTTGATGGCTCACGCCAGGCATGATGGTATGTGTCCACCGGCGCTAATTGACTACTTACTAGACCTCCCTCATACCGAGGAAATGCCATGAGCGAACATATCAAACATATTACCGACGCCTCCTTCGAAGCTGACGTGCTGAAGTCCGACAAGCCCGTGCTGGTTGATTTCTGGGCCGAATGGTGCGGTCCCTGCAAGGCCATCGCCCCGATCCTGGAAGAAGTCGCCAAAGAATACGACGGCAAGCTGCAGATCGCCAAGCTGGATGTGGATTCCAACCAGGCCATTCCGGCCAAGTTCGGCATCCGCGGCATCCCGACCCTGATCCTGTTCAAGAACGGTGCAGCCGCAGCCCAGAAGGTCGGCGCACTGGCCAAGGGCCAGCTGGTTTCGTTCATCGACAGCAACATCTGATGTAATATCCGACGGCGGCGCGCTCGCGCTGCCGTCTGTCCGGCACAACAGGCCGGGCTTGACCCCAGACTCACACCACGCAATTCCCTCCCCCACCTTTACTTATCCCGTCCCGGGACACTCATATGCACTTATCAGAACTAAAAGCGATGCACGTCTCTGCCTTGCTGGAAATGGCAATCAGCCTGGACATCGAGAACGCTGCGCGCCTGCGCAAACAGGAGTTGATGTTTGCCATCCTGAAGAAGCGCGCAAAATCAGGAGAACAGATTTTTGGCGATGGCGCCCTGGAAGTGCTGCCTGACGGCTTCGGCTTCCTGCGCTCGCCCGACGCCAGCTACATGGCGTCCACCGACGACATCTATATCTCACCTTCGCAGATCCGCCGTTTCAACCTGCACACCGGCGACTCCATCGAAGGTGAAGTGCGCACGCCCAAGGACGGCGAGCGCTATTTCGCCCTGGTCAAGGTCGACAAGGTCAACGGCGAACCGCCGGAAGCCTCCAAGCACCGCATCCTGTTTGAAAACCTCACCCCGCTGCACCCCAACAAGCTGCTGCAGCTTGAGCGCGAGATGCGCGGCGAGGAAAACATCACCGGCCGCATCATCGACCTGATCGCCCCGGTCGGTCGCGGCCAGCGCGGCCTGCTGGTGGCCTCGCCCAAATCGGGCAAGTCGGTGATGCTGCAACACATCGCCCACGCCATCACCACCAATCATCCGGACACCGTGATGATCGTGCTGCTGATCGACGAACGCCCGGAAGAAGTGACCGAAATGCAGCGCTCGGTGCGCGGCGAAGTGGTCGCCTCCACCTTCGACGAACCGGCCACGCGTCACGTGCAGGTCGCCGAAATGGTGCTGGAAAAGGCCAAGCGCCTGGTCGAAATGAAGAAGGACGTGGTCATCCTGCTGGACTCGATCACCCGCCTGGCACGCGCCTACAACACCGTCATCCCGGCCTCCGGCAAGGTGCTCACCGGCGGTGTGGACGCCAACGCCCTGCAGCGCCCGAAGCGTTTCTTTGGCGCGGCGCGCAATGTGGAAGAAGGCGGCTCGCTGACCATCATCGCCACCGCCCTGATCGAAACCGGCTCGCGCATGGATGACGTGATCTTTGAAGAATTCAAGGGTACCGGCAACATGGAAGTCCACCTGGAGCGTCGCCTGGCCGAGAAGCGCGTCTACCCGGCCATCAACCTCTCCAAGTCCGGCACCCGCCGTGAAGAGCTGCTGATCAAGCCCGACCAGTTGCAGAAGATCTGGGTGCTGCGCAAGCTGATGTACGACATGGACGAGATCGAAGCGATGGAATTCATCCTCGACAAGATGAAGTCCACCAAGAACAACGCCGAGTTCTTCGACATGATGCGTCGCGGCAACTAAACGCATCACTGCATCATCCGGTCACCCACCGGCGAAACGGCATGCCTGCTTGCAGACATGCCGTTTTTCATTGCATCAGGAGCAATACAATCGCAATACCATCCGCGTCCATGAACCCGAAAAACCACGTCCGGACCGGCCAGGGCACTGCGCACCTTGCCCCAAGCTCCTGATTTGATTGTATAATTTCGGACTTTTCCAAACCGGCAAGTGATCATCAATCGGGTCAAGAAGCAGGGCGACCGACGAAGTGGCGATTGGCTACCAAACTACTCTTGAGGCAATCATGAAAGAAGGCATCCACCCGGATTACCGCGAAGTCCTGTTCCACGACGTGTCGAACGACTTCAAGTTCATCACCCGCTCCACCATCGGCACCCGCGAAACCGCTGAGTTCGAAGGCAAGCAATATCCCCTGGTGAAGATCGAAGTTTCGGCTGAATCGCACCCGTTCTACACCGGCAAGCACAAGATCGTCGACACCGCTGGCCGCGTCGAGAAGTTCCGCCAGAAGTTCGGTTCCGTCGGTTCGAAGACTGCTGTCTCGAAGGCGTAATCAGTACTTCCCTCAGAAAAGGCAGCTCCGGCTGCCTTTTTTGTTTTGCGTGGTCGTGGTGCCGGCACGATGCAATGGGCGAATACCACGCCACAGCACCACAGCAACAGAGCAACACCGCATGCACCAGGATGTAGCAGTCAGAAACAACTATTTACTGTGATTTCCTGCACAATAGGGCCTGCAAAAAATATCCGCCGCCCCATGCAGCGGCGAGCGCACAGCCAAGGCCTGTGCCCCACCCCAATATCGCAATACAGAACAAGAGCAACAACATCTTGATGAAGCCCGTCCGTCTTCCAGCAGCAGCCACCCATGCGCTTCCGCGCATGGCACTGCTTGCGCTCGCCCTCCTGTATATCCTGCCCGGCCTGATCGGCCGCGACCCCTGGAAGAACGAGGATGCCACCAGCTTCGGCATCATGTGGACCATGGCGCACGGTGTGCTGGCCGACTGGCTCACGCCCAATGTGGCCGGCCTGCCGCTACCGGCGGAAAGTCCACTGGCCTACTGGTTCGGGGCGATCTGCATCAAGCTGTTCGGCTGGCTGCTCGGTGACCCGCTGGCGGCGCGCATTTCCACCATCGGCTGCTTTCTGGTCGGCTCGCTCTCGATCTGGTACACCACCTACCTGCTGGGCCGTCGGCCCGAGGCACAACCGCTGAAGCTGGCCTTCGGTGGCCAGCCCGAACCCAAGGACTTCGGCCGCACGCTGGCCGATGGCGCCTTCCTGATCTATCTGGGTTTCCTCGGCCTGCTGTTGCATAGCCACGAAACCAGCCCCAAGACCCTGCAGATCGCGCTGGTGGCCTACGCCATGTACGGCGCAGCCCGCGTGTTCGATGCCGGCAAGCTGCGCCACGCCTTCTGGCTGGGCCTGGCGCTGGGCATGCTGGTGCTGACCTATGGCTGGCTGCTGCCGGCCGGCGTGCTGGTCGCGCTGCTGGTGCTGGCGCTGGTCCGCAAGGATGGCCGCGCACTGCGCCTGGCAGCACTGGTATCGCTGCCGCTGGCCCTGCTCATGAGCGCTGCCTGGGTATTGGCGCTGCGCCGGCTCATCGGCGACGACGCTGCCGGCCAGTTCGATCTCTGGATGAGCTGGAACATCTACCAGTTGAATCGCCCCACCCTGGCCACCCTCGCCTTCCTGGGCAAGTACGGTGTCTGGTTTGCCTGGCCGGCCTGGCCCTTCGCCGGCTGGGCGCTGTATGCCTGGCGCCGCCAGCCGGGTTCGCTGCACATCGCGCTGCCGCTGGCCTTCCTGATTCCGATCACGCTGCTGGTGCTGATGAACGTGCATCACGAAGAAGGCATGTTGCTGCCGCTGCTGCCAGCGCTGGCCATCCTGGCCGCCTTCGGCCTGCCGACCATGAAGCGTGGCGCCATCAATGCGGTGGACTGGTTCTCAGTGATGACGCTGACCACCTCGGCCGCCTTCATCTGGATCGGCTGGATCGCCAAGGAAACCGGCTGGCCGGCGCAGATCGCGCGCAATGCCTACAAGCTGGCACCTGGCTTCAAACCCGGCTTCGCCTGGATCTCGCTGGCCATCGCCATCGCCGCCACCATCGCCTGGATCGTGGTGGTGCACTGGCGCATCTCGCGCCGCCCCTCGGTACTGTGGCGTGCCGTCGTGCTGTCTTCGGGCGGGGTGATCCTGTGCTGGGTGCTGCTGATGACGCTGTGGCTGCCCTGGGTCAACTATGGCAAGAGCTATGCGGGCGTGGCCGAGCAGATCGAATCCAGGCTGGGCTCGGTCAAGCAATGCGTGCAGACCAATGTCGGCCCGGCGCAGCGCGCCTCCTTCGCCTACTTCGGCAACGTGCGCTTCGCCGACGAACGTGACCAGAGCTGTGATTACCTGCTGCTGCAGGATGACATCAGCAATCAGGATGCCTCACTCATGCTGCGCCAGTACCCCGGGTCCTGGCGCATGGTGTGGGAAGGTCGTCGCCCGTCGGACCGCGATGAACGCTTCCGTCTCTATCGTCGTGCCGGTCGCTGAAGACGGGCCTGCTACTGCTGATATCGCTGATATTGCTGAGACTGCACACCTTGCACATCTGCCCCTAGCCCCCGCGTGACCACCGAACTGCCCGCTCTCTCCTCCCGCCACCACGTCGGCCGCATCGCGCGGCTGGCCTGGCCACTGCTGGTCGGCCAACTGGCACTGATCGCCAATGGCGTGATCGATACCGTGATGGTGTCGCGCTTCTCGGCGCTGGATCTGGGTGCGCTGGCACTGGGGGTATCGATCTATGTGAGCGTGTTCGTGGGTCTGTCGGGCGTGCTGCAGGCCCTGCAACCGACCATCGGCCAACTGTTCGGCGCCGGCCGGCTGGACGAGATCGGCAACGAGGTCAAGCAGGGCATGTGGCTGGCGGTACTGCTGTCCATCGTGGGGTCGCTGGTGCTGATGTTCTCGCCGGTATTCCTGGCCTTCGCCAAGGCCTCGCCGGAACTGGTGGAAAAGGCCACCCTGTACCTGCGCATCGAGGCGCTGGCGCTGCCGGCGGCGCTGTTCTTCCGCGTCTATTCGGCGCTCAACACTGCGCTGGCGCGACCCAAGATGGTCATGGCCATCCAGCTCTGCGGCCTGTTGCTCAAGCTGCCGCTAAACGCCCTGCTGATCTTCGGCGGCCTGGGCCTGCCCGCCTTCGGCGGCCCCGGCTGCGCCATCGCCACTACCCTGATCGCCTGGCTGATGATGATCGCCGCCTGGTTGCTGGTGGCGCGACTGCCCTACTATCGGCCACTCAAGCTGTTCGGCAGCGGCTTCGTCGCCCCCTCCTGGAAGGCCCAGGGCAAGCTGCTGCGCCTGGGTGTTCCGATCGGCATGTCCTACTTCATCGAAGTCACCGCCTTCACGCTGATGGCGGTCTTCATCGCGCGCCTGGGCGCCGTGCCGGTGGCCGGCCACCAGATCGTAGGCAACGTCGGGACCGTGCTCTACATGCTGCCGCTGTCCATCGCCAGCGCCACCAGCACCCTGGTAGCCCAGGCCATCGGCGGCAACAACATGCAGGAGGCGAAGAAAATCGGACGCGCCGGCATCCGCCTGGCGGTCTCGCTGTCGGTGGTGATCGGGATGGTCGTCTGGTTCCTGCGTGAGCACATCATCCACGCCTACACGCCCGATCCGGTGATCATCGGCGCGGCGCTGCCGCTGTTCCTCTACATCGCTTTCTACCAGTTCTTCGATGCGATGCAGGTAACCACCGCCTTCGTACTGCGCGCCTACAAGGTCGCCGTGGTCCCCACCGTGATCTATGCGCTGACCTTGTGGGGCGTAGGCCTGGGCGGAGGCTACCTGCTGGGTCTCGACCCGCTGGGCTGAACCCCGGCCGCGCTGCGCGGACCGGCCGGCTTCTGGGCTGCCAACAGCCTCAGCCTGGGTCTCGTGGCGGTGGGCCTGCTGGCCTACCTGCGCGTGATCCAGCGACGCGCTGCCAGGGGCGAACTCAGGATCTGAACGCGCCGCCGGCAAACAGATCGTCGTTGCTGGCGTTGACCAGCCCTGGCACCGTGGGAGCCTCCGCCGGCCGTCCCAGCAGGAAGCCCTGCACCTGGTCGCAATGCAGCAACTGCAGCTCGCGCAATTGCCCTTCCGTCTCCACCCCTTCGGCAACCACCTCCATCTGCAGTGCATGTGCCAGCGCGATGATGGCAGCGACGATGGCGCGCCCGGAGTGATCTTCCAGGTCCAGGCGCGAAGTAAAGAAGCGATCGATCTTGACCTGGCGACAGTGGAACTGCGCCAGGTAGGCCAGGCTGGAATAACCGGTGCCGAAGTCATCGATGGCGATGTCAAAGCCCAGCGATTGCAGCTCGCGCACCACTTGTGTGGTGCGTTCCACATCCTTCATGGCGGCGGTCTCGGTGATCTCGAACATCAGCCGTTGCGGTGCGATGCCGGCCGCGCCGACCATGGCGATGATGCGCTCCACCAGATCGGCTCGCATCTGCAGCGGCGACAGGTTCAGTGCCACCTTGACCGGCTTCATGCCCGCCCCGTCCCAGCGCGCGATCTGGCAACACACCGCCTGCAGCACCCAGTCGCCGATGGCGATGATCTGGCCCGAGCGCTCGGCGATGGGGATGAATTCCGCGGGCGCCATCTCGCCCAGCCCCGGGTGCTGCCAGCGCAGCAGCGCTTCCAACCCGGTCAACTCCTTGCTGGCACCGCGATACTTGGGCTGGAAGTGCAGGCGGAACTGCTGCTGTTCGATGGCCTGCTGCAAGGCCTGGCGCACCTGCAGGTGACGCATCGCGCTGGCATGCATGGCCGGTTCGAAGAAGCGATAGGTATTGCGCCCGCTCTGCTTGGCCTCGTACATGGCGGCATCGGCATTCTTCATCAGGGCATCGGCCGATTCGCCGCTATTGGGATAGACGGCGATGCCGATGCTGGAGGTCACGCGCAGGGTCGCTTCCTCGATCTGGAAATCCAGGCGCAGCGCGGCCAGGATGTTTTCCGACAGCTGCTCCACCACCTCCGGCGAGGCCAGATTGCTCATCACCACCACAAACTCGTCACCACCGATGCGCGCCACCATGTCCTCGCCGCGGATGCAGGCGCGGATACGCTGGGCCACCGCCACCAACAGACCATCGCCCACCGCATGGCCGAGTGAATCATTGATGGCCTTGAAACCATCCAGGTCCATGAACAGCACCGCAAAGGGCCGGCCATTGCGCCGCGCCACCTCTACCGCGTGCTGGATGCGATCGGCCAGCAGGGCGCGATTGGGCAGGCCGGTCAACACGTCGTGGGTGGCGAAATGCAGCAGCTTGTCATTGGTACGGCCGACGATCTTCTTCAGGACCTGATTGCGCTGCACGCCGCTGACCACCAAGGCCATGGCCATGGCCAGGAAGGCCAGGAACACCAGGCCATTGACCAGGTGCTCGCGGGTAATACCCTCCAGCATCTGGCTCTGTGCCTGCGGGCCGATCATCACCGCGCGCAACCCGGCCGCAGCCGAGGACACCAGTCCGGCCCCGACCAGCAGTGCAGCCAATACCCGCCGCGTCTGCTGCGAATTGAGCGAGCCGGTCATGGGCTTGCGACCATTGCTGGCCGAAAACAGGGTCACGATGAACACCGCCACCACCTCGGTCACCACCAGCGCCACGACCAGCAGGATCGTGTGATACAGCAGCGGCGGCTGCAGCGTCATGGCCTTGAGCGCGATATGGAAGGCCGCATTGAAGGCCGCACCCATGGCGAGACCGCCGATGACCAGGCGGGTCGGGTGCGGACGCCGCAGCCCCGTCAGGTGCATCAGATAGAAGGCGCTACCCATGCACAGCAGCAAGGACAGCGCCACCAGCCGGGCGTCGAAGTTGACCGCGATGCTGATCTGCAGCGACGCCACCGTGAGCAGCATGGCGCCCCAGACGCCCACGCCGAACACGGCCGCCCCGACCGACAGCCACAGCCGCCGGTGCTGCGCCTCCTGCAGCACGATGCGCTCGGAAACCTCCAGCGCGGCATAGGCAGAAAGACTGGCGACCAGCAAGGCAAAGGCCAGCAGCAGGAAATGAAAGGAACCTGACATCGTCGAACCTGGGCTAGGTTGCGCATATTCCATGCGGGCGATCGCTGGGAGCCCGCAAGCATCTGCGCCTGCACGGTATCGCGGCCATTCCGCCCGCCACTGCAGCCGCCGGTGCAAAGCGCACGGCGGGCGGCGGAGCGTCAGTCGATCCACCGTTGCATGCCAACGGGTCGCCGCGGTCCTTTCCGGAGCAGTGCCTGAGCTTGCCTGGAGGCGCCGCAAGGGCGCCGGCAAGGCGGCAGGAACCGATCCGGGAAACCTCAAAAAGTTACGTAACCAGAACGTACCACAGGGATGCTGCTGACTTCTTTGATTTATTCGTCTTGTTTCAACCAGCGTGCTGCTTGTCTGCCCGGCGCTATCGGGTCCATGCCACGCCCCATGGGAAGGAGCGTATTTTCAACCCGTTTCCCCATCCCCACCAGGTGGGAAGTTAATCGGTTATTCACCACCGCATTGAATTTGTTTTTCGGTGAGGCGCTATTCTAGCGCGCTTCTGCGCCGATGTGCCGCGCTGCGGCATGCATGGCGCCTCGGATGTGCTGTCTCGCGGCGGATACATCCCCTGAAAAAATCTGGCTGAGCGGCTCACATGCGATGCATCTGGACTGACAATAAGCGCCGTAGATCACCGACGCGCAGCATGGTTGACCAGGGCGCCATTGCGGTGACATGCACCGCGAGAGCGTCCGGAAGACAGTCCCAGGCACGTACCTGAAGTGGCCTGATGACCTGACATCCACATGCCCGCAGCGCGCCGTGATCGACGAAACGGTTGTCCCACCATCGCATCGGAGACCTGCGCATGGCCCCCTTCCCGTTCGGCGCAAAGCCGCGACCGATCTGCCTTTCCGGCATCCCGCGAGGATCTCGCGCAGGGCGATGGCGAGGCTTTCCTGACCAGTGAGCATAAATCACGTTTGCTGCGTAACTCACCCCAAATGCAAACGTACCCCGGAAAGCGCTACGTCAAAGTACCTTCGAAACCATGGAAACCGCCAATCAAAAATTCGCAAAGCGCTTGCGCACCGCGATGGAAAAAGCAGGATACGAACCCAAGCCCGCCGTTCTGGAACGGGAATTCAATCTGCGGTACTGGGGCAAGCCGATGACCCTGCACGGCGTACGACGCTGGTTGCTGGGCGAGTCGATGCCCAAGCAGGACAAGCTGGAGACGCTGGCCGAATGGCTCATCGTCACTCCCCAGCACCTGCGCTTCGGCGAAGAGATCGGCAAGCGCATCGACAAGCGCCGCGCCCGCTGGGAAGAAGCCATCGGCTACCGCGAGCGCGAAGCCTTCGAGGCCTTCATCAATCTGCCGGCGCCCCAGCGCAAGATCGTCAAGGAAGTGATCTTCGCCTTCGCCCAGATTGCCGCCCACGCACCGGAAAAGCTCGTGGCAGCCGCCAAGACCACCGCCCGCCGCCGTCCGCGCACCTGAGCCCAGCACTCCCAAGTCCCTCCGAATCACGATCCCGACTCCCCAGGGATCTTCATCCGGGTCTTTTCCAGCCTGCCCTCATGGCCGCATTGCCGGCAATTCTTCCCGATTTTTTCCTGACCATTGCTGACCGCCACGCCTTGTTTGCGCCCTGGCGACGGGCTGCCAATTCGTCAGCTTCCCGCCCCACAGGAGCCGCTGTGGCGAAACGCCCACGCCGCAGACGATGTCAGGAAATATTTTTGCGCACCCGTGCGGCCACGTCGACACAGTGATCGACCTGCTCGGCGATGGCCTGCGGTACAGGACGGCGGCCATCAAGCACCTCGTTGATCCAGCGCGCCGTGGCCAGTGCATCGCTACCTTCGGGCAACTCCGGCACATCCTCGGCCACGCTCTGCTTTTCTACCAGCACGGTGCGCGTGCCACGGCTGAACCAGTCGATGCGCTGGGCGCGCCGGGCATTGGCCACGGTCTCGCCCTCGGTACCGCGCATCAGGAAAGCATCGCCGCGATCATGCGGTGCAGCGTTGCCAAAATAGTCGCTCAACATCTCCAGATACTCGGGATGGGTGTACGACGTCAGACGCAAGGCCGGCTGCGCAAACGGTTGCATGATCTTCACCAGGGTATGCGTGGAGTTGCGCACCCCCAGGATACGGCGCATCTCCAGCAGTCGCGCGATGGACGGAGCCAGTGCGGCAATCGGGATGAAGGCCGGTTGTCCGGCGGTCATCAGCGCTTCAGCCTGGGCGCCGGAGGCCGCGTGGGCAATGCCCAGTGCACTGAATATCTCGGCGCTGGTCAGGCGCTGTGGGTCGCGGGTCACGCCGTGCATGAGCACCGGCACGCCCCGGCGCACCAGCAGCATGCACAGCAGCGGCGTAAGGTTGGCCATCTTGCGCGACCCGTTGTAGCTGGGCAGGACCACAGGTGCGTAATCGCCAGCAGGCGCGCGCAATGGCGTGAAGGACGCTTCGGCGGCCGCCAGGAAACCGGCGATCTCCTGGACCGATTCGCCCTTGATGCGCATGGCCAAGAGGATCGCGCCCAGCTCCAGGTCGCTGACGCGGCCCTCGAGCATGGCCTGGTACATGGCCTGGGCATCGTCACGGGAGAGGCTGCGCGCGCCATCCTTGCCGCGGCCGATCTCCTTGATGAAGGGCGCAGCAACGAAGGGGGTGGCGACCACCGGGGCGGCCAGCGCGGCGGCAATACCCGGGGCAGCGCTGGCAGGCTCGACGGCCGCAGCCGGAGCAGGAATGTGGGCATCGTTTTGCATGGCCGAAGGGTACACCAAAAGCGGTGCCTGCCGCAGCCGGCAGGGCCAGCGGCCGGGCTTTCCATTACAATAGCGCCTTTGCCGCGCACCCCACCCGTCGGGGACCGGCCGCTTCATTGAGTCCATCCCCATGCTAGTCCTCGGCGTCGAATCCTCCTGTGATGAAACCGGCCTCGCTCTGTACGACACCGAGCGCGGCCTGCTGGCGCATGCCCTGCATTCGCAGATCGCCATGCACCAGGAGTACGGTGGTGTCGTCCCCGAGCTGGCCTCGCGCGACCACATCCGGCGCGCCATTCCCCTGCTGCGGCAAACCCTGGCGGACGCCCATGTGCAAGCGCAGGAGATCGACGCCATCGCCTACACCCAGGGACCGGGACTGGCCGGCGCGCTGCTGGTCGGCGCGTCCGTGGCGTGCGGACTGGGCCTGGCACTGGACAAGCCGGTACTGGGCATCCATCACCTGGAAGGGCACCTGCTCTCGCCGCTGCTGGCCAGCAAGCCGCCGCGCTTTCCTTTCATCGCCCTGCTAGTCTCGGGCGGCCATACGCAATTGATGCGGGTCGATGGCGTGGGGCGCTATGAACTGCTGGGCGAAACCCTGGACGACGCTGCCGGCGAAGCCTTCGACAAGTCGGCCAAGCTGCTGGGCCTGGGCTATCCGGGTGGACCGGCCATCTCGCGCCTGGCCGAGTTCGGTGACCCGGCCGCATACCAGCTGCCGCGCCCCATGCTGCATTCCAAGAATCTGGACTTCAGCTTCTCCGGCCTGAAGACCGCGGTGCTGACCGTGGTCAAGCAGCACGGCAGCAGCAGCGCCAATATCTGCGAGCAGGACAAGGCCAACATCGCACGCGGCTTCGTGGACGCCATCGTCGACGTGCTGGTGGCCAAGTGCATGACCGCGTTGAAGCAGACCAACCTGAAGCGCCTGGTGATTGCCGGCGGCGTGGGTGCCAATGCCCAGTTGCGTGCTGCCCTCAATGCCGCTGCAGCCAAGCGCCGCTACGAAGTGTTCTATCCAGAACTGCAGTTCTGCACCGACAACGGCGCCATGATCGCCTTTGCCGGCGCCATGCGCCTGCGCGAGCAACCCGATGCGGCGCGCAAGGAATATGGTTTTGGCGTACGGCCGCGCTGGCCGCTGGATGAGCTGCGACCGCCACAAGGCTGAGCCCTGCGCGGCCACATCGGCGGCCATATACCCTGCGATGTGCGTGACGTGATGCCGGTCGCTCAGGCCTCGACAGCGAGCGGCGTGATGGATCTGGCGATGGCCTTCCCCGCCGAAATTTCAGCCATCCGAAGGTCATAGGCAGACTGAAGGTTCAACCAGCCCTGCGCCTCGCTTCCAAAATAGCGCTCCAGACGCAGGGCCGTGTCGGCGCTGACCCCGCGCTGCCCCTTGAGAATTTCACTCAGGCGCGAATAGGGCACATGCAGTGCCATCGCCACCGCGCGCACGCTCACGCCCAAAGGCTTGATGTAGTCTTCAAGCAAGACCTCGCCAGGGTGGACGGGTCGCATGCCATTCTTGAACATGATGCACTCCAATACGTTAGCTCAGAACCCGATGATCGCGCTCAATGCGGATCTTCGATCAGGACGTCATAAGGCCCATGCGGGCCCCATCGGAAGGTAAGGCGCCACTGTTCGTTGATCCGCACATGCCAGGCGCCGCGGTACTCCTTCAAGTCGTTTCCGGGCGGTGCTTTCATGAAGTTCACCGACGGCGCCGCATCCAGTTGCGCCAGCTTGCGTTCGGCCACGGTCTTGATGTTGGCGAAGCGACGACTCTTGCCCGTGATGAACAGGGCCTCCGTATCAGGGCAAGAGAAGGATTGGATCGACATCCGAAAATGTTATCTGTTAACCGGATAACAGTCAAATCCTGCCGGGATTGGCAGGCGTCTTCGAGCACGACCGGCTGGCACCGATGAAGCGCAACAGAGCCTGGCATCGCAAAAACAGGAAGGGCCGCAATCTCCATTGCGGCCCTTCCTGTTTTCGGGGAGTGGCAAGCGGCATTTGCAGCCTGACTTGTCCGCCCTACTTGCCCAACCTATTTGCCGGCCTTCTTCTTGCTCCCGATCTTGCTTTCCTTGCCGGCCAGCAGGTTGCCGATGTTCTTGCGATGGCGATAGATCAGCAGTGCCGCCATCGCGACCACGGCCAGCAGGATGCCGTCGGTGGTGCCGAACAGCAGGCCGTAGTAGAACGGTGCGAACAGGGCCGCTACCAGCGCTGCCAGTGAGGAGTAGCGGAAAGCGAAGGCCACCACCAGCCAGGTCGCCAGCGTGGCCAGGCCCAGCCAGGGGTCCAGCGCCAGCAGGATGCCCAGCGCGGTAGCCACGCCCTTGCCGCCCACGAAGCGGAAGAACACCGGCCACAGGTGACCCAGGAAGACGGCCAGCGTGACCAGGGCAATGCCGGTGTCATCCACGCCATACTGCGGCCCGAACTTCTGC
Source organism: Herbaspirillum frisingense GSF30 (assembly GCF_000300975.2). Taxonomy (GTDB): domain Bacteria; phylum Pseudomonadota; class Gammaproteobacteria; order Burkholderiales; family Burkholderiaceae_D; genus Herbaspirillum; species Herbaspirillum frisingense. The sequence goes on along the minus strand of NZ_AEEC02000009.1, from coordinate 103,084 downwards.
GCCAGCCAGACCGCCAGCCACCCCTTGAAGCCATCGCCCAGCAGGGTCAGTGCCGCCGCCTTCTTGTTGCCGCTGCGCAGCACATTGGTGGCACCGGGATTCTTGGAACCGTAGGTGCGGGGATCGGCCAGTCCGAAGACCTTGGACACCACCACCGCAAAGGACAGCGAGCCGATCAGGTAGGCCGCGATGGCGAAAAGGATGTTGTACATGAATGCGTTCTTTCTCTTGTCTCTGGGTTCTTGTCAGGGCGCATCAGCCAGGGCGCACTGCACCGCCTTGGCCGGCAACACCTTCAGGAGGACGGCGGGGTCGATGCCCACCAGGAAGCCGCGCCGGCCGCCATTGATGTAGATCTTGTCGAGTTCCAGGATGCTGGCTTCCACGTAGACCGGCATGCTCTTGCGGGTGCCGAAGGGCGAGGTCCCACCGATCAGGAAGCCCGAGTGGCGATTGGCCACCTCCGGTTTGCAGGGCTCGACCGACTTGCAGCCGATCTGGCGTGCCAGGTTCTTGGTGGAGACCTTGCAGTCGCCATGCATGAGCACCAGCATCGGCTTGGCCGCCTCATCCTGCATCACCAGGGTCTTGATGACGGCATGCTCGTCCACGCCCAGCTCGCGCGAGGACACCGAGGTGCCGCCATGCTCCTCGTAATCGTAGGGATGCTCGGTGAAGGTCACGCCCTGCTTGCGCAGGAATTGCGTGGCGGGGGTTTCGGAGATGTGTTCTTTCTTGGCGCTCATCGGTGTTCTTCCTGACGGCTGCCTGACCGGCCCAGCAGGCCGGCCGGGCCGTCATGGGCGCACATTATGCCGCAAGATCAGCCGCGGGGGTGATGTGCGGCATGCAGTTGCTTGAGCCTCTCGCGCGCCACGTGGGTGTAGATCTGGGTGGTGGAGATGTCGGCATGGCCCAGCAGCAGCTGTACCACGCGCAGGTCGGCGCCATGGTTGAGCAGGTGAGTGGCAAAGGCGTGGCGCAGCGTGTGCGGTGACAGGCGCACCGTGATGCCGGCCTGCAGCGCATGCTTCTTGATCAGGGTCCAGAACATCTGGCGCGTCATCGGCCCGCCGCGTGCGGTGACGAACAGGGCATCGTCGACCTGGCCCTGCAGGATCTGCGGCCGCCCCTCGGCCAGGTAGCGGGCAATCCAGGCGCCGGCCTCCTCGCCGAATGGCACCAGCCGGGTCTTGTCGCCCTTGCCGGTCACCCGCAGCACGGCCTCGTTCATACCGACTTCGATGCTCTTCAACAGCACCAGCTCCGACACCCGCAAGCCGCTGGCATACATCAGCTCGATCATGGCGCGGTCGCGCAGCCCGAGGGGCGTGGACACATCGGGTGCGGCCAGCAGGGCCTCGACCTGGCCTTCCGACAGGGTCTTGGGAAAACGCTGCGGCTGGCGCGCCGAGCGCATCTTCAGGCAGGGATCGGCGGCCACCCGGTTCTGGCGCAGCGCCAGCTGGAAAAACCGCTTCAACACCGCCAGCCGGCGATTGGAAGAACTGGGCTTGGTCTGGTCGTGACGGGCCGCGAAATAGGCATGCAGGTCATCGGCCTGGGTCTCATAGAGCGACTTGGCGTGCTCATGATGCAGCCAGTGGGCGTACAGGGTCATGTCGCGCCGGTAAGCCTCCAGCGTATTCTTGGACAGGCCGTCTTCCAGCCACAGGCTGTCGCAGAATTCGTCGATGGCCTCGCGGCTGGCGGCGGGCGCTTCTATCTTCGGTGTGGTGCGTCCCATGCGAGTCCGTCAGTATCCGTGCACGCCTTCGTGGCGCAGCAACCAGCGCTTGACCTCCAGGTGGAAGCCGTCGACGTCGTCATGATGCGAAAACCCGCCCAGGCCGCCGGCTGCGGTGACCCGATGACAAGGAATCACCAGCGGATACCAGTTGGCGCCGCAGGCCTGCCCGACCGCACGCGGGGCGGACTGGATGTGCTTGGCAACCTGGCCATAGGTCTGGACCTGGCCGCAGGGAATGGCGGCGATGGCCTGCCAGACGCGTTGCTGGAAGGCGCTGCCCACCGGAGCCAGCGGCAGCTTGAAGCGAAAGCCCGGATCGGCCAGGTAACGCCGGATCTGCTGCACGGCCTTGGCCGCCACCGGATCGGCGGCATCCTTCTCGGCGTAATGCGCCGGCAGGTAGACCATCTCGACCAGCGCCCCGGCCTGGGTACGGATGCCCATGCCGCCAAAGGGCGTATGCACCACGGCGGAAAACAGCGCGGTCAGGGGCGATTCGGTCTGGAGCTGGGTCATGGGCAAATGGGCCAAATGCGATGGAGGCCTATTTTAAGCAATTCAGGCCCCGGCTTGATACCATCGGGCAAAACAGAGGACAACACTTCAGGAGACCGCATGACACAGGCGTCGCCCCACACCGAACCGGACCACCTGGTGGTCACCGCCCCCAGCCTTGAAGCCGGCATGGCCTGGCTACAGCAGCAACTGGGCGTCTCGATGGCGCCGCGCATCGGCGGACAACATGAGCGACTGGGCACGCACAATGCCCTGCTGTCGTTGGGTGCGGGCTTCTACCTGGAGGTGATCGCCATCGATCCCGCCGGCAGCACTCCTGCTCGCCCGCGCTGGTTCGGCATGGACGAGCTTGTCGCGGATGCGCCGCCGCGCCTGGCCCACTGGGTGGCCCGCACCGACGACATCGAAGCGGCGGTGGCCGCCAGTCCCATTGCCGTCGGCGAGATCACGCCCATGAGCCGCGGCACCCTGGCCTGGCTGATCACCATCGCCGCCGACGGCCGCCTGCCCTGCGCAGGGCAGATGCCTTCCCTGATCCAGTGGCACAGCCAGCCGCATCCGGCCAGCGCCCTGCCCGACCTCGGCTGCCGCCTGCAACGACTGGTGCTGAGCCATCCGGCGCCGACCGAACTGGGCGCTGCCCTGGCGGCCGTGGGGATGGAGGATGCACGCATCGTGCTGCAGGAAGGAAGGCAGACCGCCATCGAGGCCGTGATATCCACGCCATACGGGGAACGGGTGCTGCCGGGCTGAGAGAGCCCCTGAAGAGAGCTCCTGGAAGGGATGTGGAAAAAATATAAACCGTATAAACCGTATAAACCGTACAAACCGTATGAACTATCTGCTTACGGTTGGCACAAAGAAAAAAGGCGCATCCTCGGATGCGCCTTCAAAATACTCCTGATGCATTCCCGGCCGTTTGAACGGCTTCAATCGAATGCACGTCTCCTCAGTTTCCCGGTATCGATACCGTTTGTTATGCACCACCCGCTTTGTATTCGGTGCTGCCCGCCTGCGCCCGCGCCGATGTGTCGGTAGGGTCGCCGGTGAGGCGCGTACATCAACAACTCACTAGAAAAACATCACTGCAAAACTCGATTGCCAGGACGGCAAATGCACGGTGCCGATTCAGCAAAGCCCGCACTTTAGCAGCACTCTGCGCGGTTTCAAAGCACTTTTTCAGGGCAAAACCAACATACTTTCGAGCAACTTAACAGACATCCGACAAAATCGGCACCATCGTAGTGCGTGGTGCCGATTATCAGTGACGTCAGTTGTAGATCAGGTTAGGCAGCCACAGCGACAGTGCCGGCCAGTAGGTCACCAGCATCAGGAAGCCGAGCATGGTCAGCAGCCACGGCATTACCGCGATGGTCAGCTCGGTAATGCCCATCTTGGTGATGCCCGAGGCCACGTACAGGTTCAGACCGACCGGCGGATGGCACATGCCCACTTCCATGTTGACCACGATGAGAATGCCGAAGTGCACCGGATCGATGCCCAGCTTCATGGCCACGGGGAACAGGATAGGCGCCAGGATCAGCACGATCGAAGACGGCTCCATCACGTTACCGGCCAGCAGCAGCAGGACATTGACCACCAGCAGGAAGGTGATCGGACCCAGGCCGGAGTCGGTGATCCATGCCGCCATCGCCTGCGGGATGTTTTCGCTGGTCACGAGGAACGAAAACAGCACCGCGTTGGTGATGATGTAGAGCAGCATGGCCGACATCGAGGCCGAGTCCAGCAAGACCTTGGGCACCTGGCTCAGGCGCAGGTCCTTGTAGACGAACACCGAGATGAAGAAGGCATACACCGCGGCCATGGCAGCCGCTTCCGTGGGCGTGAACACGCCGCTGTAGATGCCGCCCATGACGATGACGATCAGGAACAGGCCCCAGCCACTCTTGCGGAAGGCCGCGAACCGCTCGGCCCAGGTGGCCTTCCTCAGGCGCGGGTAATTGTTCTTGCGCGCCAGGTACCAGGTGGTCACCCCCAGCAGGAAGGCCAGCAGCAGACCCGGCACCACACCGGCCATGAACAGCTTGCCCACCGACGTATTGGTCGAGACCGAATACATCACCATCACGATGGAAGGCGGGATCAGGATGCCCAGCGCACCTGAAGTGGTGATCACGCCCGCGCCGAAGCGGTTGGGGAAGCCCTGCTTGACCATCGCCGGCAGGATGATGGAGCCGATCGCCACCACGGTGGCCGGCGAGGAACCGGAGACCGCCGCGAACAGCGCGCAGGCCAGCACGCCGGCCAGCGCCAGGCCACCATGCCAGTGCCCCACCATGGAGGTGGCGAAGTTGATCATGCGCCGCGCCACGCCGCCATGGGTGAGGAAGTTGCCGGCCAGGATGAAGAAGGGGATCGCCATGATCTCGAACTTCTCGATGCCGGTGAACAACTTCAGCGCCACCGACTGGATCGGCACGTCGGTCATGGTGAAGAGGAAGGTCAGTACCGTCAGGCCCAGCGAGATCGAGATCGGCATCCCGGTCAGCATCAGCCCGAACAGCAGGACGAAAATGATCAATGCATTCATGCTTTACCTCCGCTGGTTTCTTCGTCCAGACCTTCCACGTGGGAATGGTCATGCTTGGGCAATTCGCCGGTCCGGTGGAAATTCCACGCGACCTGGAGGAAACGGAAGCACATCAGATAGGAACCCAGCGGCACGGCCAGGTAGACGATCCACATCGGCACTTCCAGCACTTCGGAGGTACTGTCGTGCTGGGCGATGTCATAGACGAACTCGGCGCCGAAGGTGCCGACGATGCCGGTGAAGAGGGCGCCAGCGAACAGGCCGAAGAGCACGAACTTGTTGCGCCACGGGGTGTTGAGGCGATTGATGAGCACATCGACGCCGACGTGGATGCCGGTACGCACGCCATAGGCGGCGCCGAACTTGGCCATCCACACGAACATGAAGATGCACAGCTCCTGCGCCCAGCTCATGTTGATCTGGATGAGCTGGTCCTGTAACCAGGGAATGTCGAGGCCGGAGGCGTAACGATGCACCACGGCCACGAAGATGATGAAGGTGGCCGCGGCCATGAGGAACGCGATCAGCCACTCTTCCAGATGGTCGAGTAACTTCATGGAATCTCCTTGCGCCGGCAGGCCGCTCCCATGCTGGTAGCGGCCGCTGGCTTAGCTTGTTCTGATTGTTTTAGAGGGTGGCGCGGCGCACGCCGGACGGGCGCGCCGCGCACAGGTACCGAGCCCGATTACTTCTGGCCCAGCGCTGCCGATTCCTTGTTGACGGCGTCGATCAGCTCCTTGCCGATACGGCTGGCCATCTGCTGCTGCACCGGCAGCAAGGCCTTGCGCCATTCGGCCTTCTCGGCATCGGTGAGACGGTAGACGGTGGTCTTGCCGGTCTTTTCCACGGCTGCCAGGGCGGCATCGTTTTCCTGCTGGGCGATGGCATTGGCGTACTTGGTCGCGTCCTTCATGGCGCCTTCAAGCTGGGTACGAACGTCGGCCGGCAGGCCATCCCAGAACTTCTTGTTGACGATCACGGCATAGCCCAGATAGCCGTGGTTGGACACGGTCACGTGCTTCTGCACTTCGTGCATCTTCTGGGTATAGAGGTTCGAAGGCGGGTTCTCGGTGCCATCCACCACGCCGGTCTGCAGCGCCTGGTAGACCTCGGAGAAGGCCAGCACCTGCGGGTTGGCGCCCAGTGCGCGCATCTGCGCGTCCAGCACCTTGGAGGACTGGATGCGCATCTTCAGGCCGCGGAAGTCGGCCGGATGATGCAGCGGCTTGTTGGCCGACATCACCTTGAAACCGTTATCCCAGTAGGCCAGGCCGGTAATGCCCTTGGGCTCCAGCTTCTTGAAGAGATCCTTGCCGATGGGGCCTTCGGTCACGCGGTAGAGCACGTCCTTGCTGGGGAAGATGTAAGGCAGGTCGAACACCTCGAACTCCTTCACGCCCAGCGGGCCGAACTTGGCCAGCGACGGGGCCAGCATCTGCACGGCGCCCAGTTGCAGGGCTTCCAGTTCTTCCTTGTCCTTGTACAGGGTGCTGTTGGGATAGACCTCGACCTTGACGCGGCCCTTGGTGGCCTTCTCGGCCAGCTCCTTGAAGCGCTCGGCGGCCTTGCCCTTGGGTGTGTCGTTGGCCACCACGTGGCTGAACTTGATGATGATGGGCTGCTGTGCGAAGGCGCTCGCAGTCAGGCCGGCGTTGACGATGGCAGCGGCCGACATGGCCAGCAGGATGGACTTCAGTTTCATGCGTGTCTCCCCAGTGAGGTATGAATCGTTTTGGTGGTGTACTTGTTTTTGTAGTGGCTCTGCTTGGCGCGGGCCAGATTATGCCCGCGCATTTTGCTCGGTGTCACCAAAATGGGGCAAGTGTGGATAACCACAATGCTCCCCGAACCACACTTCCCTGCATTTTCCCGCCGCCCGGGATGCTGGCGCTCGCCCCGGGCGGCAGCTACACTGGCGGCGACATGAAAACCATCCCGCCTCCGCCGATCTCGCCCCAGCCCAACGCCGCCTCGCAATTGCAGGCCTCGGGGCGCAAGACCACCATGCGCTGGCTGATTCCTTTCCTGCTGCTGTGCCTGTTCCTGGCCACCCTGATCTGGTTGCCGCGCCAGGCCCAGCAGATGGAGGCCAGCGAACGGCTGGAGCAGTTGATCGCCGATTCGCTGTGGGTGGAACAGGCGATCCGTTTCCAGCTGAGCCGCGACGACGAAAGCATGCGCATCATCGGACGCGAGATCATCACCGGCCGCCTGAACCAGGACCACTTCCGCAGCCGCCTCAATGCGCTGCTGCGCAACAACCGCGAGTTCTATCGCGTCACCTGGTTCAATGCCGAAGGGCGGCCGGTGGCCTCCACCGACGACTTCCCCATCAGTCGCAACGATCTCTCGCAGTCCTCGCTGATGACCGGTGACCGCGCGCGCCAGATGCACCGCCCGCTCTACAGCCCGCCTGCCGTGCCACCGGGGATCGCCGAACCGATGCTGATGGACTATCACGTGCCCCTGTTCCGCGACAATCATTACGTCGGCAGCCTGGTGGCCAGCTACGCGGTGGCGCGCATCCTCAATGAAATGGTGCCGTGGTGGTTCGCCCAGGACAACGAGATTTCGCTCACCGACACCGACGACAACGTGGTGGCACGCCGCACCTCGGGCGGCCCCGGCCTGAATGTCTACACCCACCGCCGCGAACTGGAACTGCCGGGCCTGACCCTGGTGCTGCACACCAACAGCACCAAGAGCGCGCCCAAGCTCTTGCCCAACCTGCTGGTGGGGTCCGTGATCGTGCTCTCGCTGGGCCTGCTGTGGAGCCTGTGGGCGCTGTGGCGGGATATCACCCGTCGTACCAAGGCCGAGAAGGCCCTGCTGAACGAGGCGGTGTTTCGCGCCGCGATGGAAAACTCGCTGGTCACCGGCATGCGCGCACGCGACCTGGAGGGACGCATCACCTATGTCAATCCGGCCTTCTGCAAGATGGTCGGCTTCGCCGCCGAAGAACTGGTGGGCAAGATCCCGCCCATGCCCTACTGGGCGCCGGAAGCCATGGACGAATACCAGGAGCGTTTTTCCAACGTCCTGGCCGGACGCGCCACACCGCAGTTCGAGACCATTTTCCAGCGCCGCGACGGGGAGCGCTTCCCGGTGCTGATCTTCGAGTCTCCGCTGGTCGACCAGGACGGCAAGCAGACCGGCTGGATGGGCTCCATCCTCGACATCTCCGAACGCAAGCGCGCCGAAGACCTGAACCGCACCCAGGAAGAGAAACTGCAGGCCAGCGCCCGCCTGGCCAGCATGGGCGAGATTGCCTCCACCCTGGCGCATGAACTGAACCAGCCGCTGGCGGCCATTTCCAGCTTCACCACCGGGGCGCTGAACATGATGCAGCAGGGCCAGGCCGACCCCAAGGCGCTGCAGCCGGCGCTGGAAAAGATCCACGCCCAGGCGCAGCGCGCCGGCCACGTGATCCGCAGCGTGCACCAGTTCGTCAAGAAGCGCGAACCGGCGCGGCAGCGCCTGCAGGTGAGGCAGCTGATCGACAACGTGACACCGCTGATCGAACTGCAGGCCCAGCAGTTCTTCGTGGTGTTGCAGTTGCAGGTGCCCCGTTCCCTGCCGCCTATCCTGGGGGACCAGGTACTGCTGGAACAGGTGATCCTGAACCTGACCCGCAATGGCATCCAGTCCATGGCTGCCGTGCCCTCAGCACGCCGTATCCTGCGCGTGACGGCCGAGCTCACCCGCAACGACGATGGTGTGGAATCGGTCACCGTCTCGGTAATCGACCAGGGCCACGGCATTGCCGAAGACGTGGCTGCGCGCCTGTTCTCGCCCTTCTTCTCGACCAAGGCCGAGGGCATGGGCATGGGCCTGAACATCTGTCGCACCACCATCGAATTCCACGGCGGCACGCTGACTTACACCGATAACCCGGCAGGCGGTACAATCTTCCGGTTTTCGCTGCCCGCCCAGAGCGGCCAGCCACAATAAAGAGACCGCCGCCCCACGGCCCCACTGATCTGGCCCCCCCCGCACACCAATGCTGCACATAGTCGACGACGAAGAAATCATCCGCGATTCGCTGACCTGGCTGGCGCGTTCCCGCAACATCGCCGCCACCGCCTATGAAGGTGGTGCTGCGGTCCTGACCGCCCTGGGAGCGGCCGGCGGTATCGATGCCGAAGGGGAATGCCTGCTGCTGGACGTGCGCATGCCCGGCACCAGCGGTGTGGCGCTGTTCAATGAACTCAAGACCAAGGGCCTGCTGCACCGGCGCCCGGTGATCTTCCTCACCGGCCATGGCGACGTCCCCATGGCGGTGGACATGCTCAAGAACGGTGCCTTCGATTTCTTCGAGAAGCCCTTCAACGACAACCAGTTGATGGACCGCGTGCTGGAAGCGTTGGCCAGCTCGCGTGCCGGCGGCGCCGAGGATGCCGTCCAGGGCCGCCTGGCGGCGCTTTCTGCACGCGAACGCGAGGTGCTGGAGCTGATCCTGGCCGGCAAGATGAACAAGGTCATCGCCGATGAACTGGGCATCAGCATGCGCACCGTCGAGGTCCACCGCGCCCACATCTTCGACAAGATGAATGTCAAGACCGCCGTCGAACTGGCGCGGCTGCTCAAGTAAGGTGGAAATCCTCAATCTCCTGCTGCCGGACTTCAGCCTGATCGTGCTGGGGGTACTGGTCTATCGCATCTCCAACTGGGGTGACGAATTCTGGGCCGGCATGGAAAAGCTGGTGTACTTCCTGCTCTTCCCGGCGCTGCTGTTCTATTCCACCGCGCGCCTGAAGGTCGACCTGGGGGTCACCGGTGGCCTGGTGCAGACCGGGGTGCTGTCGCTATTGGCCGGCATCGTACTGACCTGGCTGGGCAAACCCCTGCTGCGGGCCACGCCGATGACCTACGAATCGGGCATGCAGTGCGCCTATCGCTTCAACTCCTACATCGCACTGGCGCTGGCCACCCGCATGGCCGGCGAGGAAGGGGCCGGCCTGATGGCGATCCTGTTGGGCTTTGGCGTCCCGCTATGCAATATCGCGGCGGTCCATGCGCTGGCCCCGAAGAACAGCAACCTCTTGCGCGAACTGGCCAAGAATCCACTGCTGGTGGCCACTGCCGGCGGACTGACGTTTTCAGCACTGGGGCTGCACCTGCCGGAGGCGGCATCGGTGGTGCTCTCGCGCCTGGGCGCGGCCTCCATCGCGCTGGGCCTGCTGATGGTGGGTGCCGGCCTGCGCCTGTCGGGGCTCAAGGAAAGCAAGCTGGTGGTGGGTTGGTTCATCCTGATCAAGCTCTTCGCCGTGCCGCTGGTGGCCTACCTGATCGGTCGCCATCTGCAACTGCCCCCGCTGCAGTTGCGCATCGTGGTGCTGTTCTGCAGCCTGCCCACCGCCTCCAGCGCCTACATCCTGGCCGCGCGCATGGGCGGCAATGGTCCCTTCACGGCTTTCCTGATTTCCTTCGGCACGCTGCTCTCGGCGCTGACCATTCCGTTCTGGCTGGCGCTGGTGCATTGATCCTGCCGCACCAGGCCAGCCCTGCGGCTTATCGCAGCGGCCGCACGATGATGCGGTGCGCGGTCACTTTCTCGATAGCCCCGCGTGAATACAGCAGCGGGAAGCAGCGCGCCGTGCAGGTGGACTACTGCGCCGGGACCACGATCACGACCCGGCGATTTTCCGCCCGGCCGGCCGCGGTGCGGTTGTCGGCGATCGGCTTGCTCTTGCCCAGGCCACGGGTGGCAATGTGATCCCGGGCGATCCCGATGCTGGCCAGCGCATCGGCGACGGCGTCGGCCCGCTGCTGGGACAGGCGATTGTTGTAGGCATCGGCGCCGGTATTGTCGGTATGACCGTCCACCCGTAACTCGGTAATGTCCACCGAAAGCAGCGCGCGCCCGATCTTCCCCACCGCCGTGCGGCTCTGTTCGGTCAAGGCGTAATCATCGACCGCAAAGAGCAGCTTGTCGGCAAAACTGAGCTCCCAGCCCTCGTCGGTGAGATGGAAACCCTGCTGCTGCAACAGGGCGACCTGGGACTGCGTGAGGCCGGCCTGGGGCGCGGCGGGAGGCGGCGTCTGGCATCCGCTCAGGAGCAGGGTGCTCCCCAGCAGCATGGCCGCCAGCAGGCGTGAGAAGAGAGAAGAGGTAGCGAGCGTCATGATTGGTTTTCCTTGTTCATCTGATCTTGGAGCGCGAGCTGATACGTGCCACGCTGTGTGTTCTTGGCCCGGTACATCGCCTCGTCGGCCACTGCCAACACCGTTTGCGCGGTGCTGCCGTGCTCCGGGAAGATGGCGATGCCGATGCTCAACGACGTGGCGATCACCTCGCCGCCCGGCAGGACGATGGGCAAGCGCATCTCGGCCAGGATCTTGGCGGCGATCTGCAGCGCATCGTCGCGCTGCCGCAATTGTCGCAACAGCACGGCGAATTCATCGCCGCCCAGGCGCGCGACCAGGTCGTCTTCGCGCAACTGGCTCTTGATGCGGGTGGCGATGGTCACCAGCACATGGTCGCCGGCGGCATGGCCGTAGGTATCGTTGATCTGCTTGAAGCGGTCGCTATCGATGAAATACACCGCCGCCAGGTTGCCGGTCAGCCGCGCCAGCTGCACTGCGCGCTCCAGCTGCTCCTCCAGGAAGGCGCGATTGCACAGGCCCGTGAGACTGTCGTGACTGGCCTGGTAGGACAGGCTGGCATGCTCCTGCTGGACGTGGATCTGCCAGGCTTCCAGTTCATCGAGCAGGGCATTGAAGTCTTCATTGAGATCGTGGATCTCGGCGATCGCCGCCGGCCCGGCGCGCAGGGCGAAACTGCGTTCACGCCGCACGCCGTGGGCGATGCGCGCCAGCTCGTGCAACGGTCCGCTGATGCGGTGCTGCATGCGGCGCGCCAGGCGCAGCGCGATCACGGTACTGATGACCAGGCTCAACAGCACGCACAGCAGGCCGGTGCTGATGAACCGCAAGGGACCGCTTCCGCGCGGCACCAGGTGGATCTGGCCTATCCTGGCCTGCTCCCGGATGATGGGGTAATCCAGTGCCGGCGGCAGGATCCAGCCCGCCAGCATCTGCTCCAGCAGTGGCACCGTGCCGCCCGCATGACGCGTCCAGTGCGCCAGCGGCTGGTCGTTGCGACCGGTGAGCAGGACTTCGTCGATGTCCTCGTTGCGGCCGATCAGGGCGATGGCCTCCCCGGCCGCCGCGGCATCCCCGAACACCACGGCCGCCTCCACCGTGTAGCTCATGGAACGGGCGATGAGGCGCAGGTTCTGCTCGGAATAGAAGCGCAGCGCGAACAAGCCGGCCACCGTAATGGTGAGCCCGACCATGAGTGCCGTCACCAGGGCCACGATCAGGTGGGCCTTGCTCAGGACGCTGTCCAGGGCAGGACGTGCCATCGGAATGGGCTCGGAATTCATGGCGACGGTTTGCGGCGGGCGAGTTGGAGAACGCTGGGATGAACACGCAGCCCGCTACGCGCGATGGCATCCAGGTTTGCATCGAAGGCGATCTGCTTGTCCCGTGACTTGAGGCAGAACATGGAACCGGTGTCGCACGACACGTCCGCCTCGGTAAAGCTCAGTACCGGATGATCCACGACCTGCGGCAGCAGCTTGCGATAGTCGGCTTCGGACAACTTGCCGATGTAGACCAGCCGGCAGCCCTCCAGTGCGGCGGCGGTGAGGTCGGTCACCAGGCGCGGCGTGATGCGCTGACCGGGCGTGGACAGACGCTCCTCGGTGAGCTCCTGGGCATACCGCGTGAGACCGACCAGGCATAGTTGCAGCTGCGGCTGTGGCTGCGGCCAGCGCACGTAGCTGATGATGCCGGCCACCACCCGGGCAGTATCGGCCGCACGACCTGCGTCATCGGGATCGCCCTGGGCGTAAGACGGCAAGGCGCCTGCCACCATCAGCCACGACAATACGGCCAGCAAACACCGCCTCACCCGGAGCAGACCCGGCTGCACGGCATCGGCCGTGCGGAGAAAGGGGGCAAGCCTGTTTGCGGGCGCTGTCATCGGCATCATGGTGTGGGTCGGGATGATGAGGGGGCAGAGGCGCATGGATGGACTGATCAGTCACGCAGAATGCTTGATTTCCGATAAAGATAGGTATTGTCAATTCAATAATTAAATTGGACCTCATCAGGACAAGCTCGTCAATGACTAATTAGCGTGACGCCTCGCTGCCGGGGGATTGACTGAAGGAAAGACAGGCAGCAGAAAGCCCTTCCAGCCCGCCACGAAGGCCCGTCATGCATGGATGGGCCTGAACGCAACAGCCTTGCAGACGGGCAGTGGCGGGCAAAATCGGGAATCGACCGGATTCCCTCGGCGTGGAAATCCGGTGACGTTCAGGCCGCTCCATGCCGGGCCAGCGCCCACGCCACATGCTCAACCACTAACGCCGAAGGATGAGACAAGCGCGTCCGCAAGGCCGCCACGATGGCCGCATCGCCCCGGTGCGAGGGCGAATCGGCGGCATTGCCCAGGCCCACGGCCAGGTTGCGCAGCCAGCGTTCATGGCCGATGCGGCGGATCGCGCTGCCCTCGGTGTTCTTCAGGAACTGCTCTTCGCTCCAACCGAACAGGTCGACCAGGCTGGCGCTGTCCAGGCCATGGCGCGGGTCGAAGTCGGGCAGGCTGGCGCGCTGGGCGAACTTGTTCCAGGGGCAGTAGAGCTGGCAGTCGTCGCAGCCGTAGATGCGGTTGCCGATCAGCGGCCGCAGGTCGGACGGGATACTGCCCTTCAATTCGATGGTGAGGTAGGAGATGCAGCGCCGCGCATCCAGCTCATACGGGGCGACGATGGCCCCGGTCGGGCAAGCCGTGATGCAGGCGCTGCACTGGCCGCAGTGCGGGGTGACCGGGTCATCGACCGGCAGCGGCAGATCGGTCAGCATCTCGCCCAGGAAGAACATGGAACCGGCCTCCCGGTGCAGCAACAGGGTGTGCTTGCCGCGCCAGCCCAGCCCGGCCTTTTCGGCCAGGGCCACTTCCATGACCGGTGCCGAATCGGTGAAGACGCGGTAACCGAAGCTACCAATGCGCTCCTCGATGCGGGTGGCCAGTTGCTGCAGACGGGCGCGCAAGACCTTGTGGTAGTCGCGCCCGCGTGCATAGATCGAGACCTGGGCCGCCGACGGGTCGCCGCTGCGGGCCTCTTCCCGGGCGCGCCAGTCGGCCTGGCCGGGGTCGGTAGCGGCCGGCAGATAGGGCATGCGCACGCTGACCACGCGCACCGTCCCCGGCACCAGTTCGGCCGGCCGCGCCCGTTTCAGGCCGTGGCTTGCCATATAATCCATCTCGCCGTGGTAACCCTTGTCCAGCCAGGCCTGGAAGCCCGCCTCCCGGTGCGACAGGTCGACATCGGCGATGCGCACCTCGGCAAAGCCCAGTGCACGGCCCCAGTCCTTGATGGCAGCGGCCAGGGCAGCCAGGCTGGCGGAGTCGGCAAGATCGACAGGGGTGGCGTGAGCAGGCATGAAGCGATTGAACCAGTAAACAAGTCATCTCGGATGACGTAACAAACCAGGATGTATATGCAGCGACTCCACCTCCACCTGCCCGACGAAACCGCCACCGCGCGCCTGGGTGCCGACCTGGCGCAGGTGCTGGCACCGGGCCTGGCGATCTACCTGCACGGCGACCTGGGCGCCGGCAAGACCGCGCTGACGCGTGCCTTGCTGCATGCAGCGGGCTATTCGGGGCGGGTCAAGAGCCCGACCTACACCCTGGCCGAACCCTATGAAGTGACACTCGCAGGGCGCATGGTAACAGTCATCCACTTCGATCTGTACCGCATGGCCAGCCCGGAGGAATTCCTCGATGCCGGTTTCCGTGAACATTTCAACGAAAACTCCGTCTGTATCGTCGAATGGCCCGAAAAAGGCGATCCGGTGTTGCCGCCGCCGGACATCCACGTCAACCTGTCTCTTGCAGGGAACGGTCGTGATGTAGAATTGCGTGCGTTGTCCGACAAGGGTCATCAATGCCTCGCTCGACTGAAATTCGCCCCCAACCTGTGAAGTCCAAAAGCCGCCGCACCATCCTCAAAGCCGGCGGTGCGCTGTTCGTCTCCGTCGTCACTCCCCTGCCCGCCCTGGCCTCCCAGATCCTGGCCGTGCGTGTCTGGCCGTCCGACGACTACACCCGCGTCACGCTGGAAAACGACAGCGACCTGAAGGTCACCCACTTCGTGGTCAAAAACCCGGAGCGCCTGGTAGTGGACATCGAGGGCATCGACCTCAATTCCACCCTGAAGGACCTGGTCGCCAAGATCCAGCCCAACGATCCCTATATCAAGCAGGTACGCGTGGGCCAGAACCGGCCCAGCGTGGTGCGCCTGGTGTTCGACCTGAAGGATGAAATCAAGCCGCAGGTGTTCACCCTGGCCCCGGTGGGCGAATACAAGTATCGCTTCGTGATCGACCTGTATCCGTCCAACCCGCCGGACCCGATCGCCGCCCTGATCCAGAAGGGCGACTGGAACAAGGAAGCCCCGGCCACCCCGCCGCTGGCGCAGGCACCGGCGCCCAAGCCGGACCCGGTACCGCTGGCAGAAATCAAGCCACAACCGGACGACAAGAGCGATCGCAATCCGCGGGTGGTCCCGGAAGAGCCGCGCATGCAGCTCACCCGCATGATCACCATCGCGCTGGACCCCGGCCACGGTGGCGAAGACCCCGGCGCCACCGGCGCGCGGGGCAACCGCGAGAAGGACGTGGTGCTGTCCATCGCCAAGCGCCTGAAGCGCAAGATCGAGCAATACCCCAATATGCGCGTCATGCTGACCCGCGACGCCGACTTCTTCGTGCCGCTGGGCCAGCGCGTGGTCAAGGCGCGCAAGGTGCAGGCCGACCTGTTCGTGTCGATCCACGCCGATGCCTTCGTACAGCCCACCGCACGTGGTTCGTCGGTGTTCGCCCTGTCGGAGAAGGGTGCCAGCTCGACGGCGGCACGCTGGCTGGCCAACAAGGAAAACTCGGCCGACCTGATCGGTGGCGTCAACATCAAGACCCATGACCGCCAGCTGGCCAGCGTGCTGCTGGACCTGTCGACCACCGCCCAGATCAACGACAGCCTGCGCGTGGGCAATGCGGTCTTGAAGGAAATCGGCGGCATCAACAAGTTACACAAGGGCGCGGTGGAACAGGCCGGCTTTGCCGTGCTCAAGGCTCCGGACATCCCCAGCATCCTGATCGAGACCGCCTTCATCTCCAACCCGGAAGAAGAAGCCAAGCTCACCGACGAGCGCTATCAGGACCAGATGGCCGACGCCATCCTGACCGGCATCCGCAACTACTTCGCCAAGAACCCGCCGCTGGCCAAGAACAAGCTGACCTGAACCCGGCGCCCGCCGCTGATGCCGTTCAGTCAGGTACTGAACGGCATTTTTATTTCATATTTGTCATTGGTAGCGGTCAACCGTACCTGCAGCCCCGCTGACCGCAACACACCTGCCTTTCGAGGCAGCGTCGGCGTCCGCCTTGGATCACCACCGGATGGGGGATAATAGCGCCCTCTCCCGTTTCTTGTTTCTCGTTTCAGCCGCTTTTCGGCTCTTTATCGGAATTCCGCCATGGAAATCAAAGTCAACTTCCTCGACAAGCTGCGTCTTGAAGCCAAGTTCGACGACTTTACCGTCATCGCCGACCAGCCCATCCGCTACAAGGGGGATGGCTCGGCGCCGGGTCCCTTCGATTACTTCCTGGCGTCCTCGGCCCTGTGCGCGGCGTACTTCGTGAAGCTGTACTGCAATACGCGCAATATTTCCACCGAGAATATCCGCCTCTCCCAGAACAACATCGTCGATCCGGAAAACCGCTACCAGCAGACCTTCAAGATCCAGGTCGAGCTGCCGGCCGACATCAGCGAGGCCGACCGCCGCGGCATCCTGCGCTCGATCGAGCGCTGTACCGTCAAGAAAGTGGTACAGGAGGGGCCAGAATTCATCATCGAGGAAGTCGAGAACCTGGACGCCGATGCCCAATCCCTGCTGACCCTCCAGCCCGAAGCCGGCGCCAGCACCCGCATCCTGGGCAAGGATTTGCCGCTGGAGCAGACCATCGCCAACATGTCGGGCCTGCTGGCCGAGCTGGGCATCAAGATCGAGATCGCCTCCTGGCGCAACATCATTCCCAATGTGTGGTCGCTGCATATCCGCGACGCGCATTCGCCGATGTGCTTCACCAACGGCAAGGGCGCCACCAAGGAAAGCGCGCTGGCCTCGGCTCTGGGCGAATACCTCGAACGCATCAGCAACAACCACTTCTATGCAGGTTCCTACTGGGGCGAGGACATTGCCAATGCCGAGTTCGTGCACTATCCCGACGAACGCTGGTTCAAGCCCGGACGCGGCAACAAGCTGCCCAAGGACATCCTCGACGCCTACTGCCTGGACATCTACAACCCCGACGGCGAGCTGCGCGCTTCGCATCTGGTCGATACCAATTCCGGCAACGCCGAACGCGGCATCTGCTCGCTGCCGTTTGTACGGCAGTCGGATGGCGAGGTAGTGTATTTCCCTTCCAACCTGGTCGAAAACCTCTTCGTCAGCAATGGCATGAGTGCCGGCAATACCTTGCCCGAAGCCCAGGTGCAGTGCCTGTCGGAGATCTTCGAGCGCGCAGTCAAGCGTGAAATCCTGGAAGGCGAGATCTGCTTGCCCGACGTGCCCCAGGAAGTGCTGGCGAAGTATCCCGGCATCCTGGCGGGCATCCAGGGCCTGGAAGAACAAGGCTTCCCTGTGCTGGTCAAGGATGCCTCGCTGGGCGGCGTCTATCCGGTGATGTGCGTGACCCTGATGAACCCGCGCACGGGCGGGGTCTTTGCCTCCTTCGGTGCTCACCCCAGCTTCGAGGTGGCGCTGGAGCGCAGCCTGACCGAATTGCTGCAGGGACGCAGCTTCGAAGGCCTCAACGACCTGCCCCAGCCGACCTTCGAGAGCAATGCCGTCACCGAGCCCAACAACTTCGTCGAGCACTTCATCGATTCGTCGGGCATCGTCTCGTGGCGCTTCTTCAGTGCCAGGTCGGACTACGAATTTGTGGAATGGGATTTCTCCGGCCAGGGCGAAAACTCCAACGCCGAGGAAGCCGCCGCCCTGTTCGGCATCCTGGAAGAGATGGGCAAGCAAGCCTACGTCGCCGCATACGACCAGTTGGGCGCCACGGCCTGTCGCATCCTGGTGCCGGGCTATTCCGAGGTGTATCCGGTGGAGGACCTGATCTGGGACAACACCAACAAGGCGCTCCTGTTCCGCGCCGACATCCTGAACCTGCATCGCCTGGACGACGATGCGCTGGCCGCCCTGCTCGACCGTCTCGAAAACAACGAGCTGGATGACTACTCGGACATCGCCACCCTGATCGGCATCGACTTCGATGAAAACACCGAGTGGGGCCAGTTGACCGTGCTCGAACTGAAGCTGCTGATCCATCTGGCCCTGCAGCAATTCGAAGAGGCCCATGACCTGGTCGGCGCCTTCCTGCAATACAACGACAACTCGGTCGAACGCGGTCTGTTCTACCAGGCCCTGAACGTCGTGCTGGAAGTGGAACTGGACGATGCGCTGGCGCTGGAGGACTACGAAACCAACTTCCGTCGCATGTTCGGCAATGAGCGCATGGATGCGGCCATCGGATCGGTGAAGGGGGATGTGCGCTTCCACGGCCTGACGCCCACCAGCATGAAGCTCGAAGGCCTGGACCGCCATCAGCGCCTGCTCGACAGCTATCGCAAGCTGCACAAGGCACGCGCCAGGTTCGCGCAGGCTGCCGCTGCGGCCTGAGGCGATTGGCCGGCATCATGAAAAATGCCGTTCAGTCTTCACTGAACGGCATTCACGAGGCTGCCAACGCTTGTTCTTTTCTGCCCTGACGCCGGCGGTCTCAGGCGCTGCGCACCTTGCGCTTGCCACGTACCTTGCGCCACAGCTGCCACAAGGCGCCCAGCACGATGGGAATGATGGCCGCCACGATCCCGATCAGGACCAGGGTATTGAGGTTCTGCTGCACCACCGGGATATTGCCGAACAGGTAGCCCAGCACCACCAGCCCCACCACCCACAGCAAGGCGCCCAGCACATTGAAGAGCTGGAAGCGCGCAAAGCTCATGCCCGACACGCCCGCGATGAACGGTGCGAAGGTGCGCACGATGGGCGTGAAGCGGGCGATGACGATGGTCTTGCCGCCGTGTTTCTCGTAGAAGGAATGGGTCTTTTGCAGGGCTTCGGGATTGAGCCAGCGGTAATTGTGGGTATAGACGCGGTGACCGACCCAGCCGCCTATCCAGTAGTTGAGGGTATTGCCCGCCACCGCTGCGATCACCAGCAGGGTCATCAGCAGCCAGATATCCATGGCGCCCATGGCACAGAAGGTGCCGGCGATGAACAACAGGGAATCTCCCGGCAGGAACGGCAACACCACCAGCCCGGTCTCGCAGAACACGATCAGGAACAACACCGCGTAGATGAGCGTGCCGTACTGCTCGATGAGGACGCCCAGATATTTGTCCACGTGCACCAGCACGTCCAGCAACTGCAGATAATCCATAAAACCCAATCGTTGGTGATTCATCGATGCCGCGGCGCCCCATCGCCAGGCGGCGGGATATTTCCCCTATGCAACATCGGGAGATATCCGGAAGGCGGGGTGATCCCTCCCACCTGCGAAGGCATCATACAACACTCACCCGGGGCGGACTCAAGAACCCCGAACGGATGTCGATAAAAAGAGCCGGGCTTGTACTTGTGCAACAGGACAATCCTCGCAGAACCTCATGACGCTGTTGCGCTCCTCTGGCGCCAGCCGAGAGCGACCGCACAAGGCTGGCGATTTGGCATATGATCAAGACAGATTGCTTCAGTTTTCGACAGAGCGGGGTGTACGGCGAGGCATGGTCGGCACAGACAGGAAAACTGAAAAATCGTAACTCCGGACTGCATGGGGCAAGACGCGCGGCAGGCGTCATTACCGGGCCACAGGGGGGCTGTATGGAGAGCCAGGAGTCGTTCACCGGCGAGTTTGATCATCAACGTGATCCGCCAGGTGAGGTGCCGCAGGATGATCAGAATCTGTGTGGCCAGGAGCGCGATGCGCTGCTGGGTGCGTTGTGGCGTTCGATGGCCATTCTCGAATTCGCTGCCGATGGCACGATACTGCAGGCCAATGACAATTTCCTGGGCATGCTGGGCTACCGTCGCGAAGAGCTGATCGGCCAGCATCACAGCATGCTGTGCGAACCGCTGTACGTCCAGTCTGCGGACTATCAACAATTCTGGCAGCACCTGCGCCAGGGCGAGATCATCACCGGCACCCTGCAGCGCTGCCGCATCGACGGCACCATCGTCTGGCTGGAGGCATTGTGCAGCCCGATTCTGGACGAGCGCGGCGAACTCAGCAAGGTCATCTCGGCGGCCGCCGACATCAGCTCCCACATCGACGACTCGCATCACAGCAACAGTGTGCTGAGCGCGCTCAATCGCTCGCTGGGGGTGGTCGAGCTCTCGCCGGACGGCCTCATCCTTGCCGCCAACCGCAACTACCTCAAGACCATGGAATACCTGGCCGAGGACCTGGTAGGCAAGTCGCACTCCCTGCTATGCGACCCCGAGTATGCCAATGGTGAGGAATATGCCGCCTTCTGGCGCGATGTCTGCAATGGCCGCTTCTTCTCCGGCCGCTTCCCGCGGCGCACCCGCAGCGGCCGCACGATCTGGTGGGAAGCCACCTATTCGCCCCTGCTGGACCCGCACGGCAAGGCCGAGCGCGTGATCTGCATCGGCAACGACGTCACCTACCGCGTGACCCGCGAAAAGAGCGATCGTGAACACCTGCACCTGCTCTCGCTGGGGATCAACGAAACCGACAATGCGGTGCTCATCACCGATGCCCAGAACCGCATCGTCTTCCACAACACCGGCTTTACCCGCATGCTCGGTTTCCAGAGCCAGCAGGTCATCGGCAAGCAGCCACGCGAACTGTTCGCCCATCATCCGACCTTCGTGAAGTCGATCGAACGCTGCCACGGCGAGCTGCTGCAGGGCCACAGCTTCCATACCGAGGAGCTGATCCACGACTTCCACGAACAGCCGGTCTGGATTTCGGCGGTGGTCAACCCGATCCTGGACGCCGATGGCCGTCTCATCAATGCCGTCTGCGTGATGACCGACATCACCAATACCAAGGTGCATGAGGTGCTGCAGTACCGCGTCCTCAATGCCATGGCGCGCGACTCTTCGCTGTCCGAGCAGATGAACCTGCTGTGCGAGGAAGTCGAACGCGTCGCGCCGGAGGTGATCGCCTCCATCCTGCGGGTGGACGAACAGGGACGCCTGCACACCCTGGCCGGCCCCAGCCTGCCCGAGGCCTACAGCCGCGCCATCGATGGCCTGTCCATCGGCCCGCTGGTGGGCTCCTGCGGCAGCGCCGCCTTCACCGGCCAGGCGATCATCTCGGAAGACATCGCCAGCGATCCGCACTGGGCCGACTACAAGGAACTGGCGCTGACCCACGGCTTGCGTGCCTGCTGGTCGACGCCGATCAAATCGGCCGATGGCAAGGTGATCGGCACCTTCGGCTTCTACTTCCGCCAGCCCCGCCAGCCCAGCGGCTTTCATCACCTGCTGGTCGATGCCGGCCTGCACCTGTGCGCATTGGCCATCGAACGTGAAGCCTCGCGCGCGCGCATCCACCAGCTGGCCTTCTATGATTCGCTGACCGGCCTGCCCAACCGCAGCCTGCTGCTGGTCCAGGCCGGCCAGGCCATCGCCGCCGCCGAGCGCAACCACAGCACGGTGGCGGTGATGTTCATCGACCTCGATCGTTTCAAGCAGGTCAACGACTCGCTGGGTCACCAGGCCGGCGACGAGCTGCTGCGCACGGTCGCCACCCGGCTGCAATCGCAGGCACGACGCTCCGATATCGTGGGACGACTCTCCGGGGACGAGTTCGTGGTGGTCCTGACCCAGTACGACACCCTGCACCTGACCGAAGTGGTCAAGCGCATCCAGGAACGGCTGGCCATGCCCTGCCACATCAACGGCACCCCGCTCAATCCCTCGGCCAGCATCGGCGTGGCGATCTTCCCGGACAACGGCAACGACATCGAAACCCTCCTGCACCGGGCCGATATCGCCATGTACCAGGCCAAAGCCGTCAATCGCGGCCGCTTCAGTTTCTTCAGCGAAGAAATGAACAGCATGGCCCAGGAGCGCCTGGCCCTGGAAGGCGCCCTGCGCGACGCCCTGCGGGGTGGCCTTTTCGAATTGCATTACCAGCCGCAGATCAGGCTGCGCGAGCATACCCTGCATGGCGTGGAAGCCCTGGCGCGCTGGCACGACGCACAGCTGGGACAGATCTCGCCGGGCCGCTTCATCCCCATTGCCGAGGAATGCGGCCTGATCGGCGAACTCGGCAAATGGGCGCTGGAAGAAGCCTGTTTCCAGCTGGCCGACTGGCGCCGGCGCGGCATCCAGGTGCCTTGCATCTCGGTGAACCTGTCCGCGACCAACTTCCACGACCTGGACCTGCCGCAGTTCGTCACCGGGCTGCTGCGCCGCTACAGCCTGGTACCCACCGACCTGACGCTGGAAATCACCGAAACCGTGTTGATGGACACCAACCCCAGCACCAACCAGACCATCGCCGCCGTGCATGCGCTGGGCATCCCGCTGGCCATGGACGACTTCGGCACCGGCTATTCCAGCCTGGGCTACCTGCGCAAGCTCCCGGTTTCCGAACTGAAGCTGGACCAGAGTTTCGTACGCGACATGGCCAAGGATGACGCCGTCAGCGCCTTGACCAATGCCGTCATCCGCATCGGCGAAAGCCTGAAACTGACGGTCGTAGCCGAAGGGGTGGAAGATGCCGACCAGTACCAGCTGCTGCTCAGCCAGGGCTGCGACGTGGCGCAGGGCTACTACTTCTCGCGCCCGATGGCGGCCGATGAACTGGAACGCTGGGTCAGGGATTTTCGTGCAAACCTGAACCAAGAAGCCGGCCAGGCGACTTAGCACTACAGTGGCCAGGATGGAGACAATCAGGAACAAGTGAGGCAAATTCGTCATGCCAAAAAAGCACTTTCCGGATAGAAAAACAACAGCACAGTTGCATGTGGGCGCAAACATCCGAAGTATTTTGATCGAGCTCAAATGCTGACGATATACTGACGGCCTCCCCCAGCGAGTACCGTAATGGCAGCGTCAGCAACAACACTGGCGCTGCGCGATGTCAACGTGTTCGAAGCCGCGCACCATTGCCGATTCGGCAATGTCGCCCACGTGCTGCCTGACCGGCACGCAGGCCGTGCCGCGCGAACGCAGCGTTGCAGGCTTTCCGCATGACGGAGAACAAGGAGGGACCAGCGGTCACAGCGTAATGCGCGCCTGCCGGCGCGGCCGACCTCCCGGGCAGTTTTCCGTTCGGTATTTGCATTTCCACACGACGTTTTTTCAAAAACAAGAACAGCCATGGCTAACGATATGTCTGGTGCGCGCCGCGCATCCCTTTTCCACCGCTCGGTAGGTGCAAAACTGACTGCCATGACGGTCGCCCTGGTGGGTGTCGTCTTCGTGATCGCATTGATGCTGATCACCTATTCCGCCTCGCGCATGATGGAGCATCGCTCCATCGAGCAGATGGGCAACGATGCCCGTGGCGTAGCCCACATGGTCGGCATCTTCGACCGCTCGGTGAACAGCCAGGTCGACCGTTTCTCCAAGATGTTCGACAATGAATTCGGCAAGCTCACCCTGGATGAGAGCCGCACCGTACAGATCGCCGACCGCGCCACCCCGGTGCTGCAGAACGACGGACACGACCTGAACCTGGACTTTTCCATCCCGGACCGCTTTACCGGCCGTACCGGCGTGACCGCGACCATCTTCGCCAAGACCGGCGAAGACTTCGTGCGCGTCTCGACCTCGGTGAAGAAGGAAAACGGCGAGCGTGCCGTGGGCACCCTGCTCGACCGCACCCACCCCGGCTATGCTGCCCTGAAATCCGACAAACCCTATAGTGGCCTGGCCACGCTGTTCGGCAAGCAGTACATCACCAAGTACGTACCCATCAAGAACGATGCCGGCCAGATCATCGCCGCCCTGTATGTGGGGATCGACATCTCCGCCGACGTCAAGGCCTTGAAGGAGCAGATCAAGGCACTGAAGATCGGCCAGACCGGCAATTTCTATGCCCTCAACGGTCGTGAAGGCAAGGACCTGGGCGTGATGATCGCCGGCGCACCGCGCGAGGGCAAGGAAGAAGGCGCCAGCCTGCTGGAACTCAAGGATGCCGCCGGCGAGAGCTACATCAGGACCGTGCTGCAGCAAAAGGAAGGCGCGCTGCACTACACCGCCATCGATGGTCGCAAGAAGATCGTGGTCTTCACCCACTACTCCCCCTGGAACTGGGTCATCGCCGGCGAGGCAGCGGTTGACGAAATCACCAGCGAAGTCACTTCCATGCGCAATCTCTACATCGGCCTGGGCCTGCTGTTCCTGGCGGTACTGGGGGCGATCCTGACGGTGATGATCAACCGCATGGTCACCCGCCCGCTGGATGCGGTGTGCAAGGCCGCCGACCAGATCGCTGGCGGCGACCTGACCACCCGCCTGCACGTGCACAGCCGCGACGAGATCGGTCGCCTGATGGGCGCCTTCAATGGCATCAGCGCGGGCCTGTCGGAAGTGGTCTCCAGCGTGCGCGCCGGTACCGAGGAAATCAATACCGCCGCCAGCGAGATCGCTGCCGGCAACCTCCATCTGTCATCCCGCACCGAACAACAGGCCGGCGCCCTCGAAGAAACCGCCTCGGCCATGGAAGAACTGACCTCCACCGTCAAGCAGAACGCTGCCAATGCGGTACAGGCCGACGAACTGTCGAGCTCGGCCTCGGACGTGGCCAGCCATGGTGGTGAAGTGGTGGGCAAGGTGGTGCAGACCATGGACGCCATCAACAGCTCTTCGCAACGCATCGTGGACATCATCAGCGTGATCGACGGCATTGCCTTCCAGACCAACATCCTGGCCCTGAACGCCGCGGTGGAAGCCGCCCGCGCCGGCGAACAGGGACGCGGCTTTGCGGTGGTGGCCACCGAGGTGCGCACCCTGGCCCAGCGCAGCGCCTCGGCCGCCAAGGAAATCAAGGAACTGATCGATGCCTCGGTGCAGACCGTCTCCAGCGGCGGCCAGCTGGTGGCCCAGGCCGGCAACACCATGAACGACGTGGTCTCCAGCGTGCAGCGCGTCTCCACCGTCATCAGCGAAATCACCACCGCCAGCCGCGAACAGAGCGAGGGCATCGACCAGATCAACCGCGCCATCGCGCAGATGGACGAGAGCACCCAGCAGAACGCCGCCTTGGTGGAACAGGCTGCCGCCGCAGCGCAATCGCTGCAGCAACAGGCCGAACGCCTGGCAGCGGCGGTCAGTACCTTCCGCGTGTAAGACGGGTCTCTGGAGTGGGGCGCCGGAGGCCAGCAGCCCCTTTTGTCAGCCATGGGGCGCCGGTTTTTGCCGGATGGAAAACCTGTTTTTCTCCACCGCCAACGAAGCCGCCCACGGGCGGCTTCTTCACATTGCCGCCATTGCGTCGGCGGTATAATCGCCGGATGAACGCACCGCATGCCTCCCCTGTTTCCGATTCCGCCGCCACGCCCCATCGCCCCATCCAGGCCCTGCCCGATCAGTTGATCTCGCAGATCGCCGCAGGCGAGGTGATCGAACGCCCCTCGGCAGTCGTCAAGGAATTGCTGGAAAACGCACTCGACGCCGGCTCCACCCAGATCACCGTGCGGCTGGAGCAAGGCGGCGTCAAGCGCATCGCCATCACCGACAACGGGCGCGGCATCCCGCCCGAGCAATTGCCATTGGCCCTGGCACGGCACGCCACCTCCAAGATCGCCTCGCTGACCGACCTGGAGAATGTCTCCACATTGGGCTTTCGTGGCGAGGCCCTGGCCTCGATCGCCTCGGTAGCGCAACTGACGGTGACCAGCCGCACCGCCGACGCCCCCCACGCCTGGGAAATCACCGGCTCCCAGTTCGGCACGGTCGCCCCCGCCTCAGGCGCACAAGGCACCACCATCGACGTCCAGGACCTGTACTTCAATACCCCGGCGCGCCGCAAGTTCCTCAAGTCCGAACAGACCGAATATGGCCACTGCGCCGAGGTCGTGCGCCGCATCGCGCTGGCGCGGCCGGACGTGAGCTTCTCGTTGTCGCACAACGGCAAGACCGTCGATCACTGGAACGTCGGCGAATTCGCCAAGCGCAGTGCCCATATCCTCGGCGATGAATTCGCCAACGCCCGCCTGCCGCTCGACGAGAGCGCCGGCCCGCTGCGCCTGCATGGCTTCGTCGGCCTGCCCACGGCCTCCAAGGCGCGCGCCGATGGCCAGTATTTCTACGTCAATGGCCGCTTCGTGCGTGACAAGCTGCTCACCCATGCGGTGCGCGCAGCGTATCAGGACGTGCTGCACGGCGACCGTTATCCGGCTTACGCCCTGTCGCTGATGCTGGACCCCGCACTGGTGGATGTGAACGTGCACCCGTCCAAGATCGAAGTGCGCTTCCGCGACAGCCGCGCCGTGCACCAGTTCGTATTCCACGCCGTCTCGCGCGCGCTGGCGCAGACCTCGGCGGTCTCCTTCGGCAATCTGCCGCAACAGGCGGGTGAAGGCGATAACCAGCCCCCCGCGCCGGCCGCGACCGGCAACACCGGCGGCCCCCTGCCCTGGATCCGCGAACAGCAGCAGCAGACCTTCTCGGCCCAGTTCGCGGAACCGCCACGCCCCTACTCCTTCGGCGGCAACAGCGGCTTTGGCGTGCGCCAGAACACCGAGGCCTACGGCAGCATGTTCCGCAGCGATTCTGCCGCGGGTGGAAGTACACCAGGCGCATCAAGTACACCCAGCGGACCTGCTGCCGGCTATCCCGGCAGCGCCGCCGCGCCCACCCCGGCGCCGCTGCCGGAAGGCGACTTCCCGCTCGGCTTCGCGCTGGCGCAGTTGCATGGCATCTACGTGCTGGCACAGAACCAGGCCGGCCTGGTTGTGGTGGACATGCATGCCGCCCACGAACGCATCCTCTACGAACAACTGAAGACGGCGCTGGACGGCAATGAGATCTTCCTGCAGCCCCTGCTGATCCCGGTGACCTTCTACGCCGATCCGGTAGAGGTGGGCACGGTGGAAGAACACCAGGAAACCCTCTCGGCGCTGGGCTTCGACATTGCCGTGATGTCGCCCACCACGCTGGCCGTGCGGGCGGTCCCGGCCCTGCTCAAGAACGCCGATGCCCAGACCCTGGCCCGCGACGTCCTGCGCGATGTGCGCGAATACGGCGGCTCGCGCGTGCTGCTGGAGCGCCGCAACGAACTGCTGGGCACCCTGGCCTGCCACACCGCCGTGCGCGCCAACCGCAGCCTGACCCTGCCCGAGATGAATGCGCTGCTACGCCAGATGGAGGCCACCGAGCGCTCCGACCAATGCAACCATGGCCGCCCGACCTGGACCCAGATGGGGCTCTCGGACCTGGACAAGCTCTTCCTGCGCGGGCAATGACGATGGAGAAGCACCCGCCCCTGGCGGTGGCCATCATGGGCCCCACCGCCTCCGGCAAGACCGCCGCCGCCCTGGAAATCGCACGCCGTATCCCGAGTGAAATCATTTCGGTGGACTCGGCTCTGGTCTATCGCGAGATGGACATCGGCACCGCCAAGCCCACTGCGGCCGAGCTGGCCGAAGTCCCGCACCACCTGATCGACATCATCGATCCCACCGAAGCCTATTCGGCCATGCAGTTCCGCCAGGATGCACTGCGCCTGACCCAGGACATCGCCGCGCGCGGCAAGCTGCCGCTGCTGGTGGGCGGCACCATGCTGTACTTCAAGGTGCTGCGCGATGGCCTGGACGAACTGCCGCAAGCCGACCCGGTCCTGCGCGCACAACTGGACGAAGAAGCGGCGCAGGTCGGCATGCCGGCCATGCACGCCAAACTGGCGACGCTGGACCCGGTCACCGCCGCCCGCCTCAAGCCAAACGACAGCCAGCGCATCCAGCGCGCTCTGGAGATCACTTTGTTGACCGGGCAGCCGATGTCGTCGCTGCTGTCGCAAAAACCCGCCGAACCATTGCCCTTCACCCTGTTGCCGCTGGCGCTGGAGCCGAGCGAGCGCGCCGTGCTGCACGAGCGCATCGCCGTGCGCTTCGACCTGATGTTGCAGGGTGGCGCCCTGGAGCGCGAAGTGGCCGCCCTGCGCGCACGCGGCGACCTGCACCTGGGCCTGCCCTCGATGCGTTGCGTCGGTTACCGCCAGATGTGGGAATACCTGGACGGCAGCATCGATGCCGCCGCCCTGCGCGAAAAAGGCATCGCCGCCACCCGTCAGCTGGCCAAGCGCCAGCTGACCTGGCTGCGCTCCATGCCGGAGCGCATCAGCATCGACTGCAACCGCCCGGACGCCACCGCCGAGGTGCTGGCGAGGGTGCAAGAGGCTGTGGATAAGTAAATTCGAGGAAAATCCGAAAAGCTATTGACAGAAGCCGCGCCGATGCTTATAGTCTCGGGCTTGCCTCCTGGTGATATAGCTCAGCTGGTTAGAGCACAGCACTCATAATGCTGGGGTCGGTGGTTCAAGTCCACCTATCACCACCAGATACCCGTCGCTGCATGTGCAATCATGCGTATGCGGCGCCGTCCGAAAAACCCGCCTCTTCGAAAGAAGGGCGGGTTTTTTGTTTTGGCGCTGGCTTCACCCCTGTCATAAGAACCAAGCCTCGCTGCCCTCCCCCCGGTCCACCATGCGGCTCTTCTTGATATCAGCTTGACACTATCGGCCTCCACACCGAATCCAGCAGATATAACAAAAAATAGATCCATACCCTCTCAATTGGCCCATACCACACCGCTTTGCCCGATGGGCCAGGGAATCACACAACATTACCTGCAGCTCGCCCAAATACTGATTTAATGAGCATAACAGAGCGACTGATATCGTTTTCGCCAGTTGCACCTGGCTTAATCTAGATCGACTATGGGTTTATAGATATATTCATCAAATTTAAGTCTTTATCCAACATAAAATCAACAAATAGTACAAATTCATCGTATTGATACTCGCCACATGGCCATGAACCGATTACAATCTTGTCGCTCTCAAGAGTTAGCCGCCGACTGGATAAGAGCGTCAACAATAAGGGTCAAGACTGGAGGTTCGATTCCAGACCCCATTCCCGACAAATCGCCTTCAGGTAGCGCATCGGATAGCACTCTCTTCAAGGAATTTCTCATGACTATGCAGGCCGGCAGGCAATATCTGAGCGATGGCGCTGCCATGGCAGCATTCGGCGGCCCTGGGGAAGGTCAGCAACAGGGTGCCAGGTCATGCCGCTAAGACTGAACTCCCGTGGCATTCCCACCTGGCGTGGCACGGAGCTGGACTTACCGCCGAAAGAGCGGGCAGTGCTCACGCAGCTGATCCAGAATTCCCCCGACCCCGTCAGCAAGGACGCGATCATCCAGCATGCATGGATGGGCGATCGTTCCGTCTCCGACGATAGCCTGGTGCGCTGTATCAGCCAGCTAAGAAAGGCCCTACCCGACGCCAAGATCGAATCCGTCTATGGCTACGGTTACAGGCTGCTGCTCGCCCGCGATTCCACCGGGTTCCGGCCGGTACCATCGACCAACGCATCGATGGCTCACGAGCAGTGTCTGCATGCATCAATGCTGGCGCAACAACATAGTGCCAAGCCCCTCAAGCAGGCCATCAGCGTTTTCCGCTCCGTCACCCTCACCGCACCGAATTTTGCCCCGGCCAAGATCGGCCTGGCCAAAACCATCACCACGGCCATGGCCATCGGCCTGGATACCCATGTCGGGGTATCCCAAGCGGAAGCGATCGAACATCTTGAGGCAGCCGCAGTATTGGCGCCCGATTCACCCGACCTGCTATCGGCCCAGGCCTGGCTGCGGGATAGCCAATGGCGCTTCCGGGAAGCCCGTACCATGCATATCGAAGCACTTCGCATGGCGCCGGACAACGCCGATGCATTGCTCTTTTACGGTCTGCACCTCTCCGGCACGGGCAGACCGGAAGAAGCCATCGGACCACTGCGCCGGCTCTTGATGCTGCGCCCCTACAGTATTCAGATCCGTGCCATCCTCGCGCGTACCTTGGGCATGCTCAACCGCTATACCGAGGCCATGGAGGAGATTGCCATTGCAGAGGACCACGACTATGCCGGTAGCAGCCCGGCATTGAAGGGCGTCAAGATCATGGTCAGCGCCGCGTTCGAGCCAACGCAGAGACTGGCGCAAATTGCCGAAAAGCTTTCCAGCTCGACCAACATCCCCCCTTACGCGCGAATCAACCTGCCCTATGTGCTGGCGCAGTGCGGCCTGCTGTGCAAGGCCCGCAATCTGGTACAAGAGCGGCTGCAGAGCTGCCTCCCCAATAGCCCCGAAGGTATCCTGATGGTGAAAGATCTGGTAGCCATCGGCGAGATGGAGCAGGCAGCTGAACGCCTGCTGGGCGCATTCACCTCACGCTTTAGCTACCTGCCCTTGTTCCTGCAGTCACCGGAACTGGCGCCTTTGCTGACGCATCCGGCTGTTGAGAAGGCGTATCGGGAAATGTATCAGGAGGTCTGGCAGGAGCGAGGCGCGCCTTCAGTCATCAGAAATCCTTGAAATTGCATAGGGAAAGCAGCTCCCTGCAAAGCGCGAATTTGCGCAAACCGAATGCACTGACGATGCTCAGGATCAGTTCCGGCCTTTGTTCCTCCGACGGGCGCGCTCTGTCGAATAGCGTGACAGTGCGGGAATAATCTCCCTTGCGTATCCACTCGATATGAGGCGACAGTGCCGCCACCTTCTCGATCACCGTCGGCGAGGGGACGGCAGGCCAAGCACGATTCCTCGCGGCCTTCGCCAACCCAAGATGGTCGAGTGCAATGGACTGCGCCTGGCGCTCAGCGGTTTCGTTTCTGCGGAACAGCAATCCCGAGACGCCATTCACAGCGCTGACGGCCTCCTCCTCCGCAAGCGGGGCTGCGGTGAATTCATGACCAGCAGCGTTGAACAAGGAAATCAGCGAGTGCACGGATACGCATACTTCAGCGGTCTTGCGTTCTTCGAATCCAGCCCAGTATTCCATTGAACTGATCACCACATTGATCCGTCGTCTGGCCAGATCATAATTCTCTAGCTCAAGTGCCCTCAGCATGCCTTTCAGGTAGAAGGTGATATCTTGGTATCCGACATAGTGGAAACCATCGGGTGCTGACACCTGATTGAGCTTGTCCAGATAAGTCGGCAGGTCGAAGTAGTTCAGCGCCCGATTGCAGAGCGTGAGATCGACATTGCTCACCACGGCGGTGTCGAATCCCGTATTCAGTACGCTTACATTCGTCCGGTTCGACGAGCGCAGCTTTTCTTCTGCAACGCTGGCGAGATCGCTATCGGGTTCAATGGCGAAAAAGCGCGAATCCGGACTTTTCCCTGACAGCAGGTAAATCCAGTCACCTGCACCAGCACCGAAGTCGGCCACTGTTCTCAATGCCTGCCAGCTCTGACCGGTTGCATGGCAGATCTTCTCCAGCAGCGCGTCTGTCTTGGTCAGCGCATCGGCTGCATAGCGGCTGCTGAACCACGACTGGCCACTGACTTTGTCGGCGCCGCGCGCCTGTAGCTTGTCATTCTCGGGCTGCGTGCAGGCAACGAAGTCCTTCACGCTCATGAAATCGGCGCCCAGACGCCTGAGGTACGTCAGGATCTCGGCAAACTGCTCAAAACCCTCATCGGACCAACGGTTCGGGTGCACTTGCAACACCATGGGGCTCTTCTCCCGTACAGATCGCGAGTGTTTTTTCCTAAAGAATTCAAACGATGGATTGAAGCCCTGTTCGCGTAACTCGAATGAGAGATGATATCGGTGCGATACATAGGCCAAACCGCTAAGTTCGGCTGCTGGCACGATATCGGGGTAGTAAATGAACTGTCCCTGGCGGTGTTGAGCAAAATATCTCAGGAAATAGCCTCCCATCGAATTGAAAGGCGCTCCAAAGCCATCCAGTGTGCAACCAAAGATCTTTTGATGGCTCTTTTGCGTGTGGAGAAACACTGCGTCGTAATACTCCTGCGATTCCGACCGAAACTCATCCAAGGTATGAGTAATTCCATGATCGAAGAAACTAAAAGCGTCTCGGTTAATACCGCTGAGCCAGCTCGCAAAGATGTCGACAGCGTCTTCATCCCGGGGCGGACTGGAGATGAATCCGATATCCGCACACGCTTTGTTCCGCTTCACGATGTGCATGAAGCGAGACCATTTCCTAAGATTTGCCATCAGGGACAAGTCATCTGCCTTGATCAATATGGGCCACATAATTACCTCTCGCTATAAGCTGCTTCTGGCGGACGCCCTTGCGCATGCTCTGTCGCTGCATGCAACCAAGGCGGCATCCTGATATATCGATGATGGGGGAAATTTATTCCTTCGATTGAAACCGGAAGGAAAACGCGACCTTCTCGACGGTAGCCGGTCCGAAGACAATCACCTGGGAGTCCTCCAGCTGATTGACTGTCACGCTTGTAACGCTGGGAAACCTACCGGCAAACCCACGCTGGACTTCGCAGTTCAGACGCTCACTGGAGCTGATGACCAGGCTCATCTGCTTGCCCACGACGCGACATGTATTCGCACCAATCGATATCTTCTTGTCCAGCGGCACATGGAATAGCCAGTAGCAGGAGCTGTCCTTGGACGACAGGATCTTATCCACCAAACGGAAATTGTTTTCATCCTTGATCAACAGCTGGCGCACCATCCGCATGCCGGCATACATCCTGGTCATGCCCTGCACAGCATAAGGAAAATCAT
Organism: Herbaspirillum frisingense GSF30; assembly: GCF_000300975.2. GTDB lineage: Bacteria > Pseudomonadota > Gammaproteobacteria > Burkholderiales > Burkholderiaceae_D > Herbaspirillum > Herbaspirillum frisingense. The sequence continues at coordinate 70,412 of NZ_AEEC02000009.1, read as the reverse complement.
CCCGAGAAAGCGGCTCAAGGGTAGCGAAATCTGCGTCCGGGGTGGACCGGTTCACCTTGGCACCTGGGACAAACGGGACATTGTGGGCCCGCGCAGAACGCATGTATATGCGTACCGGATCGTCATGATTGTGGTTGTACAGTCCGGAATCGATCAGCCAGTCCTCCCCATGGGCGTGTACCAGGACATTGAGGTCATCGTCCTGCCGATGATAACGGCTCAGGAAGCCGCACTTCATCATGATGTGGGTATGTCGCTCCCAGGGACTCCACCTTGACCGATAAATCGCATAACCCGATTCCTGGTACACAATGAAAGACTCCGAAGGAGCACTGCCCTCGCGCCCCGCCGTCGCGACATATCGTACCTGCGCAAAACCCGGCAGATCAGCAAGCTCCGCCGGGACATTCGGACGATAACTGACACTATCGCCGAGATAACAAACAAAGCGGTCCGGTCGTGTGACCCAGGCCAGAAAACGCAAAGCCTGGTCAAACAGCTTATCGAATCCAAGCAGCACGGCCTGGTCACCGACGGCATGTAGCAAGCGCCGCGCCCGGTTCAGATTACTGATCATCCCCATATGATAGGCAGGGCTGTTTTCGACGTGCACGCCTTCGCTGGTAAAGGCAAAGCGGATTTCGTCGTCCAAACGCGCAACACCGATCTGCTGCCATCGTCGACTTTCGGGGTGATGCGGGAAAGCCAGCGAAGCCAGCATCAGGGAAAGCGCCTGATCGAACCCGTGATTGGTATGCCTGGAGTAAAAGCTCTCTTCAAGCAGCAAGGTCGCGTGTCGCGCAGCCAGGGGCATGAGCTGCTCGGTGGGCATCTGCAGGGCGATCCGGGAAAGTCGATCCAGGCGCAAAGCAGTCGCATGATCATGCCAGGGAAAATCGGCCTCTACCGGCGCATTCCCGAAGCGGGAGCTCCACTCAGCGATGTGCGACAAGACCACGTCCCAGTCTCCGACGGCGATCAGCGGGTCCAGGGGCAGGAATGCATGCAAGGTCCAGCGCCAGGTCCTGTTATCCAATGGCCCACAGCTCCACAGATCTCCATCGGTAGGAATTTGGCCATGGAATTTGGTCTGGATTACCCCTTCCGTTTTCAATTTCTCGGCCAGCGTTCTATCCATGTCAGACGGACCAGGAAATAGTTTTCCGACGGCATTGATTGATACCATCTGGTCTCTCGAAACAGTGTCTTTACTGGACTGCATAGCGTTTGAAAAGCTCAATCGTCTCTCCCACACCATGATTCTTCCCGTGCTGCTCCAAAGGCCGGACCTCCAGATAGAAGCGCTGCCTGAACGAGTGCAAATGTCCAATGAATGGCAAGCCTTGCTCAGCGAAATAGGCTCCCGGCTCCAGTTGATTGAAGCAGAGAAAATACTGCGTCCGGCTGCGGGATTTGAAGAACGTTTTCAGATCGTTGTACTCCGCATTCAGGTTGCTGCCGAAAATCGGCTCAAAATATTTACGCATGCCGTTGTTAGAGTAGGTAGACCCGAGCAACCAAGTTTGCGGAGTATTGGCGTATACCGCCGTCGCGCCGTTGAGCGCACCATGCAGCAAAGCAGCATAGCCGCCCATGGACGAACCCCAGAAATAGAGTCGTCCCGTACCCACTCGCGCCCGCACTTCCGCGATGAGCCTGCGCATCGCATCGAGCCAGAAAAAGTCGCCATCCTCGCCCAGGTACCAGGAGCCCAGCTGCTGCTCCCCGAAATTATCCATGGGACAAAGAACGTTCCAGTTGGGGCTCTTGAACTGCGACGGTGCGGCCGCAAAACCGTGTCCGTGGAAAATGACCAAGATAGGTCGGTTTTTCTCGACTGCCTCAGAAAGGTAATATCGGATGGCTCTTGTACCATGTCGCATTTCACAGGCATGTCTTACCGGAGGCGTATCGGCCGGTGTAGCCGGCCGCAGTAGTTCTTGATTATTCATCGTTGTTGCCAGTATTCGTAGGTATCGCTAAATCAGACTTCATCCGATCTCTGACCGGAGAAAAGTTAGAGGAGCACGATAAGGCAGTCCTTAGTAAACGCGCTGAGACATCTTGATCAACCGCAATTTGCAAACGACGGCATGGTGAAAAATTTCTAATCAGCACCAAGTCCGCGGTAAAACAGGCTACCAATGGATGTGTCTCGGCAAAGTTTAAAATATCCCGCGATACGCAGCTGCCGATGATGGAAACGCGCGTCACCATGGCGCCGTAATTGCATTAAGCATGTCGATTCCTTCTCTCCCTCAAAAACGCCAAGGCATGGGCGCAAAAAAATTGCTGAACAATGAACCTGTTCCAGGCGTTCAGGATTGCCTGACGAGCTCGGCCAGATCCAGGTTCACCGTGCGATCCGTCTTGATCTTTCCTCTCGCGCACAGATCAAGAAATTCAGATGAAGTAATCACGTCATAGTCCTTGGTCAGCTTCCTGAGCAACTTCCGGTAACCCTCCAGGCGCTGGTCATCGCGATAGCTGCCAAGTCCATTCTCATCCCAGTACAGCAATGACCATGAATGCAGAAGAAAGACCGCGAACTCGGGCGTGCCGCTGATCATGTTGAGCAGCAAGCGTCCCCACCACGGATCGAACTGAAAATACGCCGACTCCGGATAGGTCAGGCGTACCCAGCGTTCCTTCTTGCCGACCTTGGGCAGAATCCGCTTCTCCGTCATCGGAACCTCGATGACACCATTGGACCACTGGAACGGGTGGTTGGTTGGAACGCTATAGATGCATTGCCCGGTATGGACTGAGCAGACGGTGTTATTGAACGAGAGCGGAATATCGACCGCCTTGAGCGCACGAATGGTCGACGCATTCCAGCGAAACGAGCCGGCACGATGCGACAGCACCGGTTTTCCGGTTTCCTTCGATATCAGGTCCGCGAAGTGGCGGATCACGAATTGCGCCCGGTCATCATCTTCGTACTGATTCATGTACTGCGGCCGATCCGACAGGCCATGCTGATCCCAGAAACTCTTGGGCAGGTATTCGGGGTGCGTGTGCAGCTGCACATCCTGTCCAGCCGCATCCAGCCACCGTACTACCTCACGTAGTTCATCGAGGTAAGCATAGGCACCGCACATGTCCATGAAGAAAATGTGCTTGGCGTTGAATTCGTCCCCGATTTCCGCCATCTCGCGGATACCGGCCGTTCCGTTGGCATGGCGTCCCCAGATCAGGCGGTTGACGTGGTCACCGCTGGCGCGCTTGGGAAGCGCCTCTGTATCGACGGTAAGCATTGCATAACGATTAGCCATTGCTAGTCTGACCTTCCTTTAGAAGCCTGAAGATGAATTGACCGACACCGTCACCGGCGGCGTACTGACAAGGTCGGCCCGCTCCAGCGGGACCACCTGTTTGGTCTTGATCTTTCGCCGGCCCACCAGGTCCAGAAAATCGGTGGTGGTGATGACGTCATAGTCCTTGACGATCGAGGCGACCAGGCGCCGATATTCCTCCTGACGCTGGTCGCCAAGGTAAGTGGCATGCTGATTGTCGTCCCAATGCAGAAGCGACCAGGAATGCAGCAGGAACACCTGCAGATCCACCGGCTCCGGCAGCCAACGACGCCACCACGGCGAGTGCGGCGGCGCGTACTGGAAATAGGAGGACTGGGGGAACTTGAGGCTGAGCCATTTCTCCGGCTTGCCACGCTGTGGCTCCGCCGGGTAATAGCGTTCCGTCACAGGCACCTCGATCACCCCGTTGGACCAGGCATAGGGACTGTTGGTCGGTTCGGCATGCGGGCTGCGGCCAAGTAGGTGGGCCCGCATCGAATTATTGAACGACAGGGGAATGCCTGCCTGCCCCAATGCGCGGATGATGTCGCCATTCCAGCGGAATGATCCTGCGCGGTAGGCCTGAACCGGCTTGCCCGTGAGCTCCTTGAGCCGTTCCGAAAAAAAACGGATGACGAACTCGGCGCGCGCAATATCTTGATACTCATTCATGTAGCGAGGCCGCGGTGTCAGGCCATGCTGTTGCCAGAACTGGAGGGGCAGGATCTCCGGATGCAGGTGTAGTTGTACATCCTGCCCATCACGGTCCAGCCAGGACACCACCTCTGCCATCTCCCCTGGATAGAGCTCGTCGCCGCACATATCCACAAAGAACACATGAGGCGCACCGAATTCCCTGCCGATGGCACACATCTCGCGTACACCGGCCTGGCCTGCGGCATGCTTGCCCCACACCAGATGGCGAACGTGGTCACTGGCCGCACGGGCGGGCAGTGCCTCGGTATCGACGGTGAGAATGGCGTATCGGTTTGGCATAAGCGCTTTCTTCCTTACGGTGCAAGGCAGCCTTCAGACGGCTTGCCGCAGCACCTCGTATTCGGTTACGGCGAAACTCCAGAGGCAGGAGTTCCAGCCGTTCCAGTTCGCGAACAGATCCTTCTCATCCAGAACGATCCCATAGCGCCTGCGAAACCGGCTGGTCTCGTAGGCCACCAGCATGGTTCGCCTGCGCGCCGGTGACACATTGAAACGATAGGCCGCCTTCTGTACCGGGATATCGATCAGACCAAGCCGGGCCACCAGATCGGAGCGCACCTTGTCGCGTCCGATCCGGGGATCGGGAAGATTTTTCCACTGGGCCGGCATGGCCATGGTCAGGGCCAACATCGGATAGCTGAGGAAGGGAAACAACACATCCTCAAATACCGTGGCCAGGCGATGGATGCTCTCCCCCCTGGTATTGAAAAAACTGCGTGCATGCAACCATTTCTCGTACGGCACCGAATACGTTTCCTGGGCCCCGGACAGCAGCACATGGCGGGATGGATCATGCGTCCCCCAGAAGTCGATCTGGTAGGTATAGGGGTTCCAGCCTTCACAGGGGAGATCGGTCCTGCCGACGTTATAGACGTCCGGCCCGCTATCATCCAGCACCGAGATATTGGTCCAGCCGTTGGCGGCCATGATCTTGCGGAACGAATCGGCCTCATGGGTACACCAGCAATGGAACAGGACGTTATCGAAAGACATCTTTCCCTGGCGGCGCAGGCGTGCCATGGTCCCGGACAGGATGCGGCTGTCCGATCCCGAGGAATGTGCCATCAGATATTGCCGCCCGGGATGCATGCGTAACAGGACCTGTTCCAGCGTCGACTCCAGCTGGTCAAGATAAGCCTCATAAGACCCCGAAAACACCGACATCCTTGGTCGCGGCCATCTGTGGCAATACGCATGCGGCGGAGCACGCCGGATTTCCCTGAACGGCGTCTCGGTCGCACTGACGAACTGTGGATCGAGAAAACGCTCGTCGAAGGTCAGCGTCCTTTGCAACAGAGCCAGCTGGTGAAAGCTGTCCGCGTAACGGTCGTATCTGTCCACGAAAACGCAGCGATTAAAGAATCTGCCGATGTCAAGATCAGATCGAGAAACATAATCCATTGGCTTCGCCTCAAAGCGCTCCCTCAGGCTTCGTCTCCGGCAACGACCAGAACCACGGGGCAGGGTTGAGCGCCGACAGCAGCTTGTGGAAGGACTCTTGCTCATCTCACGAAGTCCTGATGCCCTGATCCGGCAGCGCAGCGAGGCACCCCACAGGCTGGCAGATCAATGCCAGTTCCGCCCTGCTCATCGCCTCGGCACTGCGCGAACCGCGCACCGAACTGGCTGCCTGGGCGGAAAGCCGGGCAAACAAGGTCTCATCCTCATACAGCGTCAGGACTGCTCTGGCCATCGCCTCCACGTCTTCCGGGGCGCACAGCATGCCGTTGAAGCGGGAAACGAAATCACCCACCGCACCGACCTCGTTAGTCACCGGCACCAGGCCCGAGGACATGGCCTCGTCCCGCGATACACCTTGCGTATCCATGCGCGTGGGAACGAGGAAGATCCCGTATTGCTTATGCAAATCTGCAATCTCGTCCTGGGTCAGGAAGCGTCGCTCCAGCCGCACATTGTCAAATGCGCGTAGCGGTGCCACAGTCTGCTCGAACAGCTCCCCGTCGCCAATCAGATGGAATTCCATCTTCGCGAAATCTGGATGGACGGACAAGGCCTGGATCACCTTCACCGTCAGATCGTTGGCGTACGCCAGCGCCGAGTAAGGCCGGATGGACAAGACCTTGCGGCGCTGATCCGGCTGCTTGGGTATATAGGAAAACTTCCCGGTATCGATGGGATTGTGGATGATCGAATATTTCTCCGATGGCAGCTGCGTGCCGAGATCCGCAAAGACCTCGTTGGCAAAGGACTGCGAGACGAAGACCAGGTGCAGATTCTCCGGCATGTCCGAGAAGATGCCGCGCCAGAACTGGGTACGCTGATCGCCCAGTTTCTTCTTGTGTTCGATCTGCTGGGCATCGAACAGGGCAAACTCGAACTGGCGGCGCTGCCACGCCTGGATCTCCGCGCCATGCACCCAGACCGTGACGCGAATACGGTCGATATACTTTTGCAGCACTTGCCACATCTGCCGGTCCAGCATATGCACCAACACGTGTTTCACCTGGCCGGTGGCCAGGGTGGCGTCCAGCAGTTCGGCATCTCCGGTGGCCACATCCACGCCTTCGAACTCGCGGTAACCGGGCGGCTGTGGACTGATACGGAAGACCTCGGTCAGTACGCCGGCAGCACGGTAGGCACGAATGCGCGTATGCAGGAAGCCATACCGATACAGATCATCGTAGGCGGGATATTGCTTGCTCAACACCAGCAGCGGCGAACGGCAGACGAAGCTGGCCGGACGTTCGGAATGGCTGCCCAGCACCAGTTTGTCGATACGGAACTCGCCCTCGCCTTCGATGCGCAGCCCAAAGCGGACTTTCTCGCACTCGGAGGGAATGGCCAACGAATGCTTGTCACCGACCTTGTTGATCTGGTGCGAGAGCTTCTTGCCATCCTTGTCCTGGAACTCGAAGATGGTACGCACATCCAGTTCGCCGGAGGCGCAGAGCCTGAACTGGCTGTTCAGGACCAGATTGAGTTCCTCCCGGGAAAAAGTCTTGCCAGCGTAGAGATATTCATGGCTGCCCATCCCCAACCGGGAATGGATCAGCAGCTTGCCCCCTGCCAGCTTGATCTGGATAAGTTTCTTCGGGACCAGCAGTTGCGATAACTTCCCGGCCTCCAGGCAAGGCAGGCCGCTGGTATCTTCGTCCTGACGGTAGGAGGATGGCGAAAGACGGGCCGTGACCGCCTTCATCGTGCGCGGAAAATCGATGCCCTGGTCGACCAGTTGGAGATCGTCGACCTCATGCTGCTGCGCGGGGGATAGCAGACCGCCCCCTTCGATATAGTTGAATTCATCGATGGCCACCATCTTTTCCAGTGCCAGGGTGGCCTCTTCCGGTGCGGCCAGCAGTTGCTCCAGCACGGCCGGTGTCATCGCCGCAGACCTGAACAGCGCACGGCGCGCAGCCAGCATCCCGACGCTGCGGTAGGCGACGTCGCCCCCCTCCAGCGCCAGGCTGCCTGCAGCGGCGCGATATCTGAGCGCCTTGCCCCAGGCATCGGCATGGCTGTAGTGGGTGGCCAGGGCCAGATCGGTCAGGTAGTTGGGACCGTAATAGTCCTCTGGGCAAAGCACGCCCAGCAGGGTCCCGGCAGCCAGCGCCTCGATGCGCTCCCGACAACGTGCTTCGTCCACCCAGACCACCAGCCCCTGCGCCTCTGTGACCGGCACGGGTTCGCCGATGAGCAGCAGCGTCCTGTTGACATAGGTCTGGCGTGAGAATGCCGCCACCACACACTGTACCTCGCCCTCGTTGCGCACCCTGGCCAGCAGGACCACCGGTGCCGATGGCGAAGCTGGATCGGTCCTGGCGATGCTGGCGCAGATGGCGGACATGCGGTGGGCATAGGTGTGCTCGGACATGACCTTGCGCAGGCCCAGTAGCCGGAACTTGCGGTAATTGACATCACTGGTCACGATCTGTCGCACGCGCGCCTGGAGCTCCTTGGGGCTATCCGAGCACACGACCAGTTCACCGAAGAGCAAGCGCACACCACGCGAGAAATTGCTGACCACGACCGTATTGGAGGCCAGCAATTCAAACACCCGGCGCGCAAACATCGACTGCGACTGTTTGATGGTGTTCATGTTGATGCCGTAGCGATAGCCCTTGTAGGCGCGATCGATCTCCGAAAACGGCAGCTTGCCCAGAATCATCGGTTTGTACTGATCCGGGAAGGTGTAATTGGGATGCGGCTTGTCGAAGTTGCGATCATAGATCTCGACCGGCCGAAAATCCTTGACCGTGTCGATCAGCGAAGAGAAGTCACGCTGACGTTCCGGGTAGCGCAGATAGTAGGAACCGGCAAAGTTGAAGGCATCCTTGCGCTCGTAGATCTCGAGCGGGTTGTGCACCTTGGGCTGGGCCGCAAAACACAGCAGGAAGACCCGATCGTGTTCCAGCAGCGCCTTGTAGCGGGGGATACAGTCGATGTCGGTGGTAAAGACATAATCAACCTGCCTGGCCATGTCGATGAACGTGCCGAAGTGCACCGGATCTTCCTTGTTCCAGAACATCGACGGAATACCCTGTCTGCGGCACCAGTCGATGCAGGCATTGATCTCCGGACCATTGGTGCTGATCTTGAGTTTCCATTTCTGTTCGAAACCCTGCCAGGCCGATTCGATGAACAGCAGGTCCGGCTGGAATTGCTCCAGCTGCTCCAGATAGCAGTCCGGATCCAGTTGCAGCAGCGTACATTCGGGATCGTAGGAGTGGAAGGTAAATTCATCCATCACCGCCGCCACGCGCAGCTTGCCGGGAGCAATCGTCGCCAGCGCCTTGTGCCGCGGAGAATTGAGAAGCCTGCGGCGACACAGGGCGAGATTGGCCGCAACGTACTGCGCTCCCAGTTTCTCGCCCAGGGCCTGATAGCTGAACAATGCCGCACCAAAGTCACCCCGCTCGAATTCTTCCATTGCCTTGCGGGTCAGCGACGGCGTTTGCAATTCCACGTCCTTGTCGGTTTTCATACTCTTTCCTTGCTGTATCGCCTCAATGGGCCGCGATGAGCGTCGGCCGGATCTCGATGAGGCAGGCATCCTTGTGCAATTTCTTTTCGATCATTTGCGCACGCTGACCGCTGGCACCGATATCGGCCAGCCACATCTGCGCTACCTCCTTTTCGTCGGCACGCACGTAGTCGTCCATCAGGACATCGATGGCGCGCTCGGCAAAATGGGCCAATATCAATGGCAGCGCCGGATAGCGGGCGTGCTGGCCGGTTGCGGCTGGCGGCCCATCGACGATGACCAGGATGCGGGCTGTCGCGGGTGTCTCGCGTGCCAGTGCGGACAAGACCTCCTCACAGGCATAGAACGGATAGTGCTTGCCATCGCGGGATTGCCAATCGGACAGGGGCGCCAGGCAGACCTGGGCATGATGTTCCAGTCCCAGCTGGCGTAAATGGCCCACGGTTTTCTGGAAATAGGGTTCCAGATGATCGAAGGAGACAAACCTGGCCGGCGCGTGTTGGGGCGCACGGGCCTGGATCAGTTGCAGCGCCTTGGCTACCACCGTCGTGGAAATGCCCGAGCCAAACTCGATCACCAGATCGTAGGCATTGCATTCGATCAGCTCGACCAGGTAATGGGCCAGGTCCATATCGATGGCCCAGGAATGATGTTCACTGTTGAGCATAGGTAACTCGCCGGAGGCGAAGTAGCTCTGTACACCCAGGAAAGCCTGAACCTGTCGGGTCACATTGAGCGCTTCGTTCTTTACCACATTGTCCAGATGACGCCGGACCTTCAGCAGTTCTTCGGACTGCTTCCTGAAGGCGTCCGCCATGAGACTGCCGGCAGCGGCGTTGGCATGCTGGATTTCCTGCACGGACGAACCGAATTTCTGCAACTGGTCCTGTTGCGACAGCAGTGTCTGCATCTGCGCAGTCAGGGCCTGGTTGTGTCCCAGAGCGGTCGCCACCTGCTGCTGGAGCACCCGCAGCTGCTCGGCGAGCCTGTCCCTTTCGCCTACCACGGCGGCGCGTTCCTCTTGCAGCCTGCCTTGCTCGACCTGCAAGGCAGCATTCTCCTGTTGCGCCCGCCGGTACTCACTGCGCAGCCAGGCCTGCTCCTGCTCCAACGTGGTTTTGCGCGCCTCCAGCGTCGCCACCCGCTGCTGCAGCTCGGAAGTCTTCTCCAACGCCTCGCCGGCCTGCTTCCTGAGCGCGGCCTGGCGTTCGCTGAAATTGGTCAATTGCATGGCCTTGCCGTGCCAGAACCGTTGCGTCTGCTGGCGCAGCTTTTCCACCTGGCGCAGTTCCGACTCGCTGAACGGCACATCCTCCGGCAAGCAATCCAGGTTGGCCTGGGCCTGCTCCATCACACCTGCCTCGTACTGGCGCAGTGCCAGCCATTTGAGACGGAACGGCCGCGGCTCAAGATCGTAGGCCTTGCGCGCAAGGTCGGCAGCCGCCTGCGCGTCTTCCTTCTGCAGGCTGCGCGCGAGGACGGTGAGCGCCTTGGCCCGCAGTTCCGGCGGTGTCATGCACTGGTCGAACAGGACGTCAACGGCACGTGCCCCGCCACTGGCATAAGCGGCGATGACCTTGGCAAAGCTCTTGCCACCCAACCGGTCGGCACCAGGCATGTGCTGCCACAGGCGCCGCCACCATGACAGCCGACCGTTGGCGGCCGCATAGCGACGCTCGGCGGCCAGGTTACGTTTCCATGCGGCGATCAAGGCCGCGTTGGCGAGATTGTCGGCGTGCGCCTGCACAACGTGGTCGTCGATCAGATCAATCCGAACTGTGGCTGCCGGCGGCAACGCCTGCAGACGTTCCAGCCCCTCCTGCAACACCACGGACTGCCTGAGCAACAGCTGGTTCTCCTGCTGCAGCTCCTGATTCACCTCCAGCAGCTCGGCTGGCGGGAGGGTCCGACTGTTATCGATCTCGTTATGCATGGGCGCGATTCCCCTGGACTAGGCGCTTGGGATGGAAAAATAGGTATGGTGATCTGGACAGCGTGCTACTCAGGTGCCGTATCTGGCCTGCCCAGTCTCATGCGACTGCTCGGTGACCATGATTCGGGACACCTCCTCCACGCGGGTATTCCGGACCTCGCCACGACCAGCCTCGACATTGCTCCAGAGGATGTATTCCACAGTGCCGTCGGGTGCGCCGAAATGCTGGTAGACCTCCGGCATGATAGGGACGTGATCGCCATACCAGCACAGCCTGGCCGGGAATTTCTGGCGCTCCAGGAAAGCCCGCAACCTGGCCAGCATACGGTCCGCATTGCGCAGGTGACGCAGATAGACGGTCAGATCGTCACAACCCGACGGCGGCGGCTCGGTGTACAGATCATCAATATCCGACTGGCTGATCGATTCCAGGTGCAGCGGGCCATGGTTTTCCATGGTGACCACGAAAATGAATACCGGTCCGGTGGCAAACTTGAGAATCGATTCAATCTTGTCAGCCACGGCATCGTCACTGGTGTAGGGGCCGAAGCGCGAATGCTCGTCGAACTGCTCGATATCGATGAATTCGTCAAAGCCTAGCCGTGGAAATACCCGATCGCGCCGATAGAAACTCTTGGGATAAGGATGGATGCAGACGGTGCGGTAACCCTGGCGCTTGAGATGAAGCGCCACGGAACCAGGCTTCCAGCCAGCAGCTACAGCGCGGTAGGGGTTGAAGCGATGTACGCCCAGTGAACGATTGGATATCCCCGACAAGAAGGCGAACTCAGTGCGTACCGTATTGGCCCCCCAGGCCGGCACCTTCATGGTGCCGCGCACGAGCGCGTCGCGCTTGAGCTGGTCGAAGTGATGCAGCACGTCCTTCTTCACACCTGGATACAGCGCACGGGCGTCGAAAAACGACTCGCTCTGGATCGTCACCAGATGCGGCAATTGCGCCGTCTGCGTGGTCGCAGGCGGGAGCGTGGCGAACGGCGAAGCAGCGCGGGGGAACTGGCTTTCCTCCTGCCCATAGCGGATGAAGCTTGCCCAGAAGCCCAGTCGCGGCAGATCCAGCGTCGGATCAAGACTGATGGGCAGCGCCTGGCGCAGACCCGCCCGCAGCAACAGCAGCCCGATGACCAACAACACCAGCATGGCACCGCCCTGCCCCCGCACCGCCAGGCGCATTTCCGGCAGTGACTCTCCCAGCAGGCCGATGGCGACGGCCAGCACGAATCCAGCCACCGCACCGATGAACTTGAGCCAACCGAGGAAGGGAATGTACAGACGCGGATGCCGGATCGCATCGGTGAAGTATTCGTAATCCTGGAACACGAAGGGCTCGCGCAAGGCCTTTTGCTTGGCATTGTTGACCAGGATGAAGGTCAGCATGACCGCCGACACGATGGCCATCGAAAACCAGGGCCGGCCCAACACCAGCAGGAAAGCATCGAACGTCAGTGTCCAGAGCGCCACGTGCAGCGCCCAGGCGCCCCACGGGCGGTGCAGCGAAGGACGTGGCGTCATCAGGGCTTCGATGCATACCGACAGCAGCAGTCCTGCCACCCAGGCACTCAGTGCGACGACAAGAGTCACATTAATGTCCATAGCCCATCCAGCGAACGATTCGGGTCGACAGTCCGGCCGGCAGCACCGCCAGGAACCAGGTACCCAGGTTGAGAGGGAACGGGAAGCTGATGCGTGCCCGGTTGGCCTGCAGACCGCTCCTGATGGCGGCCGCCGCCCGCTGCGGCGTCCACAGGAAAGGCTTGGGACCGGGCATGTCGTCGCACATGGCGGACTTGACATAGCCGGGCATGACCACGCTGACCTTGATGCCATAGGGCATGAGCCAGCCGCGCAGTGCCTCACCATAGGCTTTCAGCCCAGCCTTGCTGGCGCTGTAGGCGGGTGTCACCGGCAAGCCGAAGTAAGCTGCCAGCGAACTGATCAGGGCGATCTGGCCGCGACCGCGCGCACGCATGGCCGGATAGACGGCATGTACGGCGACCATGGCGGACTTCAGGTTCACATCCAGCAGGGCCTCGACTTCGTCCCAGGGCTCGGCCTGACCGTCGGGACCCGTGCTGGTGTTGATCCCGGCATTGAGGATCAGCAGGTCGATGACCGGCAACCGCGACAGCGCATCACGCAGCGTGGCGAAATCGCGCAGGTCGAAGCTGAGCAACTCGACTTGCGCGCCCAGTGCGCGGGCGCCCTCTGCAACCTCCTCCAGGCGCAGCGCATTTCGCCCGTGTAGTACCAGCTGCACGCCCGGTCGCGCATAGGCCACCGCCAGAGCAGCGCCGATGGCGCTGGTGGCGCCGGTGATGACGATAGTACTTTGTATTTCTTCAGCCATGATCACGGCTCAACCTTTCCTTCCAGGACCAGTACAGCACCATCGCGAAGCCGACGCAGACGGTCACGTTCAGTGGTACCAGGCAAAAATTGTCTTCGTCCAGCGCAACCAGCACGGCCGCCAGCGAATAGAAAAACGTAAATATCTCTCCCAACAGCATGGCGGTGTTGGCGCGAGGCATCTTCGTACGATGTTCGTCGCCGGCCTTGGGGGTACGGTGGAACTCGCCATAGACGCCGAACAGGGCGCGGCAACCGCCGAAGAAGTAGTACCAGGCCATCGGCAGGAACAGCGCGATGTAGAGATAGGAATCCCAGACCATGCGTCCCAGGGAGCGTTTATCGTTGATCCACGCGCCCTTGCTGGCGCCGATGGCATTGTCGATACCCCAGACGCCGGCCAGAACGAAGAACAGCAAGGCGCCCCACTGGACACTGGCCGCCTCGAAGTTCAGGAGATAGTTCAACGGCAGACTCAACAGGACCAGCACGTGGATGGAAGCCAGCAGCAGCGAAGAAAACATGGTCGAGATGGCATGCAGTCTTCGCATCAGCGGCATGCGCTGGTGGAACATGGCCCCGGCATGCTTGAAGGCGCTGTGGATCAAGCCGCGCCCCCAACGCTCACGCTGCATGCGAAAGGCGCTGATGGTCTCAGGCAGGATCGACATCGACATCACATCGCGCAGGTAGGCGTACTTCCAGTGGCTGAACTGGGCACGGTAACCCAGGTCGACATCTTCGGTCACGGTGGCATCGCTCCAGCCACCCACGGCCTCGATGCAGCGCTTGCGCCAGACGCAGGAACTTCCGCTGAGGGAAGCCATGTCGCCATCTTCACTCAGTCCCACGGTCACATATTGCTGGTGGCCCATCTCCATGGCCTGGAACCGCGTCAGGAAGGAGTGGTCGCGGTTTTCATAGCCGATGCCGGTCTGCAGGAAGCCCAGTTCCGGGTCGCTGAAACAAGGCATCGTACGCAGCAGGAAATCCGCCGGTGGCAAAAAATCGGCATCGAAGATGGCAAAGAACTCGCCACGCGACTGTTCGATGCCATGGATCAGGTTGCCCGCCTTGAAGCCATTCCTGTCGGGGCGCCGCAGCACGCGGATATCGATACCGGCAGCCTGGTAGCGGCTGGCCGCCTGCTGCGCCAGCGCCGAGGTCTGATCGGTCGAATCGTCCAGCACCAGAATCTCGAGCTGGCCTGCCGGGTACTGCATCTGGCAGACGGCGTGGATCAGGCGTTCGATCACGGCAGATTCGTTACAGACCGGCAGCAGCACGGTGACCGGCGGATAGCCGGCGGGTGGCTGCACAGGCAGCGCCGGTGTCGCCGTCAACTGCGCCAGCTTGCGCCGCTCGGTCTTGCGCGAGATCAGCAAGGCACGCAGCTCCAGCCCCACGTACAGGAAGAAATAGCAGACTACCAGCCAGAAAATGGCCTGGGCGAGGAAGGAAAAAATGGAGACCAGCACGCTGCGCCCTTCAGAGACCAAGCACGGCGCAGACTTCCTGCAGCCGATGTGACCAGGTGTGATGGGCACGTACGTAACGGGCGCCTGCTTCGGCACGCTCCAGATCCAGAGACGACGGGCCATGCTTGAGACGACCGAAGACTTCCTGCATCTCTTCCCGATTGCGCACAACATGGCAAAAATCGGCGAAGTGCCGTTCCACCGAACGGCTCGGATTGGTCACCGCAATGCCGCCACAGGCCAGGATTTCCAGCAGGCGCCGAGAAAACATGGTGTCGGATGCGGTGACCGAATTCACATTGAGCGAGAGGACATGCCGCTTGTAGATCTCCGCCGTCTGGCGATGCGCAACGCCACGCTGTACGTTCAGGTGGCTGCCGCGGGGATAGCGGAATTCGATGTACCGGGAAAGCCGGTCGTGATTGCGATCGAAGACGTTGAGCGTCAGCGCGGTATCGGCGCATGTCTGGAAAGCGCTGTCCAGGAATTCCCGGCGCGCGCCCAGGATGCGACGATAGTAGCTCCCGGTGAAACAGGCTTCCTTGTGCGTGAAGCGAAAGCCATCAAAACGATGGAAAGCCGGCTGGTAGGGCATGATCAGCGTGTTGACCGCGCGCGCACCGGGGGCGGCTGCACGGTACCGGGGCACGCAGGTCTCGTCGGTGGTGAAGATGTAATCGAAATGCCTGGCCACGTCGATGAAGGGCTCGAAATAGGCGCCGTCGTCCTTGTTCCAGAAGACCGTCGGAATACCCTGGGCCTTGGCGAAATCGATCAGCCTGAAGATGGCCGTCGGTCGTGTCAGGCGCAGCAACCGGGGCTGGCGGGCCAGCTCGTAGCGCCAGCTGCCCCGTATGCCGTGGAAAGCCGATTCGACGAACACCAGATCGGGCTTCCACTCACCGATGACGCTGCGGTAGTTGGCAGGCGTGAGCGCCCGCACGCGACATTCTCCGGAAAGGCAGTCGGCGGTGAAATGGTCGGTGACCAACGCGATCTTGAGCTGACCGAAGGGACCGGCTGCCGGTTGGTCTTCCTGCAATTCGGGGAAGCGGTATATCAGCGAACCGACGGCGCGAATGACTCTACCGACCATGCGGTGCTCCCATATTGCCGGCGCTCGCCCGAGGGGTAGCACTCGGCACTGCCGCACCGACGAAACCCTGCCAGCGGCGTTGCCCTATCGCATAGGTACGCGCACGCTGGCCAATCACAGCCAGTTGCGCATGATCTTCCAGCGCCACCCTGAGTGTGCGAGCAAGATCTGCGGAGTCGCCTGCCTTGAAGAACCAGCCGGCAGGATCACTGCCCATCTCGTCGACGAACACCGGCAGATCAGGGACCACGACCGGACGCGCCATGGCCAGGGCTTCCACCAGCTTCAGCGGCGGCACGATCTTGCAAACCTCGAAGGGACGACGTGGAATGCAGATCACCGCGCAGCGGCCGATGATGGCGCGCGCCTGCACGGCGCTGACGCGGCCATGGAAACACACCACATCGTCGATGCCCAGTTGGCGCGCCTGCTCTTGCAGTGCCTGGCCTGCTTCGCCGTGGCCTGCCACGTGCAAGCGCACCGCCAGGCCTTCACGCTTGAGCCGGGCGACGGCCTCCAGCAAGGTATCCAGACCTTCGTAGACGATCAGCGAGCCGGCGTAACCGATGGTCAGTGGCACTGCCTGGGCAGGATCGGCCGCCGGAATGCGATCCGCATCGATGCAATTGGGTAACAGCGTCATACGTTCGGCAGGAATGCCCCAATGCTGCTGGATGTACTTACCCAACTGTTCCGAGATGACGAACAGGCGATCCGCCTGGGACGCCACCAGACGTTCCAGTGCCAGCCCCTGGCGGAAGGCCCAACTGCCCTCGAAGTCGGGCGAACGGGAGATACGGCTCAGTTCCCACAGGCCGCGCATCTCGTAGTGAAAGGGAATTCCCAGTCGACGCGCCGCCAGCAGGGCCGGCAAGGCATTGGTGTGGTTGGAAGCGGCGTGGATGGCAGCCACTTTGCGGCTGGCCGCCAGTTGCGCAATGGCAGGCGCGGCCTGCAGTGCAAACTGCAGCACCGGACGATGGTTGGAGGGGCTCCGGCTGTGGTGATAGAGGATGCCGTCGACCAGGGTGGCGTCAGGACCGGCATCGACGACGCGGTCCTTGCGATCCCAGGGATAGCCAGGGCGGGTCATCACGCTCACATCCGCGCCGACCGAGCGCAGCGCGACAATGATCTCCTGGGTCCGGTTGGTATAGCCGGAGACGTGATAAGGCAGGGCGCTGGCAGCCACATACAGCAGGCTACCCGGACGCGGGGTGTACTCCGGCGCCCTGCGTGCCTTGCGCTTGACCAGCCAACGCAAGGCGCAAACCGTCAGATGGCGATTGATCGCCATCGTCAAGGTCATTGACCGGAGCCGTTTCAAGAACAAGATAGTTACCTTTCTGGAGGTGCCGGCGGGCGAACCTTGTCGCGTTCGCCGTCCGGCCTGGCTTCATGCCCTGGAGATACCGACCACGTCGACCAGACGCTGGTGGGGCTTGAGTCTGGAACGCAGGTCGCGGAATTCCTTGTGCGCCACCAGCACGGCAATCACATTGGCCTCGGCCAGCGCGGTATCGAGCGCGACCAGGCGGGCCTCGGCCAGCTGGGCTGGAAGCGCCTCGATATTGGGCTCCACCAGTGACACCTGGCCCGCATAGCGGGACGAGAGCTCATGAGCGATATCCACCGCCGGACTCTCGCGCAGGTCGTCGATGTCCGGCTTGAAAGCCAGGCCCAGGCAGGCGATACGCACGTCCGCGCCGGTCATCCTGGCCTGCGCCATGGCTTCTTCCACCTTGCCGATGACCCACTTCGGCTTGAAGTCATTGACTTCACGTGCGGTACGGATCAGCTTGGCCTGTTCCGGATTGCTGTGCACGATGAACCAGGGGTCCACCGCAATGCAGTGACCGCCCACGCCAGCACCCGGCTGCAGGATGTTCACGCGTGGGTGGCGATTGGCCAGTGCGATCAGCTCGCGCACATCGATATCGAGCTGGTCACAGATTAACGACAGTTCGTTGGCAAATGCGATGTTGGTATCACGGAAGGAGTTTTCGGTGAGCTTGCACATCTCCGCAGTGCGCGCCGTGGTGATGACACACTCGCCTTCGACAAAGATCTTGTACAGGGCTGCAGCGGCAGCCGAGCACGCCGGAGTCATACCGCCGATGACGCGATCATTGGACACCAGCTCGCGCAGCACATGGCCCGGCAACACACGCTCCGGGCAGTGCGCCACGCGGATATCGGAGGCCTCGCCGGCATTCTGCGGGAAGCTCAGGTCAGGACGGGCCTCGCCCAGCCACTCGGCCATGCGTTCGGTGGCGCCAACCGGCGAGGTCGATTCCAGGATCACCAGATCGCCCTTCTTGAGCACCGGGGCGATGCCACGGGCCGCCGATTCAATATAGGACAGGTCCGGTTCGAAGCCCTCCTTGAAGGGCGTTGGCACCGCCACCAGGAAAGCATCCGCCGGCTCGGCCACGGTGGTGGCGCGCAGGGCGCCATCGGTGACGACCGCGCGCACCACGATGTCCAGATCCGGCTCCACGATATGGATCTCGCCACGATTGATGGTGTCGACGGCACGAGCATTGACGTCCACCCCGATCACCTTCACCCCGCGCGAGGCAAAGACCGCGGCCGTGGGCAGACCGATGTAACCCAGCCCGATCACCGAGATGGTCTTGAATTGCTGACTTGCTTGCATGACTTTTACCTTCGTTGGAAATGGAACTCGCGGAACCCGCCGCACGCGGCGCTCAGTTCAAGCTGGCCTTCCTTGCCAGCAGTGCTTCGACGATCCGCTGGCAGGCACGACCGTCGCCGTAGGGGTTATGGGCACGCGACATGGCCTGGTAGGCTGCGGCGTCGTCCATGAGCATGCTCACGCCATTGACGATCTCTTCGCGGCTGGTGCCGACCAGTCTGACGGTGCCGGCCGTGACCGCCTCGGGTCGCTCGGTGGTGTCGCGCATGACCAGCACCGGCTTGCCCAGCGACGGAGCCTCTTCCTGGATGCCGCCGGAGTCGGTCAGAATCAGGTGCGAGCGCTGCATCAGGTAGACGAAGGGCAGGTAATCCAGGGGCTCGATCAGATGGACATTGGCCAGGCCCTGCAGGATGCGGTTGACCGGCTCGCGCACATTGGGATTGAGGTGCACCGGATAGACGAAATCCGCCTGCGGATAGCGGTCGGCCAGTTCGGCGATTGCGCCGCACATGCGTTCGAAACCGGCGCCGAAGTTCTCGCGCCGATGGCCGGTGATCAGGATCACGCGGGCGTCCTGGCGAATGAACCCGAAGCGCTGCGAAAATTCCTGCTGCAGCAAGGCGTCGCTGTCGATCTTGTCTTTCACTGCCAGCAGGGCATCGATGACGGTATTGCCGGTGACGACGATGTTGCCTTCATCCACGTTCTCGACCAGCAGGTTCTGGCGCGACATGTCGGTGGGAGAGAAATGCAGCTTCGCCAGCGCGCCGGTGAGCTTGCGATTGGCTTCCTCAGGCCAGGGCGAATACAGGTCGCCGGTGCGCAGACCCGCCTCCACGTGACCTACCGTGATCTTGCGGTAGTACGCGGCCAGTGTCGTGGCAAAGGTCGTGGAGGTATCACCGTGTACCAGCACCACGTCGGGCTGGAATTCCTGCAGCACCGATTCGATGCGCGCCAGGATTTCACGGGTGATATCGGACAGGGTCTGGCCCGGCTTCATGATGTCAAGATCGAAGTCTGGCGTGATCTCAAACAGTTCGAGCACCTGATCCAGCATCTGCCGGTGCTGCGCCGTCACGCACACCTTGGCATCGATGCTAGGTGTTTCTTCCAGCAGCTTGACCAGCGGCGCCATCTTGATGGCTTCCGGCCGTGTTCCAAAAACAGTCAGTACTTTCATCTGGTTCCCCCCATAGGTCAATCAACGTGATCGCGTACGATGCTTTCGAGAAGCTTCAGGATGCCGGCCAGCATGAGTGCCACCAGCAAGGTGAAGAAGGCGTTATAGAGACGGCGCGGCTCCAGCGGATACTCGGGCAGGTTCGGCGTCTGCAGCACGGAAACCTTGTCGATCATCCGGGTAGCCTCCGAGCGTCCCCGCTCCAGCCCGGCCAGGGCGGCCTTGTAGATATCCTGGGCAAACACCGTTTCCATCTGCAGCCGCTGGTACTCTTCCATGGTGTAGTTCAGGGTCTTGCCTTCGGGCTGCGCGAGCTTGGCGCGCTCGCGGGCGATCTGGCGGTCTACCGCTGCCAGCGAGTTCTGCAGCATCACCACATTGGGATGATCGGCATTGAGGTTGCGAGGCAAGGCGGCCAGATTGGTCTGGATCTGGGAGCGCTGATCTTCCAGTTTGGACACGATGGCGTTGATGCCCTCGGCCGTGGTCTGAGGCGAGATCAATCCCTTGCTGTTCTGGAAGCGCAGCAGTGCCTGGTTGGTCTGTTGTACCCGCAGGCGTGCGGTATCGACCTGCCCGACCAGGAAATCGACCTGCGCCTGAGCCAGTTCATGGCCCAGCTGGTTCATGTAGCGCTCGCCTTCCTGGACCAGCGCACGCGCCAGATCCTGGGAAAACTTGGCGTCGTACGCCTGTACTGCGATACGCAGTACCCCGGCGTAGTCGTCATATTCCACGCTGACCCGCGACAGGTAATAGGCATGGAAATGCTCGATCGAATCGCGGCCCAGCCACATCCGCGAGAAGGGGTCATGCTCGCTGTCACTGTAGTGCTCGCGCAGGTGCAGTTTCTGGTCGAGCTTTTTGAGCATGTCCACCGACAGCAGGTATTCCCGCAGCAGGAACTGATCGGCCCGATTGATGCCCAGCATGCCCTTGGTGACGGCGGAAAGGTCGGTGGCCGCAGAGGCTGCGGAGTCGGTCTTGCGCAGGATCACGGTCGCTTCCGAGACATATCGGTCCGAGGCCACAAAGAGCCAATAGAGGCTGATCAGCACGGCCAGCACGGCGATGACACGGATCAGCTTCCCGAAAATGCGGATGGACAACCAGTCCTGTTTCAGGCGCGCCCAGCGCGAGCCCTTGACGGAGATTGGGGAATTTTCTGCTTGCATGTTACTCATGGGTTCAACGTCTCTTTGTATGCCTTCAGTGCATCTTCAATGTCGTCGAACCAGTCGGCTCGACCATCGTGGATCCATATGCCGGACTGGCAAAAATCGCGCAGCGTGCGCTCGTCGTGCGCCACCATGATCAGACCGGCCCGATTGGTCATGGACTTGAATGCCGCTGCCGCCTTGCGCCGAAAGGCAGCATCGCCAGCCGCAGTCACTTCGTCGGAGATATAGACGTCGAAGTCGAAGGCCAGCGAGAGTCCGAATTGCAGCCGCGAGCGCATGCCTGACGAATAGGTCTTGACCGGCTCATCAAAAGCCGGCCCGAGTTCGGCGAAGTCCTGGATGAACTGCAGACGTTCGGCCAGATCGCTGCGATGGCCATGCACACGGCAGACAAACTTCGCGTTCTGGCGTCCGGTGAGCGTGCCTTCCAGGCCGCCCTGCCCCATCGGCCAAGACACACGGCATTGACGCTGGACCGATCCCTTGCTGGGCTGGTCAGCGCCGCAGATGATGCGCAACAAGGTCGATTTACCGGCCCCGTTGGCGCCGATCAATGCAACGTTGCTCGCCGTAGGGATGCGCAGATTGATGCCGCGCAGTACCCAGCGTCCCACGCCATGCTCCGTCATGTAGCGCTTGTGAACGTCGTCGACCAGGATCATTGCATCACCAGCTTTCGTTCAAAGCGGCGGTACAGAACCAGTCCCAGGAACAGGCTGGACAAGGCCCACATCAACAGGTAGTCGAGACTGGTCTCGGCGACTGCGTGGTAGTTCTCCATGTATCCCAGACGGATCAGCTCCAGGCCGTTGGCGACCGGGTTGTACATCAGCCAGCCGCGATAAGGCTCGGGCACGGCCGACATCGGCAAGATGACGCCCGAGAGCAGATAGAGCGGCATCATCAGCAGCTTGAGGACATGTTCGCTCTCCGGCACCAGCGCCATGAGCACCGAAGCCACCAGGCCATAGCCCAGCGCGAACAGCCACAAGGCCACTGCCGACAGCAGTACCAGCAAGGGATCATCGACGGCCAGCGTGTCGTGTCCCAGCAGCGCCGCCCCCAACAGCAGCACGGCGCTGATGACCGCCATCAGGAAGGCCTCCAGCAGCGCGCGCATGAGCGCCGTGTCGAAAGGCTTGACCTGGCGATAGGCAAACAGCGGCAGGTTGGACTCGACCGCATAACTCACCTGCAGGGCGGTGCGACGGTAGAGGAAGAAGCCCAGCATGCCGATCATCGTCCACACCGCGAGGTCGGCACCACCAATGGTCTGGATGCGCAGCGAGCGCCAGATCAGCGCAATGAAGCCGATATGCACCACCGGCTCGGCGATGAGCCACAGCCAGGCCGCGCGCATGTCGAACAGGCGATCCAGCGCCTCGCGCAGGAAGATCGCATGCCAGACCGACAGCGTTACCGACAGTGCGCTGCGCTGCCGGGGAGCCAGTGAATTGTCAGAAGATTCGATCACTTAGTCTTTGATCAGATTGTTCAGGGTGACACTGGGGGCTGCCACGGAGACCACCAGACTGAGGAACTTGCGGAATTCGGCGGCCGGCGAATTGGCGACGTAGATCACGTCATGGTCCTGCACCGGGAAGTTCTGGGTGACGAACAGCGAAGCCGGGTCGCGCAGGTCCACCTGGTAGACCACCGGCACCTTGCCGTCCACGCCCACGGCCAGCGGCTGGGCGCTGCGCACCAGGGCGGGATCTTCGAAGCGGAAGATGAACACGCCGCGGGCATCGGCACGGCTATCGTTGAGTCCACCGGAGCGTGCCAGCGCCTGGGCCAGGGAAATACCGGCCGCCTCGAACGGAATTTCCTCGTTCTTGCCGGTCGCCCCCAGCACCGAGAAGGATTGCGACTGGAACAACGCGGTCACCACATCGCCGGGTTGCAAGGCAATGTTCTGACGCGGGTCGCGGATGATTGCGTCCAGCGGCATGGAGGCGGTCAGGTCGGCACGCGAAAGCTGGATGGCCATGCGATTGACCGGTTGCTTGACACCGCCACTGGCGGCCAGTGCGTCCAGCAGTCGTTCGCGACGCGGCGTCAGTGGCAGGAGCACACTGTTGCTGACCTCGCCCACCACGGTCACGTTGGATGAATTGTTCTTCCCCACGCGCACCATCACCTGAGGCCTGTTGGCCTTGCCGTTGAGGCGACGCACAATCTCGCGCTCGATCTCTTCGGTGGTCTTGTCATTGGCCACGATGCGACCCGCAAAGGGAATACCGATGGTGCCGTCCGAGGACACCATCTGCGAAGGAAAGGCGACCGGCTGCACCGTGGTCGCGCTGACATGGGCGTCCGCGGAGACGGTTCCGAACAGCACCGCGGGCGGGGTCTCCCACAGGGTGACGTCGACCACATCGCCGGAACGCACCAGGTAACGATCATCGGCCTTGCCGTCGAACAGTCTGGCGAATTGCTCGTGCTTGCGGCTGGCAGCCAGCCTGCGTGCCAGTGCATCATCCACATCGACCAGCTGGATACCCTCGATGCGACCCGAGGCAGGCTCTTCGATCACCTGCGCACGGCTGGCGCCGGAGGTAGGAATCCAGCCTGGCATGGTGGCGCAACCGGCCAGCAGCGCGATCAGGCTAAAGGGAAGGGCAAGACGCGCCCGGAGGGTCATTGAATGCATGGCTTGGGTATCTTCTTGGGTATCGCTATGGGCGGCCTGTCAGCCGACCAGTTTTCTGAGCAGCTCACAGGTGGTGGTGATCTGCTCTTCGCTGTGCATGGCGGAGAAGAAGAAACGCAGGCGCGCGGCCTTCTCTTCCACGGCGGGATAAATGATCGGCTGAGCATTGACGCCGGCCTGGAACATCTGCTCCGACAGCTTGCCGGCCTTGATCGAACTGCCCGTGATCACAGGCACCACGGCATAGCCCTGGGCATAGCCGGTGTTGATGCCGTACTCCTGCATCCTTTGCAGGAACTGTCCGGTGCGCGCGCGCAGCTGGTGCACCCGTTGCGGCTCGGCCAGCATGATGCGCAACGCTTCCAGCGAGGCCGCCGCCAACGGGGGCGAGATACCGACGCTGTAGACGAAACCGGGGGCGGCGTACTTCAGGTGCTCCACCAGTGCCCGCTCACCGGCGATATAGCCGCCGCAACTGGCCAGGGTCTTGGAGAGCGTGCCCATCCAGATATCGACATCCTTGCCAGCCACGCCAAAGTGCTCGCGCAGACCGCGTCCGCTCTGGCCGAGCACGCCCAGCGAATGCGCCTCGTCGACCATCAGGAAGGCAGCATGGCGGCGCTTGATGTCGATGAAGGCCGGCAGGTCGGGAATGTCACCGTCCATGCTGTAGAGACCTTCGATGACGATCAGCACCCGCTCGAAACGCGGGCGCACCTCGGCCAGGATGGCGTCCAGTGCCGCCGCGTCGTTATGCGGGAAGGAGCGTCGCGTGGCACCGGATAGCCGGGCACCTTCCAGGACGCTGTTGTGGATCAGGCTATCGTGCAGGATCAGGTCCTTGGGGCCGAACAGATAACCGATGGTGGTGACATTGGTCGCATGGCCACTGACGAAGACCACACAGTCCTCGACCTCATAGAGCGCGGCCAGCGCCTGTTCCAGTTCCTGCTGGACCGGTCGTTCACCCGCGACCAGGCGGCTGGCCGACGGCGTGGTGCCATAGCGCAGGATGGCGTCGCTGGCGGCCTGGTTGACCGACGGATGACCGTTCAGACCGAGGTAGTTGTAATTGGCGAAGTTGATCAGCTCACGTCCGCCGACGCGGGTAGTCGCACCGGCGACGCCTTCATGGACCTTGAAAAAGGGATTGGGTACGCCAAAGCGATCGGCGGCGACCTTCGGTACGAGGATCTTCTGGTAACCCGGATGATGGTCGAAGCGGGTGAACGCCTGCGACACCCTGGTCTGCGCCGGCTGCGCAGCGGCGCCGGCAGCGCGGCCGCCTTCGCTGGCGGCGCCGTTCTTGCCCAGGAAACGTGCGATCAGGTCCGACTTGGACCTTCCTTCCAATTTGCTCATGTTGTCAACCTCGCGCCTTGCGCCTTCATGCGTTGGGTCTCGGCGCTCATGCGGGCCCGATCTTCGGCGCTGACCTCTTCGCCGTGCTTGCGGATGAAATCCTCGACCAGCGTGTCGCTACCGGGCGCCTCTTCGGGGTCGTCCTCGCCGCCGAGGCGTGCGGTGATCTTGGCGGCGACCTTGGCAATGGTGGGTGCATCATTGAGCATCATGACCGGCAACTGCACACCGACCCGGCGCTCCAGTCCCATGGCAAGCTCCACCGCCATCAGGGAATCAAGACCGAGATCGTGCAGTGCTTGTTCATGGCCGATGCGTTCTTCGCTCACGCCCAGGATGGCCGACACCTCGCGCGCCACCTGCTGGCTGACCAGCTGATGAATTTCGGCGCCGGACTTGCCGGCCACCATGCTGCGGAAATCACTGTCGTTCTGGTCATCGGTGCTCATCACGCGCGCCGCGTCCAGTGCCGCGAAACGGGTGGCCGGCGCCAGCAGGCGCGCCAGCGTAGGCCATTCGAAATTGGCAGCGGCCAGGGTGTCGCCGGGGCCGCCTGCGGCCAGAATCCGTCCCAGCGTATCCAGGGCCTGACGGGTCGTTAGCGGAGGACGTCCCAGGCGCTGCTCCAGCGCGTCGCGCACTGCGGTATTGCGGGTCAGGTAACCGCTATCGGCGATGGGCCCCCAACCGATGGAAATCGCTGGCAACCCCTGTCGGCGACGCAGGCCGGCCAGGCTTTCCAGGCCGGCATTGGCCGCCACATAGTTGGCCTGGCCAGGATTGCCGATCGATGTGGTAATGGAGGAATACAGCACGAAGTGCTCCAGCGGCAGAGCGGCGGTCGCTTCATGCAGATGCCATGCCCCCTGCAGCTTGGGCCGCAGGACTGCCTCGATGGCCTCAGGATCCAGCTGGGGGATAAGGCGATCGTCGATCACCATGGCCGCATGCAGAACACCTTTCAGCGGTGGCAGGGTGTGGCTGATCTCGTCGATCAATGCCGTCAGCGCGCTGCGGTCGCTGATGTCGCAGGCAGCGGCATGGACCCGCGTGCCCTGCGCCTGCAGCTCGGCGATGGCTTCAACTGCGCCAGGGGTCGCCGCACCGCGTCGACTCACCAGCACCAGGCTGCGCACGCCCTGTTGCGCCAGCCACCGGGCCGAAGCCAGGCCGAAACCGGACAGGCCGCCCGTGACCAGCCAGGTGGCATCGGCCTGCAGCAGAGGCTGCGCGGCACCGCTGGCTTCCACGCGCGCGGGCGTCTGGTCCAGCGTGACGACCACCTTGCCGATGTGGCGCGCCTGTTGCATGGTGCGGAAGGCATCGACGATATGCGGCACGGCAAAACTGCGATATGGCAGCGGCGCCAGCACGCCTTCGTCGAACAGTGCCATGAGTTCGATGAACAGGCGTGCGGCCAGCCGTGGGCGACCGGTCAGCAACTGGTCGGCATCAATGCCGAAATAGCTGATGTTGTCCTTGAAGGGTCGCAGGCCGATGGGCGTGTTCTCGAAGAAATCGCGCTTGCCAAGTTCCAGGAAGCGGCCGAAGGGCTTGAGCACCGAGAAGTTGCGACGTACGGCCTCGCCTGCCAGCGAATTGAGGACCACGTCCACACCCTCGCCGCCGGTCGCGGCCATGATGTCGTCGACGAAGTCCAGGCTACGCGAATCAAACACATGGTCGGCACCGAGCAGGCGCACGAAGTCACGCTTTTCCTCGCTACCGGCGGTGGCAAAGACTTCCGCGCCAAGGTGGCGGGCCAACTGGATGGCCGCGATGCCGACCCCACCGGCACCGCCGTGGATCAGCACGCGTTCGCCTTCGGCCAGGTCGGCCAGGTGACACAGCGCGTAATAGACGGTGAAGAAGACGGTCGGCACCGTGGCCGCGGATTCGAAACTCCAGTGGGCAGGCTTGCGCGCCACTGCGTCGCGTCGGGTGACGATATGGCTGGCAAAGCAGGCGCTGCCAAAGCCCATGACCTCCTCACCGACCCGCAGATCGGTGACGGCCGCCCCGACCCGGGTAACAACACCGGCGAATTCCAGCCCCAGGCTGGCACCGGCAAAACCGTTCTCGACCGCTTCGTCGGGCAGCAGACCCATCAGGTACATGACATCGCGGAAGTTCAGGCCGGCGGCCAGGGTACGTACTTCGATCTGGTCATCGGCCAGTGGCTGCGGCGCCATCGCGAACCATTGCAGGTTGCGCAACTGGCCTGGCACCTTGAAGTCCAGACGGAAACGCGTCGGCTCCGAGGCCTGGGACGCTGCCGTAGCAAGCTGTTCGCAGGCTTGCCAGCGCAGAGCCAGGCGCGCCTGGCCGCTGAGCAGGATTTCGTTGACGCCATCCGGTGCTAGCAGCTCCTGGCCCAGACGCGCTGCGTCCTCCTGCCGGCCGGCGCCGCCGTCCATGTCCACCAGCGTGATCTGCAGATCCGGGAATTCGTTCATCGCCACGCGCATGGCCCCCCACAGCGCCGCTTGCGCGGGCTTGTGCTGGTAGTGCGCGGGCAGGTCCTGTGCCAGTGCGCCACCCTGGGTCACTACCCACAGGCGGGGGACGCGTGTCGAGCGCATCAGCGAGGGCAGTACATCCAGCAGTTCGCTCACGTAGAAGCCTGCGGCATCGACGCTTGCTGACGAGCCGCGCAGATAGACCACATGATCGCTACCGTTGTGCAGGACCTGCTCCAGGTCGGTGGTGCAATCGACTTCCTGGCCTTGGGCGATCAGGCAGGCGCGCAGATGCTCGGTCATCAGTGCCGATGCGTCGTCGAACCAGAGCGACCAGCGGCGTGTCGGGCCGGTCGGCAGCGGCGAGTGCTGTGCCTCGGCGGCATGGCGCGCCAGCAGCAGGTAGGCACCGCGTCCTGCGGCATCTGGTTCACTGAAACTATCGATGTCGGCAAAGCCGGCGCGGGTCAGGAAGATTTCCCAGTCGGCCGGCGAGGTCAGCGAAGACAGCGGCACATCTGCGGCCTCGTCCTGCTGTACCGGTGCATGCCACCAGTGTGGACGCAGCCCTTCGATGAAATCGGCACTCAGGTCGGCGTGGCGCTCGGCCACGACCAGCAGTCCGCCCGGTACGATCTGGCGGCGCAGCTTTTCCAGTACCTGTTGCGGCTGTGCGGCCAGGTTCAGGCAGTGGCGCAGCACAACGACATCGTAGGACTGCGGCAGCTCTGCATCGCTGTGCACATTCCAGTCGGCATCCAGCCGGGCCAGTGCCAGGCCGGGCAGACCCGCCAGTTCGGCCTGGTGACGCTGGACCATGGTTTCATCGGACAGCGCCAGGGTGTAATGCAGACTGCCCTCGGATTGCGACTGTACGAAACGGCGTGCCACATCGCTGTAGCCAACAGATATCTCCAGAATGCGCAGGCGCGACTGGATGGGCCAGACCCGGGCGAGATCGGAGAGCAGTTGCTCGATGCCGCGCGTGCTGCCGGTATAGACGGGGTCGCTGTCAAGCTGGGTTTCCACCGCGGGCATACGCGCCAACTGCATCCAGAAGCTCTCATGCAGCGACGGATCTGCCAGTAGTGCCGGCAGGTGCAGGCCCACGCGACCGGCCAGCAATAGTTGCGGCAGGCTTTGGGGGGACTGCGTGAGCAGGAGTTTCCAGATCTCTGCAGCCGGCGGCAGTGCGGAATCCGCATGCAGTTGCCAGTGCTGACCTGCACGGCTCAACAGGCCTTCGGCATGCAGCACATGGCGCACCCAGCGGCCATAGGCGCTGTGTTCCAGCAAGGCCGGGTCCAGTCCATCGCGCAAGGCTTCGTGCAGGAAGGCCATCACCAGGGCTTCCTGCAGCGGCAGGTTCTCGTTGAACCAGGATTGGCGCTGTGCGGCCATCTGAGACAGGGTCTGGCGAATGCTATCGACCATTGGAGCCAGCGCCAGCGCCTCTTGGTTGTGCAGGTGGCCAGCGCCGTCAGCGCGAGGTGCCAGGCGCGCGCTGGTCTGCCACAGGCTGACCGCACCACCGGCGCCTTGAACCAACGGCGCGGCGCGGAACCGGCAATCGCTCAGGCGTGCCACCAGTTCGCCATCGGCATCATGCAATTCGATATCGGCCAGGGCGGCGCGCGTGCTGACGCGCTTGAGATGCAAGCGGGCGAACTGCGGACAAGCCGCGCCGAATACCTCCACGCGTGCGGTCTTGACAGGCAGGAAGGCGCGCCCCTGGCCAGCGCGGATTTCGTCTCCGAAAAAGCCGACCAGTGCCTGGTAGCAGACATCCAGCAGGGCTGGATGCAGCAGGTAGTCGGCCAGGCCGTTCTGCACCGCAGACGGCAGGGACAGATGCAATTCCATGCTGCGCCCGGCGACGCGGGCGTGGCTGAAGCCGCGGAACGCAGGGCCATACTCCAGCCCGACGGCAGCGGTAAAACCATAATGCTCGTTGGCGTCAATCACGCGGGCGTCGGCGGGCACACTGATGGTGCCGGCGCGACATCCCTTGCCCGGGGTCAGGATGCGACCACTGGCATGCAGCGTCCATTCGTCGGCCGACAGACGTGGCTTGCTCTTGATGAAGAAACTGCCATCGCGCTCATTCAAGCTCAGACGCAAGGTGCGGGCCTGGTCCTGATCGAAGAGCATCGGCGCCAGGATATCGACCTGATCCAGCAGATAGTGACCGCTGCCCTGTGTCCCCAGCCATTGCCGGGCCGCGGCCAGCGCCATCTCGGTATAGCCGGCACCGGGGAAGACCGTCGCACCGCCAACCTGATGGTCCTTCAGCCAAGGCAGGATGCTTGCGTCCAGTACGTTTTCCCAGGCATGGCCGTCGTAAAGGGACCAGCCGAGCAAGGGATGCTCGCGGCGGCTGGTATTGGCGCGCCGTCCTTCGCTGGTGCTGGGGTGCCAGTGCCGCACATGTTGCCAGGCGTAGGAGGGCAGGCGTACTGGACGTCCAGGCTGCGGGAAATGATGCTGCAGATTGGGTGCACGCGCCAGCAATTCGGCCCGCGCCAAGGTATCCATGAGACAGTCCACGCCATCATGCTGGCGACGCAGGAAGGGCAGTACCTTGCCCTTGACGCCTGCGCCTTGCAACGATTCACCGATGTAGCGCTGCAGGATCGCATGAGGTCCGATTTCGATGAAGACGCGGCAGTGGCGTTGCGCCAGCACACGAATAGCCTGATCGAACAGCACCGGTGCACGCACGTTACGCCACCAGTAGTCAGCATCAAGCTGGTTGCCTTGCAGCTCCCCACCGGTGACCGTAGAAACGAAGATGGCCAGATCCGCTGGGCCCGGTCGCAGTCCTTGCAGACTGTCCACGAGCAGTTGCTGCACCGGGTCCATGGCGTGGCTGTGGAAGGCGTAGTCGAGATCGAGCAGCCGGAAGAACACACCGCGCGGACGAAGCCACGCCTCGATGCGGGCCAGTTGCTCGGGCGCCCCCGAGAGAGTGACATTGCCAGGACTATTGATCCCGGCCACGACGACGTCGTCACTGCCGGTGGCGACGATGGCCTCCAGCACTTCCTGTTCGCCCAGGGCGACGGCGGCCATGCGGCCGGCACCCCGGGTCTTGCCTTGCGCGGCACTGCGCATGACTACCACCTGCAAGGCCTGATCCAGGCTGAGTGCGCCACAAGCCCAGGCGGCGGCCACTTCGCCCACGCTATGGCCGGTCACGGCCGCAGGCTGCACCCCCTGTTCACGCAGCAGCAAGGTCGCGCCGACCTGAACGGCGAACAGCAGCGGCTGTGCCACTTCGGTTTCGTCCAGACGGGCCTGTGCGCCGTCGGCGTAGAGTTCGGCCAGGATGGAATAGCCGAGCATGGGATGCATGCGCGCATCCAGATCGGTGATGATCTGCCTGAAGCGCGGGACTTCCTCGCACAGGCGACGTCCCATGCCGACCCATTGCGCGCCATTGCCGGAATAGACGAAGGCGATATCGCCAGACTCGGCGGGTTCGTCTTCGCACACGATCGTGGCCACGGCATGGCCGGCGGCATAGGCTTGCAGCGCGGCGACCAGTTCGGTACGCGAACCGGCCCGGCACACCAGCCGGCGAGCCAGGCGCTGGCGCCCGGTGGCACTGGCATAGGCGACGTCATAGCAACGCTCGTCGGCCACCTCATCGGCCAACCAGCTTGCATAGCGCCCGGCCAGCTCGCGCAGGGCGTCTTCGGTTCTGGCCGAAAGGTAGAGCGGTGGCAGGCCAGCGGCCGCAGGGGTGTTGCCGGCGACCTCGGCCACCGCCGGGGTGCCGGCTTCCAGCAGCACATGGGCATTGGCACCACCAAATCCAAAGGAATTCAGGCCAGCGATCAGCGTACGGCCATTACCGGGGGTCAGCTCGGTATAGTCAGTCAGCAGGGCCAGCTTCAGGGCGGCGAAATCGATGCGGGGATTGGGCGCGTTGAGATGTAGGCTGGCCGGCAAGGCGCGCTGACGCAGGGCGATCACCGTCTTGACCAGTCCGGCCATACCGGAGGCGGCCTCGAGATGGCCCAGGTTGGCTTTCACCGAGCCGATGGGAAGATCCCGTTCGCGTCCCGAACCGGCACCATAGACTGCGCCGATGGCGGCCGCCTCGATCGGATCGCCAACCGACGTACCGGTCCCGTGCGCCTCGACGAAATCAATTTCGGCTGCCGCCAGTCCGCTGCGGGCAAGAACGCTGCGCATCAGCTCCACCTGGCCGTCGCGGCTGGGGATGGTGATGCCGGTCTTGCGCGCGCCATCGGCGTTGACGCCGCTGGCTCGGATGACGGCCAATACATCGTCGCCGTCGGCCTGGGCCTGGGCCAGCGGCTTGAGCAACAGCACGGCCCCGCCTTCGGCGCGCACGTAGCCGTCGCCGGATTCGTCAAAGGCCTTGCTGCGCCCGTCCGCCGACAGCATGGAGGCCTTGGTGAAGCCCACGAACGGATAGGGATGCATGAGCATGTTGACGCCACCGACCAGCGCGGAGGAAGCCTGACCGGTCTGCAGCGCCACGCAGGCGTGATGCAGTGCGACCAGCGACGAGGAACATGCGGTATCGACGGCCAGCGAAGGGCCGTGCAGATCGAAGACGTAGGAGATGCGGTTGGCGGCCACACTCATGGTGTTGCCGGTCATCATGTGGCCGCCCAGGCTGGACAGATCGTCCAGCACGCGGGTGCCGTAATCGAGACTGGAAATGCCGACGTAGACGGCGCAATCGCTGCCGGCCAGCGAGGCAGGCGGTACGCCTGCATGCTCCAGGGCCTCCCAGGTCAGCTCCAGCAGCAGACGCTGCTGCGGATCCATCCAGGCCGCCTCGCGCGGCGATATGCCGAAGAATTCCGCATCGAACTGGTCCGCACGGGTCAGCACGCCGGCGGCGAAGGTGATGCTGCGCCCGGGTTCGGCGCGTGTTCCGTGCTGCAGTTCGTCGGTCGCCCAGCGATCGGCCGGCACCTCGGTCACCAGGTCACGACCCGCC
This sequence comes from Herbaspirillum frisingense GSF30, assembly GCF_000300975.2. Lineage (GTDB taxonomy): Bacteria > Pseudomonadota > Gammaproteobacteria > Burkholderiales > Burkholderiaceae_D > Herbaspirillum > Herbaspirillum frisingense. The sequence continues at coordinate 38,105 of NZ_AEEC02000009.1, read as the reverse complement.
TTCAGCGCCGTCCAGAAATCGGTTTCATTGCCAAGGTCGCCGGGCAATCGAAAGCCCATGCCAACGATGGCTACAGGCAGGCACGCAGGGGGACTTGACTGACTGCTGCCCAACGAGCTCTGGTCAATTCCGTGTGGCAACTTATCGCCATCGCTCGTTGTGCTTTGAGCCATGCTTCCCCCGAAGATGCTCTCCCCTGCCCCCTCGTAAGCTCAGACGCCTGCTTGACTTCCGAATCCAACACGCAGTGAAGATAGTTCACTTATTCACTTAATCAGGCGGCGAAGTATTCAGTAAATAATCGCAAACATCCCGATGAATCCCGATGTCACATTGTAAAAGCGGAGCATTGGAGAAGCAACGAACTGAGGAATTTTTAACCTAAATTCATCCCGGATGATGAGATCGAATTATCATAAGGCGGCCTCGAGCCCAAGATCATTCTGAGAGAAATCGAGAAATATAGGGTTATTTAGGAGTTTTTTAATCCATCTTATAGGATTTTTCTTATATTTCCAAAATAACATCATTCCTGGCGGAATGTTGTGTTTTATGACAAAAAGCTGGAAAGTACGACTAGATTCCGATTATCAGATAAGCGATTGCCGATGTATTCCTCACACCACAGCTCGGCGGTCGATTACGTAACTGCACCGGCATGAATGCATGGGTTTCAAACCGGGGGCAGGTACGCATTTAGGGCAGGACGGAACAGTCGCGGGTTAACCATCGACGATTGCTCCCAGGAAAAGATGGTCGCCGATACTTGCCAACCGCAGTACTAACGCAGTTCAAGCAGCGCCGTCATTTCGCCTCCCGCCACCTCGAACCGCTCGACCAGATAATCCAGCAAGGCCCGCACCCGGGGCGCCATGTAGCGCGTGCGTTGGTAAAGCGCATGCACCGGTGCTTCCGGGGCGCGCCACTGCGGCATCACCACCTGCAAGTTGCCCTCGCGCAGGTCCGCCGCCACGTCCCAGATCGACTTCATGACCAGTCCCTTGCCTTCGATGGCCCACTGACGGGCCAGCGCGCCGTCGTTGGTTTCGCGTGCGCTGGTGAGGGGAACGGTATGGGTCTGCACCACGCCGTCACGCTCAAAGCGCCACTCGTTGGCCGGACCGCTGGCCGTGAGCAGCACGATGCAGTCCTGATGCTGCAGATCGGCCGGCTGTTGCGGCGCTTGGCGACCGGCCAGATAGGACGGCGCCGCGCACAGCACGCGGCGGTTCGGGGCCAGCGGGCGGGCAACCATGGAACTGTTCTGCGGTACACCGAAGCGGATGGCCAGGTCCAGGTCGTCCTGCAGCAGATTGGCGACCGTGTCGCCCAGGATCAGGGCCAGCGTGATCTGGGGATGCAGCGCATTGAATTCTTCCAGCCAGCCCTGCAGGACATGGCGGCCGAAGTCGGAGGTGGCGGCGATGCGCAACTTGCCGCTGACCGCGCTGCGGCCTGCCTGCAGGGCCGCCTGGGCATCGTCCAGCGCGGCCAGGGCCTGCTGGCAGTGCGACAGATAGAGCGCCCCCTCGGCGGTCAGTCGCAGGCGGCGCGTGGTGCGCTCGAAGAGCCGGGTGTTGAGTTCCGCCTCCAGCTTGACCAGCCGCGCACTGGCGGCCGCCGGGGACAGGCCGATCTTGCGCCCCGCTGCTGACAGGCTGCCCAGGCCGGCGGCTTCCACGAAGAGTCGGATATCACCCAGGTTTTGCGCTGCCATTATTCCACTCTATTTGATAATTATTCAAATACTAGACCAATTATCAAATTCCAATGCGGTTCGCATAATGACCTCCATCAGCGCTTGAACCCTTTGATGAACCCTTTGATCGTCTTGCCCCTTTTTGGAGTCTTTCATGCAAACCCCGACCTCTCTGCTGGCACCGCTGACCGTGGGCCAGCTTTCGCTTCCCCACCGCATCGTGATGGCGCCCATGACCCGCGCACGCAGTTCGCAGCCGGGTGACATTCCCAATGCCATGAATGCCTTGCATTACGCTCAACGCGCTTCGGCTGCGCTGATCATCACCGAGGCATCGCAAATTTCGCCGCAGGGCAAGGGCTACTCCTTTACCCCCGGCATCTACAGCCCCGAGCAGGTCGCCGGCTGGCGCCTGGTCAGCGAGGCGGTGCATCGTTCCAATGGCCGTATCTTCCTGCAGCTGTGGCATGTGGGCCGCATGTCGCATCCCGACTTCCACGACGGCGCGCTGCCGGTGGCGCCCTCGGCAATGCCCTTCGAAGGCCAGATCTGGAAGGTGGACCCCGTCACCGGCCAGGGCGGCATGGTCGCCAGCCCGACCCCGCGTGCACTGGAACGCCAGGAGATCAAGGCCATCGTGGAGGACTTCCGCCGCGCTGCACGCAATGCCATCGACGCCGGTTTCGATGGTGTGGAAATCCACGGCGCCAATGGTTACCTGGTGGACCAGTTCCTGCGCACCACTTCCAATGTACGTACCGATGAATACGGCGGTTCACGCGAAAACCGGTTGCGCTTCCTGAAGGAGGTGGTCGATGCAGTGGCCGATGAAGTCGGTGCGCATCGCACCGCGATCCGCCTGGCGCCCTTCCTGACCGCTCGCGGCATGGATTGCCCGGACATCCTGCCCACCATCCTGGATGCGGCCGCCTGGCTGCAGCAGCGCGGCATTGCCTATCTGCACCTGGTGGAAGCGGACTGGGACGATGCGCCGGTCGTGACCGAAGCATTCCGCCAGCAACTGCGCGAGCGTTTCAGCCATCCCATCATCGTGGCTGGCAACTACAACAAGGCGCGTGCGCAATGGGTGCTGGAACACGGCTACGCCGACCTGGTGGCCTTCGGCCGCCCCTTTGTTGCCAATCCGGATTTCCCGCGCCGCCTGATCGAAGACCTGCCCCTGGCCGAATTCGATGGCGCCACGCTGTTCGGCGGTACCGAGCTCGGCTATACCGACTACCCGGCCCTGCCGGCTGCCACCGCGGCAGCCGCCTGAAGCTCATCCACCGGTTGATCCCTCAAGGAGTCTCATCATGAAAGACCAGAAAATCGTCGTCATCGGCGGCCTGACCGGCATCGGTCGCGCCGTCGCCGAACAGGCTGCCGCTGCCGGCGCGCAGGTGACCGTGGCCGGGCGCCGCAGTGCGCCGGCCGACTTTCCCACCCACATCACCACGGCCCAGGTCGACATCGGCGACGATGCGTCGGTGGCGCAATTGTTTGCCAGCATCGGCAGCTTCGATCATCTGGTGGTCACGGCCGGTCCCGTGATCGGGTCGGCGCGACTGGCCGACCTGAAGATCGCCGACGCCATGGCCGCCTTCAACGTCAAGTTCTTCGGCCAGATACGCGCCGCGCAACAGGCACTCCCCTATCTGCAGCCCAACGGTTCCATCACCTTCACTTCCGGCCTGCTGGCACGCAAGGCGGCGCCGGGTGCGCTGGTGAAGGCGACCATGAATGCCGCCACCGAAATCCTCGCCAAGACCCTGGCCAAGGAACTGGCGCCCCTGCGCGTGAATGTGGTCAGCCCAGGCATGGTCGAGAGTGGCATGTGGGGCGACATGAGCGAGGCCGACCGCAAGGCCATGGCCGCGCGTGCCGGAGGCAAGCTGCCGGTGGGACGCGTGGGTCAGGGCGCGGACCTGGCGCAGGCTTACCTGCTGCTGATGCAGAACGGTTTCATGACCGGCAGCGTGGTCGATGTCGACGGTGGCGGGCTGCTGTAGAGATCAGGTATCGCATGCATCTTGATCACATCACCATCGTGGCGGGTGACTGCAGCTTCCTGCGTCAGTTCTTCGTGGAAGTGGCCGGCCTGACGGAGGGGCCAAGGCCGCCCTTCGGCAGTGTCGGCCATTGGCTTTACCTCGGCCAGCAGCCGGTGCTGCATCTCATCGAACGCATCACCCTGCCAGCACGGCACGGCATCAGCAATGGGCCGCCAGCCACACGCATCGACCATCTGGCGCTGCGCATCGACAGTCATCCGGAATGGCAGGCGCTGCTGCAGCGTCTGCATGTGCAGCGCCTGCGCTATCGGATCGAGACGATCGATGCGCTGCAGGAACGGCAGCTCTTCGTGGCACCGGTTTCCGGGGTCAAGGTCGAGTTCGTGATTGCCGAACGGCATCTTGCGGCGACCTGATTGCGCCCCTTCTGCCGCAATCCTCACCAACCCTTCGCATCCATCCCCCTCCGCAAACTTCTCGGCCCCCCTGCGGGCGCAATTTAGCCAACATCATTGGCAGTTTCGCAAAACCTAACTGTTAAAATTTGCTCCACGCATTCAACGACCAGCACGTTGATCATTTTCATTCCAGCGGGAGGAAATTCCATGAGGCAGCAGCATGCCTTGCCAACGCACCCGATCCCGCCCGGCGGGACGCAGCGTCAACCTGCAGGGGAGGCCGCGGGCGCATGGCAGCGCCTTCCGCTCTGTCGATTCTCTCAATACTGAGCAGAGCTTCCCCATCACGCAAGAACATGAATTTGCTCTCCAAGAATTCCCTGGCGGTCCACCTGCTGCGCATCATTTTCGGGAGCTACTTCCTGGTGACGCTGATCGTCACCTGCCTGCAGCTGGGGGCCGAGTACGAGCACACCCAGTCCGGCGTGGATAACGAATTGCGGGCCATGGACCTGACCTTCGGCGCCAGCCTGGCCAGTTCGACCTGGCGTTTCCAGGGCGATGTGCAAAAGGCCACATTGCGCGGCATCAGCAACCTGCCGGTGGTGACCGGGGTGAAGATCGAAGATCCGCAGGGTCGGCTGGTGATGGCTCAGGGCAATATCGTCGATCACGACGGCCGCCAGATCCATGTCGATCCCGAGGGGCAGCGCAGCCCGGTGCGGACGGGGTTCCTCAACGCCGCCACCAGCCATCGCTTCCCCATCCTGTATCGCGATGAACATGGCGTGACGCACGACATCGGTGCCTGGACCGTGTACTCCAGCCGTCACGTGGTGATCCAGAAAGTGGCCTATGGTTTTACGCTGATCCTGATCAACTCGGTGATCAAGACGCTGGTGCTGTGGTTCATCTTCCTCTATGTCTTCAATCGCTGGCTGGGCCGGCCGATCACGCGCCTGTCAGGCTTCGTGCGTCGTCAGGACCTGAACCGCCCGGACCTGCCGGACTCGCCGCAGAGCATCGAGCTGCCGGGCAAGAAGCGGCATGAGCTGCATTTCCTGGCCGATGCCATCAATGCCATGCTGGCCAACCTGCGCAGCCATACCATCCAGAATCGCACCCTCTACGCCCAGCTGGAACAGGAAAAGGAATCCTTGCGCGCACTCAACAAATCGCTGGAGCTGCGCATTGCCGAACGTACCCGCGATCTGGCCCAGGCCAATGAACAGCTACGCTCGCTCAGTCTCACCGATGGCCTGACCGGCATTGCCAACCGGCGCAGCTTCGATGACACCCTGGACCAGGAATGGCGGCGCAGCGTGCGTCATGGCAAGCCGCTGACGGTGGCCTTCATCGACGTCGACTGGTTCAAGCCCTACAACGACCACTACGGCCACGTGGCGGGTGACGCCGTGCTGCGCCAGGTGGCGCAGACCATGCGCGATACCGTCTGCCGCGCTGGAGAGACCGTGGCGCGCTATGGCGGCGAAGAATTCGCGGTGATCGCGGCCGACACCGATGGCGAGCAAGGCGTGCAGATCGTGCAGCGCATGTGCGATGCCATCCATGCCCTGGCGTTGCCGCACGCCGGGTCGACACTGGGGCGCATCACCATCAGCGGCGGCGTGGCTTCCTGCATACCGGCCCATCCCGGGGCGCGACTGGAGTCCTTGCTCCAGGCTGCCGATGCGGCTCTCTACCAGGCCAAGACGCTGGGGCGCAATCGCGTCCTGCTGGCGCCGCCATTTGTGTCACCGCCCCCTTCTTCTTCCCCTTCCCCTGCCTGAAGAAAGTCGCGCATGCCCTCACGCATTTTCCGCCGCCTTGCCTGTTCCCTGGTTCTCGGCAGCACGCTGTTATCGGCGATGTCGGCAACGTTGGCACAGTCGACACAGCCGACCCAGCCGACCCAGCCGGCGGCGCAGGCGACCGACCAGATCGTCTGGGGCAAATACAATGTGCCGCCCTACATGATCCGCAGCGGTGAATTCGCGCATCAGGGTATCTTCGACCTGACCCTGGACGTCATCAAGAAGGGCTTGCCGCAATACCAGCACGTGGAACTGGAAGCGCCCTTCCCGCGCATCAACAATGAAATCCGCAAAGGCAGCCACTGGTGTTACAACGGCATGTTGAAGACCCCGGAACGCGAGAAGGTCGGCTACCTGTCGCTGCCGACCTCGATCTTCCTGCCGCTGCGCATCATCATGCGGCGCGACCGGGTAGACCAGTTCAAGGGCAAGCTATCGCTGCAGGCACTGCTGCAGAATCCGCAACTGACCACCTCGGTCATGCGCGACCGCTCCTACAGCCCGACCGTGGACAAGCTGCTGGCAGCCTATCCACCCAGGGAAAACTACTCGGAACAGGTGGAATCGATCGGGATGCTGCTGGCCGGGCGCATCGACTACATGATCGAATTGCCATTGCTGGCCTTCGAGCAGGCACGCGTGATGGGACAGCCCGGCGCGCTGGTGGCCCTGCCGATGCAGGAGGCCAGCGAGGTCGTGTTCAATCGCGTGATGTGCCCCAGGAATGAATGGGGGCGGCAGGTGGTGGAGCAGGTCAACAAGGTCTTGCTGGCCAAGCGCGCCCAGCCTGCCTACCGGGCGATCGTGGAAAAATGGCACGATCCGGAATCGGTGGCGGAAATCGACAGGATCTATGACAAGGTGTTCCTGAAGATCCCCTGACGTCCCCGACCGACCCGATCTTCCCGCCACGCTAGGGCCGCAGGCCACCCGTCTCCAGCACGTCCCAGCAGGCGCCCATGGTGTGGTAGTCGACCTTGCCGGCGGGGGACTTGGTGTCTTCCAGCTTTTTGCCGTCGGCGGCGAGAATGCGAAACCAGGCACCGTACTGGTGATCGACCAGGTGTTCCCAGCTCCAGGCCCAGATGGCGTGATATTGGCGGCGGAATGCCTCATCCCCGGTCACCCGCCACAGACGCCAGGCACTGGCGAAGGATTCGGCCTGGACCCAGAAATACTTGTCGCTGTCATAGGGCCGCATGTCCGGATCGAAACCGTAGATCAGGCCACCATGTTCGCCATCCCAGCCATGCGTCCAGGCGGCCTTCTGCAACTCGGCCGCGCGCGTGACGTAATCCGGGCTGGCCTCGATGGCGTGGGCGATCAGCAGCAGCTTGGCCCACTCGGTCTGGTGACCGGTCTGGAAGCCCCAGGGCTTGAAGATGTTGTCGCGATTGCCGCGGTTGTAGTCGTGGTCGGGCGTCCAGTCCTGGCGGTAGTGCTCCCAGACCAGCCCCTGCGACTGCTGCGCCAGTCCGAACACGAAACGGTCGATCAGCAGACGGGCGCGCTCCAGATAGCGCGCCAGGCCGGTGGCAGCATAGGCTGCCAGGCAGGCTTCGCACATATGCATGTTGGCGTTCTGGCCGCGATAGGCAATCAGCTCGCCAGACGGGGTGATCTCATCGGCATAGGCGCCATGGGCGGGTTCGAAGAAGGCGCTCTCCATGCGTTCGAAGGCCTGCGCCACCTGCTGCGCATCACACAGGCCAACGCGATGGGCGTGGGCATAGGCCAGCAGTACGAAAGCCTGGCCATAGGCCATCACGGTACCGTCCTCGATCTGCCCGTCGCGCAGGGTCCAGGCATACAGGCCTGCCAGGGGACCGTGCGGATGGCGGAAACGCTCCAGGTGCGAGAGCGCGTGCCGCGCCTGCTCCAGATAACGTTCCTGGCGGGTATGCGGGGTATGCTGGGTATGCGTATAGGCCATGGCCTGCGTGAAGACCAGGCGGGTGGCACTGACCAGATGGCGGTGCGAGCGGTCATAGACGCTGCCGTCATCCTTGAGGTAATGGAAGAAGCCGCCCTGCGGATCGATGGCATGGCGGTCGTAGAAGGCCAGGGTATCGGCCACATGCGACTGCAGGAAATGACGGCTTTCGAAATCGGGTTGCTGCATGCTGCGCTCCTTGTACGAGAGGCTGAGGTTCATTGGCTGGCATCCTTCTGGCGCCATTTGTCGAGGATCACCGCCAGCACGATCACCGCGCCCTTGGCCACGTATTGCCAGAACGAGGACAGGCCGAGAACGGTCAGCCCGTTGTTCATGACGCCGATGATCAGCGCCCCCACCACCGTTCCCCAGATCGTGCCCACGCCACCCATCAGGCTGGTGCCGCCCAGTACCACGGCCGCGATCGCATCGAGTTCATAGCCACTGCCCCAGTTGCCGTTGGCGCCATACAGGCGACTGGCCGACATGGCACCGGCCAATCCCGAGAACAGGCCGCTGATGGCATAGACGAACAACAGGACCAGCCCGACGCGGATGCCGGTCAGGCGCGCTGCCTGCAGGTTGCCGCCGATGGCATAGATGTGCATGCCCAGCACCGTCTTGCGCAGGATCACCCAGGACAGCAGCACCACCGCCAGCGCCACCCAGATCAGCCAGGGCACATGCAGGAAGTCGCCATTGCCGATCCACTCGAAGCTGGGGATGTCGTTGTTCAAGACCGTGGTGCCATCGGCCAGCAGGTAGGCCGCCCCGCGAAAGGCCGTCATGGTCCCCAGGGTGACCACGAAGGCATTGATGTTGAGGAACGCCACCATGGCGCCGTTGAGCAGGCCCATCAGCAAACCCGAGAAGACGAAGACCGGAATCGACCAGCCGGACGCCGCACCCAGAGACACCTGCATGCCCAGCACCGCCGAGACCGCCAGCACCGACCCCACGGACAGGTCGATGCCGGCAGTCAGGATGACGAAGGTCATGCCGGCGGCCAGCACCAGGTTGATGGCGACCTGGCGCAGGATGTTCATGGTGTTTTCGGCACTGGCGAAATTGGACGTGCCATCGCCGCTGAGATAGATCGTCAGCGCGTAGAAGAGGAGGTAGAGCACCACCAGCACCGGCAACATGCCCAGCCGGTGCAGCAGCCATTGCGAGGGGCCGGAAGGGGCGCGCGAAGGTGCGCGTGCAGTCTCATGCATGGGATCGATTTCAGCCATGGGTGGGATCAAGGGAAGGTTGAGGTGAATGGGGAGATGCGGGTGGCACGCCGGCAGTGTCGGTGGCCAGGCGCATGATGTTTTCCTGGGTGATGTCGGCACCGGCCAGTTCGCCGGTGATGGCGCCTTCGCGCATGACCAGTACACGGTCGCAGATGCCGATCACCTCCGGCAGTTCGCTGGAGATGACGACCACGGCCACGCCCTGCTCGGCCAGCCTGTGGACAAGTTGATAGATCTCGCTCTTGGCATAGATATCCACACCCCGCGTGGGCTCGTCCAGGATCAGCACGCGTGGCGCGATCTCCAGCCAGCGCGCCAGCAAGACCTTTTGCTGGTTGCCACCAGAGAGCTTGCCCACCGGCACGCCGGGATGGGCCACCTTGACGTTGAGGCGACGAATCGATGCCTGCGCCACCCCGTGCAGGGTGCGGCCGTTGACCAGTCCCAGCCGCGCATGGCGCGATGCCACATTCATGGTGGCGTTGGCCGCCACCGCCATCTGCAGGAACAGGCCCTGCCCCTTGCGGTCCTCAGGCACATAGGCGATGCCAGCCCGCATGGCCGCGCGCGGGCTATCGATCTGCAGCAACTGGCCATCCAGCAGGACCTGACCGCCGCTGCGGGCATCCGCACCGAACAGCAGGCGCGCCAATTCGGTACGGCCGGCACCCACCAGCCCGGCAAAGCCCAGCACTTCGCCTGCGCGCAGCCCGAAGGAAGCCGGTTTGACCTTGCCACCGGCGAGCGCCCGCACCTGCAATACGGTGGGCAAGGTCGCGGCTTGCTCGGGCGCCATGCGGCGATGCTGGTAGAACTCCCCCAGCGAGCGCCCGACCATCATCTGGACGATGCGCTCGGCGTCGATCTCCTGGCGTGTCAGCTCGCCGACGAAGCTGCCATCGCGCAGTACGGTGACGCGGTCGGCCAGGGCGTGGACTTCTGCCATGCGATGGCTGATGTAGATGATGGCCAGGCCTTCGTCGCGCAGACGACGCACGACCTTGAACAGGTTTTCGGTCTCGCGCTCGGACAGCGCTGCCGTCGGTTCATCCATGATGACGATGCGGCTGCGATGCACCAGGGCGCGGGCGATTTCCACCTGCTGCTGCTCGGCGATGGAAAGGCGTCCGGCGCGGTCGCTGGCGCGAAAGGCGGCACCCAGCTGAGCCAGCACGGCATCGGTACGCTGCCGCATCGCGACGTGGTCGATCAAGCCCAAGCGCGTGCGCAATTCGCTGCCCATGAAGACATTGGCAGCCACGCTGATATTGGGTGCCACGGCCAGCTCCTGGTAGATCAGGTTGATACCGGCCACGCGGCTGGCTCCGGGGTCACGCAGGGACAGCGGCTTGCCGTCCAGGAGAATCTCGCCGCTGTCCGGCGCATGCACGCCGGACAAGACTTTCATCAAGGTGCTCTTGCCGGCGCCGTTCTCGCCCATGAGGGCGTGGATTTCGCCGGGATAGATGCTCAGATGCATCGCCGACAGGGCGCGCGTGGCCCCGAAAGACTTGCTGATGCCGGTCATCCGCAGCAGGGGTGTGGAAGTCATGAGCTCGTAAAGGAAATGGTAACGTCAGCCGTACGCGGCAACGCTGCCCAAGGGCGCCGGACGGTGCCGCCATCGGACTCACCGGCCCGCCACGATGCAGGCAGGCCGGCGCTCCGGGCAGCGACAGATCAGTCGATCAGTTGGCCGGGACCCAGCCCCTGTAGTCGGCCACGTTGTCGCGGGTGATCAGCTTCACGGGCAGCAGCTTGACGTTCTTTTCCGGGGCGCGGCCATTCATCAACTGATAGCCGATGGCCACGCTCTCGGCGGCCATGCCATACGGGTCCTGGGCCGGCGAGGCGGCGAACAGCGACTTGCTGTCCTTGAGGGCGCGCTCGGCATCGGGTGCGCCATCCACGCCACTGATGACCTTGATGTCACTGCGTTTGGCCTGACGGATCGCCAGTTCGGCACCGATCGCGGTGGGGTCGTTGATGGCGAAGACGCCATCGATCCTGGCGTGCGCGGCCAGCAGGTTGGACATGGTGGTCATGCCGCCGTCGCGACTGCCACCGGCATTCTGGTTGTCGGAGAGGATCTTGATGCCGGGCGACTTCTTGAACTCGGCCTTGCAGCCGGAGACACGGTCCATCACCGCCGAAACCGGCGGGCCATTGACGATGACCACATTGCCCTTGCCCTGCAGCTTGTCGGCGATGAACTTGCAGGACTCGGCGCCGGCCATGGTGTTATCCGACATGACAGTGACATCGGCTCCCTCGGCCGCCACGTCCACGGCCACCACTACGATGCCAGCCTTCTTGGCCTTCTTCACCGCCGGGCCGATACCCTTGGAATCAGCCGCGTTGAGCACGATCATGTCGACCTTGTTGGCGATGAAATTCTCGATCTGGCCGACCTGGGTGTTGAGGTCGTACTTGGAGGACACCACAGTCACGCGGGCGTCGGGATTGATCTTGTGGGCGCCACTCTCGGCCCCCTTGGCGATGGCCACGAAGAAGGGATTGGCGAGGTCACCCAGGGTGACGCCGACCGACTTCAGCGGCTTGTCAGCGGCCTGGACCTCATGTGTGAAGGATGCCAGCGAGAGAGTGGCACAGGCGATGGCGAGGGATTTTCTGATCATGCTTGTCTCCGGTTTTTTTTAGAGGGGGGATGGCTTGTTCTACGTTTTGCGTGCTGCTGACTGCGTGCTGCTGACTGCGTGCTGCTGACTGCGTGCTGCTGACTGCGTGCTGCTAAATGCGTATTGCTGATTGCGTGCTGCCAACCAGGTACTGCTGACATTGACGCCGGGAGTTCAGTCCCAGCGAAAAATACGGTCGGCCCGATCCCGCGTCTTGGCGATCAGGGCGGCATTGATTTCATCGCTGTTCATCACCCAGGCCTCGGCATCGGCCCGGCTGCGTCCGAACTGCACATGGCGGGCAACCAGGCGTTCCAGCCGCAGCGCGGGATCGACCTCGACATACCAGACCTCGTCCAGCAGCGGACGCACGCGCGACCAATGGCCGCGGTCGAGCAGCAGATAGTTGCCTTCGGTGATGATGAGCGGGATATCGGCACTGATGGCGATGCTGCCGGCAATGGCTTCCTCGATCTCGCGCAGGAACTGCGGGGCGTAGACCATCTCGTCGGCGACCTGGCTGCGCAGACGCGACAGCAGGTGGACGAAACCGGCGCTGTCGAAAGTATCCTCGGCACCCTTGCGGGCAGCGCGACCCAGGCGTGCCAGCTCGGCATTGGCGAGGTGGTATCCATCCATGGGCAGCACCGCAGCGCGGGAACCGGCATGGTCGAGCAAGGCCTGTGCCAGCGTGGACTTGCCACAGCCGGGCGGCCCGGCCAGTCCAAGTATCGTGCGCTGGCCGCTGGCGAGCAGCGCATCAAGCCTGTCGCGAAAGACTGCCGGGATCATGTTCGACTCATCCTTTTTCCAGGGAGCGTGGCGGTGGCAACGGGCCGCCTTATGCAGCCAACTTATGCAGCCACCTTAGTGGAATGCGGCCGCGCGAAAACTGCAATGGTTCTGTTCGGCACGTCTGTCACGCTTGCTGCGCCTGGCCCAGCAGCCGGGCGTGGGGCGTGATCGACATTTTTTTGACAGCGGACAAACTAAGCGATTCTGTCACCTGAATTTCAGTGCTCCTGATTGTTCTCAGGGAAATTCCAATTATTGCTAGTTCCGCGTCGTCAACGTGATGAAATTTTCTTCAGAAAAATTCGATATCGATCAACTTATGGATAACAGGATGTAAAAAGTCTGCTGGGCGCAGCTTCGTCTCCCCCGGTTATCCAGCGCCATTCGTTCGCGGTCGCTTTACTTACCGATCAAGATTGCTCCGGCCATATTCCATACCTGATCACTCAGCAGTGTCCTGACGACATCACTTCATTCGCGCATAAGAAAAAGATACGCACCAACACATTTCAGCGAACGTGAAGACCCTAGGACAGGTTCGATGTGTCCCGTGAAAAGCTGGTTTTCACGAGAAAAAACTTCACGATCACGCCCGCGTTGATTGCCACGCTCAACATAAGTTTTGCTTCCTTGAAAAATTTGGGGCAAGCAAGACAAATAGGCTTGCGCCTATCGATACCCCTGCCACTATGGCGATAGGAGAGCACCGTGGTGTCCTCCTTGTTGAATTGCAGCGCACGTCGTTTTTATTCCATTTGAATGTTCACATCAGGAAGGAAATCGATATGAAAAATTTACTTGATAAGGAGAAGTACCAGTGAACACAATCCACAACGCGTACATCGGTGCCTTGCTTGCCGATGCAGCGCACATAGATCTAGACAAGGATATGGATGTCGGAAAATTGGCCGCCACCCTCAAGAAGAGAATGGAAAAAGATCAAGCGAAATTCATCGCCGCCAACTTCGAGGTCATCGCATCAGAAAACAAACGCGACATCCCGCTGCCAGGATCCGGCTTTGACGCCACTGTATGGCGCGGCAGGGTTGGAAGAGTCTACGCCGGCGAGATTTACGTCTCCTTTCGCGGAACGCAAGCACAAGACGGCGGAGCCGGCATCGAGGCCGATGTCGATCTTGCCTCACGCGGCGTGGGCCACAACCAGGTGCGTGACATGGTCAACTGGTGGATGCGGATCGGCTTCTATGACGGGGCGGTCTACAGCAAGGCCATGCAAATCCGCTTTGCGGATCGGGCTGAGGGCGGTTTGACGGCTACCGTACTCAATGCAAAATACACATACGGCAACGTGCTCGATACGAACTTCAACTGGAACACCAACGGCAAACTGACCAATGTGGCGACCAGCCACACCGCCGGTGGCTACGGCCTGGCCAGCATGAGCTTGTACGGCCTGCCAGCCTTTGATGACGACAAGGTGCTGGTGGGTGATGCCGGCAACGACACGGTCGATTACCGGGCCAGTTATCTGGCCGGTGCCGGGATTGGCATCGACGCCTCGCTGGCAAGGGGCACGGTCATTCTCGGAGATGGAGCAGATACGCTGATCGGCATTGAAAACCTGGGCGGTACCGATGCAGCCGACCGCCTCGTCGGCGACGCCAATGACAACCGGATCGAAGGCTATGGAGGCAATGACATCCTGTCCGGCGGGCGAGGAAACGATATCTTGATCGGAGGGAGCGGCAACGATACCTACCTGTACAGCGCGGGCGATGGGAAGGACATCCTTGTAGACCACGACAAGACTGGCCGCACCGATATGCTGATGTTGACGGACATTGACCGGACCCAGCTGTGGTTCCGTCATGTGGGCAATGATCTGCAGATCGATGTGCTGGGTACGGCGGATCAGATCAGGGTGAAGGACTGGTACGTCGGCGGTGCCAGCGGGGCGGACAATCACATTGAGCGTATCCGTACGGCTGACGGCAGCACTCTCTACGACAGCGATGTGGACAAACTGGTGCAAGCGATGGCAGCCTTTGCGCCACCTGAGGCCAGTCAGACACGCTGGACCACCGGCCAGGTGATCCTGGCGTGACGCACTGCAGGTCGTTTCCGCAGCTGGATTAGAGACCGGCTGCTCCCAAAAAAGCGCTACCGCATGGGTAGCGCTTGAGCGTGATTTTTAGAAGCAGCGCACTTCTCCGGACATTGTCAGCCGGTCGCCAGCGCGTTCGCATCCGGCACCACGGTGGCGAAACGATCCGCCAGCTCGACCAGGGCCACGCGCTGGATGTCGGCGGCGCTGATGGGCTGGCCGCCCAGCGGATCAGGCAGGTCGCGCGTGGCGCAGGCGGCAGCGACCACGGTACTGGCGTAGCCGTGATCCAGCGCAGAACGCACGGTGGCGCTGACGCACATGTGGGTGGCGAAGCCGGCCACGATCAGGGCGCGGCGACCGGTCTTCTGCAGGGCCTCATCCAGGGTGGTGCCGGCAAAGGCGTTGGGCAGGCTCTTGTGCACGATCAGCTCGCCGGGCTCGGCCTGCAGGCCGTCGATGATGGCCACATGCGGCCCTTGTGGATCGAACATGGCAGCACCCGGCTTGCTGTGGTGGACCACGTGGATCACCGGTGCGCCAGCAGCGCGCGCCTGTGCCAGCAGGGTGGCGATCTGGCCGACGGCAGCATCGATGCCGGCCAGCGGTGCGCGGCCGGTGGTGTATTCGGTCTGATGGTCGATGATGAGCAGGACGGCTTCCTGCCAGGTGGCGGCGCGGGAAGTGCCGCCGGCGATCTGGATCAGGGTCTGTGGCGTGGACATCGGTGACTCCTTGTCTGAAGAAGGGAAGATGGAAATTCGAAAAGACGCTGCAGAACGTTGATGACAGGCCATCTTAGTCCGATAAAATTCGCACTACCATTCCTCGTAATCGACAGCCACCTGTGAAAAAATTGACAGCTCTTCCCACCGCCACCCAATCCGCACAGGCAACCTTGCAAGCCGACTGGGAGAGCCTGCGCAGCTTTGCCGCCTTCATCGACGCAGGCAGCTTTTCCGGCGCGGCGCGCTCGCTGGGGGTGACGCACGCCACCATCGGCCGCCGCCTGCAGCAGCTGGAGGCGGCGATGCGGGCACCGCTGTTCATCCGGCGCGCCGACGATGTCGAACTCACCCGCCTGGGCGAAAGTGTGCTGACGGCCGCCCGCGCCATGCAGGAACAGACCCGGCAACTGGCCCGCACCCTGGCCGGTGAAGACCTGCGGCTGGAAGGCAAGCTGCGCCTGGCCTGCACCGATGCCATCGGTACCCTGTTCCTGGCGCCGCGCCTGCCGGCGCTGTTGCAGCAATGGCCGGCGCTGGACGTAGAACTGGCACTGGGCCACCAGACGCTCAGCCTGGCCCGGCGCGAGGCCGACCTGGCGCTGCGTTTCGCCCGGCCGCAGGATGGCGAACTGATCGCGCGCCGGCTGGGGACGGTGCGCTTCTACCTGTGCGGCACGCCGACCAATGTCGCCCTGTGGCGTGGCGCCCGCAAGACGGCGCCCTTCGTCGGCTATGACGATGGCGTGCCCGATATTCCCGAGACGCAGTGGATTGCCACCCATGCGGCCGGCAATCCGGTGCGCTTTCGCAGCACCAGCCTGGTGGCGCAGTGCATGGCGGCGCGCGCCGGGGTCGGACTGGCGCTGCTGCCCAGCTACCTGCTGGCGCCGGAATTGCAGACTGTGGACGCCGCGCCACAGCTGGAGCGCGAGCTGTGGGCGGTCTTTCACCGCGACCTCAAGGCCCTGCCGCGCCTGCGTGCGGTACTGGACTGGCTGCTGGACTGCTGCGGCGAACTCTGAGCCGATTCCCGGCGCTGCGCCGCCCGCAGGCCACGCCCGGCCTGGCGCGGCCTGCGGTGATATAATCGCGAACCTTCGAGGATGGGCTCCTCCACCGCTGTAGCAGCAGATTCCAGCGGCCCGCCGCCCTCCTCCTTGCCGGCGCCCGCATGGGTCCATGCGGCCTCTCCAGCGCTCTACGCCTGAAACAGATCTATGCAGAAAAAAGTATTCATCAAAACCTTCGGCTGCCAGATGAACGAGTACGACTCGGACAAGATGGCCGACGTGCTCAATGCCTCCGACGGTCTCATCAAGACCGACCGTCCGGAAGAGGCGGACGTGATCTTGCTCAACACCTGTTCCATCCGCGAAAAGGCGCAGGAAAAGGTGTTTTCCGACCTGGGCCGGCTGCGCGCGCTGAAGAAGGACAATCCCGACCTGCTCATCGGCGTGGGCGGTTGCGTGGCCTCGCAGGAGGGGGATGCCATCATCAAGCGCGCACCCTTCGTGGACATGGTGTTCGGCCCGCAGACCCTGCACCGGCTGCCGCAGATGATCAGCGAGCGACGCTACAGCGGGCGCCCGCAGGTGGACATCAGCTTCCCGGAGATCGAGAAGTTCGACCACCTGCCCCCGGCGCGGGTGGAAGGCGCCAGCGCCTACGTGTCGATCATGGAAGGCTGCAGCAAGTATTGCAGCTACTGCGTGGTGCCCTATACCCGTGGCGAGGAAGTCTCGCGCCGCTTCGAGGACGTCTTGACCGAGGTGGCCGGCCTGGCTGACCAGGGTGTGAAGGAAATCATGCTGCTGGGACAGAACGTGAATGCCTATCGCGGCGTGATGGAAGATGGCGAAATCGCCGACTTCGCGCTGTTGATCGAGTACATCGCCGAACTGCCCGGCATCGAGCGCATCCGCTTCGTGACCAGCCATCCCAAGGAATTCTCGCAGCGCCTGATCGATACCTATGCCAAGGTCCCCAAGCTGTGCAATCACCTCTACCTGCCGGCCCAGCATGGTTCGGACCGTACCCTGGCGGCCATGAAGCGCGGCTACACGGCGCTGGAATACAAGTCGGTGATCCGCCGCATGCGCAAGGTGCGCCCCGATATCACGGTGCAGTCCGACTTCATCGTCGGTTTCCCCGGTGAGACCGAGGAAGATTTCGAGGCCTTGATGAAACTGGTGGCCGATGTCGGCTTCGACAACAGTTTCTCGTTTATCTTCAGCGCCCGCCCCGGCACGCCGGCAGCCAACCTGCCCGACGATACGCCGGCCGAGGTCAAGCTGGCGCGTCTGCAGCGTCTGCAGGCCGCACTCAACGACAACGCCGCCAAGATCAGCGCAGCCCAGGTCGGCTCGGTGCAGCGCATCCTGGTCGAAGGCATTTCCAAACGCCGCGAAGATGAACTGCAGGGTCGCAACGAGAGCAACCGCGTGGTCAACTTCGATGGTGGACCGAATGGCCAGCGCCTGATCGGCCAGATCGTCGAGGTCCGCGTCACCGAGGCCTTCCCGTTCTCGCTGCGCGGCGAGCTCCTTACCCAGCATTGATGGTCCAATCCCTCCCAACCGGAATCGAGCATTGAAAAAAATCCCCAACCAGCCTCACCACTTCACCCCCCAGCCGCTGGACAACCGGCGCCTGGCCAACCTGTGCGGCGCACTCGATGAAAACCTGCGTCAGATTTCTGCCGCACTGGACGTGACCATCTTCCGCCGTGGCGACCGCTTCGTGGTCACCGGCACCAATGCCGAACGCGCGGTGGAAGTGCTGGAACGCTTCTATGAAAAGGCGGACCGCCCGGTCGCCGTGGATGACATCCAGCTGGCGCTGGTCGAGCAGCGTGCCAATGCCGCCGCCGACGAAGAGGCCGGCCTGCCACCGCTGCCGGCACGGCGTGGCAAGACTGCTGCTGCAGCTGCAGCCGCTGCCGCCGACGACGACAAGACGGACCAGGACCCGCTGCCCGAGAGCCCGGTATTGAAGACCCGCAAGCACGACCTGCGCGGCCGCACCCCCCACCAGAGCCAGTTTCTCAACGCCATCCTGGAGCACGACATCACCTTCGGCGTGGGCCCGGCCGGCACCGGCAAGACCTACCTGGCAGTGGCCTGCGCGGTCGATGCGCTGGAGCGCGATGCCGTGCAGCGCATCGTACTCACGCGCCCGGCAGTGGAAGCGGGTGAGCGCCTGGGCTTCCTGCCGGGAGACCTGGCGCAGAAGGTCGATCCCTACCTGCGCCCGCTCTATGACGCGCTGTATGACCTGCTGGGCTTTGACCGCACACAGAAGCTGTTCGAGAAGCAGGCCATCGAAATCGCGCCACTGGCCTACATGCGCGGGCGCACGCTGAACCACGCCTTCATCATCCTCGACGAGGCCCAGAACACCACGCCGGAACAGATGAAGATGTTCCTCACCCGCATCGGCTTCGGCAGCAAGGCCGTCATCACCGGTGACGTCACCCAGGTGGACCTGCATCATGGCCAGAAAAGCGGCCTGGTCGACGCCATCTCGGTACTGCACGATGTACGCGGCATCGCCTTCTCGCGCTTTACCAGCGCCGACGTGGTGCGTCACCCGCTGGTGGCACGCATCGTCGATGCCTATGACGCCGCCGGCAACAGCCGCCCCGATACCGCGCGCGCCACTGCCCGCACCGCCACCAATCTCTTGACCAAGTCCGCCAGGCCCCGCAATGCCAAAACCTAAACTTACGCTGTCGGTGCAATACGCCGACGACCGCCTCAAAGAGGCCATCACCCGTCCCCTGCTGCGCCGCTGGGTGCAGGCCGCGCTGTTCGCGCCGGCCGAACTGACGCTGCGCTTCGTGGGCAGCGAGGAAGGCCGCGACCTGAACCGCGACTATCGCGGCAAGGACTACGCCACCAACGTGTTGACCTTCGCCTATACCGAAGACGAAGACAGTGAAGTCACCCAGGCCGACATCATCTTCTGTACTGACGTACTGGAAAAGGAAGCGGCCGAGCAGAAGAAGAGCGTGGAAGAACACACCGCCCACCTGGTGGTGCACGGCGTATTGCATGCGCAGGGCTACGACCATGAGGACGACGAAGAAGCCAACGAGATGGAGGCGCTGGAAACCGAGATCCTGGCCGGGTTGGGCTATGGCAATCCTTATGCCGCGCGCTGACGCGATGCGCTGAGGGCGCCGCCCTTGCCTTGATGGATGAACGGTTTGCTGCGGCAGGCCGTTTTTTTTCGTCTGCGTGCCGGACATCAAGCAGTTGCCAACCTGGCTACGACAAATCTGATCGATGGGAGCATATCGATATTCAAACCCGCGATGGTGATGACGGTACAGCAACGAAGCGCGTCTTTTACGTCGGTTTTTTTGCAAACTTTAAGGAAAAACCTGATGGGAATTTGCCTCCTGCTGGACAAGAATGGAGGCACACAATTATTCATCGGGGAGAAGGTCATGAAGAACTGGAAGATCGGCCACCGTCTTGGCCTGGGTTTCGCAGCAGTCCTGGTATTGCTGGTGGCAGTGGCCGCTTTCGGCCTGCAGCAGGTGTCGCGCCTGAACGATCGCATCGTCTTCCTGACCTCCATCGACGAGGGCAAGCTGGAAGCCTTGTCCAAAGTGCAATTCGCCATCGGCCTGCGCGCCATCGCAGCTCGCAACCTGACCCTGGTGACCGATGCCGCCGAGCAAAAGAATGATCTGGCGCTGGTGGGCTCTTCGCAGCAGGACATCGACGCCGGCATGGCCGCACTGACCAAGCTGATGCAGGACCCGGCCACCACCCAGCAGGAACGCGACATGCTGGAGCAGTTGCGCAAGCTGGAAGCGCAGTATCTGCCGGTGGCCGTCAACATCGTCAAGCTGGCCACTTCGCAGCAGACCGATGCCGCGCGTGCTTCGCTGGTCAAGGATTGCATGCCTATCCTGAACCGCGTCATCACCCATGTTGCACAATTCAACAAGATGCTGCGCAGCAATTCGGAAGCCAACGTTGAACAGGCCGAAGCCGCTTATGACCTCGCCAAATGGACCATGCTGGGCGCCAGCCTGGCCGCCCTGATGCTGGGAGGACTGATCGCCTGGCTGCTGACCCGCTCCATCTCCCGTCCGCTGGCCCAGGCCGTGAGCGTGGCGCAAAGCGTGCAGGCCGGTGACCTGGGCAGCCATATCGAAGTGAACAGCAAGGATGAGCTGGGTCAGTTGATGGCCGCACTCAAGGGCATGAACGAGAGCCTGGTGGCCATCGTGGGCGAAGTGCGCCATGGCACCGACACCATCGCCGTGGCTTCCGACGAAATCAAGCGCGGCAACATGGACCTGTCCAACCGCACCGAACAGCAGGCCAGCTCGCTCCAGGAGACCGCCTCGGCCATGGAACAGCTGACCGCCACCGTCAAGCAGACCGCCGACAATGCCCGTGAAGCCCGTCGCCTGGCCGACAATGCCTCGCAAGTCGCTGCCAAGGGTGGCGCCGCAGTGGGCCGGGTGGTAGAGACCATGCATTCGATCAGCGCGTCCTCGCACAAGATCGTGGACATCATCAGCGTCATCGATGGCATCGCTTTCCAGACCAACATCCTGGCCCTGAATGCGGCCGTCGAAGCGGCCCGTGCCGGCGAACAAGGCCGCGGCTTTGCGGTGGTGGCCTCCGAAGTGCGCACCCTGGCGCAACGCTCGGCGGTCGCCGCCAAGGAAATCGAAGCACTGATCAACGAGTCGGTGGCCAAGGTGGCTGCCGGCGAACAGCAGGTCGGCGAAGCCGGATCGACCATGCAGGAAGTGGTCAAGAGCATCGGCAGCGTGACCCAGATCGTGCAGGACATCAGCGCCGCCAGCAGCGAGCAGACCACCGGCCTGGAACAGATCAACAGCGCCGTCGCCCTGATCGACGAAGCCACCCAGCAGAACGCCGCACTGGTGGAAGAAGCAGCCGCTGCCGCCGCGTCGATGCAGCAGCAGACCGAAGCCCTGACCGATGTGGTGAGCGTGTTCAAGCTCTCCCCCACCCAGGGCCAGGCAGCACCGGTTGCCGTCTCCGCCAACCCGCAGCGCAGCCAGCAGCAGCGCGCCGAGGTGCAGGGCGGCGGGCAGATGGAAGCGCTCAGCTATGCCTAAGCCGCCATAAGCGGGCACAAACGGGCATAAATGGGCATAAACGGACAACAGCGAGCGCCCAGCGATATGATTTCCCTGAAGTAGTTCTTGCCGGCATCAGTGATGCCGGCTTTTTTCGTCCATGCGCAACGTCACTGCCGGCTTGCATTTCCGGGCGGCAAGCGCGGCGCCAAGGATGAGCTGGAGAGCGCTGTTGCCAGGTCCCTTTAGTGGACTTGTCACATAATTGTTGTATCCTATGGCTCTTCGAAACTACGTCGGGCTCGCGCCTAACGCCATGCAAGATCACCCTAGTAGCGTCAAATCTGACGCTAAACCCCATCGTTCTCTCTTTGAACGACTCACCGCACTGATTTCCCCCGAGCCCGAGAACCGGGCAGAACTGCTCGAAGTGTTGCATGACGCCCACGAGCGCAACCTGATCGATGCCGATGCGCTGTCGATGATCGAAGGCGTGTTCCAGGTGTCCGACCTGGCCGTGCGCGACATCATGGTCCCGCGCTCGCAGATGGACACCATCGATATCTCCAAACCCATCGAGACCTGGATGCCGGAAGTGCTGGCGACCTCGCACTCGCGCTTCCCCGCCGTGGATGGCGAGCGCGACAAGGTCATCGGCATCCTGCTGGCCAAGGACCTGCTGCGCTACTACGCGGAGGAATCCTTCGACGTGCGCGACATGCTGCGCCCGGCCATCTTCATCCCTGAATCCAAGCGCCTCAACGTACTGCTGCGCGACTTCCGCGCCAACCGCAATCACATGGCCGTGGTGGTCGACGAATATGGTGGCGTGGCCGGCCTGATCACCATCGAGGACGTGCTGGAACAGATCGTCGGCGACATCGAGGACGAATACGATTTCGACGAAGCCGAAGACAATGTGCTGGCCCTGAAGGACGGTCCGCACGGTCCGCGCTGGCGCGTCAAGGCGCTCACCGAACTGGCCCAGTTCAACGAGGAAGTGGGCAGCCGCTTCTCCGAGGACGAGGCCGATACCATCGGCGGGCTGGTCGCCAACCATGTGGGCCGCGTGCCGCGCAAGGGCGACGAGTTCGATATCGATGGCCTGCATTTCGAAGTGCTGCGCGCCGATGCGCGCCAGGTGCATGTACTGCTGGTGTCCAAGCTCCCCCCGGCACCGGTGGACGAAGAGTGATGTTCTGATCTGCCAGCCTTTCCAGCGTGAATTCCCCTGCCTCCCCTGAATTGCACTCCCCGCCCGGGGAGGTCGCCGCTCGCGGTCGCCTTGCCATGACCGTCGGCCTGTTGCTGCCGGTGGCGGCAGGTGCGCTGAACGTCTTCGCCTTTGCCCCGTTCAAGTGGTGGCCGCTGCAGATCGTCGCGCTGGCCTGGCTGTTCCACGGTGTACTGGCACGGCCGCAGGCCAGTGTGCGCGGCCACTTCCTGCGTGGCTGGCTGTATGGTTTCGGCTGGTCGGCGGCAGGCGTGCACTGGCTCTACATCAGCATGCACGACTACGGTGGCATGCCGGGCTGGATGGCGGCGCTGG
Source organism: Herbaspirillum frisingense GSF30 (assembly GCF_000300975.2). GTDB lineage: Bacteria > Pseudomonadota > Gammaproteobacteria > Burkholderiales > Burkholderiaceae_D > Herbaspirillum > Herbaspirillum frisingense. The sequence goes on along the minus strand of NZ_AEEC02000009.1, from coordinate 15,159 downwards.
CAGTAGGCCTGCTGGCGCTGTACCTGGGTCTCTATGCTGGCGCGGCCACGGCCCTGGCGGGCTGGCTACGCAATCGCTGGTCGTCCTCGCCCCTGCTGCTGGCGCTGTTCATGCTGCCGGCCCTGTGGACCTTGTCGGAATGGCTGCGCGGTTGGGTATTCACCGGTTTCCCCTGGCTGATCTCGGGCTATGCGCACACGGTGGGGCCGTTGGCCGGCTTCGCCCCGGTCGGCGGGGTCTATCTGGTGGGCTGGGTCGCGGCGCTCATTGCCGGCAGCCTGGCCCTGCTGTGGATGGGGCTGTGCCGCAAGGGTGTGGCCGGTACCGGCCAGCGCATCGTGCTGCCGCTGTGCGCGGCCGCCCTGCTCTGTGCAGGCGGCGTGGCACTGCGGCTGGTGAAGTGGACTGCGCCACAGGGCCAGCCGATCACGGTGCGGCTGCTGCAAGGCAATATCCCGCAGGAAATGAAGTTCTCCAACGATGCCCTGGTTGCCACGCTGGGCATGTATGAACAGATGATCAGCGGGGCTCCGGCGGACCTGATCGCCACGCCGGAAACCGCCATCCCGCTGCTGCCCCAGCAATTGCCGCCGGATTACCTGGAACGTATCGCCCGCTTTGCGCAACTCAGCGGTAGTCACCTGGCGCTGGGCATCCCGCTGTCCGATGGTCCGCAGCAGTATGCCAATTCGGTGCTCGGCTTCGGCCCGGGCGTCGGGTCGGCACTGATGCCTTACCGCTATGACAAGCACCACCTGGTCCCCTTCGGCGAGTTCATCCCGCCCGGTTTCCGCTGGTTCGTCGACCTGATGCATATCCCGCTGGGCGACATGACGCGCGGCGCACCGGTGCAATCGCCCATGGGCGTGAAGGATCAGTGGATCCTGCCCAACATCTGCTACGAAGACCTGTTCGGCGAGGAGATCGCCGGCCAGCTGCGCGATGCCTACCGCGCCGGCCAGCCGCAGGCCAGCGTGCTGCTGAACCTGTCCAACATCGCCTGGTTCGGCAACTCCATCGCCCTGCCCCAGCACCTGCAGATTTCGCAGATGCGTACCCTGGAAACCGGCCGCCCGATGCTGCGGGCCACCAATACCGGCGCCACCGCCGTGATCCTGCCGGGCGGTGCCACCAGCGAGCTGCCGCCCTATACCCGCGGCGTACTGGCCGGCCAGGTGCAGGGCTATGGCGGCCAGACACCCTACATTCTGCTGGGCAACAAGCTCATCGTCGGCATTGCGCTGTTGATGCTGCTGCTGGCCTGGGGCCGCAACAAGGCTGCCCGTATCCGGCACTGAACCCGGCGATGATGCCCGCGCTGGCCCCCAGCGCGCCGCCGGTCCCGTCCAAAACCGGGTCAAACGCCCCAAAAGACGCTAAAATCCAAGGTTTTCGCAATTCCTCCGCCGGTTCGCCAGGCAACCACACACGATGCTGACATTTCAACAAATCATCCTCAAGTTGCAAGAATATTGGGACGCCCAGGGCTGCGCGCTGCTGCAACCCTATGACATGGAAGTCGGCGCAGGTACCTCGCACACCGCGACCTTCCTGCGCGCGATCGGCCCCGAGCCGTGGCGCGCCGCCTATGTCCAGCCGTCGCGCCGTCCCAAGGATGGCCGCTATGGCGAAAACCCCAACCGCATGCAGCATTACTACCAGTACCAGGTAGTGTTGAAGCCAGCTCCGGAAAACATCCTGGACCTGTACCTGGGTTCGCTGGAAGCCCTGGGCCTGGACCTGCAGCAGAACGATGTGCGCTTCGTCGAGGATGACTGGGAAAACCCCACCCTGGGCGCCTGGGGCCTGGGCTGGGAAGTCTGGCTCAACGGCATGGAAGTGACACAGTTCACCTATTTCCAGCAGGTCGGCGGTCTGGACTGCAAGCCGGTGCTGGGCGAGATCACCTATGGCATCGAACGCCTGGCGATGTACCTGCAGGGCGTGGAAAACGTCTATGACCTGGTCTGGACCGAATGGACCGAGAACGGCGTCAAGAAACACCTGACCTATGGCGATGTGTTCCACCAGAATGAGGTGGAGCAATCGACCTTCAACTTCGAGTATTCCAACACCGAGTTCCTGTTCTCGCTGTTCTCCAACTACGAAGCCGAAGCCAAGCGCCTGATGGAGGTGCCGCTGGCACTGCCGGCCTACGAGCAGGTCCTCAAGGCGGCACACACCTTCAACATGCTCGACGCCCGTGGCGCCATCTCGGTAACCGAGCGTGCCGCCTACATCGGTCGCATCCGCAACCTCTCGCGTTCGGTGGCGCAGGCCTACTTCGAATCGCGCGAACGCCTGGGCTTCCCGATGCTGGGCGAGGCCAAGGTTGCAGCCTGAAGAGCGGGCTGAACACGGCCAATGACATCATGCGGCGTCGGCCCAGGGCCGGCGTCCCGAGCAAGACAGCAAGACAGACAACATGAACCAGACACTCCTCGTAGAACTCGTCACCGAAGAACTGCCACCCAAGGCCTTGGCCAAGCTGGGCGATGCCTTTGCATCCGGCATTTTCAACGGCCTGCAAAGCCGCGGCTATCTCGAATCCGATGCCGCCGCCACCGCCTATGCGACTCCGCGCCGGCTGGCCGTGTCCATCACCGGCGTGCGCGCCGCCTCGCCCGACAAATCCATCCGTGAAAAGGTCTTGCCGGTCACCGTGGCGCTGGACGCCGAAGGCCGTCCGGCCGCACCGCTGGTGAAAAAGCTGGCCGCCCTGGCCGCCGCCACCGGTGCCACCGTGATCACCCCGGACCAGCTCGAACGCGCGCAGGACGGCAAGGCCGAGAGTTTCTTCTACACCTACACCGCCAAGGGCTCGGCCCTCGCCGTGGGCCTGCAGGCGGCGCTGGAAGAGAGCCTGTCCAAGCTGCCCATCCCCAAGCTGATGAGCTATCAGCGCCAGTTCGGCCGTGCTGCCGGCGAGACGGTGCACTTCGTCCGCCCGGCGCACTACCTGGTGGCACTGCTGGGCAACGACGTGGTGCCGATCAACATCCTGGGCCTGGATGCCGGCCGTACCACGCTGGGCCATCGCTTCCTGTCCTCCGGTGCGCTGCAGATCAGCGCGCCGCAAACCTACGTGGAAACGCTGGCTGCGCAAGGCAAGGTCATCGCCAGCTTCGGCGAGCGCCGCGAAAAGATCCGCTCCGCGCTGCTGGCCAAGGCGGGTGCCGACCAGGTGCTGATGCCCGATTCGCTGCTGGACGAAGTGACGGCCCTGGTCGAATGGCCGGTGGTCTATGAATGCAAGTTCGAGGATGAATTCCTGGCCGTACCGCAGGAATGCCTGATCCTGACCATGCAGACCAACCAGAAGTATTTCGCGCTGACCGACAACGCCGGCAAGCTGCGTTCGCGCTTCCTGATCGTCTCCAACCTGGAGACCGCCCATCCGGAACACATCATCGGCGGCAACGAGCGCGTGGTGCGCCCGCGCCTGTCGGATGCCAAGTTCTTCTTCGAGCAGGACAAGAAGAAGACCCTGGCCGAGCGTGTCCCGCAACTGGCCAACGTGGTCTACCACAACAAGCTGGGCAACCAGCTGCAGCGTACCGAACGCGTGCAGGCGCTGGCTGGCAAGATTGCCGCGCTGATGGGCGGCGATGTGGCCCTGGCCGAACGCGGCGCATTGCTGGCCAAGGCTGACCTGTTGACCGACATGGTGGGTGAATTCCCCGAACTGCAGGGCATCATGGGTACTTACTATGCGCGCCATGACGGCGAGCCCGACGAAGTCGCCCTGGCCGCCTCCGAACACTACCAGCCGCGCTTTGCCGGCGATGCGCTGCCCGCCAGCGCGACCGGTACCGCCGTGGCCCTGGCCGACAAGCTGGAAACCCTGGTCGGCATCTGGGGCATCGGCCTGCAGCCGACCGGCGACAAGGACCCGTTCGCCCTGCGTCGTCACGCCCTGGGCGTGCTGCGCATGCTGGTGGAAAAACGCCTGCCGCTGTCGTTGACCGCGCTGCTGGACGCCGCTGCGGCACTGTTCGCCGGCAATGCCAATTTCAAGGACCCGCGCGCCGACGTGCGTGCCTTCATCTACGACCGCCTGCGTGGCCTGCTGCGCGAGCGCGGCTTTGCGCAGAACGAAGTCGAAGCGGTAGTGGCGCAGCAACCCGAGGTGCTGGACAACGTGGTCGAACGCCTGCAAGCGGTACAGGCCTTCGCCGCCCTGCCGGAGGCTGAAGCCCTGGCTGCAGCCAACAAGCGCATCACCAACATCCTGAAGAAGATCGAAGGCGTGGCCATCGATGCCCACGGCGCGGTGCAGGAAAGCCTGCTGCAGGAAGCGGCCGAACAGGGCCTGTTCGCGGCCATGCAGACCACCCGTCCGCAGGTGGAGGCGGCCTACGCCAAGGGCGACTTTGCCGGCGCCCTGAAGGCGCTGGCGCAGTTGCGCCAGAACGTCGATGCCTTCTTCAACGACGTCATGGTCAACGCCGAGGACGAGCAACTGCGCAAGAATCGCCAGGCCCTGCTGGCGGCGCTGCACGGCATGTTGAACCAGGTGGCCGATATTTCCAAGCTGGCGGCGTAAGCAACGCGCCACGCCCGACCGTCGTACCGATCCGCCGCGCATGGGCCTGTTCCTGCGCGGCGGTGTTCATGAAGGGAAGCAGCAGGCATGAAACTGATCATCCTCGATCGCGATGGCGTCATCAATCATGATTCCGACGCCTACATCAAGTCCCCCGACGAGTGGATCCCCATCAAGGGTTCACTGGAGGCGATCGCGCGCCTGAACCAGGCCGGCTATCGCGTCGTGGTGGCGACCAACCAGTCCGGCGTGGCGCGCGGCCTGTACGACATCAAGACCCTCAACGCCATCCACCAGAAGATGCACACGGCGGCCCAGCAGGTCGGTGCCGATATCGATGCAGTGTTCTTCTGCCCGCACTCGGACGCCGACAACTGCGATTGCCGCAAGCCCAAGCCGGGCATGTTCCACGAGATCGCCAAGCGCTTCAACATCAGCCTGCGCGGTGGCGTGACCACCGTCGGCGATTCGCTGCGCGACCTGCAGGCCGGCTATGTGGCCGGCTGCGCACCCTTCCTGGTGCTCACCGGCAAGGGCGAGAAGACCCAGGCCAAGGGCGGTCTGCCGCCTGGCACGCTGGTTTTCCCGGATTTATCGGCTGTGGTTGATTTCATCCTGAAGTCGCCGGTCGGGGTTTCGGTATAGTGCCGGCAGCCCGTCGCAAGGCGGGCAGCATCCCCTCACAACAACAACATGCCTTGGCATGGGAGAAACGATTTTGCGCCTAGTACTGATCCTGCGTTCGGTGGTCTTCATGGTCCTGATGGCCGTGGCCACCATCATCTGGTCCTTCGCCTGCCTGCTGTCGGCCCCCTTCCCTTACGCCCAGCGATACTGGTGGACATCGCGCTGGAACGTCTTCGTGATCTGGACCGCGCGCGTGATCTGCGGCATCCGCTACGAGATACGCGGCAAGGAGAACCTGCCCGATGCGCCGGCAATCCTGCTGTCCAAGCACCAGTCGGCCTGGGAAACCATCTTCTACGTCATCAACAGCCCGCGTCCGCTGGTGTTCGTGTTCAAGAAGGAACTGACCTATGTGCCCTTCTTCGGCTGGGGCATCGCCCTGCTGCGCATGATCCCGATCGACCGCAAGAAAGGCCGTGACGCCTTTGCCCAGGTACTGGAACATGGCCGCCGCCGCCTGCAGGATGGCCAGTGGATCATGATGTTCCCCGAAGGCACGCGCACCGCAGTCGGCTCGCAAGGCAAGTACAAGGCCGGCGGTTCGCGCCTGGCGGTGGAAACCAATACCCTGGTGGTACCGGTGGCGATGAACTCCGGCGAGTGCTGGCCCAAGGGCAGCTTCATCAAGAAACCGGGGTTGATCACGGTGTCCATCGGCAAGCCGATCTCGCCTGAAGGCCTCAATCCCCAAGAGTTGAACGAGCGCGTCGAAAATTGGATAGAATCGGAGATGCGCGTGATTTCGCCGGACGTCTACAAAAACAGCGCGCCCCGGCCGGCCGCCCAAGCTGCTTCAAATTAATGCTGCGCGGCCTCCATCCTTAGCCCATTGCCCCAGGACGCCGCGACCGCCTTGATACACCTGCGCAAACCCAAGCCCAATCCCGACCAGCTCTCGCTGCAACTGGACTTGTTTGCGGCGCCCGCAACTACGACTGCGCCACCGGCCGAACTCGGCCCGGCGCTGCCTTCGCCGACGGTACAGCCACCGCTGATCGTCACGCCCAATCCGGTGGTGCATGCCGCGCCGCTGCCCACGCCCCTGATCGCACCGCCAGCGACACCGGCCAACCCGTTGCCGGCCCCGCCCAGCGGGCGACCGGCCGATGGCAAGCGGCGCATCCACCTGGGTGAACACACCATCGATTTCGCCTTGTTGCGTTCCAAGCGCCGAACCATCGGCTTCCTGGTCAGCGATGAAGGTCTGCGCGTGACCGCGCCCAAGTGGGTGACCCTGGCCGAAATCGACAATGCCATCCGCGAAAAGCAACGCTGGATCCTCACCAAGCTCAACGAGCGCCGCGAGCGCTCGGCACGACGCCTGCAACCGCAGATGCAATGGCGTGACGGCGCCACCCTGCCCTACCTGGGCCAGGACATCACCCTGCGCATCCGTACCGGCCAGCGCCAGGCGGTGTTCCTCGATGAGGTGACGCGCGAACTGAACATCAGCCTGCCGGCCGATGCCGGCGAGCAGCAATTGAAGGATCGCGTGCAGGGCTGGCTGCAGGCGCGCGCTGAAGAGCTGTTCGGCAAGCGCTTGATGATCTACGCCGAAAAGCTGGGCGTGACCTACCGCTCCTATGCGCTGTCGTCGGCCACCACGCAGTGGGGCTCCTGCACCTCGGATGCGCGCATCCGCCTGAACTGGCGGCTGATGCATTTTGCCCTGCCGCTGATCGACTACGTGATCGCCCACGAACTGGCGCACCTGCGCGAGATGAACCACAGCCCGCGCTTCTGGGCCACGGTGCAATCGATCTTCCCCGAGTTCGAATCGGCCAAGAAGGCCTTGCGCGACAGCGCGCCGGAAACCCTGCCGATCTTCTGACCGGCGCGCCCTGGCGTGCTCAGAAACTCACATTCACGCCCACATCCAGCGAACGTCCATAGCCGGGCAAGGCTTGCAGGCTGCCGCTCTTGGCATTGGCCAGTCCCGACAGATAGACCCCGCCCAGCGGGTCGGCGTAATTGCGGTTGAACAGATTGCTGATGCCCGCATTGACGCTGATGGCCTGGTTGAAGCGATAAGCGGTCCTGAGATTGACGACGGTGTAGCTGGCGGTGACCGGTTCCAGTCGATTGCTGTCCACCAGTGTCTTACGGGCCACGTAGTTCAATTCGGCGCGGTGGGTCCAGGCACCGCGTTTCTGTTCCAGCGCAGCCAGCACGTTGAAAGGCATCATGTGATAGAGGTTGCCGCCATCGACTCGCTTGCCGCGCGTGAGACCGGCCTTGCCGGTAAAGGCAATATCACCCAGGCCAGCGGTGCGCCACAGCGGCCATTTCCACGAGGCATTGATACCGTACAGACGGGCGTCATGGTTGGCGAACTGCAGTAGCTTGCCGGAGACGCTGCTCACGCTGTAGGGATTGAAGCTGCCGATCACATCCGCATCAATGTAGTTCTCGACATAGCTGAAGTAGGGTGTGAGCCTGAAGAACCAGCGCGGCCCGGCACCATCGCTACCCTCACTGTCCTCGCTGTGCCAGTCCGCCGTGGCCGACAGCGTATGCGCCACCTCCGGCTTGAGGTCGATATTGCCGACATAACCGTTGCCATCGCCGAACCAGTTCGTCATGGTCATGGCCATGGTGCCGCGGCCCCAGGTGTAGCGCTCGTACAGGTTGGGAGAGCGGGTCTTGCGGGCATAGCCGAACTCGTAGGTGTGACCGGCATCGGCCTCCAGGCGCGCCAGGGCCGTGACATCGATGTTGTTGTCGCGTCGTGCGTGATCCCGTGCATTGAAGGCGTTGGCCGCCATCAGGTCGGTCATATTCATCATGCCGGTACCGTAAGGCTGCACGTTGCCGGCATCGGTCCTGACCAGTTCGTCGCGTACGCCGACCAGGGTGGTCCAGCGCGCATCGAGCTTGTGCTCCCATTCGGCGAACAGTGCCATGCGCTCGCGGCTGCCATCGTTGATGTTCACATAGGTGCTCGGCCCCATCATCATCGAGCCCGGTACCGGCGGCCAGAAATCATCGAGGTGGAAGCTGTGGAATTCGTTGCCCAGACGAAGCACGCTGGCACCGTCCTGGCCCAGATCGATGTCCGCGCGCACGCTGTAGCCCATGTCGCGGCCTCGGGTATCCATGGGCATGGTGCCGCTGCGCTCTGCGCTGAAGAAGCCCATCTCGTGTTCGGTACGCTGCCAATACAATTTGGTCAACAGCTTGCCCCAGCCAAAGCGACGGTCGTAGCCCAGGTTGGCGAAGGTGGAACGATTTCCCGTCATGTCCATGTACTGGTTCGGGAAGCCTTGATAGGGAATGTATTGCTGGCCGACCTTGAGCACCAGCTGCTGGTCGTCTCCCCGCGCCGCCAGGGTCAATGCGTGGTTGTTGCTCTCGAACTGGCTGCCGAGGACCTTGTCGCCGTTGCCGTTGACATAGCTCTCGGCACGCGACTGACTCCCCACGTAGCTGACGGACAGACTATCGCTGGCCACCGTGGCATTGACCGATGCCGATACTTCGGAGTTGACGCTGCGTGCCGAGACCGAGAAGCCGCCCTTGCTCAACAACTGCCCCGCCTGTTGTGAAAACTGTGGTGCCGGCGAAGACAGTTCGATGCTGCCACCAATACTGTCGCCGCCAATGCTGACCGGCGTGATGCCGGCCACTACCCGCGTCATGCCGACCTGCGAAGGTGGCATGTAGGACATGGGCGCGTTCATCTGGTTACCGCAGGCGGCGGTGACCTCCATCCCATCCAGGCGGATCTTGAGGCGGTCGGCAGCAAAGCCGTTGAGCACCGGCAGTGCTGAGACGCCACCGGCGGCAGCGGCATAGAAGCCTGGTTGGTCGCGCAGCAGCGCGGTGCTGTCAGCGCTGGCCGCAGTGGCTGCGATGCTCGGAGCCGACGGCTCGCCATGGACTGTGACGGTGGGTAGACGGGTGTCGTCGGTGCTTTGTGCCAGCGCATGGCCGCACGCAGCGAAGGCCAGCGCAATGGCGCAGGCGCAAGGTGTCAATTGCATGGAACTCCCCTGTGATTGTCGTTATCGGTAGGCTGACAATTATCAGGAAGAGCGGCGCTGCAGGGCTGCGACATATTGTCGCGACCCGCCGCTTGAAGCGACGACGATGACGGGGAGGCAGAGAGGACAAGGGAAAGGCAGCTGCGTCAAATTGACGCAGCTGCCGGACGATTCATCAGAATCAATGCTTCAGGTAACGCTCTGCCAGGGTTTCATACAGCGGCGGCGCAAAGACCTTGGAGACGGCTGACGCGATCAAGGCAGTCGCCATCAGCGAAATCACCAGTGCGTGGCCGTCGACCATTTCCATCACGATCACGAAGGCGGTGATCGGTGACTGCGTCACTGCCGCCAGGTAGCCGACCATGGCCAGCGCCACCAGCATGGGCAGCGAAGTCCCGCCGAAGAGCAGGTGCAGCAGGTTGCCGAAACCGGCGCCGATGGACAGCGAGGGCGCGAAAATCCCGCCCGGCAGGCCCGGCAGGTAAGAACCGATCATCGAGGCGAACTTCAGGAAGGGATAGAACACCGACAATCCCTGGCCATCATTGAGCAAGCCGTGCGCCTGCTCGTAGCCGCTTCCGAAGGTGGCGCCACCGGCCGCTACGCCGATGACGGCGACGACGAAACCGCAACCGGCGGCAAAGGCCACCGGACGTTCGGCACGCAGGGTCACGACGGGAGCAGGAATCCAGCGGGTGGGATTGAGGATCAGCCAGCAGAACAGGCCACCGGCCACGCCGGTCAGCACGGCCGTGACCACCACCGCCAGGATCAGCCGGCCACTGGTCTCGCCGGGAAAGGCGATCGAACCGAAATAGGTGTAGTTGCCATTGATGGACAAGGCCACCAGGCCGGCGAAGATGATGGTGGTGATGACCACCCCGCTGGCGCGTTGCTCGAAGCTGCGCGAGAGTTCTTCGATGGCAAAGACGATCCCGGCCAGCGGGGTATTGAACGCGGCAGCCAGACCGGCTGCCGCGCCGGCCAGGATCAGGCGGCGCTCCATGTGTTCGTATCCGGCCGGATACAGGCGGCGCAGGTTGTACATGATGGCCGCACCGATCTGCACCGTCGGCCCTTCCCGGCCGATGGTCATGCCACCGGCAATGGCCACCACCGAGAGCACGATCTTGCCGACCATGACACGAATGGAAAGCAGCGCATTGCCACGCTCGGCGGTATCCCCGTGCAAGGTAGCGATGGCCTGGGGAATGCCGCTGCCTTCAGACCCGGGGAAGTAGCGCCGCGTGATCCAGACGCAGGCGGCACAGACGGCCGGCGTCAACAGCAACGGCAGCCAGGGCGAGCGGTGTTCGATGCTGCGAAAGACACCGAAACCGATCTCGATGGCCTGCGCATACAGGACCGCCACCAGGCCGACGATGATGGCACCGCTCCAGAGAATGCCGTATTCGACCCACAGGCGACGCATGTGGCTTTTGGAAAGTTGGTAGAGGCTCAATTGGCGTTCCTGTTGTCGTTGTGGGTGGAGTGATGTGGCTTCCACGTGAGTACCGGAGTAGCGACCAGCCCGTCCTCGCAATGAAAAAAGCCCGCATGAGCGGGCTGGCAGGCTGGCAGTCGCTCGCCTCAGTCGGCGGCGTTGTACTGCTCTTTCTTCTGGATGAACTCGATCTTGTAGCCATCCGGGTCGGTGACGAATGCGATCACGGTCTTGCCGTGCTTCATCGGGCCGGCTTCGCGGGTGACCGCGCCGCCCTTGGCCTTGACCGCGTCGCAGGCGGCATAGGCGTCATCGACCTCGATGGCGATATGACCGTAGGCGTTGCCCAGGTCGTAGGATTCGGTGTCCCAGTTATGGGTCAGTTCGAGCACGGTGTGATCACGTTCTTCGCCGTAACCGACGAAAGCCAGCGTGAACTTGCCGTCAGGGTAGTCATTCCTGCGCAGCAGCTTCATGCCCAGCACCTGGGTATAGAAATCGATGGAACGATCCAGATTTCCCACGCGCAGCATCGTATGCAACATTCTCACTTGGCGACTCCTTTTAATTCATGGCTAATGTGACGCAAGCCGACATTATCCCCGATTTGGGGGACTCGCGCCCAGGGCGGGCAGATGCGGGGCGGTCAGGCAGTCGGTGGCCAGCAGAGGGAGACGCAAAAAAACGGGCAATCCGTGGATTGCCCGTTTTTCCTCAAGATGGCTAGCGCCGTGGATGTCCTGGACCGTTAGCGGGTGACCAGTCCCGTGTCCTGCCTCAACGGCCGTAGTAGTAAGCGGAACGGTCGTCGTAGCGATAACGGTCGTCGTAACGATAGGTGCGCACTTCGGTACGCTCAACGTAACGCACCGGGCGCGGCGGCGGAGGTGCGTAATAACGCGGTTGCTCGTACACCACCTGCTGCGGCGGCTGGTAGTACACCGGCTGGGGGGCCTGGTAATAGACCTGCTGAGGCGGGGCCTGATAGACCGGTGCGGAATTGGCGTTGGCGATCAGCGATCCGATGGCGACGGCGCCGATGATACCGGCAGCGATGGCCGCTCCGTTGCCGCCCCGGTCATGCGCCATGGCGGGCGCGCTGACGACTGCAGCAGAAGCAAGAAGAGTGGTGGCGATCAATACCGATGCGATTTTTTTGCTGGCCATGATTGGCTCCTGTCAAAGAAGTCCGCGATCTGTCGCGGCACGATTCCAATATAAGACAGCTTCAGCTCAAATCCACCAAATATGAAACTTCGTTACAGTTCTTACGGATGGGCCAAGCGTCTGTAATAAAGTGCAACGCGGCGCCATCCAGTGGCGCGAACCAGGGTGAATCAGGCCTGGCGGGCCGCCAGCAGGTTGGCCAATGCCACGAACTGTTCCACCGGCACGGCTTCCGGGCGGTCCTGGGGATCGACGCCGGCCTGGCGCAGTTCATCTTCGCTGAACAGGCCCGCCACGCAGTTGCGGATGACCTTGCGACGTTGCGAGAAGGCCTTGGTCACCACCTGCTCCAGCAGGGCCTGCTGGCAGGGCATGGGCTGGGCCAGCGGGATCATGCGCACGATGGCGGAATCGACCTTGGGCGGCGGGTCGAAGGCGGTAGGAGGCACCACGAACAGCAGCTCCATGTGATACCGCCATTGCAGCATCACCGACAGGCGCCCGTAGGCCTTGCCACCCGGTTCGGCCACCATACGCTCGACCACTTCCTTTTGCAGCATGAAGTGCTGGTCCTGCACCTGCGGGGCGATCTCGGCCAGGTGGAACAGCAGCGGGCTGGAGATGTTGTAGGGCAGGTTGCCGACCACGCGCAGCTTGCGCCCTTCCGGTACCGGGATGCTGGCGAAATCGAACTTGAGCGCGTCGGCCGAATGCACAGTCAGGCGGGCGGCATCGAAGCGCTTCTTGAGGCGCTCCACCAGATCACGATCCAGTTCCACCACGTGCAGGTGACGCAGTTCCTCCAGCAGCAAGGCCGTCATCGCCGCCAGGCCGGGACCGATTTCAACCATGGCGTCATCGGCGGCGGGAGCGATGGAGCGGATGATGTCGTGCAGCACCAGGTCGTCGGTGAGGAAGTTCTGGCCGAAGCGCTTGCGCGGGATATGTTTCATGGTCTGCTCTTGTGTTTTGTTGCGGCGGGCCTCAGCGGCCCATGTTCTGTTGCCGGTGCGCCATGTCGGCGGCGGCGCGGATGGCCACCAGCATGCTGCCGTGGTCGGCGTGTCCCAGGCCGGCGGCGGCCAGGTCCAGGGCGGTGCCGTGATCGACCGAGGTGCGGATCAGGGGCAGTCCGAGCGTGATGTTGATGCCATGTCCGAAACTGGCGAACTTGAGCACTGGCAGGCCCTGGTCATGGTACATGGCCAGCACGCAATCGGCTTGCTCCAGGTACTTGGGCTGGAACAGGGTGTCGGCCGGATACGGGCCTCGGGCATCGATGCCACGGGCACGGGCGGACTCCAGCGCGGGCGTGATGACCTCGATTTCCTCTCGGCCCAGATAACCGTTTTCACCGGCATGCGGGTTGAGTCCGGTGACCAGGATGCGCGGGCTGGCGATGCCGAACTTGCCACGCAGGTCGGCCTGCAGGATATCCAGCGTACGCGCCAGGCTGGCGGCAGTAATGGCGGCCGGCACATCCTTCAAGGCCAGGTGCGTGGTGGCCAGGGCCACACGCAGATGGGGAGCATCGCCACCGGCCAGCATCATCACGACCTGCGGGGTGTGGGTGACGTCGGCCAGGTATTCGGTATGGCCGGTAAAGGCGACGCCGGCATCGTTGATGCTGCTTTTTTGCAGCGGGGCGGTGACGATGGCGGCGAAAGCGCCAGCCAGTGCCCCCTGCACGGCCAGGTCCAGGGTCTGCAGCACGGCGCGGCCATTGCGCGCATCCAGTACGCCCGGGCGCACCGGTTCGGCCACGGGGCAGTCAATGACGGTGAGGCAGTCCTGCGGGAAGTGCGGCAGGCCGCTGTTGCGCCAGGCCTGGATGGAGATGGCGGCCACGCGCATGGCCGGATCGATGTCATGGGCGGTCTGGGCCAGCAGCGCGGCATCCCCCAACAGGATGCAGCGCACCTGCGCGCGCAGCTCCCAGGCGGCACGCAGGGAAATCTCCGGACCGATGCCGGCCGGTTCGCCGCAGGTCAGGGCAAGAATGGGGCGGTTCATGGCGTCTTCAGGACTCACGATAGCGGGCTTCAAAAAGCGGGCTTCAAAAATGCAAGAGCCGGCAACGGGGCCGGCCTCTTGCGCGGGTGGGAGGGCACAGAGGCGCCCTCTTATCCTCCTGTCACTGCACTTCACTGCACTTACTCGTCGTTGCGGTACTCGACGTAGGCGCGGTCGCGGATCTGGCGCATCCAGTCCTCGGTGGCTTCCTCGATCTTGCGATCGCGGATGGCCTGGCGCGCAGCCTGGCGGGTGCGTTCCTTGGAAGCGTCGTCGGTCTTGCGCTCGACCACCTGGATCAGGTGGTAACCGAACGGGGTCTCGATGGGCTGGCTGACTTCGCCCGGCTTCAACTGGTCCATGGCGCGTTCGAACTCGGGGACGGTGTCACCGGGGTAGATCCAGCCCAGGTCACCGCCCTTGGAGGCGGACAGATCATTGGAGTACAGCTTGGCCAGTTCCTCGAAAGAGGCGCCGTGGTCCAGGCGTTCCTTGAGTTCGGTCAGCTTGCGCTTGGCTTCGGCGGCAGTGACCACCTGGTTGACCTTGATCAGGATGTGGCGCACATGGGTCTGCTGCACAGCCGGGGCAGCGGCCTGGGTACCACCGGCGTCGCGGCGGCCGACCAGCTTGAGGATGTGGAAGCCATTACCGCTCTTGAGCAGGCCGCTGACCTGGCCATCCTGCAGCTTGGCCACGCCGTCGAGGAACAGCTGCGGCAGGCGATCGGTAGGACGCCAGCCGAGATCGCCACCGGTGAGGGCGTCGGCAGAGTCGGAATACGCGGCCGCGGTCTTGGCGAAATCAGCACCGGTCTTCAGTTGACGCAGGACATCCTCGGCGCGTTCACGACGGGCGGCCAGTTGTTCGGGGGATGCGTTTTCGGGCACGCGGATCAGGATCTGGGCGATGTCGAGTTCCTGGCGCTGGCCACCGGCATTGGCTTCGGCGGCGAGGTAGTTGTCGATCTCGGATTCTGTGACCACCACCTTGTTGTCGACCTCGCGCTCGCGCAGGCGCTGGCTGAGGATTTCACGGCGGATCTCTTCGCGGAAGCTGGCGTAGTTCATGCCCTCGGATTCCAGGCGGGCGCGGAATTCCGGCATCGACAGCTTGTTCTGTTCGGCAATGCGCTGCATGGCACGATCCAGCATGCTGTCGTCGACCACGATGCCGTTTTCCTTGGCCATCTGGGCCTGGGCCCGTTCGACGATCATGCGTTCGACCAGTTGACGCACCAGTTGCGCACGCGGCGGCAGCTGCACGTTCTGCGCAGCCATGCGCTTTTCCACGCTGGCCAGGCGTTCGGCCACTTC
>NZ_AEEC02000010.1 GCF_000300975.2 Herbaspirillum frisingense GSF30 | reverse complement strand
CCGAAAATTTGTTCCTGATAACCAATCGCCATAACGTTACCGGCCGTGATCAGCACACAGGGGCATGTCTATCCGCCCACGGTGGGATTCCCAACAATGTCGTTATCCGCTACTACAAGGCCGATAGCCCTGGCGAATTCGTGTCGTATCGGGATCCGCTTCTAGCCAACGATGAGCCGCTTTGGTTTGAACAACCTGAGCTGGGAAAGACGGCTGATTTTGTCGCGCTAAAGGTGACCAACGAGCCAGGTGCAATAATCCATCTCATTGATCCGGCCCCGGTCGGCGTACCCATCAAGCTGGCACCGGCCGAGCCGGTGAGCGTGATTGGTTTTCCATTCGGATTGACGGGGCCTGGCTCTCTTCCAATCTGGGCAACCGGCTTTCTCGCATCGGAACCGCATCTCGACTACGATGGAGTACCTCAGATCCTGATCGATTGCCGCACTCGCCCAGGGCAATCTGGCTCCCCTGTTTTTGCCTACCGAGCCACCGGGAGCACTCACGTTGAGGGAGGATTCGGGCTCAACACATATTCTGGCGAGGTCTCCCGCTTTATCGGCATCTACTCTGGCCGCATTCGTAGCGAACCGGACATTGGAACAGTGTGGAAAGCATCTGCCATTGCGGAGCTGCTCGAATCCTTGCCGGAATAATCAGGTATCCCCATGATGGAGATACCTCACCACCCGCCGCTTGAAGGGGGTAGCGTTTCGTTACCCCCTTGCAGTGATCGGCCATCGTTCAAGAAAGAGAAAATGAGAAAAGTATTTTGCTTACTGCTTTTTGTCAGCAGGAATAATTACCGCGCCCTATGCCAATGCAGAAAATGCGCAAAGCATCGGCCGCGCCAAAATTTGCAAGGTGGCAATAGCTGCGGTGATGGGACAATCTCCATCGATCATTAGGATCGATAAGGAGGAGTCCGGAGTTATTTTCATAAGCTATGTCCGCCCACCTGATAAAACAATTTGGGAATACCGCTGCCGCATTGATGGCACCAGGGTAATTTGGGCCAGCAAAACCGGCCGCTGGCGCGATCATGCTCTGGACGAAATTATCACCTACTCTAGAACCCGAAACAGCCTAACAATCGCTCAAAAATTCACTGACGGTTCAAGCACCTCGAAAATATTCGGTAAAGCAGATCTTGGGTCACGTTGACCAAGTCACCGAAAGGAAGGAAAAGGACGATGGCCACCTATCTACAGATTCAAAATGATGTGAAAGCCAAGCACGCTGTAATCGTGCAGCGGTGCTGGATAGCTCACGTGAAAGAATTAAACGGTATGCCTTTGAGAACTGCGCCGAACCGCCGCCTGGCGAGCGCGCGGGTCAAGCCTTGCCCTGATCGAGCACGACTACTTATTGAAGAATCGATGCGATATTTTCGGGATGCTCTGAGAGGCTCAATATCCCCTAGCCCTGGAAAATTCCCGTGCAAGAAAAGCTCCCAATATTGGTTAGAAGAAATTCGAAAAATAGTCTATTCAACGCTGGCAGCGCAGTTTGCAAAGCACTACCATGGACAACTGTGGATTGAGCATCTGAAGCAGGAGGGGATCGGATGGAGCAATCGCAGTTCTTCGCGAGCGACGACTCTTAGTTTTTGATGGGTCCCGATTATCCACGTGTTGTTTTTGATAAACCATTACGACATTTGAGGGAGGTTAATCATGGCGCTAAAGCCAGGCCCAAAGCCTATTGCCAAATCGACCGGCAAACCCGATCAACGGCGGCGCGACAATAAAGAGACGCCGGGAAATAATCCGGCTCTGAAGCCCAGCAAACCACCGACCAAAAGCAAATAAGGTTGTGACCTCTTGGTTCGTGTTCGCAGGCCAGATCTATCGACAGCACGTTCCAAGAGGAAAGTGGTTTGAGACAACGGAAAGGAAAATTAGATGTTGAAGTGGCTTATCCATTGGTATAACGGAGAAGCAAAGCTTCGGGAGTTTGATCAAGACGATTTTCCAGGCGTTGTTATATACCCCGGCTTCTATATCGAATACCACTGGACTGCAAAGATAGCGCGTTTATTCGTCGCCTTCTATCTTAAACATTGGCAATGGCTTTGGGGAACTGCTATTGGCATTGCCAGCCTTTGGGTCGCAGTATTGAGCCTGAAATAATATTTTCATTGGTTTTCAGGAATCATCGAGGTTCCGACCATTCAATCAAAGCAAGAACTCGCAACTACTCCCCCGCCACCAAAATTTGGTAGTTAATTGATCGGCCAAATCAGCCGTCAGGCGCAATGCATCAGGAAGATTTTGCGAGCTCAAGAAGCTCGGAGCCATCGTCGCCAGCTCTTTCGCCATTTCGAGAGATAGGTGGTGCTCAATGGCAGTCTGGGCGTGAGCTTTTGTGCTCCCCGAATCCAGGGAGCGCACAAATTTCTCAGTCACGTAGTCGCCTCCTTCGACAAATCCGAAATGTTGGATTCGATCCTTTATCCATGTCGCGCCGCACTTACCAACTTGCACGAACGCGTGCGGATCGCGAGCATTTACGGTCTGGACTCCAGAACCTGATCCACCATCTTCGGCAGTGCTGATCTTGACCAAAGGGCACATGCCGCCACCTCGCTGGAGGTCGAACACCAGATCCTCGATCCAATCAACCAGGCCAAGCAAGGTCGCGGTAACCCTTTTTAACTACCGGAATTCCTTTAGTTATCTTGACGGTTGAAGGGGCTAGCGTTTCGTTACCCCCTTGCAGTTCACGGATGCCTAGATTTTCTGGGCCCCTGCCTTGATGCACCTCCCTCAATCTTCTGTGTGAATCGCCCCGGAACTACCAGACACTCCGCAGCCTAAAATATCTGGCGACCGAGGAGTCGCCATGAGTAACAAGCGTTATCCGGAAGAGTTCAAGATCGAGGCAGTCAAGCAGGTCACGGAACGGGGCCACTCAGCCCCTGATGTTGCAAACGGCTCGGGGTATCGCAGCCGACGCTGTACGAATGGATGAAGAAGTTCGCATTGGCGCCTGAGGAGCGTCGGGCACAGGCCAGCCAGCAAGAAGAGCAGCGTCGCCTCAAGGCCGAGCTCAAGCGCGTCACCGAGGAGCGCGACATCCTAAAAAA
This sequence comes from Herbaspirillum frisingense GSF30, assembly GCF_000300975.2. GTDB lineage: Bacteria > Pseudomonadota > Gammaproteobacteria > Burkholderiales > Burkholderiaceae_D > Herbaspirillum > Herbaspirillum frisingense. The sequence continues at coordinate 145,212 of NZ_AEEC02000010.1, read as the reverse complement.
AGGCCGCCGCGTTCTTTGCCAACGAGTCCCGGTCAAGTACGCATTCGTTGTGGCTCACGAACCCCAGCATGCCGTTCGCACGATGTGCCGCGTAATGCGCGTCCATCCCAGCCGCTACTACGCCTGGAAGGCCCGACCAGAATCCTAGAGGACCAAGGAGAACCGGCGGCTCCTGGCACTCATCAAGCAATCGTGGCTGGAATCTGGCGGGGTCTATGGCTATCGCAAGATTACGGCCGACCCGCGCGACCTGGGCGTGCGTTGTGACAAGCATCGGGTCTATCGCCTGATGCGCACAGAAGGCCTCAAGTGCCAGACTGGCTATCGCCGTCGTGCTGGCCGCTATGGCAGGCCGACAGTCATTGCCCCGAATCATCTGCGACAGAAGTTCGGCACGGTCGGATGTGTTCGATTACATCGAGATGTTCTACAACCCGAAACGTCGCCATTCCTATAGCGGCAACGTTTCTCCCGGACAGTTCGAACAGCAGTATTTCAACAGACTGGAAAGTGGCTAGAGCAGCCGGGGCGACCCAGTCTTTGTTTTCGAGATTTGGCTGTTTCAGCGGTTAGCCATACGGATATTGCTGCGCTCGCTGCCGCAACTCCACGCTCTGCCGGGGCTGAATCTCCCGTCACATAAGAAACAAAATCGGCGGCCCTATCGTCGCGAATCCAACAAAAGCGACAATCTCGCAAGCAGAAACATAACCACAAAAAAACAAATTTCCCCTTTTAATTCAAAAGGTTACCTAAATTTATCTGCATGGCATGTTCTTTGCTGAAGCTCATATCACAGCCAGGCACAGCCCCCTTCTCCCACACAGTTTGCCGGAGCCACCATGCCCTCCTCTTCCTTATCGCTACCGATCTACCTGGACTATTCGGCGACCACCCCGGTTGATCCGCGCGTTGCGCAAAAGATGATTCCCTATCTGACCGATATTCCGGGCAACCCGGCCAGCCGCTCACACAGCTTCGGCTGGGCCGCCGAAGCGGCGGTCGAACATGCACGCGAGCAAGTCGCCGCGCTGGTCAACGCCGACGTGCGTGAAATCATCTGGACCTCCGGCGCCACCGAAGCCAATAACCTGGCCATCAAGGGTGCCGCTGAATTCCTGCGTAGCAAGGGCCGCCACCTCATCACCGTCAAGACCGAACACAAAGCTGTGCTCGACACCATGCGCGAGCTGGAGCGCCGCGGTTTTGAAGTGACCTACCTGGAGGTCGGCAGCGACGGCCTGCTCGACCTGGCAGCCTTCGAAGCAGCCTTGCGGCCCGATACCATCCTGGCCTCGGTGATGTACGTCAATAACGAGATCGGCGTGATCCAGGATATCTCCGCATTGGGCGACATCTGCCGTGCACGAGGCGTGCTCCTGCACGTGGACGCCGCCCAGGCCACCGGCAAGGTGGCCATCGACCTGGCGAGCCTCAAGGTCGATCTGATGTCCTTCTCGGCCCACAAGACCTATGGGCCCAAGGGAATCGGCGCCTTGTATGTGGGCCGCAAGCCGCGCGTTCGCCTGGAGGCGCAGATGCATGGCGGCGGGCATGAACGCGGCCTGCGCTCGGGCACCCTGGCCACCCACCAGATCGTCGGTATGGGCGAAGCCTTCGAACTGGCACGCCTGGCCATGGGCACTGAGAACGAACGCATCCGCATGCTGCGCGACCGCCTGCACGCCGGCTTTGCCGATATCGAGGAATGTTTCGTCAATGGCGACCTGGAGCGTCGCGTGCCGCACAACCTCAATGTCAGTTTCAACTATGTCGAGGGAGAATCACTGCTCATGGCCATCAAGGATGTGGCGGTGTCCTCCGGGTCGGCCTGTACCTCGGCCAGCCTGGAACCCTCCTATGTCCTGCGCGCACTGGGCCTGTCGGACGAACTGGCGCACAGTTCGATCCGTTTTTCCATCGGCCGCTTTACCACCGTCGAGGAGATCGACTTCACCGTGAACGTGATCCGTGAAAAGGTCGGCAAACTGCGGGCACTCTCACCTCTGTGGGATATGTACAAGGACGGCATTGACCTCTCCACGGTGCAATGGGCTGCACACTGACAAGGAGCACATCATGGCTTACAGCGACAAATTGATGGACCACTACGAAAACCCGCGCAACGTCGGCAGCTTCGACAAGGACGACACCAGCGTGGCCACCGGCATGGTGGGCGCGCCTGCCTGTGGCGACGTGATGAAGCTGCAGATCAAGGTCGATCACAACGGCATCATCGAAGACGCCCGGTTCAAGACCTACGGCTGCGGTTCGGCCATCGCCTCTTCCTCCCTGGTGACCGAATGGCTCAAGGGGCGCACCCTCGACCAGGCGCTGGACATCAAGAACACCGCCATCGCCGACGAACTGGCCTTACCGCCGGTGAAGATTCACTGCTCCATCCTGGCCGAAGATGCCATCAAGGCCGCCGTAGCGGATTACCGCAGCCGGCATGACGCCGCGCCCGAGGCCCAGCAGGCGGCCCCTGCCCCCAAGCAATACCCGATCTGCGCACCCATCGCCGACTGAGACGAAACGGCCGGTTCCCATCCCCATTTCCTGGAGGTCCATCATGCCCGATACCGACAGCATCACCGCCGACGCCCCCCTCATCTTTACCGATTCGGCCGTGGCCAAGGTCAGCGAGTTGATCAGCGAAGAAGGCAATGCCGAACTCAAGCTGCGCATCTACGTCAGCGGCGGCGGCTGCTCCGGCTTCGAATATGGCTTCGCCTTCGACGATGCCGTCAACGAAGACGACTTCTGCATCGAGCGCAACGGTGTCTCGCTGCTGGTCGATGCCATGAGCATGCAATACCTCAATGGCGCCGAGATCGGCTACGAAGAAGGCCTGGAAGGCTCGCGCTTCATCATCAAGAATCCCAATGCCACCACCACCTGTGGCTGCGGCAGTTCATTCTCGGTCTGAGGAGAGACGGCAATGAGCATCACCCTCACTGAAAACGCCGCGCGCCGCGTGCACGCCTTCCTGGCCAAGCGCAGCGCTGTCGGCTTGCGCCTGGCAGTCAAGACCAGCGGCTGTTCCGGCATGGCGTATGCGCTCGAATATGCCGACGTCGCCGAGCCGCAGGACCTGCGCTTCGAAAGCCATGGCGTGACCGTGCTGATTGACCCCAAGAGCCTGCCCTACCTCGATGGCACCGAGCTGGACTTCGTGCGCGAAGGGCTCAACGAGGGCTTCAAGTTCAACAATCCCAACGCCAAGAATCAGTGCGGCTGCGGCGAAAGCTTCGCGGTCTAGGCCATGTCCCTGCTCCAGATCGCCGAACCTGGCCGCAGCACGGCGCCGCATCAGCACCGGCTGGCAGTGGGCATCGACCTGGGCACCACCAATTCGCTGGTGGCCACGGTCCAGTCGGGCCAGGCCCGCATCCTGCCCGATGAGGCCGGCCAGGCGCTGCTGCCTTCGGTCGTGCGCTATCTGCCGCCCCACTCCCTGCAGCCGGAAGACCGGCCACCGGCCGTTGTCGGCCATGCCGCCAAGGCCGCGCAGAGCGATGATCCGCGCAATACCTTGTCATCCATCAAGCGCCTGATGGGACGCGACCGTGCCGACATGAACGTCGGCAACAGCGCCGACATGCCCTATGCCTTCATCGACAAGCCCGGCCTGGTACAGATCGATACCGCTGCAGGCATCAAGACACCTATCGACGTATCGGCCGACATCCTGCGGGTATTGCGCCAGCGCGCCGAAGCCTCGCTGGGCGGTGAGCTCAGCGGCGCGGTCATCACGGTGCCGGCCTATTTCGATGACGCCCAGCGCCAGGCCACCAAAGACGCCGCACGCCTGGCCGGCCTGAATGTGCTGCGGCTGCTCAATGAACCCACGGCGGCTGCCATTGCCTATGGCCTCGACCAGGCTGCCGAAGGCGTGTTCGCCATCTATGACCTGGGGGGCGGCACCTTTGACATTTCCATCCTCAAACTCTCGCGCGGGGTCTTTGAAGTGCTGGCCACCAATGGCGATGGCGCCCTGGGTGGCGATGACTTCGATCGCTGCATCCATGACTGGATCCTCGGCCAGAGCCAGCTGGCAAGCGCAGAGCTCACCACGCAAGATACCCGCCGCCTGCTCACTGCTGCGCGGCACGCCAAGGAAACCCTGAGCCGGGAGCCCAGCGCGACCATTGAGCTGAACCTGTCGTCGGGTCAGGCCGTGCACTTGTCGTTGACGCGCGAGGTATTTGCGTCCATCAGCCGGGACTTGCTGGCCCGTACCCTGCTGCCCACCCGCAAGGCACTGCGCGACGCGGGACTGGGCGTGTCCGAGATCGAAGGCGTGGTCCTGGTCGGTGGATCGACTCGGATGCTGCAGGTACGCGCCGCCGTGGCCGACTTCTTCGGCCAGCCACCTTTGACCGATCTTGATCCGGACCAGGTCGTGGCACTGGGCGCGGCCATGCAGGCCAATGTCCTGGCCGGCAATCGCCAGCAAAGCGACTGGCTGCTGCTGGACGTCTGTCCGCTCTCGCTGGGACTGGAAACCATGGGTGGCCTGGTGGAAAAGATCATCCCGCGCAACTCCACCATTCCGGTGGCACGAGCGCAGGAATTCACCACCTTCAAGGATGGCCAGACCGCCATGAGCGTGCACGTGCTGCAAGGTGAACGGGAACTGGTGGCCGATTGCCGCTCCCTGGCACATCTCGAGTTGCGCGGCATTCCTCCCATGGTAGCCGGCGCTGCCCGTATCCGCGTGAGCTTCCAGATCGATGCCGACGGACTGCTGTCGGTCTCGGCACGCGAACAAAGCACCGGCGTGGAAGCGGCCGTCACCGTCAAGCCATCCTATGGACTGGATGATGCCAACATCGCCCGTATGCTCTCCGAAGCCGCAGGGCACGCCACCGATGACATGAAGATGCGCACGCTGCGTGAAGCCCAGGTCAACGCCCGCCAGGTGGCCGACGCCACCGATGCCGCCCTCAAGCGCGACGGCCACAGCCTGCTCAGCGCCACCGAACAGGCGCACATCCGCCTGCACCTCTATGCCCTGACGGAACTGATCGAGACCGCACGCGAAGCCAATGACGACAACATCGCTGCGCTCGGCCGCGCATGCGATGCCCTGAACCAGGCCACCCAGGAATTCGCCGCCCGGCGCATGAATGCCAGTGTCTCGCTGGCCCTCTCTGGGCAGCGCCTTGAGGCCATCGACCTGGGCTCATGACTAGATGTTCCAACCCTGACCGGGGCCATCCCGGCCACATCGGGAGCTGCCATGCCGCACATCACCGTTCGTCCCCATCCCGTACTGTGCGCCGAAGGCAGCAGCTTCGATGCCCGTAGCGGCCAGTTCCTGTGCGATGCCTTGCTCAAGAACGGGATCGCACTGGAGCACGCCTGCGAAAAATCCTGTGCGTGTTCCACCTGCCATGTGATCGTCCATGAAGGCTTCGACTCACTAGCGTCGGCCAGTGATGACGAGGAAGACCAACTGGGCCGCGCCTGGGGCTTGAGCGCACAGTCGCGGCTGGCGTGCCAAGTGGTGCTCAGGCAGCAGGACCTGGTGGTCGAGCTGCCGCTCTACACCGTCAATCTGGCACGCGAACGGGACTGAGGACTGCGCGGTGTGCCGGGGCGGCAAGGCCGGACAAGACACGACAAACACGACAAAAGTGACAAGGGCCACGGACTACCGAAAAACACCAGGCGAGTCACTTATCACATTGATTTTTAAGGAATTTATTCTGCAAATCTCATTGGCACATGAATTGCTAAATCAGGATCAGAAGACATTTTTCGTATCGCATTGCCGGAGAATCCAAGATGGTCACAATCAATGACACTACCCTGCGCGACGGCGAACAGACTGCCGGTGTTGCCTTCACAGCGGAAGAAAAAATCGCCATCGCACGCGCCCTCGATGAGATCGGCGTGCCGGAGATGGAAATCGGCATTCCCATCATGGGCGAGGCCGAAATCGAGGTCATCCAGGCCATCGCCGCCCTGCCTCTGCGCAGCAAGACCATGGTATGGGGCCGCATGTGCGAGGCCGACCTGGCAGCCGCCGCCCGCTGCAACGCCGATATCGTCAACCTGTCCATGCCGGTGTCGGACATTCACATACAGCACAAGCTGCAACGCGACCGCGACTGGGTGCTGGCGCAGATCCGGCATTTCCTGCCCAAGGCACTGGACCTGGGCATGGAGGTTTGCCTCGGTGGCGAGGATTCCTCCCGCGCCGACCTGGACTTCCTGTTGCGGGTGATCGAAACGGCGCAGGCCGCCGGTGCCCGGCGCTTCCGCTTTGCCGATACGCTGGGGCTGCTCGATCCCTTTGCGACTTACGAAGTGATCCGCCAGTTGCGCCACGAAGTCGACATCGAACTGGAAATGCACGCCCACAACGACCTGGGCCTGGCCACGGCCAACACCCTGGCCGCCATCAATGCCGGCGCCAGCCACGTCAATACCACCGTCAACGGTCTGGGCGAGCGCGCGGGCAATGCCCCGCTGGAAGAAGTGGTGATGGGCTTGCGCCATCTGCATGGCATTGAGACCCAGGTCGATACGCGTTCTCTTCCGGCCATTTCCAGGCTGGTGGCCAAGGCCTCCGGCAAGGCGGTCGCGCCCAACAAGAGCATCGTCGGCGAAGCAGTGTTCACGCATGAATCGGGCATCCACGTGGACGGCCTGCTCAAGAACCCCGCCAACTATGAACACTTCAGCCCGGCCGAACTGGGCCGCAGCCATCACATCGTGCTGGGCAAGCATTCAGGCTCGCGCGGTGTCAAGGATGCCTTCGCCAAGATGGGAATACTGCTCTCGGATGGCCAGGCACAAGCCATGCTCATGCGCATCCGTGACCACACCATGATGGCCAAGACCGCGCCCAGCGAAGATGAACTCACGCGATTTTTCCTGGAAAGCGGCGCCTGTGCGGCCAGCCAGATGTAAGCACTTGGATTCACCGTTCCCGCGCGCTGTGCCTGTGTTCCGCTCAACTACGAAAGAGAGCCCGTCATGCTGACCCTGGCCGAAAAACTGAAACAACTGTCCGCCGCCGAAGAGTTCCTCGATTTCTTTGGTGTGCCTTACCAGCAATCGGTCGTGAACGTCAATCGCCTGCACATCTTGAAGCGCTTCTATCAGTACATGCGACAGGAACGCGGCCTGGACGAGCTGGACGAAGTGGAGATGTTCAAGAAGCTGCGCGCCCTGCTGGCCACCGCCTATGACGACTTCGTGCATTCCACGCCGGCACAGGAGAAAGTGTTCAAGGTTTTCCAGGATGCCCATGGCAAGTCGGTATCCCTGGAGATGCTGCGCATGTCCCTGCCAGCCAAGGCCTGAGCCTGCCCTTTTGGAGAACACCATGCATATCGTCGTCTGTATCAAGCAAGTACCGGATAGCGCCCAGATCCGCGTGCATCCGGTCACCAACACCATCATGCGCCAGGGTGTACCGGCCATCATCAACCCCTATGACCTGTTTTCGCTGGAAGAAGCCCTGCGCATCAAGGATCAGGTCGGCGGACGGGTGACGGTGCTGACCATGGGCCCGCCGCAAGCGGAGGCGGCGCTGCGCAAATGCATTTCCTTCGGCGCCGATGAAGCCATCCTGGTGACCGACCGCGCCTTCGCCGGTGCCGATACGCTGGCCACCTCGTATGCGCTGGCGGCTGCCATCCAGCGGATCTCACAAGACCAGGCCGTCGATCTGGTCCTGGCCGGCAAGCAGACCATCGACGGCGATACGGCCCAGGTCGGCCCGGGCATCGCCAAGCGGCTTGATCTGCAATTGCTGACCTATGTCTCCAAGATCGTGTCGCTGGACCCCATCGCGCGCGAAATCGTCATCCAGCGCCGCGCCGAAGGCGGGGTGCAGGTGCTCCAGACCCGGTTGCCCTGCCTCATCACCATGCTCGAAGGCAGCAACGAAATGCGCTTTGCCACCATGGAAAACATGTTCCGCGCCGCCCGCCATCCGATCCGTACCTGGGACCGTGCGGCCGCCGGCATCGAGGACGTCAGCAAGATCGGCTTGAAGGGCTCGCCCACGGTGGTGAGCAAGGTGTTTGCGCCCAAGCCCAATGCGCGCCGTGCCGAGATCGTCACGGCCGAAGGCGACGAAGCGCGTGACCTGGCCGTCACCCTGGTCGGCAAGCTCTTCACACAACACCCCAAACTGGGCGACGCCATTGCCAGGAAAGTGGCCTGACCTTCCCAACATCGATTCCATGAGGCACAGCATGAACGACGACAAGCATGCGCCAGAGCGCAAAGGCGGCAAGGGAAAATACGAACTGGACGAACGCCTCAAGGCCTACCAGGGCGTGTGGGTATTCATCGAACACGAGCGCGGCGAAGTCCACGCAGTCTCCTGGGAGCTGCTGGGCGAAGGCCGCAAGCTGGCCGACCAGCTCGGCGTGTCGCTCTCGGGCGTGGTATTGGGCGCGCCCGACCTGGCGACCCGGCAGTTCTGCGAACAGGCTTTCCACCATGGTGCCGACAGCTGCTACCTGATCGCCGACCCTACCCTGTCGGCCTATCGCAATCAGCCATTCACCAAGGGCCTCACCGATCTGGTCAACCGCTATCAGCCGGAGATCCTGCTGCTGGGGGCCACCGCGCAAGGGCGCGACCTGGCCGGCAGTGTCGCCACCACACTCAAGACCGGCCTGACCGCCGACTGCACCGGGCTCACCATCGACATGGAAAACCGCAGCATGGCGGCATCGCGCCCGACCTTTGGCGGCAGCCTGCTGTGTACCATCCTGACGTTGAACTACCGGCCGCAGATGGCCACCGTGCGGCCGCGGGTGATGGCCATGCCGGAGCCCGACCGGAGCCGCAGCGGCCAGATCATCGAGCATCCACTGTGCCTGATCGAGAACGACATCATCACCAAGGTCTTGGAATACATCCCCGACAATCAGCAAGACAAGCCGCAGCTACCGTTTGCCGACATCATCGTGGCAGGTGGACGCGGCATGAAACGGGCCGAGAATTTCCAGCTGATCTGGGACCTGGCCATGGTGCTGGGGGCCGAGGTGGGTGCCACGCGCCCGGTGGTGCAAGCCAACTGGGTCCAGGCCGAGCGCCAGGTCGGGCAATCCGGCAAGACCGTACGGCCCAAGCTGTATATCGCGGCCGGTATCTCGGGCGCCATCCAGCATCGTGTCGGCATGGCCGACTCGGACGTGATCATTGCCATCAACAGTGATCCCAACGCCCCCATCTTCGACTTCGCCAGCTACGGCATCGTCGGCAACGCCATGACCATCCTGCCGGCCCTGACCGAGGCCTTCCGTCAACAACTGGCCACGATGCGCATGGCGAGCTGAGCCATAACAGGGAGAACAGCATGACTGAGAAATTCGATGCCATCGTGGTCGGCGCCGGGCCCTCCGGCAATGCCTGTGCCTACACCATGGCCAAGGCTGGACTGAAGGTGCTGCAGATCGAACGGGGGGAATATCCAGGTTCCAAGAACGTGCAAGGCGCCATCCTCTACTCGGATGCGCTGGAGCGCATCATTCCCGACTTTCGCGAAGACGCGCCGCTGGAGCGCCACATCATCGAGCAGCGCATGTGGGTGCTGGATGATCAATCCTTCATCGGCGGCCACTACCGCTCGGAAGACTTCAACAAGCCGCCCTACAACCGCTACACCATCATCCGCGCCCAGTTCGACAAATGGTTTTCGCAGAAAGTGCAAGAGGCCGGTGCCCTGCTGATCTGTGAGACCACCGTGACCGATCTGCTCATGGATGGCCAGCACGTCGTGGGCGTGCAGACCGATCGTGTGGGTGGCTCGATCTATGCCGACATCGTGGTGCTGGCCGATGGCGTCAATTCGGTGCTGGCCCGCAAAGCCGGCTTTCGCCCAGAACTCGATCCGGCCGAGGTGGCGCTGGCGGTCAAGGAAATCCATTTCATGCCGGAGGAAACCATCGCCAGTCGCTTCAACGTCAGCGGCGACGCCGGCGTGGTCATCGAGATGGTCGGCAAGATCACCAAGGGCATGATGGGTACCGGCTTTCTCTACACCAACCGCGACTCGGTGACCGTCGGCGTGGGCTGCATGTTGTCCGACCTCAAACGGCAGAAATGCTCGCCCTACCAACTGCTGGAAGACATGAAGGCCCATCCGGCCATTGCACCGCTGCTCGAAGGCGGAGAAATGAAGGAGTATGCAGCCCACCTCATTCCCGAGGGCGGCTACCACTCCATTCCCTGCCTCTATGGCAGTGGCTGGATGGTCGTGGGCGACTCGGGCATGTTCGTCAACGCGGTACATCGTGAAGGTTCCAACCTGGCCATGACCAGCGGCCGCCTGGCTGCCGAAACCGTGATTGCGCTGCGCGCCGAAGGACTGCCCCTGAGCGAGCGCAACCTGGCACGCTATCGCACCGCGCTCAACGAGAGCTTCGTCATCAAGGACCTGAAGAAATACCGCGCCCTGCCCGGCATCTTCCATCGCAATCCGCACCTGTTGAATACCTACCCCGAACTGCTCAACCAGGCAGCGCATCACATGCTCAAGGTCGACGGGACCGACAAGAAATCCAAGGAACGAGACATCCGGCGCAGCTTCACCCAGCGGCGCTCCCTGTTCGGATTGGTGGGTGATGCCTACAAAATGTGGAGGGCTTTCGAATGAGCACGTCCAAGGTCGAGGAAAAACTGTTCCAGAACCGCTACAAGATCGACAGCGGCCGTCCGCATATCGCCATCAAGAACCAGTCGGTGTGCGCTGATCAGTGCAAGACCCAGCAATGTCTGACCTGCTGCCCGGCCGGTTGCTATACCGCCGAAGGCGGCGGCCAGATCCTGCTGACCACCGATGGCTGCCTGGAATGCGGCACCTGCCGCGTGATCTGTACCGAACACCGCAACGTGGCATGGGAATATCCCCGTGGCGGCTATGGCATCCTGTTCAAGTTCGGTTGAGTGCTCGTCGGGAAAAGGCCGCATCGCCAGCGCGGCTGCGGCCTTTCCCGTGCGTTCAAGAATCAGGCGATGGCATCATGTCTACAACAAGGCTACCGACTTGATCTGCGCCCACACCGGCTGCCCCGGCACCAGGGCGAGCTGATCGCAGGAGCGCCGCGTGATGCGCGCCAACAGTTGTTCTCCGCCGGCATCCAGCACGATCAGCACGTGGGCCGGATGCTGCGCTGGCGCCAGCTTGAGCACCGTGGCCGCCAGCCGGTTGAGGATGCTGCTGTCATGGCTGGGGCTCAGGGCCAGGCTGACGTCGCGCGCATGGATTTGCAGCCGCACCGGCTGACCGGCCGGCAACTCCCGTCGCGGCACGAAAATCTCGCCACCGGCCAGCACCAGGCGGGTCAGGTGATACCTCTCGTCATGGGCAGCAACCTTGGCCTCGATCACGGCCCCGGCATCCTCTGCATGGGCCAGGGGCAGATTGAGTCGTGACAGCAGTGTCGTCAGAGGGCCGCTGGCCAGGCAGCGGCCCTGCCGCATCAATACCAGCGTATCGGCCAGACGCGCGATTTCTTCAGGATGGTGGCTGATGTAGAGAATGGGAATGGCCAGCTCGTCACGCAGGCGTTCCAGGTAAGGCAGGATATCGCGCTTGCGGTCGTTGTCCAGTGCGGCCATCGGTTCGTCCATGAGCAACAGGCGCGGTGCCGTGAACAAGGCGCGCGCCATAGCCACGCGCTGGCGCTCCCCGCCTGACAAGGCCGATGGCATGGCCTGCAGCAGGGAACCGATGCCCAGCAGCTCAATGATCTTCTGGCGTGGCGTGGTGCCGGGAGCGGCCTTGCTGCGGCGCGCACCATAGTCCAGATTGCGGCTCACCGACAGATGCGGCAACAGGCTGGCCTCCTGGAATACGTATCCCAGCGCGCGTCGATGAGTCGGCAAGAAATACTGGCGCTGCGAATCCTGCCAGACCTCGCCGTTGACCTCCAGGTATCCCCGGCTCGGGCGCAGCAGGCCGGCCATGCAGCGCAGGAAGGTAGTCTTGCCGCAGCCGGAGGGCCCGCTCAAGGCGCTCACACCCCGCCCCGGCAATTTCAGATCCAGGTCAAGCTGGAACTCGCCCGCGCCACCATAGCCATACGCCATCTTCGCGATGATCCCGGGCTGCGCGATGCTGGGCTCAACCATGGCTGGCTTCATGTCGATCTCCTGGTAGCGTCGCCCGCCTGCACCGTAGCGTCCTGTGGTGCGCGGGCGGACTTGGCTGGCTTGAGTCCGGACTTGCCGGCGCGTCCCAGCCGCATCATCACCAGCAGCACCAGGAAGGAAAACACCAGCATGGCGCCTGCCAGCCGGTGCGCCTGGGCGTATTCGAAAGCTTCCACGTGGTCATAGATCTGCATCGACAAGACCCGTGTCTTGCCGGGGATATTGCCGCCGATCATCAGCACCACGCCGAACTCCCCTACGGTATGGGCAAAACCAAGCACCGCCGCCGTCAGGAAGCCCGGCCCGGCCAAGGGCACGGCCACGGTAAAGAAGGCATCCAGCGGCGAGGCGCGCAGGGTCGCCGCCACTTCCATGGGCCGTTCACCGATGGCCTCGAAGGCGTTTTGCAAGGGCTGGACCACGAAGGGCATCGAATACAGCAACGAGGCCAGCACCAGTCCGCCAAAACTGAAGGGCAACAAGCCCAGCCCCAATGCCTGGGTGAGCTGGCCCACCGGCCCTTGCGGGCCCATGAGCACCAACAGATAGAAGCCCAGCACCGCTGGCGGCAAGACCAGCGGCAAGGCCACCACTGCGGCCACCCAATAGCGGCAGCCCGAGCGCGTGCGTGCCAGCCACCAGGCCAGCGGGGTGCCTAGCAACAGCAGCAGCACCGTGACGATGCCGGCCAGGCTCAGCGTCAGGCGCACCGCACTCCAGTCTTCGGCGGTCAACCACATGGCCGGCCTAGCGATCCAGCGCGTAGCCGTAGGCGCGGATGACCTGGCGCGCCGGCGCGCTCTTGAGGTAAGTCATCAACGCCAGGGCAGCGGGATGGGCGCGGCCTTTTTCCAGCAGGACCGCGTCCTGCAGGATCGGCGCATACAGCTCGGCCGGCACGATCCAGGCCGAGCCGTCGGCGATCTGCCCGTTCCTGACCACTTGCGACAAAGCCACGAAGCCGAGCAAGGCATTGCCGCTGGCGATGAACTGGTAAGCCTGGTTGATGTTTTCCGCCTGCACGATCTTGGGCCGCAAGGTCTCTTCAAGCCCGAGCTTCTGCATCGTCTGCACGCCCGCCAGGCCATACGGCGCCAGCTTGGGATTGGCCAGCGACAGGTGCTCGAAGGCGCCCTTCTTCAGGATCTCCCCCTGCGCGTCCACTACGCCCGACTTGGCGCTCCAGAGCACCAGCTTGCCGCATGCGTAGGTGAAGCGGCTGCCGGCCACGGCGGTGTTCTGCTTTTCCAGCAGAGCGGGCGTGTCGGCGTCCGCCGCCAGCAAGATCTCGAATGGCGCGCCATTGTTGATCTGGGCATAGAACTGGCCGGTAGAACCGAACGCCGCCACCACCTTGTGACCGGTGGCCTGCTCGAACGCGGCGGCGATCTGCTTGAACGGCTGGGTGAAATTGGCCGCAACGGCCACGTGGACCTCCTCGGCCCGGGCGCCCGGCATCAACAGCCACAGCCAGGTACAGGCCAGCATCAGCTTACGCAACATGGACTTGTTCCTTGAAAAAAGGAGACGAATGAAGACGCCAGCGCCGGCTCAGTTCAAGCCGAGCAATGGATTGGCATCTTCCGGACCGAAGCACTTGAGGTAATCGGAACAATTGCCGCAGCTGGGGGCCTGGCACAGCACCAGCCCTTCGCGTTCGCACAATTGCCGATAGAAGAACTTCTTCCACTTCATGTCGCTGACGTTGCGCTCCGCCAGGATGGAAAAGTAATGACTGATCAGCCGTGACAAGGCCGTCCGGTTGGGCAAGCCCATGTCTTGCCAGAGATGGTTGGACCCCATGCAGGCCGTGGCGACGGCGTGGGCCAGCCAGGTACTTTCCTGGTCGTCGTAGGTGCGGCAATCCATCAGCATGGCCAGCAGGTCATCGAATTCGTCGATCGGCGGCGGCGCACAGGCCTCGCCGGACAACCCACTGCGGGAGCCATACAGAGGCGCCGTCAACTCCGGAAAATAGCGCTCACGCAAGGCCGCCAGGGCCTCGGCATCGAGGGCGGCGATGGGTACGTCATAGGGGGCCGGACGATGAACGGCCAGTGCGATCAGGCCGGCAAAGGCCAGCGTCACCACATGGTCCGGGTCGCGCGCTGCTTCCATCAATTCCACATAACCTGCCTGGCTGTAGCTCATTTTGGGGCCTCCTGGGTCGGTGTCAGAGAACGAAAAAAGCTTCAAAGGGAAATGGACGATCAGACCTGCGCGCTCCCATGGGTGTAGCACTTCTTGGGGCAAATCCGTGAGCAGGCTTCGCAACCGATGCAATTGTCGCGGTTGGCGATGGTCATGATCTTTCTTTCGTACTCCTCATCCTCGTCATCATCAGGATCGACCGCGATGCGCTGGCCCTCGTCATTGATCCCGACCAGGGCCAGCACGTCGCGGCCGCATACCTTGAAGCAACGGCCGCAGCCGATGCATTTGTCTTCATTGATCTGGCCGACGAACTGTGGCGTCCAGTCGGCACCGCCGGGAAGCTTGACCGTGAATGTCGTCATGGCTGTCTTTCGTTCTCATCCTCAAGTGCGCGCCGTGCCTCGGCCAGGGCGGCATGGGCGTCATAGGCCTTCTGTGCGACCTCCAGGATCTTTTCCCAGCCGGTCGGCAAATCCTCGGACAGATCGTGCAAATCCATCTTCAAGGCGGTGGCCTGCTGGTTGAGCTTCTTGACTTGCGCCTTGAGCGCTTCCCTGTCCTGCATGTCCGTTCTCCTTGTGGCCAGTGCCCTCAGCCGTAATTGACCACTTCGGGGAACTGCCGGATCATCTCGACCCCGGCTGCCACGATCTTGCCGCCCTCCTCGGCCAGCTTGTCCACGCTCTCGAAGCCGAAGCGATGCACATCCCGCAAGTGCTTGTTGACCACTACCAGGCGCCCGGCCATGAGCACCATGCGTCCAAAGCCCTCATGCGACATCTTCATCATGGGCGTGGCGATGCTGCCGGTCTGGCGTTCAATCGCCAGCCCGACGGCGTTGTAGAACAATTCCAGGCGCCACAGGGTTTCAGGATCGGGGTCGCCGATGATGGGAATCTCGCGGCGCTGCTCGCGCGTGATGATGTAGGGCGCCAGCAGGTCTGCGTTGCTCTTGCCGTCCCAGGCGCCATGGGTATCCTGCGCGCGCCATTGCTTGATGAGCTCCTGCACGAACGGGCTGTCGATGGCGACCGGGGCCTCTTGAGTGGCGATGGCAGTCATGGTTCACACTTCCTCTTCAAAATTGATGTCGCGTTCCTGGCCCTTTTGCATGGCCTTGCGCAGCCATGGTGCCGGTGTACCCTTGAGCACTTCCTGCAGCTTGTCAAGGATGTCCAGGATAGGTTCGGCCTGCGCCACCTTGACCGGGTGGATGCGGTTGGCTACCACCCGTGCGGCGCCCGAGCCGCCGATGGCGGCCACGTACAGGATGGCGCAATCCTTGATGGCCTCGATCTTGGGGGCCAGCTTGTCTTCGTCGCCGTCCTCCTTGAGATCGCCGTCGAAGCTGTGCGTCTGCACGAAGCTGTAACCATTGGGCCAGACCTCAAACACCGCCAGGTTCTTGGCCCAGCCGAAATGCGCATCCACGCGCTGCAGATCCTGGGTTGCAAATGCCACTTTCATGAGCTTTCTCCTTGAACGGACGTGGCCAGCGCCAGGGCATCGCGCGTGCTCTGCGGCAGTTGCCAGTCATCCGGGGTATGTGCATGGCCTTCGGCCAGCAACAGGTTGCCGATCTCGAAAATCAATCCACGTGTGCCGCGATAGCCGACCGAAAGACAGTGCCCGGCCCCCAGGCGGTCGAACATGGGCAAGCCGGCGCGATGGAAGGGAATATGCAGGCGCTCGGCCGCCTGGCGTCCGTGCGAATGCGTCACCAGCAGACCGGCGCTGACCCGGCGCGCGCCCTGCTCCAGGTCCTCCAGGTCGCCGATCACCACCCGGGCTGCGGGTACGCCATCGAGCACCGGCGAGGTCGTGGTGGTCACGGCACAGCCGATCTCGCAGCCCATCTCGGCCAGCCATGTCGAGAGTGCCAGCAACAGGTCCGGTTCGGCACCGATGGCGACCTTGACCCCGCCGAAGAAGAAGTGGCCATCCAGCATGGCATCCTGCAACTGGCTGCGCTGACGCCGATAGCGCGCCGGAATCGACTGGCCCGACACGTATTCCAGATAGGCCAGGAAACGGTCATTGGCCTGCAGGCCGGTCAGCCGGTCGAACACCACATACGGCACCCCGCTCAACTCCTGCACGGCCTGGGCACTGGCGCGCATCTGTTCGCCGATGGCGATGGTGACGACGGAAGCGCCCAGCGCACGCATGTCGGCCAGGGTAGTACCGCCCATCGAGGTCGGACTGAAATTGTCGGGTAGATGGCCATCCAGCGAACCCGACACATCCGGCAACACGATCGGGTCCAGCCCGAAGGATTGCACGATGTCGCGCAATTCCTCGATATCGGCCGGTGTCAGATGGCACCCCGCCAGCAGATTGATCTGGTTGGCGCGCGTCTGGATGTCCGGCTGCGGCTCACCCAGCGCGCGGATCAATGCCTCCACGGCCCTGGCCCAGCCATCCTGGAAGGCGCCCGTGTAGTCAGGCGTGGAGACATAGGCCAGCGCAGTATCGGCAAGGTCGGGATGCTTCTGGCGGATCAGTTTGAGATAGGCATCGACGTCATCGCCCTTGGTTTCGGTCAGCCCGGTGGAACAGATGGCGATCAGGTCCGGCTTGGCGCGCAGGCGGATGTTCAAGACCGCCTTTTCGATGTTCTCCATCCCGCCCAGGATGCTTGATACCTCGTTCATGGCGGTGGTCTGCAAGGGAATCGCTTCGCGGAAATGTCGCACCAGCAACACCAGCCCGAACGAGGTGCAGCCCTGGGAACCATGCATGACCGGCATACAGCGGTTCATGCCCAGGAAGGCATAGGCCGCTCCCAGCGGCTGGCTCATCTTGAGCGGGTTGACGGCTGCCGCCTTGGAGGAAGTCTCGATGATGGCCATGCGCTTACTCCCAGGGCGCCGGTGCACGCACCTGCTCCCACACCGGGTTGTACAGGGCGCGGTCGATTTCCGAGACCAGCGTGATCATGCCCTCGTAGCCGGCATAGGCATGATGGCGCTCCTGGTTGATGTCCAGCCAGGGCATCTTGGCCTTGAGCGCGATGAATTGCGAACGTCCGCCCGAGAGCATGATGTCGGCGCGCGCCTCTTTCAACATGGCATACATCTCGCGCGGCGTCATGTCATCGATCATGTGGGCTTCATCCCCCATGATTTCCTTGATTCGCTCCTTGTCCTCGCGGGTCGATTTCTTCACGCTGGTGCCGACGATTTCGATGCCGACCTCCTGCAAGGCCGCTACCACTGACCAGGACTTCACACCGCCGGTAATCAACAGCACACGCTTGCCCGCCAGGCGCTTCTTGTAATGCGCCAGACGACTCCAGGCGCGCGCTTCTTCCACCGCGATCAAGGCTTCGGTGCGATCCGTCAACTCGGCTGGTGCACCTTGCTGCACCAGCAGGCGCGCGATCTGGCGCAACGAATCGGAGACGTCGCCGATCCCATAGAAAGACCCTTCAAAGAAGGGAATCCCGTAACGTTCCTCCATCTTGCGTGCCACATTGATCATGGCCTTGGAACACACCATCATTGATGCCCGGGCCCGGTGCGAAGAGGCAATCTCGCGATAGCGGCCATCGCCGCTGATGCAGGAAAGCACCCGTACGCCCATGGCATCAAGCAAGGGCGTGATCTGCCACAACTCGCCGGACAGGTTGTATTCGCCGATGATGTTGATGTCGTAGGGCGTGGTGAATTCCGGTTCGACCGTCCCGATCACGTAATCGAGCAAGGCTTCCCCGGCCAGCTTGTTGCCCAGGTTCTTGACCCCGGCAAAGCCGGGCGAATTGACCGGAATCACCGGCTTGCCGAACTTGGCGCTGGCGGCCTTGCAGACGGCCTCGATATCGTCGCCCGTCAGCGCAGTGACACAGGTCTGGTAGACGAATACCGCTGGCGGATCATATTTCTCGATGATTTCCTTGACCGCCTTGTAGAGCCGCTTTTCACCACCGTAGATGACGTCGATCTCATTGATGTCGGTGGTGAAACCGGTGCGATAGGTCTGGACACCGGACGAAGCCGCATGGCGGTTATCCCAGGAATTGCCTTCGCAGGCGATGGGACCATGCACCAGGTGGGCCACGTCCACGATCGGCTGCAAGGCGATCTTGGCGCCATCGAAGGCGCAGCCGCCGGCTGCCGCGCCCGGCGCCAGCTGCTTGCTGCAGCCTGCCTTGCGTTGCTTCTCCGTTTTGGCCTGGTTCTTGTCGCAGGCCGGTTCTTCGAAGACTTCCTGGATCTTCAGCTTCAACGCCGTCATGATCGCTCTCCATGCTTAGCTGGGTTGCTGCCGGGGCACTACGCATCCAGTCGGGCATCCCGCCAGGCGGCACTTCTGACTGGCGGGACGTCCAGCGCGCTCAGCGGATGATGTCGTAGGAATAATCGGTCTCGCCGGCCACCACCGTATTGGCATCCAGGGCTTCGAAGTATTCGTCAAGGATCATCACCAGCACGCGCATCGCACCGGCATAACCCCAGATGGGGAAGCGATGGTAGTGATGGCGGTCGAAGACCGGGAACACCAGGCGGATCAGCGGCACGCCGCAGTCGCGCTCCAGATACTTGCCATAGGTATTGCCGATCAGGAAGTCCACCGGCTCCGTGAACAGCAGGGAGCGCAGGTGCCACAAGTCGCGCTTGGGATAGACCTTGCAGTCCTTGCCGAAGGGAGACCCGTCCAGCAGCGCCTGCACCTTGGCCGCCCATTCGGCATCGCCGTTGGTGGACAGGATGTGGGTCGGCTCACAGCCCAGCTCCAGCAGGAACTGGGTCATGCCGATCATCATGTCGGGGTCACCATACAAGGCAAACTTCTTGCCATGCAAGTGCGCCTGCGAATCGGCGATGGCATCGACCAGGCGGCCACGCTCCAGTTCCAGTTCGGCCGGGATGGGTTGGCCGCTCAGGCGTGACAGCTCCATCAGGAACCGGTCCGTACCGGCCACGCCCATCGGATGGTTGAGGGCGACCACTTCCTGGCCCTTCTCCGCGATGTACTTGGCAGTCTTGAGCGTGCTGAACTCCTGGAACACCACGGTGGCCTTGGCGTCGACGGCCTCGATCACTTCCTGCTTGGTGGTGCCGCCGCTGTACATGCGGAACTGCCCGTCAGTCGGGGTATTCCAGACCTCCGAGGGATCACACACGATGGTGCCATCCACGCCCATCAGCTTGAAGATGCGCTTGACCTCGGGCAGGTTGCCGACCACGAAGCCATCGAAACCGCCGATGAAATTGATGCGCTCGTTGGGCTTTCTTTCCAGTGCTGGCACGGTGCCGGCCTTGCCATCCCAGAAGTGCGTCAGGATACCCTTCAAGGCATTGTCATAGCCGGTCACGTGGCTGCCGACGAAGGCTGGGGTATGGGCGAACGGCACGTCATATTCTGCCGGCACGCTGCCCTTGTCCTTGGCATTCTTGATGAAGGAGTCGAGATCATCACCGATCACCTCGGCCATGCAGGTGGTGGAGACGGCGATCATCTCCGGCTTGTACAGGCTCAGGGCATTGGCCAGGCCGTCGATCATGTTGTTGAGACCACCGAAGACGGCGGCGTCTTCTGTCATCGACGACGATACGCAGGAAGTCGGTTCCTTGAAGTGACGCGAAAAGTGCGAGCGGTAATACGCCACGCAGCCCTGCGATCCATGCACAAACGGCAGCGTGTTCTGGAAGCCGACGGCGGCATACACCGCACCCAGCGGCTGGCAGGCCTTGGCCGGATTGATGGTCAGCGCCTCGCGGGCGAAGTTCTTTTGCTGATATTCCTTGGTCTTGGTCCATTCGGCCACGTCCTGAACCTTGTCCAGCGGAACGGCGAACTCGAACTCGTCTTTCTTGCGGGCGAGCAGTTCGCGGTATTCCGGCTGGCGGAACAGATTCTCGTGGTCCAGAACGCTATCGGCGTTTTGCGGCATGATGATACCCCTTCAATTCAACTGATCAAATGATCCAGGCTCGGGTCGGATGGACGACAGGCGGCGGGCACAGTGCTGCGTCCTTCCATCTCCGAATCGATTCGGCTCAAGCCTTCCACGGCGCCTTGGCCATGCCCCACACCGGGCTATTGATGGCCATGTCCATGTCGCGGGCGAAGATGGCGAAGCCGTCATAGCCGTGATACGGGCCCGAGTAATCCCAGGAGTGCATCTGGCGGAACGGCACGCCCATCTTCTGGAAGACGTATTTCTCCTTGATCCCGGAGCCGACCAGATCGGGCTCGATCTTCTCGACGAACTTCTCGAATTCATAGCTGGTCACGTCGTCGTAGATCAGCGTGCCGTCTTCCACATAGTGGGTGGTGCGCTGGTAGTCGTCGTTGTGGCCGAATTCATAACCGGTGCCCACCACCTTCATGCCCAGGTCGCCATAGGCATCGATCACGTGACGCGGACGCAGGCCACCGACAAACAGCATCACGGTCTTGCCTTCCAGGCGCGGACGGTACTTGGCGATCACGGCATCGGTGAGGGCCTTGTACTTGGCGATGACGCGCTCGGCACCTTCCTTGATCTTGTCGTCGAAGTGACTGGCAATCTGGCGCAGCGATGTCTCGATCTGACTGGGGCCGAAGAAGTTGTACTCGACCCAGGGAATGCCGAATTTCTCTTCCATATGGCGCGAGATGTAGTTCATCGATCGATAGCAGTGCAGCACGTTGAGCTTGGCCTTGGGGGTGTTTTCCATTTCGGCGAGGGTACCGTCGCCGGACCACTGGGCGATCACGCGCAGACCGATTTCCTCCAGCAGGATGCGCGAGGACCAGGCATCGCCGCCGATGTTGTAGTCGCCGATGATGGCCACGTCATACGGTGTCGCCACGAACTGGTTCTTGTCCGGGTCCATCTTGTCCAGCACCCATTCCTTGATGGCGTCGTTGGCCACGTGGTGGCCCAGTGACTGCGACACGCCACGGAAGCCTTCGCAGCGCACCGGCACGATGGTATGGCCGTCGTATTGCTTGGACTTCTTCTTGGACACCGCTTCGATGTCGTCACCGATCAGGCCGATCGGGCATTCGGATTGCACCGAAATTCCCTTGTTGAGCGGGAACAGTTCCTGGATCTCGTCGACGATCTTTTCCAGCTTCTTGTCACCGCCGAAGACGATGTCCTTTTCCTGGAAATCGGACGTGAACTGCATGGTCACGAAGCTATCGATACCAGTCTTGCCGATGTAATAGTTGCGGCGCGAGCCCCAGGAGTACTGGCCACAGCCGACCGGACCATGGCTGATGTGGATCATGTCCTTGATCGGTCCCCAGACCACGCCCTTGGAACCGGCATAGGCGCAGCCGCGAATGGTCATCACGCCGGGGATCGACTTGATGTTGGATTTGACGTTGCAATCCGACTTGCCCTCTTCCTGGGTGGTGAGGTGCTTGGCGCGACGCTTGGCGGTCTTGTCCGGATAGGCCTTGAGGACCTCATTGATCAATTCCGTATTGCGTGCCGTGGTTTCTTCAACTGTGAGGCTCATGGGCCCTCCGATAAAATTAGTCGCGGGAGACATACCCGGTCGTATGCCAGTCCGGTCAACAAACCTGCGCTACCCTTTTTCTTGCGGTCCTGGCCGCCTTCGCTTCGAAAGACAGAGGCTGGGGCGACCAGGACCTTGCAGCATCAACAGCAGGCAGAAGATGATGTTCAGGCCGCTACTTCGGCCGTCTTGCCCACCATCGATTCATCAACGACAGGCATCAAGCCATGCTCCATCAGCAGGTCTTCCAGCTCGTCCATGGTGATCGGGGTGGGGATGGTGCCGTTGCCGGCGTTTTCGTGGATCTTGGTGGCCAGGGTGCGGTATTCGCCAGCCTGCTTGGAATCGGGCGCGTATTCCAGCACGGTCATGCGGCGCAGCTCGGCGTGCTGCACGATGTTGTCGCGCGGCACGAAATGGATCAGCTTGCTGTTGAGCTTGGCGGCCAGGGCGGTGGCCAGTTCCAGTTCCTTGTCGGTCTGACGCTCGTTGCAGATCAGACCGCCCAGACGCACGCCACCGGAGTTGGCGTACTTCAAAATGCCCTTGGAGATGTTGTTGGCGGCGTACATGGCCATCATCTCGCCAGACATCACGATGTAGATTTCCTGCGCCTTGTTTTCACGGATCGGCATGGCAAAGCCACCGCACACGACGTCGCCCAGCACGTCGTAGGAGACGTAGTCGGTGCCATCGTAGGCGCCCTCTTCTTCGAGGAAGTTGATCGAGGTGATCACACCGCGGCCAGCGCAACCGACGCCCGGTTCCGGGCCGCCGGATTCGACGCAACGGATGTTCTGGTAGCCGATCTTCATGACGTCTTCCAGCTCCAGGTCCTCCACCGAACCGGCATCGGCAGCCAGCGACAGGATGGTGTCCTGAGCCTTGGCGTGCAGGATCAGGCGGGTCGAATCAGCCTTGGGATCGCAGCCGACGATGAGGATGCGCTGCCCCATCTGGGCCAGTGCGGCGAGGGTATTTTGCGACGTGGTGGACTTGCCGATGCCGCCTTTGCCGTAGAAGGCGATTTGTCTGAGTGAGGCCATTTGATTCTCCTAGAAATAAGCGGTGTAGCTCTGGTGTAAGAAATTACGATGTCGTTCAAAGCAGTTTTGTCATCACACTTGCAGCCGTTGGGGCGCCGCTTCGAAACTTTTATTGGTCTTCGTCTCAAGTCACGCATTCGGCAAGTCATCGTCGGTGCACACCCCTATTTGCAAATGCCGTGCCACCATCAAAAAATGATCTCAAGTCGTTGATTTAATTGGCCAAATCCGCTTTTCTCGCAACCTGTCCACCCGCCTCTTTCTGGTGTTGCAAACCGCACAAACGGCACCCAGTCTGTAGGGAACGATACAAGCCCGCCCACCCAACACATACGTGTAGCAAACCACGCCGGCGGCCCCCCCTCTCGGCCCGCCGGCCCGCAGCCACAGGCCTTGTTGCGGCCTGTGGAAAGCAAGGAGGGGCAGCTGACTGATAACGGGAACGATGTTTGCTATCGGGATGAATTGCAGGGCAAAGAAGGCTGCGCCAGGCGGCCCGGTCAGCGATCCACTCACCCCAGGGAGCAAACCATGCAAATCGGTGTAGACAGCCAGCGCGCGGTCGACAACAAGCGGGTCTTCATCGTCGACTGTGATGACGTCAGCGGGTTGGCACTGCAGTTCATGCTTGCCGACGAGTGCGAGGCGCATCTGCTGGCGGATGTGGAGAGTGCCTTGCGCAAGGGGCGGGACTGGCCGCCCGATCTGCTCTTGCTGGGTCAGGGCAATCTCGCCAAGGAGGGCATGGAAGTACTGGCTCAGTTGCGCCAGCAGCATCCGGCCATGAAGATCGTGGTGGTCTGCGACAGCACCGATGACAGCCATGTCCGCCAAGCGCTGGCGCAAGGTGCCAACTCCACCCTGCTGCGTCCGCTCACGCTGGAGGGCGTACGCCGCAAGGTCGATGCCCAGCTGGGCCGACGCACGCCCCTGGGCCTGGGCATCGCGGTGACGGTGGTGTAAGACCATGTGCGCGACCCGCATCCCCTTGAAGCTGCCGCATCGGGCTGCACCGATGGCGGGGCCATCGATCCCTCCGGCGCTGGCCAATCCGCATTACCAGCAGATTGGCGGAGAGCCGGTCGTGCGGCAACTGGTCGACCGCTTCTACGCCCTGATGGACCAGCTGCCCCAGGCGGCCGTGGTACGCGCCATGCATCCGGCCGACCTGGCGCCGGCCAGGCAGCGCCTGTTCATGTTCCTCTCCGGTTGGCTGGGCGGCCCACCCCTGTATACCGAGGCGTTTGGCCACCCCCGCCTGCGCCAGGCGCACGCGGGATTTGCCATCGATCCTGCCGCACGCGATGCCTGGATGGCCTGCATGAACCAGGCGCTGCAAGAACTGGTACCCGACGAAGTGTTGCGGCAGCAACTGGGTGCCGCATTTTTCAAGACTGCCGATTTTCTGTGCAACCAATAAGGAAACCCCATGAGCACTCTCGCAAATACCCCCCTGGCCGATCTCGACAATGACGGCCGTCTGCTGAGCCCGGTCTTCAAGGGCCCGACCAAACGTAATGGACGCGTCGCCTTCCGTGGCGAAATCGCGCTCAAATACCAGGCCAGCCTGGCCGACGAAAAGCGCCCCCCGGAAATCAAGCTGGACCAGGTGATGACGGTGGCCGACGTGGGCACCGCCACCATTCCTTTCCTGGCCGGCATGGCGTCTTCGCTGGAACACATCAAGCTGCTGTGCGAAGTGCTGGGGGACAAGCTGGGCGCCGATGGCAAGTACTTCTTCTTCGCCTGCAACCTGGACATTTCGCTGCGTTTCCGGATTCCTTATGGCGGTGCCACCTTCTACGTGATGCCGCTGGACGAATCGACGGTCTATAACGAGTTGCTGGAATTATTCCGCATCGAGCGTGGCGATCTCAAGAAACTCGACACCGCTGAAAAGATCCTTGCGGTGGCCGACGGTGCCCTGCGCTTCAACGGCAAGTTCGAGGAGATCAGCTTCCAGCGCGGCCTGGAGTTGATGGGGCCGATCAAGATCAAGGAAAACCGCCCGGTATGACGCCACAGGGTCGGGTGGCTGCCAGCCATCAGGAATGCCGCCCCACCCTGCGCGAACGCCCCCTCAACACCAGCGAGCCGACCATGCCCCTTTTCGACTTTCTCTGTACCGTCTGCGACACCCATTTTGAGAAACTGGTCCGCACCGGCGACACGCCAGCCTGCCCGGGCTGCGGCAGCCATGCGGTTCTCCGGCAGGTATCGGCGCCGCAGGCACCGGGCAAGAGCGCCGACATCCTGCAGCGCGCCCGGACACAAGCCGCCCGCGAGGGACACTTCAGCAATTACCGCCCATCGGAATTACGCAACAAACTGAAGTGACCCATCACACCGGCAGCCCCAGTTGCGCACACAGCAGCGCTGAGAAGTCCGCCGTTGCCATGGGGAGTACCCCGATACCATGTTCCTCCAGGAAGCGCTGTTCATTGCGCGAGGGCGGCTCCGCCAGCACCGCCCAATGCCGCGCCGATGAGCGCTTGGTGATCTGGTGCGCAAAACTGCGCTGCAGCTGATCGTTGAAGCGGCAGCCGATGAACAGGAAATGACGGCCTTGCCGCAGTGCCCGCACGCGCGCCGGAATCGGCGTCTGGATGTCGATCTCGGTGAGCACTTCGACGAAATCGGAGTCCGACACGAGATAGTTGGCGGCCGGTGCATGCGCGCCAACGGGCTGATACAGCAAGGTGTTCCAGCTCGACACGATGCTCTCATCGACCGCCTGCCCGCTGCGATCGTAGTACTGGTACCAGGTGCCGAAATGCTCGGATTGCGACAACCCCTGCACCTGCCCCCAGTCATCGCGGCCGCTGGCGAGCATGGCGTTACGCATGGCATCGTCATACCAGAGCGCGACGATCATCGGGATCTCCGGCATGCCGGCCAGCGCCTGCTGTAGCGGCAACGGCGGCGGAGCGGCGGAGAACGCCCCCTGCATCAATTGCACCAGGCTCTTGCGATGCTTGAAGTTCTCGATGAATTGCGCAGTAGCCGTGAGCCGATTGCGGATCTTGTGCGGCACCGTGACCTGAGCGGCCAGCAGCGCCGCCAGTTTTTCCTGCGAATCGGGCAGCGGGCAATCCGGTACCTGCCTCAGCAAGCCCGGCCCCAGGTAAGGAATGAGCGCCCCCTTGGCGAGCGCATCGAACAGGTCTTGCAAGGTGTCCTCATTGGTAGGCATGGCGATGGCTCCTCGGCGCAGGCGTTCAGGCAGGTTCAGCGCCCGGAGGCGAAATTGAGCAATTCGAGGGTGACGTCGTCCTCGCCCACGATCACCTGGCAGGCCAGGCGCGACTTGGAACCGACACCCACGATGCTGTCGAGTTTGGCGTTTTCCGCCGGAGTGGTACGCGAGACGCCCTTGCGGCCTTCCAGCACGAAGATGTGGCAAGCGCCGCACTCGGCCTTGCCCTGGCACTTGTTGGCAATGGCTTCACCCGCCTTCATGACGGCGGCCAGCAGCGTGCTGCCGATGCTCACCTCGATGGTCTTGCCGGAGGGTTGGATGGTAACGACGGGCATGGTCAGGACTCCTTTGTAATGAATGAGGTCAATGAGACCGGAGATGAAAAATCGGAAAAATCCATGCGCCCCGCTCAGTAGATCGCCGCGCCGGCACCGACATTGCTGGAGGCATCCTTGGCCGCCTGCACGATGAAGTGCACTTCGTCGGTATTGAGGTGTCCGTGCAAGGGCAAGGCAATGCAGCGGTCGGCGATCTTCTCGGTCAGCAACAGATCTCCGCGCTTGCAGCCAAAGCGGCTGTAGTAGAACTGCTGGTGCAGCGGCTGGCACCAGGCGGCGGCTTCCACTTCCTGGCTGGCCAGGTCTTCGATGATCTGGTTGCGCATGGTGCGGGTGAAGCGTGTACCCAGGTGGACCAGGTACAGCATCCAGTACACCTCGTCGACGTCAGGACCGATATAGGGCGGTTTGATGCCCTCGAAAAACTGCACGTGCTTCAGGTAGTAGGCCTCGACCTGCTTGCGCCGCAGCAGGATTTCATCAAGCCGCTCCAGCTGCGCGATGCCGATGGCTGCGCTCAGATCGCTCATCGACGCCTGCATCGGTACCCGGCTGGCCACGGCGATGGACTGGCGATCGCCCAGATTGCGATTGCGCATATAGTGCAATTCACTGGCCAGCTCCGGGTCATCGGTGACCAGCATGGCGCCCTCGCCACAGCACAGCGCCGAGGGCTGCGAAAAATCGAAGATGGCAATGTCACCGAAGTTGCCCACCACGCGACCCTGGTAACGCGAACCGATGGCTTCGGTGGAATCCTCGATCAGGCGCAGGCCATGCGCCTGTGCCAGCTGGCGGAACTCGGCCCAGGCGGCCGGATGGCCGTTGCAATTGCCCACCACGATAGCGCGCGTGCGCTGGCTGATCTTGTCGGCCACCTTGTGCGGCGCCAGGTTGCCGCTCCAGTAGTCGATGTCGGCAAACACCGGCGTCGCTCCGACCAGCGTGATGGCATGGACGATCTGATGCCAGGAGTACGCAGAGGCAATCACCTCATCACCGGCACGGATCCCCATGGCTCGCAAGGCCAGCATCAGCGCCACCGTGCCGCTGGCAGCGGCCACGCCATAGGTACGACCGAGGTAGGAGGCAAATTCGTTTTCGAAGGACTCGACCACCGGGCCGGCGGACAGGCCCGACGAGACCAGCACCCGCGTGACGGCTTCCAGCTCGCGGGTGCTGACGTCGGGGTCCGACAATTTGATCCATTCCTGTTCCATGTGACGCACTCCTCCGGGTATTGGCTCAACTCAGGAAAAACGGACGATCACCACGCCGCTGGCCTCATCGGGGCCATCGACCACGCGCCAGCAATGGGCATCGGTATCGACCAGGTACAAGGCATATCTGTGCCCGCGCCAGTAAGGCGTTTCGCCGCGCATGTCCTCCTGGTCGCAACGGCTGCACACCAGGCGCGGCAAGGCGCTGCGCAGGGCCGCCAGGGCGTTGGCATGGGTGGCATCCTGCAGCACCTCCTGGACAGCGGCCAATTGCTGGACCGACAGACCCATCGCATCGGCTCCTCATTCGCCCAGACGGCGTGCATCGATGGTCACCGGCAATACGGTGGCCGCATCCATCGCTGGCAACGCCAATTGCCAGCCATTGGCCAGGGTGACGTGGCCTCCCCACATGTCGGGCTTTTCCATCGCCACGATGGGCTCTTCCAGGTCTTTCTTGGGGACATAGGCCGACAGCAAGCCTGCCGAGTTCTTGCGGATCATCACTTTCATGTTGGGCTCCTGATTGGTTGGTCCGGTAAGGCTCCCTAGGCCACTCTTGCCTGCAAGGGCTGGACAATCTGCACGATCTGCACGATCTGCAACAAGGCCGCCAGCACCGCATCGATCTCGTCGTCGCGGGTATCGCGGGAGAGCGAAAAGCGTAGCGTCGCCGCTGCCTGCTCGCTGGACAAGCCCATGGCCATCAGCACGTGGGAGGGCATGTCGCCGCTGGCGGTACAGGCCGACCCGCTGGAGGCGCAAATTCCCAGGCGATCCAGGTGCTCCAGCAGCAGTTCGGCATGGACCTGGCCGAAGCGCACGCTGACCGTATTGGGCAGACGCGCTGCGCCCGCACCATTGATCCTGACCTGCGGCAGGCGTGCCAGGCCGCGCTCGAAGCGCTGACGCAATGCGCTCACCGCCAGCATCCGTGGCAGCGCCGCACGCGCCTGGGCCGCTGCCACGCCCAGCCCGACGATGCCCGCCACGTCCTCGGTACCACCGCGCCGGCCACGTTCCTGGTGGCCGAACAGCAAGGGCGGCAACCTGATCCCCTTGCGCACGTACAGGGCGCCGATACCCTTGGGCCCGTGCAGCTTGTGCGCCGACAAGGACAGCAGATCCACGCCCATGGCCGCCACGTCGCATGGAACACGGCTTACTGCCTGCACCGCGTCGGTATGAAACAGCACACCGCGCTGGCGCGCCAGTTCGGCCGCCTGGGCAATCGGAAACACCACGCCGGTTTCATTGTTGGCCCACATCAGGCTCACCAGGGCGGTATCCGGCGTGATGGCTGCCGCCAGTTCATCGAGCTGCAGTTGTCCATGCTCATCCACCGCGATCCAGCTGATGCGCACGCCCTGTGCCTGCAGATGCCGCAACAGCAGCAAGGTGGAAGGATGCTCCACCAGACTGCTAACGATATGGCGCCGCTGCGGCTGCAGGGCCAGCGCGCCCAGGATGGCCATGTGATTGGCTTCGGTGGCGCCACTGGTGAACACCAGTTCGGCCGACGAGGCAGCGAGCAGGGCCGCCACCTCCGCGCGGGCACTGTTCATGCGCTGGCGTGCAGCGTCACCGACCCGGTGCTTGCTGGAGGGGTTGCCCCAGGCTTCATCGTGGCAGGCCTGCATGGCCGCCAGCACTTCCGGTGTGGGCCGGGTGGTGGCGTTGTTGTCGAGATAGATGGTGGTATCCATGGGTGGCGCACTCATTGCCAGAACAACCTTGCGGTGTCCCGGTTGATGCAATCCATCAAGACCTGCAGGCTGCGTTCGAGCATGAAGAATTCCCAGCCGCCTTCCGGGTGATCCTTGCGGAAGAGTTTCCATACGCCCAGCTCGACGTGATATTCCAGCAGCGCGATATCGACGATGCCGCCCTCGGCATCGATATTGCGCGAACAACAGGGACTCTGGATCAGGTAACCAGTCGCCGTCATTTCCACGCGTGGTACGACATACAGGTAGCGTGCACGCTTCTGCAGCATGCGTTCGATACGCCGCAGATCCAGCTCATTGGGATGCCAGCTGCGGATGCCACCTGCAGTGGGCAACCCATCAGCCTGGGCGATGATCTGGTTCATGCCGGCTCCAGCAGGACGATTTCCTCTTCCAGACAACCCACCACGCGGTTGCCGGGAAACTCCACCAGATACACCGGGATGGTGGACTCTTCATGCATGCCCACCTGCACTACTTCGCCCGGGGTTCCCTGGGCCACCAGCAAGGCCTCCGCCTCGCAGTCCGGATAGGAGCCATCGTTGAACAGGTCGATGCTGGCCTGCACCCGCTGTCCCCAGGCATATCTGGCCACGCGTGGTTCGATCATGTTGCCGCTCCTTGGATTCAGGCTGCCTGCCCGGACGTGACGGGCTGGTCGAGCGATTGCAGCTCGCGCCCTTTCATGCCGACCCGGTAACCGTGTTCGACGAATTCGATGCCGTAGATGTAGAACTGCTGCAGGAAGGTACCGATACTGGTCACATAGCCGACATCGCCTTTCTTGACCAGGATGTCGCCGATCTCGCGGCCCGCGAAGGTGCCATCGTTGCGGATGGTCTTGGTGCTCCTGACCTTTTCGCCATAGCTGAATTGCGGCGGCCCGTCCAGTTCGACCCGGCCATCATCACGGTTGATCTTCATGGTCCCAGCTCCAGTTGCTATGTCATCGTAGTTCAGGCCAAACCGCTGCGATTACGCGCCAATGCGCGCACTGCATCGTCCTCATCGTCCGACAGCAAGCCAAGATGCGCCGTATCGATGCGTTCAGCCACGCTGTAGCGCACACGCCAGTCCGGGTCATGGCACAGCGCCACCAGTTGCGCCGGTGCCAGGCGTTGCGCCACCACCGTGCGTACCGCAGCCTCTTCATCCCTGGCCATCGCACCCAGCAGCGCCGATCCCACCCTTGCTGCCACTACGCGGCGCACCTCGCGATCTTCATCGTGCAGCAAGCGCACCAGCCATTGCGGTTCGATACGCTGCGCCACAATCAGGCGCACGCCATAATCGCCATCGCCCATCATCTGGTGCAGCTGATCGACGTGCAGCCGCCGCGCCACCTGGATACGGACCTCGCGATCCGGATCTTGCCGCAACATCAGCAGCTGGCGCTGCGGCAAGCGCTGCGCCACACTCCAGCGTACCGTGGCATCCGGGTCATCGATCATGCGTGGCAGGTAAAACACTTCCACGTGCTTGGCCGCCACCGCCCTCACCTCGAAATAGGGATGGCTCAGGAATTCCTTGGCCAGCGCCGGATTCCACGTAAAGAACCGGTCGATGCGCCGAGCATAACGATCATGCACGCAGGCCTTGGCCAGTTCGCACCGCGTGGAGGGGCGGCCCATCTGCGCGCAGTCGACACACGACAATACCCGTCCCTGCCAATCGGTCGCCGCGAAGGGCTCAGTATCCAATTGCTCAAGCCTTGCGCCGGATGCTGGAGATCGACACTACAGCCGTGGCCGGCGGCGCAGAGCCATGCGTCCCGCAACTCGCAGCTTGCGCATTCGGGTTGCGAAAGGTCAGCCCGGATTCACTCAGGGTGTCGGCAAAATCGATGGTCACGCCCTCCAGCAGCAGCCGGCTTTCGACAGGCAGGAAGACTGCCAGACCATTGCAGTCGAGGCTGACGTCGCCTGGCGTGGGCTGCGCCTGGACCGAGAACTCCGAACTCAGCCCGGAACAACCGCCTGCACTCACCTTGAGCCGAAAGCCGGATTGGACCGAACCGCCATTGAAGCGCACCATGCGGCGCATGAATTTTTCGGCGGCGGCGGTGATGGTGATGTTCATCGCCCCTCCCTATGCCTGGTAACGCGGCTGCGCATTGTCGATGACGCAGGTGCCATCTACCGGGCACACGGCCACGCATTGCGGTTCATCGAAATGTCCCAGACATTCGGTACATTTCTTGGGATCGATCACGAAGATCCCGTTCTTTTCGCGAATCGCCACGTTCGGGCATTCGGGCTCGCAGGCGGAACACCCTGTGCATTGCGAGGCAACGATCTTGTAGGCCATGCTTTTTCTCCTTGCGTGAAACTGATTGGCTGCTTACGCTGCGGCGGACGTAGACTGCACGGAGGTGTAAGCCCCCTGCCGGATATCGGCGTCGCCCCGTGGCCGATGCTCGATCTGTCCGCTGCGCACGCGCTCCAGGTAATCCATGAAGTAGGCGATGACGGATTGCTCGATGAATTCATGGGCATACCGGTCCACCGGTTCAATGCCCACCTTTTGCAGATCATCCTTGGGACAGCCGCCGATCTTGGCTACCAGCACCGCATGGCAGTCGTTGATGGCGCGGATGACGGTCTCCAGCGCATCCTCCTCGCCATAGCCGCCCTGGCAGTACTGGTCCACGCGCCGGTGTCCGACGAACTTGCTGCCGGCGCTGCTGACTTCATAGATCTGGAATTCGCTGACGTGTCCGAAGTGTTCGTTGACGCGTCCCTGCCCCTTCGTCGCCACCGCCACCAGCAAGGACAGGCCGCTCTGGTCTGCCATCTGCGCCAGCTCCTGCTGCTCGGCGGCCTTGGCGGCCGATTTCGCTTGACGCTCCTGTTCCACCAGCTCCTGGTATGCCTTGCGGGTAGCGCCGTCATAGGCCACTTCCATCGCTTCGATCTTCTCGGTGGTGAATTCGGCGCTGCGGTCTTCACCCAACAGGCCGACCGCATCGGCGCGGCACTGGCGGCAGTGGCGCATCATGTTCATCTCGCCTTCACAGGCATCCTGCAAGGCCTTGAGCTCCTGGGCGCTGGGGCCGCGCTGGCCATTCAGGCCAAACACGGTGCCATGCTCGGGTGCCGAAATGAGCGGCATGATGTTGTGGAGGAAGGCACCGCGTGACTTGACCGCACGATTGACTTCCACCAGATGCTGGTCATTGATGCCCGGGATCATCACCGAGTTGACCTTGCACAGGATGCCGCGCGCAGTGAGCATCTCCAGTCCCAGCATCTGCCGTTCGTGCAGGATGCGGGCAGCATCGATACCGGTCCAGCGCTTGTTCTGGTAATAGATCCAGGGATAGATGTGCTGCCCGATCTCGGGATCGACCATATTGATGGTGATGGTGACGTGATCGACGTTGAAGGCGGCGATGGTGTCGATGTGGTCAGGCAAGGCCAGGCCATTGGTCGACAGGCACAGCTTGATATCGGGCGCGGTCTGCGAGATCAGCTCGAAGGTCTTGAAGGTCTTGGCCGGATTGGCCAGCGGGTCGCCAGGGCCGGCAATGCCCAGCACCGTCATCTGGGGAATGGTCGATGCCACCGCAAAGACCTTCTTGGCCGCCTGCTCGGGCGTGAGCTTTTCGCTGACCACGCCGGGACGCGACTCGTTGGCGCAATCGTATTTCCGGTTGCAGTAGTTGCACTGGATGTTGCAGGCTGGCGCCACCGCCACGTGCATACGCGCGTAGTGGTGGTGGGCCTCTTCGCTGTAGCACGGATGGTTCTTGACCTTCTCCCAAACCTCGGGGGCCATGTCGGCGGGACCATCGGATGAACCGCAACTGGCCTTGCCGCCTTCACTGCTGGTGCCACAGCCTTTGTGTTCGGCTACCTTGTCCAGCAAGGTGCCTAGCGATTTGATGTCCTGGATACCGACGTACTGTGTGGGCTGCATGGATAGTCCCTTTCAGGAAAGTGATGCCTGGACCTTCTCCTGAGGACATAGCCAAAACCGTGCCAGAGAAAATAATCAATAAATTCAATGGCATAGCGTTAAATCGCGTCACGTGGCGATGTGAGGATAGCGACAATCGGCAATACATTTTGGGTGGCGCTTGTCATGAACACGACAATGCAGCGCAGGCCGGCGCTTGGGATCGGCCAAGCCGCAATGAGGCTGACGCAGTGGGGGAGAAGGAGAAGGAGAATGCGAGGGCGTACCAGCCGGGGAATCCATCAGAACAACCGGCTGGAGCGACGCCGAGGAAACCTCGCACGCCGGACGAGGACGGTAATGAGAAAAAGACTTTTGATCTGGCAGCGTATTACGTCACGCTCGCTGACGAGTTTCAGAACTTCTTGACCTCGATATTGAATTTCTGCAGCGCATAGCCCATCTGGCGCGGCGAGATGTTGAGCGCACGGGCTGCCTTGGCCTGCACCCAGCCACATTGCTCCATGGCCCAGATCAGGCGTTCGCGTTCGGAAGTCGGCGGCGCACCGGCCAATGACTTGTCCTTGTCCATCCCGCTCGGCGAAGATGGCACCGTATGCGTGGCGATGCGCTCCAGCGGCACGACCACGACTGCTTGCTGCTCACCGGGTTCATGCAAGACCTTGGTCAGGCATTTGTTCTGCTGACAGGAGAAATGAACCTCGCTGATCAGATCGCCGCGCATCATGGTGGCAGTGCGCTCGACACAATTTTCCAGTTCCCGCACATTGCCCGGCCAGTAGCAATTCATCATGACCTTCATGGCCTGCGGCGACATGGCCACCATCGCACGCTGGTTCTCGATACGGAATTTTTCCAGGAAGTGTTCCACCAGGTAGGGAATGTCCTCACGCCGTTCACGCAGCGGCGGAATGAAAATGCTGACCACATTGATGCGGTAATACAGGTCGGCCCGGAACTCGCCCTTGGCCACGGCTTTCTCCAGGTCGCGGTTGGTGGCAGTGACCAGACGCACGTCCACCTTGATGGAGCGCGACCCGCCGACCCGTTCGAATTCACGCTCCTGCAATACCCGCAGCAGCTTGGCCTGGAATGCCGGCGAGA
Source organism: Herbaspirillum frisingense GSF30 (assembly GCF_000300975.2). Taxonomy (GTDB): domain Bacteria; phylum Pseudomonadota; class Gammaproteobacteria; order Burkholderiales; family Burkholderiaceae_D; genus Herbaspirillum; species Herbaspirillum frisingense. Next base: position 110,917 of record NZ_AEEC02000010.1, on the reverse strand, counting down.
TCTCGCCGATCTCGTCGAGGAACAAGGTGCCGCCATGGGCGAGTTCGAAACGCCCCTTGCGTTCGCCCTGGGCCCCGGTGAAGGCGCCCTTCTCGTGGCCAAACAATTCGGATTCCAGCAAGGTTTCCGACAAGGCCGCACAGTTGACCTTGATGAAGGGCCCATCCTTGCGCGGACTGAGATAGTGGATGGCACGCGCAATGACTTCCTTGCCGGTGCCGCTCTCGCCGCGCAGCAGCATGGTCGAGCGCGAGGGTGCAGACTGGTGTACCTGGGCGAAAACTTCCTGCATCGCCTTGGAAATGCCGATCACGTTATCAAGCTTGTACTTGCCCTGGAGTTGCCGGGACAGCTGGCGCTTTTCTTCCTGCAGTTGCTGGCGCTCGGCGGCCACGTTGCGATACAGCCGGACGGTTTGTCCGATCAGGTTGGCCACCATGGTCAGCAGCCGCACCTCATGATCGACGCTGCGCGAGGGCGACAGGCCTTCCCGGAACACACACAGCACGCCCAGTATTTCGCGGGCGGCCTTGATCGGCACGCCAACGAAGGAAACGACGCCGCCGTCTTGCGATTCACGCGGGCTGGTGCGGGCCAGGAACAAGGGCTCCTGGGCCAGATCGCGTACGACGATGGGAGTTTCAGTCTGGAAGATCGTACCGGTAATGCCCTCGCCGACCCGGTATCGGCCGCTCTGGAATTCCTCGTAGCTCAAACCGATGGCGCTGACCAGTTGCAGCTCGCCAGAGTCCTGCATCAGGCTCAACAAGACCCGTCGGGTTTCCAGGTGCGCAGAGAGGACGTTGAGGACTTCGCGCAAGGTCTTTGACAGATCCAGCGACGAACCCAAGATCTTGCTGATCTCGTAGATCGTGACGAGTTCCAAATTCACACTGCGGTCGTCAAGAATAGTGGCCATCGGACTCTCCATAGATGAATGCTGGAACCCAATGCGCTGCCTGAGAGCGCTCAAACCGACTGCGGACTCTGCCGTGAAGTTGAGATCCAGAAAATCGACAGAAAAAGCGCCGTGTCGTTACCGAATAGATACTGTGCCAGGCAAGCAAACTTCATGCCCAAGCATGTGGGCGAATCACGCTTGCCAAGCATGCCGCACAAGGACTGTCTTACCTTCACATCGCTTTGGCGGGTTGATGACAATCGTGTCGTCTTTGTCGGTTTTGCGACAAGCGTCGAAACAGCCACAACTGCCGTGAATATTCGCCATCTCTTTGATTTAAATGAGAATTCCGGTGTGGCACGGTTTTGGCTATCGAGGCAGGTCATGGCCATCGCCGGTTGGCATGAAGGATGGAGCAGCGCAAGCCGGCAGCCCAGCCAGCGTTATGTAGCGAGCTATACAAACCTCAGTCATCCACCATCGCTGATCATGAATCTGCCCTCAACCTCCGAGCCTGGTGCACCAAGCGCGTGCTGGACGCCCTGCTCTCAGGCCTGCTATCTGACCCTGAACTGGCCGGTCGCTGGCGCGGCCATGCTGCGTGGCCCGCAGCAGGCGATATGCGATCCGCCAGTGGTACCGCAACCGGCGCACCGGCTGCTTGCACTGTGCGAAGAATCCGGCTTGCGCAGACTGGTGCTACATCACATGCGGCGCCTGCGTCATTCCCCCCTGTTCGCACGTTCGCACCATTGCTTTGATTGCGTCACCTCGCGGACCGCCGACTTCGTGGTGGAGTCTTGCGGCGGCCCACTCTATTACAGCCGGCGCCATGCCCATCTGCAGGCGGGCGCCGGCTTGCCGTTGCTGTTGGATGAAGCGGGGCGCGAATTGTGGCTGGTACAGCTTTGGCACACCTTTGACGATATCGGTTTTCCGCCCGCGCTGCGTGCCGACTTCTGGGCCTGGGCCGAACCCTTGTCGCTTCATCTGCTGGTACGTCATGCGCTCATCGAACCGCCACGGCGCTACCCCTATGAGCTGGTACGCAGCTGGTTCCACTCGCCCGCCACCGATATGCTGCCGCCGATAGCGGATCTGATCCGGCCATCGGGAAGGTCCGAACCATGAACTGCTCCATCGGACATCGCTTCGCCCGCACTGGCTTCTCGATGAGGCCGGTCTGAGTGATGTCCAACTCTTTTTCCTGTGAACCCGCCATGCCGGAATATCAGCAACGATACGGTGTCTTCCTCAACGTCGAAAATCCCCACGGCAACGCGCGCGAAGCGCTGTTGCAAACCGTTGATCATGCCGTCGCAGCAGAGGCCCTGGGCTATCACGATGTCTGGGTCGCCGAGCATCATTACAGCAGCTTTGCCATCGGTAGCGCCTTGATGGTGCTGCTGGCCCAGATCGCCGCACGCACTTCGCGCATCCGCCTCGGTACGGGCGCGTCGTTGCTGGCAATCAATGATCCCTTGCGGGTTGCCGAGGACGTCGCCACGCTGGACCTGCTCAGCAATGGCCGGATGGAATTCGGCGTGGCACGCGGCGGTCCATTTCCCGAGCAATATCGTCACGCCGGCTTGAGCGGCGCCGATCAGGCACGCGCGCGCATGATTGAGGCGCTGGAGGTCATCCAGCGCACATGGCAAGGCGTGCCATTCAGTACCGAGGGACGATTTTTTCACTACGACAGGGTGCAGTTGCAACCGCAGCCGCTGCAACGGCCCATTCCGGTGTGGCTGGCCAGCATGAGCGGGGATTCGCTTGATCTGGCCGCGCGCCGTGGTTATGGACTGATGGCCACGCCGTCCGCCGACCTCGGGCAGGTGGTCACGCGCGTGGCTGCACAGCGCGCGCAGCGCGGCCCCTTCCCGTTTGCCATCGCCCGTTTTTTCCATTGCGAACCGGAGGCACACAAGGCGCTGGCGCACGGCCTGGTGGGCGTGCGCGCGTATCCGCGCATGATGCAAGTGCAATTCGCAGCCGGCGGCACCCCGCCCATGTTCCAGGCCGATGCCTCCGACCAGGTCATCCTGGCCAACGCCATCATCGGCGATCCGGCGCAATGCGTGGCACGCATTGGCCAGCTGCAAGAAAAACTGGGGCCACATCGCCTGCTACTCAAGCCTGCCAGCCATGATCCCCAGCAGGCGCGCGCAGCCCTGAGCTTGCTGGCGGGCGCGCTGGGACTGCAGCCATCGGCAAGGACATGAATACCTTGCCTGCCACCGATACCACCTTGTTGAGCAGCGAACTGAAACTGGTGCATCGCCTGGACCAGCGCTTCTTTGCCCTGCTCGACGCCATCGCGCAAACCGGCTCGATCAATCGCGCGGCCAGTACGGCGGGCTACAGCTACAAGGGCGCATGGATGCTGCTGGAGTCAGCCGGCAACCTGGTCAATGGCGCATTGATTGAAACCGTCACCGGCGGCAAAGGCGGCGGCGGCACCCGGCTCACGCCAGCCGCGGTCGAACTGCTGGCCGTGTGGCGCGAGCTGCAACGGCGCAATCTCGAATTCCTGCATCGGCAGGAGACATGGCTTAATCAACTGCCAGCTTTGGCTGGCCTGCTTCGGAGAATGGCAATGAAAACCAGCGCACGTAATCAGTTCGCCGGCGTCATCAGTGCGATCGATACCGGCCCTGTCACTACGCAAGTCACCGTCACCATCGCCGGCGCGCAAGAGATCGTGGCCACCATGACGACGACCGCCGCCAACCGGCTCAAACTCAGGATCGGCAGCAATGCGATTGCACTGATCAAGTCCTCGGCGGTGGTGCTGGTCACCGATTTTGCCGGCTTTGCCCTCTCGGCACGCAATCAATTCGAAGGCACAGTCTCGCGCCTGGAGCGTGGCGCGGTATCGTCGCTTGTGGTGCTGACCTTGCCTGGCGGCGCCTCTATGACCGCCAGCCTGACCAATGACGCCATCGAAGCGCTGTCGCTGGCGGTGGGGCAGACCGCTACCGCCGTCTTCAAGGCGTATGCAGTGATGGTGGCCGTGCAGCAGGATTGATTACATACTGCGGTCATGCTTCCTTCTGGGTCGCTGACGCTCATTGAGACTCAACAGCATGTCGGCACCCCAAGGGGGCCGACATTGCTTCATCGCGCCTGATGCGTACGCGGGGCGTGGTCCGTTGCAATACGTTGTTTGGCGGCAGCATCAAACCCGGCACTATTGCGGAAGATATTCGGTTTCCGGTAGATGGCCAGAATAGTGCAGCCTTCCGCGCTATGCGTTTCATGCAAGGAACCAGGCTTGCGCCAGACGAATTCGCCTGCGCGGCAAATGCCATCATGGTCCGAGAAGGAGCCTTCGATGACATAGCTTTGCTCGATCTCGGGATGCTTGTGAAACGGCAAGGTAGTACCTGGCTGCCATCGCAGCAGGCAAGTCATCTCGCCGATTTCCTTGTTCTCATAGAGCACTTTGATCTCGATGCCCTCAAATTGCGAGGGCTTCCAGTCCATTTCCTCGGGTTTCATATATACCGACCCACCTGGGGTCGGTTGAAGTTCACCACTCAGGCGATCATCAAAGCTCTTGTCCATTGCACCCATTTTTTCATCTCCTCTCGACGACATTAAGCAGCTTGATCCAGAACCGAGGTTACCAGGTTCTGGGGCACTTCCAGTTCAAAGCCCGGCTCGGCCACGTGGACGCGAATATGCGGGAAGCGACTTCTTACCGCGTCAGCGAATTCACTCCAGGGGCGGGAACTCACCTCCATCATTTCGTGGAACTTCTCATGAGGTGGATACAAGACCACCACCTGCGGCTTGAGCGCAGCCACGCCGCGAACCACATCCTGAATGAAATCAAGCTGCATGCCGGCCAGCAGGATGTCGGTCTTGAAGCGACGGCCCAGTGCTTCAATTTCAGCATCCGTCATCTTGCTGTTGAAGCCTTCGTTGTAATTCAGGATCGTGGTGCCGTCTGGCAGCTCGACATGAAATCCCGTGTAGGGAGAATAGAACGGAGCATTCGTGGCACTACTCCATGCCCAGGCCAGTTGCGTGGTGTTTCCCTTGAAGACTGCCTTGGTCAGCGCCTTGTACAAATTGATGTCGCGATGCTGCCAAGGCAGCGCCGTAATCTTGAATCCCGGTACGGAGACGCTATCGAAGGAAGCCGGCTCGATGGCACGCAGCTGCGCGGGCGTAAACTTGTGACGCCGCTGCATGAAGCGGGTCAGCGACGGCGCGCCGATCACGCAGGCGCCCGTTGCCTTTGCCACTTCCGGCACGTCCAGAAAATGCTCTTCGTGGCCATGCGTCACGCAGATGTACTTGGCATGCATGAAATCGTCCAGATGGAACCACTCGGCGCCACAATAGGGACGATAGAAAGGGTCAAAGAACAGCGCTCCGTGCGACGTCTCCAGAGCAATACTGGACCACCCGTAATACTTCAGCTTGGCTGCTACATTCATGATTTTCCTCTTTGGTTCAGGCAATAATTTCAGGCAATAATTTCGACAACTGCTTCGATCTCTACCGCAACATTCACGGGCAGCGAACTGACCCCAACCGCAGCTCTGGCATGGGCGCCAGCGGCGCCGAACAAACTTACGAACAGGTCAGATGCGCCGTTGACGACCTTGGGGGCATCAGCGAAGTCGGGAGTGCAACGTACGAAGCCACCAAGGCGGACCACCTGTACAACGCGGTCCCAGCGGCCATCGATCGCGGCCTTGATCTGCGCCAGCACATTGAGTGCGCATTGTTGTGCAGCCTCGTAACCCTGTTCCAAAGTCACGTCCTCACCCAGACGGCCGACCAAGGTGGGCCGGCCATCCTTCAATGGCAACTGACCAGAGATGAACAGGAGATTCCCGCTCTTCTTGTAGCCGACAAAACTTCCTGCCGCCGCACCCAGTTCCGGTAGTGCCAAATTCATCTCCGCGAGCCTGCTTTCCAACATGTCTGTCCTTTCGTTATTTAAGAAGTGCTTCGTTCTTGGTCTCACGCGCAAACATTGCTGCAACCAAGGTAATGAGCGCCAGCACGATGAGCATCACCGACACGCCGGCCGTTCCTCCCATATAGCCGGCCAATGCCGTTGCCAGCACCGGTGCGAAACCACCGCCCAGGGCTGCCGCCACCTGGAATCCAAACGATGCGCCGCTATAGCGCACATTGGCCCCGAACAGCTCCGGGAAATAGGTCGATTCGGGGGCAAACATCAGGCCATGCCCCAGACTCATCGCAACAACAATGGTGAGCATGACAATCTCGGGCGTCCTCATTTCCAATAGCCAGAACAGAGGAAATGCAAAGGCCAGGGTAAAGATCGCGCCAATGAAATACAGTGGACGGCGACCAATTCGGTCTGACAAAAATCCAAACAGAGGAATGGTGATGAGCTCGACCGCCGCCGCCACGAGGATGGCGTCCAGAATCATGGATTTGGGTAGCTTCAGCGTGCCTGTCGCGTAGACCACGACAAAGACCGTCAACATGTAGACCCAGGAAACTTCCGATATCTTCAAGCCGACAGCGACCAGGAAGCTCCTGGGATGCTTGAAGATGGCCTCTTTTACGGGATTGCTCACAATCTCCCGACGCGCCTTCATCTCCTCAAACACAGGCGACTCGCTCACGTTACTGCGGATGAACATGCCCAACAGGATCAACACGGCGCTGATCAGGAAGGGCACCCGCCATCCCCAGGCCAGGATGTCAGCCTCCGGCATTTTGGCGATCACGCCGAAGACCAGTGTTGCCACCACCAGACCGATGGGGAAGCCCACTTGCACCAGGCTGCCATAAAGCCCTCGATGCTCTTTTGGCGCGTGCTCCAGCACCATGACCGAGGCCCCGCCCCATTCTCCTCCCAGGCCAATGCCTTGAATGAAGCGCAAGGAGATCAGCAAGATGGGCGCCCAGATACCGATCTGGGCGTAGGTCGGCAGCACACCGATCAGGAAGGTGCCCAAGCCCATCATGACCAGCGTGAGCATCAGGATGGATTTTCGTCCCAGCCGATCGCCGAAGTATCCAAAAATCGCACCCCCTAATGGCCTGGCCAGAAAACCGACCGCATAGCTTCCTAACGCGGCCAACGTCCCCAGCAAAGGATCGATGCTTGGGAAGAACAGTTTGTTGAACACGAGTGCGGCGGCCATACCGTAGATCAGAAAGTCGTACCACTCGATGATAGTGCCGATCGTGCTGGCGAAAACCACGGAACGCAGGCTGCGCTGACTGCCTGCATCGTGCGCACGGGCGTGCAAGTCGTAACTGGTTGTCATGCTGATGTCCTTTCGAAAACGATGTTCGTTGAACTTCCGGGAAACCGCCGCCCACCAAAAATGGTCACATTAGGAAACCTTATTCACCATTTTGGAACGTCCCGCACAAGCATGAAACCCACCAAATCCTCAATATCATGCATAAATATGCGATTCAGGCCAGCTGAAGTCAAGCCTTGCATATTTCATGCCATGAAACATTTATCGTCAAAGTTTCATATAATGACCATACCCCCCCACATTCATCACGAAGAGGAAATCATGAAATTTGGCGTGTTTATCTATGAAGGGGTCGAACCAATTGACCTGGCCACCATCGGCGTGCTGTCCATGGCGCGTCGCATCGCGCCTGAGATCAGCTTTTGGACAGTAGCGGCAGCGGCGGGGCCGGTTCGGCTTGCCAATGGCTTGACGGTGATCGCCGACTACGGATTTGATGAATTGCCGCCCATCAATACGCTGATCGTCACGGGCGGCCCCGGATGGCAGCAATGCTGCGCAGACCAGGCTGCGCTGACGTTCTTGCAGAAGATGGCCGGACGCGCCACGCTGGCATCCGTTTGCACCGGCGCCATGATCCTGGCTGCTGCGGGCCTGCTGGAAGGTCAGGTCGCGACAACGAAGGTGGAGGTCGCAACCGGTGAACAAGTCCCATTGGAGATCATGAGATCGCAATACCCGGGGATTGACGTCAAGGCAGCCTTGCTGACTGATAATGGCAGTATCATTACGGGCGGCGGCGTGTCCAGATGCATCGACGCCACCCTCTACTTGCTGGAAAAATACTTGGGAAGTGACGTAGCGGACCAGACCGCCCGCATCATGGAGTACACCCATGCGCGTGCGGCCAACCTGGCGGCGGCCCCCATTATCAACAATGCGGCAAATGAATAGCGAAGAATATCCAGTCAAAGAAGAAAGCCCCACGGCCATCGAGCTGCAGCTCGGCAAGCGCATTTCAAAACTGCGCGCGGCCAGGGGGTTCACGCAGGATCAGCTGGCGGCGGCCACCGGCTTCACAAAGGGATATCTCTCTAAAATAGAGAACTCCAAGGTCATCCCTCCCATCGGCACCCTGATCAAAATTGCCCAGGTCCTGGAGACGGATGTGGCTGATCTGCTGGAGCCAGAAGAAGTTGACGATCAAAGCGACGCACTTTGCGTGGTTCGCTCCTGGCAGCGGGAGTCCGTCATCAAAGGTGGCAGCTCATTCGGCTACGATTACACCGCCCTGGCCCACAAGCGACACCACAAGCAGATGGAACCCTTCATCATGGTGTTTCCATCCAAGGTGGACCGCGATATCCGCTTTGAACACGAAGGTGAAGAATTCATGTTCATTCTGGAAGGAGAAGTCGAATTCGAAGCCACCATCGATAGCCGCAATAAAACCTGGCTACTCTCTCCTGGCGACAGCATCTACTTCGATTCGCGCATTCCTCATCGTGGGCGCAGCTTGAACGGCGAGGCACGTGCACTGGTCGTCATCTATCGCTCGCAAAGCAAAATCATCCCGTAGGACAAAAAGCTCGCTCATCCAAGAAACAGCGGCTGTTGAGTGACTCGACGGTCGCCCCTCTCGGCATTCGACCTGGCTTTCATTGCCTGCCGAAGGGGTCGGCTATCCAAACCCGCCACGCCATCCCGGCCGATCACCCATGCAAGCCCCGCTGATAAGCCGCCAACACCGCCTCATGCATCACCTCCGACTGCGTCGGATGAGGAAACACGGTCGCCATCAGTTCAGCCTCGCTGCTCTCCAGCTCACGCGCAATGGCATAGCCCTGGATCATTTCGGTGACTTCCTCGCCCACCATGTGAGCGCCCAGCAGTTCGCCGCTGCCTTCATCAAAAATCACCTTGGCAAAGCCCCCGGTAGCGCCCAGCGCAATGGCCTTGCCATTGACCGCAAACGGAAACTGTCCCACCCGGATACGGCGTCCAGCCTGGCGCGCAGCGGCTTCCGTCAGACCGACGCTGGCGACCTGCGGATGGCTGTACGTGCAAGCCGGGATCTTTGACGGGTCCAGTGCATGCGGATCGAGGCCGGCGATCTTCTCGACGCAGGCCACGCCTTCGTGACTTGCCTTGTGGGCCAGCCACGGCGGACCGGCAACATCACCGATGGCGTACACGCCCGGTTCGCCGGTGCGACCAAAGGCATCGGTCACGATGTGGCTGCGCTCCACCTTGACCGCCGTGCTCTCCAGGCCCAGGTCCTCGACGTTTCCGACGATGCCGGCTGCCACCAGGACCACGTCGGCCACCAGCGTGTCGGTATGCCGGCCTTCGAGCGTCACCTGCCACTCGACACCGGTGCTGGTAGCGCCATCACGCTTGACCGTCGAGGCGATGCGCGCGCCGGTGTAGAGGCGCATGCCGTCCTTGCGCAGCGCGTCGGCGACGTGGGCACTGATGTCTTCGTCCTCCACTGGCAGGATGCGCTCGGCTATCTCCACCACGCTGACCTCGGCACCCAGTGCGCGATAGAAGCTGGCGAACTCGATGCCGATCGCGCCTGCGCCGATCACCAGCAGGCGGCGCGGTGTCTGGCGCGGCATCAACGCTTCGCGATAGGACCAGACGCTCTCGCCATCGGGCTGCAGCCCCGGCAGCACCCGTGCACGCGCCCCCGTGGCCAGGATGATGTTGCTTGCCGTGATGACGGACTTCCCCTGCTTGCCGTCCTTGCCCTCGACCTCCAGGCGTCCGCGCCCGGCCAGGCGGGCCCTGCCCTCGACGACGGTGATCTTGTTCTTCTTCATCAGGTAGGCCACGCCCTTGGTCAGATGCGCGGCTACCGAACGCGAACGCGCCACCATGGTCTGCAGGTCGGTCTCGGGCTCGCCGACCTGCACGCCGAACCTGGCGGCGTCACGCACCAGGCGCAAGACATCGGCCGAGCGCAGCAGCGCCTTGGTGGGAATACATCCCCAGTTCAGGCAGACACCACCCAACTGGGCCTTCTCCACCAGGACGGTCTTCATGCCCAGCTGGGCGGCACGGATCGCCGCCACATAACCGCCCGGGCCGCCGCCAACGACGGCCAGGTCGAAATCAGTTTGCGCTGCCTTCATCACGTATCACCTCAAATCAATGCACTCAGGGGGTTCTCGATGCAACGCTGGAAGGCCGCCAGCCATTGCGCGGCCAGTGCACCATCCACGGCGCGGTGATCCACCGACAGCGTGACCTTCATGACCTGCGCCACGGCGAGTTGCCCATCGACCACGACCGGCTGCGACAGCGTGGCGCCCACGGCCAGGATCGCCGCCTGTGGGGGGTTGATGATGGCCGAGAATTCGCGCACACCGAACATGCCCAGATTGCTGACCGTAAAGCTGCCGCCCTGGTACTCGTTAGGCGCCAGCGCACCGGATCGCGCCCGCGCCGCAAGGTCCACTATCTCGCGACTGATGGCCGACAGGGTCTTGCCGCCCGCATTGCGCACCACCGGCGTGATCAGGCCGCCCTCGGTGGACACGGCCACCGAGATATCGGCCTGCTGGTACTTGCGCAGCGCGGCCTCGGTCCAGCTGACGTTCATGTCGGGCACGCTCTGCAGCGCCGCTGCCACTGCCTTGACGATGAAATCGTTGACCGAGATCTTGCGCGTGCCGGCAGCATTGATTTCCGCGCGCAGGGCCAGCAGCCTGTCCATGCGGCAGTCGGCACTGAGATAGAAGTGGGGAATGCTGGCCTTGCTCTCGCTGAGACGGCGTGCGATGGTGCGTCGCATGCCACTGTGAGGGATGTCGGTGAAGGCAGCACTGCCTTGCGCAGCGCTGGCGCTGGGGATGGCGATGGCTGGCGGCGTCGCATCGCTACCGGCAGCGGCCGTAGCATCAGCAGCCGTCGCAGGGGCAGCTTGCGCAGCCGCTTCCACGTCGCGCCTGACGATACGACCATGCGGCCCGCTGCCCGTCATTCCTGCCAGTTCCAGGCCACGCTCCTGCGCCAGGCGACGTGCCAGCGGGCTGGCAAAGATGCGCCCCGACGCCGCTGCGTCGGGTTCACATTCAGGTTCGGCTGCCCCCGTAGTTGTTGCTGCAGAGGCGCTGGCGGTGGCCGATGCAGTCGTGCCAGCGCCCGCTGGCGGCTCCACGGCAACGCCGGCCGCCGCCAGCAGTGCGGCAATATCGACCTCGGTTTCGCCCTCTTCGAACAGCACGGCGATCGGTGCGCCGACTTCCACCTCCTGGCCCGCCGCGGCCAGGATCTTGCCCAGCACGCAATTGCTGTCGGCGTCGTATTCGATGACGGCCTTGTCGGTTTCGATCTCTGCGAGGCACTCGCCGGCCTTGATGGCTTCGCCTTCCTTCCGGGACCACTGGACGATCACCGCCGAGGTCGCATTTGCGGCGATTTCCGGCATCTTGATCAGCTTTGCCATGTCATTGCCCCTCTTTCTTGAGATCGGGTCGATAGGCAGCGATGTCGCTGTACTGGACCAGTTCCAGCACATTGCCTTCCGGGTCGCGGCAGAACGCCAGATACACCCCGGGACGGGCCTCCACACGCTGCGCACCGGTCATGAACTCGATACCGGCAGCGCGCAGGGTGGCGATGGCGGCATCGATGTCGGCCACGATGAAGGTGAGATAGGCGGCGTTGGGGCGGTCCAGGATGTAGGCGGGAGGCGTCTCGGCGCGCAGTGGCGTGCGGGGTGCCAGCAGCTTGATCCGTTCGCCATAGGGGGTCTGCAGACGGACCACGGTGTAGCCGTCGGCAGACAGACCGGAGGCTGCCGACTTCTCGGCAGGGACGGTGATTTCACTCACAAAGCTGAAACCCATGATGGTTTCATAGAAGCGCCGCAGCGCCGGCAGGTCACGACAGGCGATGCCCACTTCCAGGGGGACGATCATCTCGATGCTCATGGCAAATCCTTTCGGTAATCAGGCGGTATTCAGCGAACCTCGGGGCGGGCGCCCTTGTCGCGCATCACCTGCTGCAGACCGGCGACGGTCTCCTCGGTGCGGGCGGCGGCGGCACGTTCCAACACCTTGGAGATGCTGGGCGAGGCCTCGCCACCTACCACCCGCTGCACCGGCTGGTCCAGCCAGTCAAAGAAGCGGCGCTGGATCTCGTCGGCCAGCCAGCCGCCATAGGAAGTACCCTGCGCGCCCTGCTCCACGATCAGTACATTGTTGGTCTTGCGGATGCTCTGGCCGATGGTGTCCCAGTCGAGGCTGGCGCGGTCCAGCCAGCGCAGGTCGATCACTTCGGCGTCGATGCCGGTCTGCTGTACGGCTTCCAGGGCATGCGCCACCATGGATAGATAGGTCAGCACCGTCATCTCCTGGCCGGCACGTCGCACAGCGGCGCGCCCGAAGGGCGTCTGGTAGTCGAAGTCGTCTACGGGCGCAGGACCGCTGCTGTTGTAGAGGTCCACATGTTCGATCACCAGTACCGGGTCCTTCAGCGCCAGCGCCGCGTTCATCAGGCCGACATAGTCGAAAGGCGTGGACGGCGCCACGATGCGCCATCCCGGGCTGGTGGCGAAGATGCCCGCCGGGTCCATGGAGTGCTGCGAACCATAGCCGGTCCCCATCGCCACCTTGGTACGGAGGACGAAAGGCACCTCGATATCGCCGCCGAACATGTGACGTGCCTTGCCGATCTGGTTGAACACCTGATCGGCCGCCACCCACATGAAGTCCGGGTACATGAACTCGACCACGGGACGGAAGCGGCCGTCCATGGCGATGCCGCCGCCCAGTCCGCAGAAGGCGTTTTCGCTGATGGGTGTGCCCAGCGTGCGCTCGGGATATTTGTCTTTCAGGCCACGGGTTGCGCCATTGGTGCCGCCCTTGAGGCGATGCACGTCTTCGCCCATGACCACCACCCGCTCGTCCACGGCCATGCGACGATCCATCACATCAGCCACCACGTCGATAAACTTGCGCTGCGCCAGCTTGCCGCCGAATCCGGCTTCTTCCTCGGTGCGCGCTCCCTCCAGTTCCGACAGATCGCCACGGATACCGACATCACGAAAATCCGGGCTGGGCCAGAGTTCCGGGCGGATGCGCTTCTTGCCGGCCCGGGCCGGATCGTCTTCCGTCAGCGCCTGTACCGCCCGCGCCATGGCGGCCTTGATGCGATTGCGCAGTGCCAGGATGCCGGCCTCGTCGATCAGGCCGCGTTCGCGCATGCGCTGGCCGACCAGGTCCAGCGGGTCCCGCTGACGCCAGCTCTGCTCTTCTTCCTTGCTGCGATAGCCGAAAGCACTACCGGGGAAGCCGCCGTTCTGGTGGAAGAAACGATAGACATCGGCCTCGATGATGGTCGGCCCCTTGCCGGCCCGCATGTGCTGCAAGGCCTCGCTCATGGCCAGGTGCACCGCCAGCGGGTCCATGCCGTTGACCTTCCAGCTGGGGATGTTGAAGGCGGCGCCGCGTGCCGACAGACGCGGTTCGGCCGTGGCCTCGTCCACCGTGGTGGAGACGGCGTAGCCATTGTTCTCGATGAAGAAGCAGAGCGGCAGCTTCCAGGCGGCGGCGATATTCATGGTCTCCAGCACCGAGCCGATGTTGACTGCACCATCGCCGAAATAGGTCACGGCGACATGCTCGGTTCCGGCATGCTTGTGCGCCCAGGCTGCACCCGCTGCCAGCGGCACCCCACCGCCGACGATGGCGTTGGTCCCCAGTACGCCCGCCTCTGCCCAGCGCAGGTGCATGGAGCCGCCACGTCCCTGGCAGAAGCCTTGCGCCAGGCCAAGGATTTCGGCCAGCGTCCGCTGCAGCAGCTGCTCGACCGCCGGGCTCAGTTCGGCCGTGGGCGCGATGCCCTCCGGCATGAGATAGGCCAATGCCTTGGCCAGGAAATGATGGTGCCCCCGGTGCGAGCCATTGACCTGGTCTGCCGCCAGCAGGGGCAGGATGGAACCGGCCGCCCCGCCCTCCTGACCGACGCTGGAATGGGCAGGGCCATGCACCAGGCCATCCATGGCCAGTTCCAGCACGGATTCTTCGAAGGCGCGGATGATATGCATGTGCGCCAGCAGGGAGCCCAGCAAGCCGGGATCGGCGGCATTCCAGTCGGCGTCGGTGGTGCGCAGTTCGACCCAGGGCGCGGCCGGGGCGAGTGCAATATGGTCAGACATGGGCTTACTCTCCAGAGAAGAAACTGATTCGGTGATAGCGGCCGCACCATCGGGGCGGCCGGAGAAAAGATCAGATATAGCTATAGGCCGACCAGCCGCCATCGGCCACGATGGCCTGGCCGTTGATGAAGGCGGCATGTTCGGAGGCCAGGAACAAGGCCAGGGTGGCGATCTCGTGCGGCTCACCCAGGCGACCGGCGGGCGTACGCTTCTTCAAGGCCGCCAGGTCCATGCGGCCGGTACTGACCAGTTCCTGCACCAGGGCCGTATGTACGTAGCCCGGCGCAAGCGCATTCACGCGCAGCCCCTTGGGCGCCCACTCCACCGCCAATACCTTGGTCAGCATCACCACCGCCGCCTTGCTGGCGCAGTAGGCCGCGCGCTCGGGCGCGGCCACCGTGCCATACATCGACGCGGTGTTGAGGATCACCCCGTGCCCCTGGGCCACCATGTGCCGGGCCACTGCCTGGGCGCAAAAGAAGACCCCGTTCAGATTGACGTCGATGGCATGGCGCCACTGCTGTGCAGGCAGTTCCAGGGTCGGCCGGTTGGCCGAGATGCCGGCATTGTTGAGCAGGATGTCGATGCGGCCGAAACGTGCATGGACGGCCGCCGTTGCCGCCTCCACCGCTGTTTCGTCGACGATGGAAGCGACCAGGCATTCGACTTCGATCTGCGGGAAGGTCCGGTGCAGTTCCGCCCGGGCACGCTCCAGCGATTCGATGTTGACATCCAGCAGGGCCAGATGGGTGCCATTGGCCGCGAAGGCATCGGCCATGGCACGGCCGATGCCGCTGCCGGCCCCAGTGATGAAGGCGACCTGGTTGGCCAGATCGGGAAACTGCTTGTATTTGGCGGTGGCATGCAGTGCATGCGCATCGATAGTCTGATCGCTCATGGTTTCTCTTGAAGTGAAGTCGCTTGCCGGCTCATACCGCCAGCCAATCCTTGAGCAACTGGGGATTCTCCCCAAGCTCGTCGGGCGTGCCGCTGAAGACGATCTGGCCATGACCGAGCAGGCAGACCCCGGTGGAAATCTTCATGGCGATGGTCAGCTTTTGCTCGATCAGGATCACGGATACGCCACGCCGATGGATTTCCTGGATGGCCTCGCCCACCACGGTCACGATCTTGGGCGCCAGGCCCTCGGTGGGCTCATCGATCAGGATCAGGCGCGGATTGCCCAGCAGCGAGCGGCAGATGGTCAGCATCTGTTGCTCACCCCCGGAAAGATTGCCGGCCCGGGTGTTGCGCCGCTCCTTCAGGCGCGGGAAGAAATCGAACATCTGCTCTACCGTCCATTGGGGCGCATCGTTGCGTGCGCGTTGCATGCCCATCTGCAGGTTCTCGTCGACGCTGAGGTTGGCGAAGACTTCGCGCTCCTCCGGGACGAAGGCGATCCCTGCCCGCGAAACCGCGAAGGGACGTTGCCCGGCCAGATCACGACCGTCCAGCAAGACCTGGCCGCCGGTGGGCGGTACCAGGCCCATGATCGCGCGGGCCGTGGTGGAGCGCCCCGAACCGTTGCGCCCCAGCAGACTGATCACGGCGTTGTGACCGACCTCGAAATTGACACCCTGCAGGATATGGCTCTTGCCGTAGTGCGCGTGCAGGTCGCGTACCTGCAGCAGCGGCGCCTGTGCCGGTGTGGCTGCTGTGCTCATGCTGCGACCTCCTTGCCCAGATAGGCTTCCTGTACTTGCGCATTGTTGCGAATCTCCTCGGGGGTGCCGGTTGCGACCACCTGGCCATAGACCAGGACACTGATGCGGTCGCACAGCGAAAACACCACATCCATGTCGTGCTCCACGATCATCAGGCTGCGGCCCACCGAAAGCTCGCGCAGGAGCTCGGCGGTGTAGTCGGTTTCTTCCCGCGACATGCCGGCCATGGGTTCATCCAGCAGCAAGACCTTGGGGTCGGAGGCCAGGGTCATGCCGATCTCCAGCGAACGTTGTTCCGAATAGGAAAGCTCCCCGCCCAGCGTGTCACGATGGCGGACCAGCCGGACCTGCTCCAGCAACTGCTCCGCCAATGCAGTGACCTTGCGATACTGCGAGATCGGGCGCCACAGCGTGTATTGCATGCCGAAGCGCTGCATCACGCCCAGACGCAGGTTCTCGAACACCGACAGGCGCGGGAAGATATTGGTGATCTGGAAGGAACGCGCCAGTCCCATGCGGTTGATGCGTTCCGGACTGAGCCCGCCGATGGGCAGTTCGCCCAGCAGGATATCCCCTGCGCTGGGCTTGAAGTTGCCCGAGATGAGATGGAACAGCGTCGACTTCCCCGCCCCATTGGGACCAATGAAGGCATGACGCTCGCCGCGCTGCAGTTCCAGGTCGACACCCCGGATGATGTGCGCCTCGCCGAAGGACTTGCTGACGTTGCGCAGGGTCAGTGCCGCCGGGCTGGTCCTGACGGGATGGATGGAGTTGACGGCGCTCATGCGGCCTCCTCTTCATTGAGTGCGTCCCAGGCACGCGTGACCCGGTTCAAGATCAGGCCACCGGCCACCAGCAGCAGCAGAGGCAACAGCCATGTGCTCACCGCGCCGGGTAGCCAGACACGGCCAAACAGGGTGATCGCCGGCCATGGCTGGGCATCCACCAG
Source organism: Herbaspirillum frisingense GSF30 (assembly GCF_000300975.2). Lineage (GTDB taxonomy): Bacteria > Pseudomonadota > Gammaproteobacteria > Burkholderiales > Burkholderiaceae_D > Herbaspirillum > Herbaspirillum frisingense. The sequence continues at coordinate 94,026 of NZ_AEEC02000010.1, read as the reverse complement.
TTGCGACTGGTAATCCGAGCCCAGGGCGCGCTGCAACAGCTCCACCGAAAACACCACCGCCGCCGCACACGCCAGGGCGCCCAGTGACCAGCCCGCCGCATAGCGCGCCAGCACCGCGCTGCTACGCTGACTGCGCTGCCACCACAGCACCACGCCCGACAGGCCATTGGGCATGAACATCATCACCACCACGAAAATGAGACCCTGGTACAGCAACCAGGAGCGCGTCAGGTCCGAGACCGCATACCCGAAGAAGGTCATCACCGCCGCGCCCAGGGCCGGGCCGAAGAACACTCCGGTACCGCCGATGTAGGCATTGAGCACCACCTCGGAAGACAGGCGCACATCGAAGAGCACGTAGTTGCCGGCTTCATTGTTCATCGCCAGCAGACCACCGGCCACGCCCGCAAAGCTGGCCGAGATCATGAACACCATCACCCGGGCGGCATGCACGTCATAGCCCAGGAACTTCAGGCGCATGGCGTTTTCGCGCAGACCCAGCGTGAGCCGCCCCAGAGGGGTACGGGTGAAGAAGAACAAGGCGCCCAGCGAAGCCAGCACCCAGGCCAGGGTCAGGTAATAGACATGCATCGGCTCGCCAAAGGACAGGCCCCAGGCCGGCATGCGCATCGATGACACCCCTGCCTCGCCACCGAAGACGCTGGTCAGGTGCGGTGCCAGCGCGTGCAACAGTTCGGCCAGGGCCAGGGTGATCATCGAGAAATAGACACCGCTACGCTGCGTCGAAAACCAGCCCGCCACCAGGCCCAGCAGACAGCCGCCCAGTGCCCCGAATATCGGCAGCAGCGGCGTGGGCAGGAGCCCCGCACCGCCCAGCGCATTCATCGCATGCAGGGTGGCAAATGCACCGATACCGAAATAGGCCGCGTGGCCGAAGGAGAGCATGCCACCCTGCCCCGCCAGCACATTGAAGGCCGTTGCAAACAGTGCCGCGATGAGCATCTGGATAGCCGCATTCACCAGCGCCTGGGGCAAAACGAAGGGAGCGATGAGCAGTAACAGCAGCACCGACACCATCAGCAGACGCGAGGCCAGCGATACTGCAGCTGGCGATCGCAGTGACGTGGCTGGGGACGCGGTTGCGGACACGGTTGGTGACACGTCTGGTGGCATTTTTGCGGCCGACCCGGGCAGGCCTGGCAAGACCTTGTTTGTGGATTCGTTCATGTGACTCACTCCTTCTCACCCATCAGCCCGGAGGGGCGAACCAGCAATACCAGCAACATCAGCGCAAACGGAATGGTGGCGGCCAGCGACGAGACCTTCAGCGTCATCAAGCCCCCCAGGTCACGCGCCCATTGTCCTGCCCCGACATAGTCCAGCGCATCGGCCAGGCTGACATCCACGCCGACGGCAAAGGACGAGATCAGGCCGATCAGGATCGATGACAGCATTGCGCCCTCCAGCGAACCCAGGCCCCCGATGACCACCACCACGAAGACCAGCACACCCAGCTCCAGGGCCATGTTCGGATTGGTGGTATAGAACGCGCCGGCGATGGCGCCGGCCAGGCCGGCCAGCGCGGCCCCCACCCCGAAGACACCCATGAAGACCAGTGGCACGTTGTGGCCCAGGGTCTCCGCCATGGCCGGGCGATAGATCGCCGAGCGCACGACGATGCCGATGCGGGTGCGCGAGAGAAGCAGGTAGATCAGGCCGAACATGAGCAGCGAGACCAGGCCCATCATCAGGCGATAGAAGGGATAGTCCGTACCGAACAGGCGAAACGCGGCAAACGAGAGCGAAGCCGGCACCTGGTAGTTGACCGGGTAATTGCCGAAGAAGAGCTTGATGATCTCGGCAATGATGAAGGACAGGCCAAAGGTCAGCAGCAGTTCATGCGCATGACCGTAGCGATGCACGCGCCGCAGGAACCAGCGTTCCACGACCACGCCCAGCAGACCCACGATCAGGGGCGCAATGATCACGGCAGGCCAGAAGCCGATGAACTTCTGCAAGGTATAGGCCAGGTAGGCACCCACCATGTAGAAGGAGGTATGCGCGAAGTTGAGCACCCCCATCATGCCGAAGATGAGCGTCAACCCGGCCGAGACCATGAACAGCAACAGGCCGTAGATGGTGCCGTTGATCAGCGATACGGTAAAGAATTCCATAGCGTCTTCCAAGAAAACGGGACGACCGTCCCCCGCACGGGACGGCAAGGCCGCCCATGTCGATTCGGCGCCGTGCACAGGCACGGCGCCCGCTCAGCGAGTCAGATCAGGAGGGACGCTGCATCTTGCAGCTGGTCTGGACCGGGTTCACGGCGTCTTCGCCGCTGAACTTCTTGATGACCTTGAAGCCCATGTCGGTATCGTCGACCTTGTACTTGACGTTCTTTTCCACGCGGGACACGACGATGGGCAGCACCACCTGGTGGTCGGCGGCGCGAATCGAGGTCTCGCCCATCGGCGTCTCGATCCTGACCTTTTCCAGTGCCTTGGCCAGCTCGGTGACATTGATCTTGTCGCCGCTGGGCTTGACCTGCTTGAGGGCCTCGCCCAGCATCTGCATGCCGAACACGGTCTGCGGCTCGATGAAGGTCGGGAAGTGACCGGTCTTGGCCTTGTAGTCGGTGGCAAATTCCTCGGTGGCCTTGTTGGTCTCGATATTGAAGGCGTGCGAGATGAAGTGTCCCAGGGCCGTGTCGCCGGCATTGCCGATGTTGCCCGGCTGGTCCAGGAAGACGGTGCCGAAGCGGACCTTCAGGCCGGCAGCCCGTGTGGCCTTCATCAGTAACAGCAGATCGTTGGACCAGTTGCCGGTGAGGACTGTATCGGCCCCGCTGGCCTTGATCTTGGCGACATAGGGAGAGAAATCCTGGATCTTGTTGACATCGTGGAGGGTGCTCTCGACCACGGTGTAGCCACCGGCGGCGGCATCGTCCTTGATGGCCTTGTCCATGTCCATGCCCCAGGAATAGTTCTGGTTCATCGCATAGACCTTGCTCCCCAGTTCCTTGGCTTCCTTCATGGCCGGCACCAGCGTCTTGACGCGGATCACGGCGTTGGTGGTGAAGCGGAAATGATAGAAGTGGCACTTGTCGCCGGTCAACTCCAGCGCCTCGCCGCCCATGTTCATGAACAGGACTTCCTTGCCGGCATTGCGCAGGTTGTGCTTGCGCACGTCTTCGGTGATCTGGCCGGAGACAGCAGACGAAGAACCCTGGATGATGATCTGCGCACCGGCGGCAATGGCAGCCTTGACCTTGTCGGAAGCGCCGGCAGGTCCGCCCTGGTTGTCATACTCGGCCAGCTGCACGGCTTGCCCGTTCCATCCGCCGGCGGCGTTGATGCGATCCATCTCGTACTTCACTGCAGCGCGATAGAGCAGCCCGGTCGAGGCTTGCGGGCCGGACAGGGTTTCCACCAGCGCGATCTTCAGGGGCGCGGCGGCCTGGGCGGGACATGCGATGGCGGCCAGGACCAGGGCCGACAATGATGTCAGCGAGGACAGTGACGACAGCGACGACAGGGGCACTCCGATGTAATTCTTGCTCATACCTCATCTCCGTTATATTTGTAGGATTCCAGGTCTTGCACTGCCGGCGCCCGGGCTTCCGTGCGAGAGCCGCGCCGGTGCGGCTCCCTTCTCAAGGGGTGGCACGCCTCTCAGCGCAGCCCAAGGAACTGTTTCATGCTTTCAAGCTGGGCCTGCATCATGTAGCGGCCAAAGTGCAGCGCCAGTCCGCGCCTCTGGGCTGCCGCCAGTAACGGGGTCAACTCCACCTTCATGACCGCCTCCGCCACCAGCGCATCAGTGGGCAGGCCTTCCACGGCGAATGGCAAGGCATCGTCCGCGTTCAGCCCCAGCGAGGTGGAATTGATGGCCAGGGTGTAATGAGCGGGATGCGCCGTCGCCACGTGGGCATCCAGTTGCGGGTAGTAGCGACGCAGTTCGGCCACCAGATGTCCGGCACGTTCCGCACTGCGGTTGTACACGCCGATGGCACCCGAGCCGTGCGCCGCGAGGGCATGTGCAATGGCCTTACCGGCACCACCGGCACCGGCAAGATAGACCCGCCGCCCCACCAGCGCATGCCCCTGGGCCAGCAAGCCACCGACGAATCCCTCGCCATCCAGATTGCTGCCGACCAGGCGCATGCCTGCTTCGCCAGAGGCCTCTGCCTGTCCCGCCTCCGCCGCATCAAACCGCACGATGTTGACCGCACCGACCTGGCGCGCTGCATCGGTCAGTTCATGGCAGAGGGAGAGGATGCTTTCCTTGTGGGGAATGGTGACGATCAGGCCGGCCATGCTCCTGACCCTGGCCAGCGCTGCCACGACCGATGCAAGATCGTCTGGCGCCACCTGCAGCGGCACCACCACGGCATTGATTGCCTTGCTCGCCATCAGGGCATTGAAAGCCTGCGGGGTCCGCACATGGCCGATCGGATCGGCCAGGATACCGATGACCCGGGTATGTCCATTGATGATGGGGGACGCCATCTCCTGCGCACTGCGCTCCCCGGCTCCAGCCAGACTCACGGTATCTCCTTCGCAAGTGGCGCCTCGCAGCGCTCTTCTTTTCCGTCATCCCGCATTTTTTGCGGTGACATGATAGGTTTTTATGCACTTGTCTGATAAACTTTTAAGCCTGTCTGACAAGTTGTGCAGCGATTCTACAGAGCGGATTTTGTGATGTCAACAACCCCCGCCTCTGCATCCCGGACAGGTGAGCGACTTTGCATTACGCCTGGAAAGCCCCTCCCAGCAAGGCTTACAGGACGAAGCGCCAACACAGAACAACAGGAGACCCCATGATTGCATTCACCGACAAGACCTTTTTCATTACCGGTGCCGGCGGCGGCATCGCCCGTGCAACCGCCTTGCTGACTGCCCGGCATGGCGCCAACCTGGCCCTGGCCGACATCGACCTCCAGGCCCTGGCTTCGCTCAAGGAAGAGATTCTTGGCATCGCCCCCAGTGCGCAGATCAGCCTGCACCAGCTGGACGTGGCCGACGCCCAGGCCTGCCGCCAGGCGGCCGATGCCTGCGCCCGCACCCATGGCGGGATCGACCACCTGATCCACTCGGCCGGCATCTATCCCGAAAAGCGCGTGGCGGAAATGACAGAAGAAGAATGGCGGCGCCTCATGGCGATCAACCTGGACGGCACTTTCCATATCTGCCAGGCCGTCATCGCCCACCTGCGCGAGGACAGCTCGATCGTCAACCTCGCTTCGCTGGCCGCGCAGCGCGGCAGCTACGCGCATGCGCACTACGCGGCGGCCAAGGGCGCGGTGATCAGCTTCTCACGCAGCCTGGCGCTGGAGCTGGCCCCCAAAACCCGGGTCAACGCGGTATCTCCGGGTATCATTGCCACTCCGATGACCCGGGAACTGCTGGCCAGCAAGGGGCCGATGCTGCTGCAAAACACGCCCCTCGGCCGCCTGGGAACTGCGGAAGAAGTGGCCGGCTCGATTGCCTTCCTGTGCTCTCCCCTGGCCTCATTCATCACCGGAGAGACACTGCAGGTCAACGGCGGTCTGTACATCAATTAATCCAGCTGCAATCCACCCATGAAAACCGCGACACAGCGCTTGCCCACGCAATCCCTCACCGAAGAGATTGTTGAATGGATTAATGAAGAAATCCGCGAGCAGCGGCTCAAACCGGGCGACAAGCTGCCCAGCGAAAAACAGCTGGGCGAGCAATTCTCGGTGAGCCGCTCGGTCGTGCGCGAAGCCCTGTCCCAGCTGAAATCGGAAGGCATCGTCAATGCCCAGCAGGGACGCGGCGCCTTCGTCAACGAGCGCGGCTCACGCCAGGCCTTCCGCTTCGAGGCGGCGGCCCTCAACGATGCGGAGGGACTGGAACACGTCATCGAGCTGCTGGTGACGCTGGAGACCGCAGCCGCCCGCTATGCGGCCATCCGCCGCACGCCGGAAGACCTCAAGAAAATCAAGAAGGCCCTGGTCGGCATGGAGTACGCCATCATCAATGACAAGCTGGGGGACGAGGAGGATTTTGCGTTCCACCAGGCCATCGTCGACTCGACCAAGAATCCGCACTTCTGCATGCTCAACGAGTATCTGGAACAGCACGTCAGAAGACTGATCCGCCAGGCCCGCAGCAACACCGCGACGAACTACAACAATCTGATCCAGGCCGTGCAGGACGAGCACAAGGCCATCCTCCAGGCCATCGAAGACAAGGACCCGGTCGCCGCGGCAATCGCCGCCGAGACGCACCTGCGCAATGCGGCAAAGCGGCTGAATAAGTACCTGAGCTGAACCGGTTGGAAAGTCTGCGGCATCGCCGCATAAAAAAAGACCGCCCGTCGGAAATCACGACGGGCGGCTGAACGCCAGAGGGAGTACTGGCGGGAGTCGACAACAACAACAACAACAACAACAACAACAACAGGGAACGTCAGAGACCGGAGACTTCATCTCGGACAGGCATCAGTGTTGCAAATCTCCGCACCAGGCGTCTAGCTATACCAAAGGATGGGTCACCCCATACCAGCGATAGCCTCCCCCCCGCCGGGCGGGGCAGGCGCCCCGATTTGTGCGTCCCGCGCAAAACGGTTGATGGCCGCAGGCAGCTTATCGAAGTGCACCGCCTGTCTTAAGCTGCGCTCCAGATCAAGCCGCCACGCCAGGCGGCGCCTCCCCTCTTTCTCCCTCGCAGGTCGCCCGTGCGTCTGAACATCCATGTCATCGATGACGATGAAAAATCCCTCCGTGCCATCCGCTCTTCGCTCAAGGGCCAGGGGCAGCACTGGCAAGTCCATTTTCATGCGGACGAGACCGATTATCTGAACAGGCGCAAGGCCGACGCGCCCTCCTGCCTGATCCTGGAACTGAAGCTGGCCGGGGTCGACGGGCTGGACTTCCAGCAGCGTCTGCGCAGTGCCGGGGAGGCGCCGACCATCATCTTCCTGACGGCGCAGGGCAGCATTCCCACCGTGGTCCAGGCGATGAAACAGGGGGCGGTCGAATTCCTGACCAAGCCGGTCAGGCCCACGGAGCTGCGCGCCGCGGTACAGCAGGCAGAAAAGATCGAATCGATACGCTGGAAGCAGCGTGAGGAAATCCGGATGCGACGCCAGCAATTGGCGTCGTTGACCCGGCGCGAGCGGGAAGTCTTTGCGCTGGTGGTGGCCGGCTACATGAACAAGGTCACTGCCGCGCTGCTGGAAATCAACGAAGGCACGGTCAAGATCCATCGCCGCCATCTGATGCGCAAGTTCTCCACGACCAGGCTGACCGAGCTGGTGCGGATCGCGGCGATGCTGGGCATCAAGCGTTCGGATGAATCTACGGACGACGATACCCGGCCGGACAAACCGGGTAAGGCAGGCTGAGTCTGCGGTATTTCAGTGCAGCATCAACTGCCCTGGGGCTAGGCTGAGGCTGCGCTCAGGCAGCCTCACGCACGTGCTAGTCCGCCACGCTGGCATTCACGGCCCAGCTCGGCGGCAATCCTATATGGGCGCGCAGCGTATCGAGCAGGACCGTCACCCGCGCCGGCGGTTGCCGCAATGCGCGCAGGGCGTGGATGCCGGTCTGCGCGCAGGCTTGCGCCGACCACTCCGGGAACAGCTGCACCAGTAGCCCGGCCTTGATGTCGGGGCCCACCACCCAGTCCGGCAGATAGCCGATTCCCATTCCCTCCCCGACCGCCAGGCGCATCGCTTCGAAGTCGTCGCAGGCGAACACCGGCTGGGCGCTCGCCGCCCGGGCCGGCTGGCCGAGCACATCGGCCCATCGCAGCAGATCGGCACCATGCATCTTGTCGACCAGCCGATGGCAGGCCAGATCGGCAATGGAGGTCGGCGTGCCGGCACGAGCCAGGTATTGCGGGCTGGCGCAGAGGATACGGGTCTGGGTGGCGATGCGGGTGCCGATCAGGGTGCTGTCGGCCATGTCGCCGATGCGGATGACCAGGTCCAGTCGCTCCGCCACCGGGTCGGCCAGGCGTTCGGTCAAGTCCAGCTCAAGGCGCAGATCGGGATACTGGCGCGCCATCACCCCCATGGCGGGCAATACATAGCGCTTGCCGAAGGTCGGAAAACAGGCCACGCGCAAGGTTCCGGTCACCGCGCCCTTCATGGAGGCCAGCTCCTGTTGGGCATCCTCCAGCGAATCGAGGATCTGCCTGGCCCGCACCAGCAAGGCCTCGCCAGCATCGGTGAGCGTGAGCAGGCGGGTCGAGCGCAGGAACAGGGGCGTGTCGAGATAGGCCTCCAGGGTGTCGATCTGGCGCCCGATGGCAGATGGCGTGCGGCCACGACGACGACCGGCGCCGGAGAAGCTGCCCTCCCTTGCCACATCGGCGAAGACGCCGAGAAACTCCGCGAATTTTTCTGACTGCATTTGTGCGTTCCTTGCATAGCCATTGTGGGCCGGCTCGGTCTTATCAAGCACAGGCCCCGGTTTTAATCTTCTTCCTGCAGCAAGTCCACATGCTACCGAATCCCCTTCAGGAAGAACATCATGCAAAAGTTTAGTTACGACCCGCTCTACCTCTTCATCAACGGCAACTGGCTGGAAGCCGGCCAGCGCGATACCGCGCCCGTCATCAATCCCGCCACCGGTACCGCCCTGGGCCGCCTGCCCATGGCCGGCGCTGCCGACCTCGACCTGGCACTGGCCGCCGCCACTCCGGCCTTCGACGTCTGGCGCCGCACTGCACCCGAGCAGCGCGCACGGGTGCTCAAGGATGCCGCAGCGCTGATGCGCGAACGCAGCGAGCACATCGCCACCCTGATGACACTGGAAGAAGGCAAGGCCCTCACCGAAAGCCGCGACGAAGTCCTGCGCGCCGCCGACTACTTCGAATGGTTCGCCGAAGAGGCACGTCGCATCGATGGCCGGGTGGTGCCGGCCAACCGCCCGGGCGTGCAGCAGCTGGTCAAGCGCCAGGCCATCGGCCCGGTGGCAGCCTTCACTCCCTGGAATTTCCCGGCCATCACTCCGGCCCGCAAGCTGTCGGCCGCGCTGGCGGCCGGCTGCAGCGTGATCCTCAAGCCCGGCGAGGAAAGCCCGGCCACCGCACTGGCCCTGGCGCGCTGCCTGGACGACGCCGGTCTGCCCAAGGGCGTGCTGCAGATCGTGTTCGGCGTGCCGGACCAGGTGTCGGCGCATCTGATTGCCTCCCCTGTCATCCGCAAGGTGGCCTTCACCGGCTCGGTCCCGGTGGGGCGCCTGCTCTCGCAACGGGCGGCCGCCGGCGTCAAGCCCATCACCCTGGAACTGGGTGGTCATGGTCCGGTGCTGGTGTTCGAAGACGCCGACATCGATGCCGCCGCCGCAGGCGGTGCCGCCAACCGCTTCCGCGGGACCGGCCAGATCTGCATCTCCTCGACCCGCTTCCTGGTCCAGCGCAGCGTCTACGCACGCTTTGCCGAGCAATTCGTGGCGGCCACCCGCAAGCTGGTGGTGGGCGATGGCATGGACCCGACCACCCAGGTCGGCCCTCTGGCCAATCCGCGCCAGCTCGAAAAGATGGAAGCCCTGGTCGCCGATGCCGTGGCACAGGGCGCCAAGGTCTTGACCGGCGGCAAGCGCATCGACCGCCCTGGCTATTTCTTTGCACCCACGGTCCTGGCCGAGGTGCCGATGAGCGCCCGCGTCATGCACGAAGAGCCCTTCGGCCCGATCGCCGTGCTGCGCCCCTTCGAGCAGCTGAAGGACGCCCTGGCCGAAGCCAACCGTCTGCCCTATGCGCTCTCGGCCTATGCCTTTACCCGCGACGCCCGCACCGTGCTGGACGTCGGCGATGGCCTGGAAGCCGGCATGATCGGCATCAACCAGTACCGCATCATCGCCACCGAACTGCCCTTCGGCGGCATGAAGGAAAGCGGCCACGGCTCCGAAGGGGGTATCGAGGGCATCAACCATTACCTGACCAACAAGTTCATCAGCCAGGCCTGAAACCACAACGGATTCGCGAATCAGCGGATCAATACGACCAAGGAAGCATCATGCCCCCCATCGATTTCACCAGCCCCCGCGCTGCAGCCCGGGCCTTCACGCCGAAGCTGTCGGATCTGGTCGAGGCACCACTCTACGCCGAGGTCTGGAATGACAGCGACCTCGCCCCGCGCGACCGCAGTCTCATCACCATCGCCTGCCTGATCGCGATGAACCACGCCAACGAATTACCCGCCCACCTGCACCGGGGCATCCAGAACGGCCTGACCCGGACCGAGCTGAGCGCCGCCATCACGCATCTGGCCTTCTACGCCGGCTTCCCGGCAGCCATCACGGCATCGGCCTATGCCAATGCGGCCCTGTCCGGGCAGGACGACGCAAGCGCCTGAACCGGGTGATGCGCCGTGATGGATTCACGGCGCCACTTCCCACCTTTCCACTCCTGAACATAGAAAGAACCACCACCATGAAAGCCATCCTCTTTGAACAATTCGGCGCTGCCGACGTCCTGAAAATCGGCGATGCCCCCGACCCCGTGCTGCGCCCAACCGACCTGCTGGTGTGCACCCATGCCGCCGGCGTCAATCGCGCCGACCTGACCCACCGTCGCGGTGGCTATGGCTGGCCCGACTTCGGCGACTCCACCATCATGGGCCTGGAAATCGCCGGTGAAGTCGTCGCCGTGGGGAGTGAAGTGACGGGCTACCAGGTGGGCGACCGCGTCATGGGCATCGTCGGCGGTGGCGCCTATGCCGAGATGGCGCGCATCGATTACCGCATGGCCATGCCCATCCCCGAGGGCCTGGACTATGTCCAGGCGGCGGCCATCACCGAAGTCTTCGTCACGGCGCATGAAGCGCTCATCCACCTGGGCAAGCTGGAGCCGGGCGAAACCGTACTGGTGCATGCCGGCGCAGGCGGCGTGGGCGGCGCGGCAGTTCAGCTGGCCCATGCGGTGGGCGCCACCGTCATCACTACTGCCCAAGCCAGCGCCCACGCGCTGGTGCGCAAGATGGGGGCCGACCACGCCATCGACTACCAGACCGAAGACTTCGCCGAAGTGGTCGCCAGGCTGACCGACAATCGCGGCGTGAACCTCATCCTCGACTTCATCGGCGCGCCCTATTTCGAGCGCAACGTGAACTCCCTGGACTTTGGTGGACGCATGGTGCAGATCGGCATCATGGGCGGCATCGAAAATGCCCGCATTCCGCTGGATCGCCTGCTCTATCGTCACCTGCAGATCATCGGCACGGTCATGAAGTCACGTTCGCAAGAGGTCAAGCACGCCATGTCGCGCCGCTTCAAGGAGCGCTGGCTGTCGCAGTTCGGCAAGGACGGCCTGAACCCGGTCATCGACAGCGTCTATCCGCTGGCCCAGGCCGGTGCCGCCCAGCAGCGCATGGAAGATGGTCTGAACGTGGGCAAGATCGTGCTGACCATGTAAGGCGCCCCGGCCGCTGCGTGCATGCCGTCCTGCATTCACACACGTGGGCAGGTGTGCAGGTGTACAGGTGTACGCACACGCAGCGGCCGCAAGGCGGTTTAACACCTTTGTATAGTTATCGCCCTCTTCCATCGTTGCTACCCTGCGTAGCGGTCAGTCGGACCTATTTCCCGGAGTCTCCCCATGTCTTTTACGCTCAAGGTCAACGGCCACCCGCACACGGTGGACATCGCTGGCGACACCCCGCTGCTGTGGGTGCTCCGTGATGTGATCGGAATGACTGGCACCAAATTCGGATGCGGCATCGCCCAGTGTGGCGCCTGCACGGTCCACCTGGATGGCGACCCGGTGCGCTCCTGCGTGCTGCCGGTGTCTGCCGTCGGCGGCCGCCAGGTCACCACCATCGAAGCAATTGACCAGACTCCCACCGGCAAGCGCATCCAGGATGCCTGGCTGGCCGTGGACGTGGTCCAGTGCGGCTACTGCCAGTCCGGCCAGATCATGTCGGCGTCGGCGCTGCTGGCGCGCAATCCCGCGCCCACCGACGACGACATCGATGCCGCGATGTCCGGCAATATCTGCCGCTGCGCCACCTACGTGCGCATTCGCGCGGCCATCAAGCAAGCTGCCAGCGGCAAGATCGAGGTCACCCAGGCCATCCCCGTGAGCGCACCGGGAGGCCGCAAATGAGCCGCCCGAACAGCTTCTCGCCCAACCGTCGCCGCCTGCTCAAGGCGGCCGGCCTGTCGGTGGCCTTCAGCTGGCTGGGCGCGCCGCGTCAGGCGATGGCGCTGGTATCCCCGCATCGCCAGGCCGCCGATGCGGCGGCCGCGGTTGCCGACGGCGCCCCGGCCTTCGCCCCCAACGCCTTCATCCGCATCGACGCCGATGGCGCCATCCGCCTGGTCATGCCGATGGTCGAGATGGGCCAGGCCATCTACACCGGCTCCTGCATGCTGCTGGCTGAAGAACTGGATGTCGACCTGGACCAGATCCAGGTCGAACACGCGCCGCCCAGCGACGAACTCTATGGCATGAAGCTCCTCAAGGCGCAGATCACCGGCGGCTCCACCAGTACCCGCAGCACCTTTACCGAACTGCGCCAGGCCGGCGCCGTCGCCCGCACGCTGCTGGTGGCGGCTGCCGCCGCCAGATGGAAGGTGCAGCCGTCCTCCTGCGTGGTCGAACGGGGCGTCATCCACCACCCACCATCGGGCCGCAGCCTCCGCTACGCCCAGGTCGCACAGGCCGCCGCCCGCCTGCCGGACCCGGGTGAGGTCAAGCTCAAGGACCCGACGCAGTTCAGACTCATCGGCAAACCCATGGCGCGCCTGGATTCCGCTGACAAGGTCCGTGGCATCACGCGATTCGGCATCGACGTGGCCGTGCCTGGCATGCGCATCGCCACCGTCAAGGCCTGCCCGACCTTCGGCGGCAAACTGGTCGGCGTCGACGACCGCGCGACCCGCGCCATTGCGGACGTGATCGAGGTGCTTTGCATCGACAATGCGGTGGCGGTCGTGGCCACCAACTTCTGGGCCGCCAAACGGGGCATGGAAGCCCTGGACATCCAGTGGCAGCACGGCCCCAACGCCCGCCTCACCACCCGCGAACTGCGTGAAGACCTGGCCCGCAGCCAGGCCAACGGCCAGGCGATTGTCGGTCGTGAAGTGGGCAGCCGCCCCGCCGGCGAATTCATCCAGGCGACCTACAAGCTGCCCATGCTCGCGCATGCGACCATGGAACCACTGAATGCCACTGTACATGTACGCAGTGACCGCTGCGAGATCTGGGCCGGCACCCAGGTCCCCACCCGGGTGGTTGCCAACGCCGCCCGGATCACCGGGCTGCCGGTCGAACGGATCGTGTTGCACAGCCAGTATCTGGGAGGCGGTTTCGGCCGGCGTCTGGAGAGTGACTACGTCGACCAGGCTGTGAGCTTCGCCCGGCTGGTGCCCTATCCGCTGAAAATCGTCTGGACCCGTGAAGAAGATATCCGCCATGACATCGTGCGACCGATGTATCACGACGTCATTTCCGCCGTGGTGGACAAGAACGGCATGCCGCTCTGGTACGGCGACCGCGTCTGCAGCGGCACCGTCCTGGGCCGCTGGCGTCCCGGTGGCATGCGCAAGAACGGCATGGATGGGGACGCCATCGAATGCGTGGCCGAGCTCCCCTATGCGATCGCCAGCATGAAGGTCGAATGGGTGCGTCACGACATGCCACCAGGCCTCCTCGTGGGCTGGTGGCGCGGGGTGGGCGCGCTGCACAACATCTTCATCGTGGAGAGCTTCTTCGATGAACTGGCGCACCGCGCCAGGCGCGACCCCGTGGAATGGCGTCTGGCCCTGCTGAAGAACAACCCGCGTTCGACCGCGGTCCTGAAACTGGCCGCCGCCAAAATGGGCTGGGGCAGTTCGCAGCCCGTGCGGACCGCTTCTTCCAATCGTGCGGGCCGTGGCGTGGCCCTGGCCGAACCCTTCGGCACTCGGGTCTGTGCCATGGTCGATGTCGAGGTCACGCCGCAGGGCGAGGTGCAGTTGCGGCGCGCCGTGGTCGCGGTCGATTGCGGCATCGCCGTCAATACCGGCTCCATCGAGGCCCAGATCCAGGGCGGACTGCTGTTCGGACTGAGCGCCGCGCTGTTCAACGAAATCACCCTGCGCGACGGGGCCATCGAACAAGGCAATTTCAATGATTACCGCATGCTCCGCATGAACGAAACGCCCGCCGTCGAGGTTCACATCGTCAACAGTACCGAAGCACCTGGCGGCATCGGCGAAGTCGGCACGGCCATTGCTGCGCCGGCCCTGACCAATGCCATCTACGCCGCTACCGGGGTGCGCCTGCGCGAGTTGCCGGTGCGCCGCGCTCTGCTGGCCCGGCCGCAGCATACGCTGCTGAAAACCTTCGACCTTGCACCATCCAACCCGGAGGCAGCGGCATGAAACGACTTCTCATGAGCTCCGCCCTGGTCGTCGCCGCCATCGGTGCGGCCGCCTATGCCTGCCTGGCACGACCCGAAGCGCCCGCCGGCCCGGCGCCGGTGGTCTACGGTGCGCCGGCCGATGCCTCGCGCATCCAGCGTGGCCAGTACCTGGCCAAGGCCGCCGACTGCATCGCCTGCCACACGGTGGCGGGAGGCAAGCCCTTTGCCGGAGGCCTGGCCTTCCAGTTGCCGTTCGGCACGCTGTACTCCTCCAATATCACGGCCGACAAGACGACCGGCATCGGCAACTGGAGCGACGACGACTTCGTGCGCGCACTGCACGAGGGCGTCCGCAAGGATGGCCAGCACCTCTACCCGGCCTTCCCCTATACCTCCTATACCCAGCTGAGCCGCGACGATGTCCTGGCCATCAAGGCCTATCTCTTCAGCCTGCCCACGGTCACCCAGGAAACCCGCAAGCCGGAGCTCTCCTTTCCGTTCAATCAGCGCTGGGCCATGGGTTTCTGGAATGCCGCCTTCTTCCGTAGCGAGCGCTTCAAGCCGGCGCCAGACAAGTCGGCCCAATGGAACACCGGCGCCTACCTCGCCATCGCCCTGGCGCACTGCACGGAATGTCATACACCCCGCAATATCGGCTTCGCGCTCAACCAGGCCAGGGAACTCTCCGGTGCCGACGTCAACGGCTGGCACGCCCCAAATATCACTTCCGACCCGGTACACGGGATCGGCACCTGGACCGACGCACAGCTGTACCAGTACCTGCGATCCGGCCATGCCGACGGGCGCGGCTCGGCCGGTGGTCCGATGGGTGAAGCAGTGGAAAACAGCCTGCAGTATCTCGACCCCAAGGATATCCAGGCCATCATGAGCTATCTGCGCGGCGTCTCCCCGCAGGTCGGCGACAAGCCGACGTCCATCAACGCCAGGCCACCGGCGGTGACGACTTCGATGGCCTATTCTCCCTCGCCGCAGACGCCGTCCCATCTGCAAGCCGGATTGAAACTGTTCGAAGCAAGTTGCGCCAGCTGCCATCAGTGGAACGGCCAGGGTCCGCAAACGCATTACGCGGCCCTGCTCGGAGCGCGCTCGGTCAATGACCGCTCGGGACAGAACGTGGTACAGACCATCCTGCACGGCGCACGGATGCGGATAGGCGAACACGAGGTCTTCATGCCCGCCTTTGCTGCCGCACTCACTGACGACGAGGTTGCCCAGCTCAGCAACTACGTGATCTTCCAGTTTGGTGGCAAGCAGGGGATGGTCACTGCCGACATGGTCGCGCGCCAACGCCCGCACTGAGATCGCCTAGCCGCATCGGCTAGGGCTATCATCCCAAGGTCTTATTACCAAAGCCTGGCGCGCGTGGCACTCTCTGGCACAACTGCACCACCCACCGGAGCCAACCGCCATGCCCCTCTTCAGCCAGGTCCTGCTCAGCGCCAGTCTGTCCCTGCCGATCCTGCGCCGCTATGGTGTGCAGGCCGCCCTCTCCCTCGGCCTGCGCCGTCGCTGAGGGCCGCCATATGGACAAGCTGCTGGCCATGGAAGCTTTCGTTGCCGTCGTCGAGACCGGCAGCTTCGTCAGTGCCGTCGATGTGACGGGTCTGTCGAAACCCGCGGTGTCGCGCCACGTGTCGGAACTGGAGCAGTTCCTGGGCATACGTCTGCTTCACCGCACCACGCGCCGCCTCTCTCTCACTGAAGAAGGACGCGTCTACTTTGCCAAGAGCAAGGAGTTGCTGGGCGCCCTGCAGGATGTCGAGAACGAAGTCGGTCTGAGCTCGGACCAGGCGATCGGCCGGCTGCGGGTCTGCGCACCGCACGACTTCGGCGTCGAACAGCTGGCCCCGCTCTGGGGCAAGTTCGCCGAACAGTATCCCCGTATCGAACTCAACATCACCTTGTCCGACAAGACCACGGACCTGATCGAAGGTGGCTACGACATGGCCATCCGCATCGGCGCCATGGCTGACAGCCGGATGATCGCCAGGCCACTGGCGCCGGTGCGGATGAAGGTCTGTGCCTCGCCGGCATTGCTGCGGCAAGCCGGCGTGCCGTGCCACCCTTCCGACTTGCGCGAGTTCCCCTTCATTTCCTACAGCCTGCAATCCAACGGCGACGAATGGCAGTTCTGCAATGCGCAGGGAGAAACCGCCATCGCCCGCATGCGTTCCAGCATGCAAGTCAACAACGGCGCCACCTGCCGGGCGATGGCCATCGGTGGAAGAGGCGTTGCGATCCAGCCGGATTTCATCGTCAACGCTGCCCTGGCCTCGGGCGAACTGGTGGAACTGCTCCCCGACTGGTCCATCGGCCAGCACGACATGATGGCCCACGTCCTCTATCCGACGCGTGCCTATCTTCCTCCCAAGGTGCAGCGCCTGCGCGACTTCCTGATTGAGGAATTTCGCACACCTCCGTGGTGCCCCAAGGCGGCCCGTCTGCGACTGGTGGCGCACTAGACACTACCGCGCCCTTATCGCTCAGGGGTCTCCCCCGCGTTCCGGCGTCACGGCGCTCTGACCCTGAGGCATGGAGACCTTGAGACCGGAGAACTCTGAAGCGTTGGTATATCACTCCCGCGCAAACCGCTTCTGCCTGCTCCACAAGGCCGTCAGCAAGGCCTGCAAGGCTGGCCAGGGGTGGTTGGATGGATACAGGCAGCAAGTGGACACCCGGCCGTCGGAGGTTTCAATGCCGATATAGAGCCGCCGACCGTCGCGCAGATCGGCGCTGCGGTTGAACAGTCCCTCGTCGGAAAAGAACAGGATGTGCGAGCAGCGCGCCTCGATCACGATGCTGTCTGCTCCCCTGGCTCCCATGGCTTCCTTTGCACTGCCCCCGAAGCAGGTGATCTCCTTGACCTCCTGCGGTTGCAGCAGGCCTTCGGCCACGTAGATTCTCCAGCGGGTCAGCGCCAGCGGGCGGGCGCTCAGGTTGTGCAGGTAGATCTTGTTGCCCAGGCAGGACCCGCTTGATCTGCCCAGCCTGGCCACAAGGCGCCGACGCAGGCGCCAGAGCCCGGCCAGCCTGATCATGGCCATGATGATGGAAATCGCTGCCACCCACGCTGCGAGGGTATGGAGGTCCATAGTGCTCCGTTCGGAAGATGCATCTTGTTATTCTGTTTCACGACATCGCCCTGCGTTGACCTGCAGGCCGGCATCGCCGTGAACGCCCTGTATCCCCTGTCCCCCCCTTTACCCGAGGCTCAGGTTCCCGTCCGATCCGGCTCCTTAAAGACGCCGAATTGTCGCTGCACATTATGGCGTCCCCTCCCGCGACGCGATGTAGCACCATGGTATGGGAAAGCGCCCCCGTACGTCCCTGCGGCCAATGTGCATGCGTGCAAACTGACCCTGCCGACCGGTGCAGCAGTACCAGCGCGCCATTGCGAGCGGCCAGCAGCCCCCTTGGCGCTGGCGTCTTAACACCTTCGTATGATTAACGCCTCCACGCTTCATTGCTAATCTGCGCAGCATCAGGGCAGGTATCGGGCAGGCAGCGGTGGCACATCACCGATGGCCTTCTTTTTTCGTCCGCCACAAGCCTGTTCCGCTTTCTGCCACCTCGACCTTTGCAGGTCTCGAAAAGCGGTATCACACCTGCCTGTCTTTTTTTGATTGAGGAGCCTGGCAATGGAAAAAATGGAACAGCATTTCCTGGTCGTCGACGATCTTTCCACCATCCGCCGCATGGTCATGGGCATATTGAAAGATCTGGAATACACCCGCATGGTCGATGCCGACGACGGCAGTTCGGCCTGGAAGATCCTGGAAGCAGGACAAGTGCCGGTGTCCTTTGTCATCACCGACTGGAACATGCCGACCATGGACGGGCTGGCCCTGCTGCGCAAGATTCGTGAAGAACCCCGGCTGGCCAAGCTGCCGGTGCTGATGATCACGTCCGAAGCCAGGAAGGAGAGCGTGGTCAGCGCCGCCGAGGCCGGTGCCGATGGCTACATCATCAAGCCCTTCAATGCCGCCACACTCAATGACAAGATCCAGAAGATCGTGGCCCGGCGCGCACAGATGGCGGCCTGAGCCCTAAGCTTCCACCACCCCCGGGTGGGCCGACAACTGCTCCATCAGCAGGTCGATGAAAGCCTTGACCTTGACCGACCCGCGGCGGTTGGCCGGATACATGGCATGGATGCCGACCTCCATGGCACCGGGGTTGGCTTCGTAGTCCTCCAGCAGGGGAACCAGCCGACCGGCCCGGATATCCTCGCCCACTAGCCAACGCGCCAGCATGACCACTCCACGGCCGCTCAAGGCCGCCTGCCGCAGCATCTCGGCATTGTTGGCGAAGAAATTGCCCTGCACGTTGATTTCCTCGATGTTGCCCTCGGCGTCGCCACGGCGACGAAAACGCCAGCCCCGGCGTGGCCCGTCGTAACTGAACTGCAGACAGGTATGCGCCAGCAGGTCGACCGGGCGCAGTACCGGGCCATGCCGGCCCAGATACTGCGGACTGGCGCAGATCACACGCGCGTGCGTGGCCAGGCGGCGCGCGATCACGTTGGGCTGGTCGCCCACCGCACCGATGCGCACGGCCACGTCGATGGACTCGTCGATCATGTTGCTCACGCCATCGCTCAATTGCAGCTCCAGCTGCAGCAGCGGGTAGCGGCGATGCAGCTCGCGGCAGACCGGCGCCAGGTAGAGCGTGCTGAAGGTGACCGGCGCGGTGACCTTCAATACGCCCTGCGGCTCCTGCTCCAGGGCGGCTGCGGCGAGGTCGGCCGATTCCAGGCGCTGCAGGATATCCACCACCCGTTCATAGAAGTCGCGGCCGCCTTCGGTCAGGGTCACACTGCGGGTGCTGCGCTGGAGCAGCTTGACCCCCAGCCGCTCTTCCAGCGCATCGACCAGCCTGAGCACGGACGACGGCGCCAGGTCCAACTGCCGTGCCGCCGCAGAAAACCCGGAAGTGTCGGCCACCGCCACAAATGCTTGCATTTCGGAAAATTTGTTCATGAGCACCTTTGCGTTTTGCGCAAGAGCCTTCGCTAATCCCGGCATATTATCAGCGCCGGGCCGCAACGTTACAGTGGGCGCTCCTTACATCGCAATCCCATCGGGGCTCACCATGAACGCACTTCTCCAGCCACTCAGCATCGGCCCGCTACACCTGTCCAACCGTATCGCCATGGCCCCGGTCACGCGCGCCAGGGCTGGCGCCAATGGCGTGCCCACCGCGCTCAATGCGCACTACTACCGCCAGCGCGCCTCGGCCGGCCTGATCATCGCCGAAGCCACCAATGTCTCGCCGATGTCGGCCGCCTTTGAGGATGCGCCGGGCATCCATCATCCCGACCAGGTGGCCGGCTGGAAGAACGTGGCCAGTGCGGTACACGAAGCCGGTGGCAAACTCTTCGTCCAGTTGTGGCATGGCGGTCGCATCAGCACCTATGCCCTGCTCGATGGCGCCGCGCCACTCTCGCCGTCAGGGATGAACGACGACCTTGGCCTGCTACAGGTCTACGGCGCCCTGCGCAACGGCTACTACACCCGCATCGCCGCCTCTCCTTCGCGGGCCATGAGCGTCGAAGAAATCCACGCCACCGTGCAGGAATTCCGCACCGCTGCGCGACATGCGGTACTGGCCGGCATCGACGGCGTGGAAATCCATGCCGCCAATGGCTACCTGCCGCAGCAGTTCCTGTCTTCCCACGTCAATCGACGGCAAGACCAGTTCGGCGGCAGCATCGAAAACCGCGCGCGCTTCCTGCGCCTGATCATCGAAGCCGTGCTGCAGGAAATGCCGGCCGCGCAGGTCGGGGTAAGGCTCTCGCCCTTCGCGTTGTACAACAACGCCATCGATGCCGACGCGGATGGCCCTGGCGACAGCGATACCCGCGCCACCTATGCCTACGTCGCGCAAATGCTCAATGGCTACGGCATCGGCTATCTGCATGCGGCCGATACCAATGCCTGGAGCGGCAACAAGGACATGCCGCGGATACTGGAAATCCTGCGTCCGCATTTCAAGGGCGTGCTGATCGCCAACGGTGGCCTGTCCTTCGAGGAAGCCGAGCAGCTGGTAGTCGCCGGCCAGGCCGACATGGTGGCCTTCGGCCGCCAGTACATCGCCAATCCCGATCTGGCCGCACGCATTGCGCAGGGCGGGCCGTTCAACGAGCCAGACCCCTTCACCTTCTATGGTGGCGACGACATCGGCTACACCGATTACCCCGCCCTGAGCTGATCCGCGCCGCTGTAGCTGGCAGGCGCCGGTCTTCCCGCCGCCTGCGTCCAGCGTCGCCCCTTCCATCCTCGTCGGAGATGCCCCAATGAACCGCAACGCCCGCTGGCGCATGCAGAGCGCCCCGATTGCCCACACCATCGGCGCCACCGCCACCCACGCCGAGCAAGCGGCCCCCGCCAGTGCGGGCGGCAAGCTGCGCAAACCCAGGGGGCGCCCCTGGCTCAAGAAGATCAGCCGCAATGTGCGCGCCGCCAGGCTGGGGATTGCATCAGGTACGAGCTCGGGCGTGACTGAGGATGGCGACCATGGCGCGCTGGCGCGGCTGCGACTGTCCCTGCAGCAGGCCGACACGGCGCAACCGCATCTGGCGCTGGCACACGTGGAAGATTGCCGGGGCTACCTGCGTGAGCTGATGCCGACCCTGCAGCAGCTGAGGGTGCGTCATCAGGGCAAGACCATCGAATTCCTCAACACCATCCTGACCCAGGCCCTGCACGACGTGGCCAGCATCATCGACGCCAGCATCGCGGCCGACCGCCGCCTGCTGGACCGCTACCGCAACTATGCCGAGCATATCTTCAACTACACGCCCAATGGCCTGTTGGTGATGGATGGACAATGCCGCATCCGCACCGCCAATCCGGTGATGCGGCGCATTCTCGGCCTGGGGGCCGACGTGCCGGTCGACGGCATGGCCTTGCCGGCCTTGTTCAAGGTGCCGGCGCTGTACGCCGCAGCCGGCGAAGTGCTTGCCAGCGGCGTGCCACACCAGGGTATCAACCTGATTGATGACGCGGGCCATGAACGCTGCGGCCACTATCAGTTCGGACTCTCGCGCTTCGACGATGGCGATGAAGCACTCCTGCTGCTGGTGGCCCATGACATCGCCCGCGTGCTGGAAGCCAAGGCCGCCCTGGCCGACAGCGAAGAACGCTTTCGCCTGTCCTTCCACCAGGCGGCCGTAGGACTGGTCCACTTCGATGCCGCCGGCCGTATCCTGCGCAGCAACCGCAAGCTGCAGCAGGTGCTGGGCTACGATGCCAACGAGATGCAGCGCCTGAACCTGTGCGACCTGGCCGACCCGGATGAGGAGTGTGACCACGACCACATGACGCAACGCATCCTCAACGGTGAAATCCAGGATTACGTCAGCGAAAAGCGCTACGTGCGCAAGGATGGACAGTCGATCTGGGGCCAGGTGACGGTATCGTCCATGCGCGAGAGCAATGGTGAAGTCCACTTCATTGCCGCCATCGAAGACATCACCGAGCGCAAGGCCACCGAGTACCGCATGCGCCATCTGGCCAACCACGACCACCTCACCGGCCTGCCCAACCGCAGCCTGATGATGGACCGCCTGGACCTGGCCATCGCCCAGGCCCGCCTGGCCTCTGCGCCGCTCTCGTCCTCGCCCTCCTCCTCACCCCGGCACACGCTGGCGGTGCTGTTCATCGACCTGGACCGCTTCAAGACCATCAACGACAGCCTCGGCCACGACATCGGCGACCAGGTCATCGTCGAAGTGGCGCACCGGCTACTGGCCTGTGTGCGCCCCGGCGACACGGTGGCGCGCCTGGGTGGCGACGAATTCGTGGTGGTGCTGGCCAACGCCGGCCAGCAGCGGCACATCGCTGCCGTCGCCGACCGCATCCTCGAAGCCATCTGCCAGCCCATGCTGCTGAACGGCCATGAGCTGTTCCTCGGCGGCAGCATCGGCATCAGCCTGTATGACCGCGATGGCAGCGATAGCGCCACCCTGCTCAAGAATGCCGACACCGCGATGTATCAGGCCAAGCAGGGCGGCAAGCGCCGCTATGTCTTCTACGCCAACGAAATGAGCAAGGACGCCCTGCAGTTCCTGCGCATGGATGCCGCCCTGCGGCGCGCGCTGGAGCGCCGGGAATTCCATCTGGTATACCAGCCGCAGGTGAGCATCGCCAGTGGTCGCATCATCGGCTTCGAGGCCCTGCTGCGCTGGCAGCCGCCGGGCGAGGCGGTGATTGCCCCGGACCAGTTCATCGGTCTGGCCGAAGAGACCGGACTCATCGTGCAGATCGGCGAATGGGTGCTGGAAACCGCCTGTCGCCAGCTGGTCGCGTGGCAACGCGCCGGGCTTTGCCCGCAGGACATCAAGATGTCGGTCAATCTCTCGGCTACCCAGTTCCGGCAGGACGACATGGTCGCGACCGTGCAGCGCGTACTGGCCGCCACCCAATGCCCGCCACACTGCCTGGTGCTGGAAATCACCGAGAGCGTCATCATGGATTCGCCCGAATCGACGGTGCAGATCCTCAATGCCCTGAGCGCCTTCGGCGTGCAGCTGGCGATCGACGATTTCGGTACCGGCTATTCCAGCCTCAGCTACCTGAAGCGCTTCCCCATCCATACCCTGAAGATCGACCGCAGCTTCATCCGCGATATCTCCATCGACGGCAACGATGCCGAGATCGTCAAGGCCGTCATCGCCCTGGCCCATGCCATGAACCGCAACATCGTGGCCGAAGGCGTGGAAGACAGCGTGCAGCTGGATTTCCTGCGCGACCACGGCTGCGACCAGGCCCAGGGCTACTTCTTCGGCAAAGGCATCGCACACGAGGAAGCCGCCGCCCTGCTGTCGCGCCAGCAGTTGCCGCTACATAGCGTGCGCGTGGCCTGACCGGACCAGCACCCGCTTGTCGCTTCCCCCCGTCCGTCCCCTTGCCCCTTGCAGGCCGACAGAACGGCCTGCCGCATCCACCCTTTCATCTCACAACGGGAGTAAATCTCATGGCCCTGCTGTCCTTTCAGAAAAAACTCTGGCTGCCCCTCATTGCCAGTCTCGGCTGCCTGTGCGCAGTGTCCCTGCTGCACATCGTGGAAGCACGCCACCAGCGCTACGAAGAACGGCAAACTGACCTGGCCAACCTGGACAAGGCGGCGCTGAAGATCGTCGAAGGCTTCGCCGACCAGGTGCGCGCCGGCACCCTCGACAGCGAGGAAGCCAAGCGCCAGGCGAAGGCCGTGCTCAAGACCATCCGCTATGGCGAGGACGGCTACATCGCCATCCTGGGTATGGACGCCACCGCCATCCAGAACCCGGGACGACCGGAAAACGATGGCAAGGACATGAGCGCCTTCAAGGACCCGGCCGGCTTTCCGGTCTTCCTGGAGATAGCACGGCTGGCCGCCTCGCCGTCTGGCGAAGGCTTCATGCGCTACCTCTGGCTGCGTCCCGGCACCCAGGTGCCGTCCACCAAGCTGGCGCGCATCGTCAGCTACAAGCCCTGGGGCTGGGCCCTGGTGGCCGGGGTGTATGTGGATGACATCGAAGATGCCTTCTACGCATCGCTCAGGAAGAGCGGTGCCGTCCTGGCGGTGGTGAGCCTGCTATTGGCCGGCATCGTGGTCGTGATCAACCGCAGCCTGAACCGCACCCTGGGCGGCAGCCCCGAGTACGCGGTGGCGGTTGCCATGCAGATCGCCGAACAGGACCTGAGCCGGCCGGTGCAACTGCGCGCGGGCGACAACAGCAGCCTGTTGGCCGCCATGGCGCTGATGCAGGCCAGGCTGGCAGCCATGATCGCCGCCATTCGAGGCAGTGCCGAAACCATCGCCGCAGCCTCCTCGCAGATCGCCAGCGGCAACCTGGATCTGTCGGCCCGTACTGAAAGCCAGGCCGGCTCGCTGGAGGAGACGGCCGCCTCCATGGAACAGCTGACCCAGACCGTGGCCTCCAATGCCCAGCATGCGCTACAGGCCAATCACCTCGCGCTGGCCACTTCCGAGCTGGCACAACGAGGGGGCGCCGCCATGCAGAACGTGAGCCAGACCATGGACGCGATCAGCAACAGCGCAGGCCGTATCGAGGCCATCATTTCCTCCATCGACGGCATCGCCTTCCAGACCAATATCCTGGCGCTCAATGCGGCCGTGGAAGCGGCCCGCGCCGGCGAACAGGGGCGCGGCTTCGCCGTGGTAGCCTCGGAGGTACGGGTACTGGCCCAGCGCAGCGCGGCCGCAGCCAAGGAGATCAAGAGCCTGATCGATGCATCCTCGACCAGCATTGCTACCGGCGCCGGCATTGTCAGCGAAGCCGGCGGCACCATCAGCGAGGTGGTACAGAGCGTCAATGAAGTGGCATCCATGATCTCGGCCATCACCGCCTCCTCAAGCGAACAGCGCACCGGCATTGGTCACGTCAACGTGGCCATCACGGAAATGGATGGCGTCACCCAGCAGAACGCTGCCCTGGTGGAAGAAGCCGCCGCCTCGGCCGCCAGCCTGCGCGACCAGGCCGCCGCACTGGCCGAGATGGTCAGTCACTTCAAGTTGGGTGAGATGAGGCTGGCCAAGGATGATGCCGTTGCCGTGCCGTCGACCACCATCAGCACCACCGCAGAAACCCGTCAAGCCACCACGCGGGGCCGGCGCCTGGCACTGGGTCAGGCCTGAGGTCTAGTCCTGCGGTCTAGTCCTGAACCGGCGCCGCCGGCTGCGGCAATACCGGCAGCGCCGTGGCCAGGTGCTGTTCCAGCACGTCGATGAAGACCTTTACCTTCAGGGCGGTCTCGCGGTTGGAGGGATAGACGGCATAGATGCTGACGTCCATGGCACCGGGGTTGGCTTCGTAGGCGGGCAGCGCCCACACCAGCCGCCCGGCCTGGACGTCATCCATCACCAGCCACACCGGCAGCATGGCCACGCCATACCCGCCCAGGCAGGCCTGGCGCAGCATCTCGGAATTATTCACCGACAGCGAGCCGCTCACCTCCACCGTCTGGATAGGCTCGGCTGGCGTGGCCGGCCCAGCGGGTGCCGCCAGCGGACGAAAGCGCCACTGGCGTGACTGGCTGGCATAGGAAAAGCTGAGGCAATCGTGCAGGCGCAGGTCGGCCGGAACCAGCGGCATGCCGACCGCCTTGAAGTACTCGGGACTGGCGCAGATGATGCGCCGCTGGTCGGCCAGCCAGCGCGTATGAAGCTCGGCTTGCGGCACCGGCTTGCCGATGCGGATGGCAACATCCACCGAATCTTCGGCCAGATCGCTGATGCCGTCACTGAGATTAAGATGTACGGCCAGCTTGGGATAGGTCTGCTGCAACTGGCACAGGGCCGGCGCCAGGTAGAGCGTGCTGAAGGTGACCGGTGCCGAAATCTTCAGCCGCCCCTGCGGTACGCCTTCCTGGGAAGCCAGGTTCTCGGCTTCCTCGATCTGTTCCAGGATGACCAGCACGCTCTCGTAGTACAGGCGCCCGCTGTCGGTGAGCGTCACCGTGCGGGTAGAGCGATTGAGCAGCCTGGCGCCGACGCGCCGCTCCAGCGCATCGATGAGACGCACCACCGATGAAGGCGCAATGCCCAGGTTGCGTGCAGCGGCCGAAAAGCCGCCGGTGCTGGCCACCACCGAGAATGCCTTGAGCTCTGAAAACCGGTCCATGATCGTTGCGCCATGTTCGTTGAAAAACCCGCTGCGATGCGGATCAGGCGCGCCCCCCGCTGGCATGGCGCCTGTTGTGGAGCCACATTGTACCGACCCGGAGGATCGGCAACAGCGGGAGATCGACAGTGACCGGGAAAGTCCCGCCACGCGGGACTAGGGCCTGTTCACATTTACTCTGCGAGAGATTAAATGTGAACAGGCCCTGGCCCATCAGGGATGATGGAACAGCAGCAACTGGCCCGCTTCCACACCCTGGCGCAGCAACTGCTGGCCCAGGGCCACCTGGCGCGGTTCCCAGCGCGCCAGGGCAGCATCGATATCGTCCGGGCTGGCCTGCAATGCATCGGCCAGGCTCAGTGCATTGGCGGCAGCCTTCAGGGTACTGGCTGCGGTATGCGGGCGTGGAATGGAGGCCGCATCGCCCAGGATCAGCACCCGACCGCTGACCATCTGTTCCACTGCCAGGTCGCGGATGGCCTGGACGAAGGGGGCATCGGTGGCCAGCACTGCATCACGGAAGGGCGGCGGCAACAGCTGCGGCGCTTCCTCGCGCAGGTGCTGGCGCCAGCGGGGGGCCAGCAGGCCTTCCGGCACCGAATAGGCGCGCTGGCGGCCATCGCGATCCAGCATCACCTGTTCCAGCATGGCCTCACTGGCCACGCGGTACCAGACCCAGTTGTAGAGACGCTGCTCGGGCCAGATGCTGTTGCCCTCCCCTGGTACCAGGTAACCCAGGATGTGCGAGCCGGTATGGTTGGCAAAGCCGAAGTCGCCATGCAGCACAGCGCGGGTGGTGGCCGGCATATCGGCCTCGGGCAGCAGCCCACGCCAGGCCAGGTAGCCGGCATAGCCGGGCCGCTGCGCCGGCCAGAATTGGCTGCGCACGCGGGAATCCCCGCCGTCGGCGCCGATCAGCAGGTCGCCGCTGGCGCGGCTGCCATCCTCGAAGCACGCCGTCACGCGGGCGCTGTCCGGGTCCTGCTCCACATGCGACAGCACCCGGCCCTGATGGTAGTGCTCGCTGCCGAAGACCGACTTCAGCGTGCTATAGATCAGGGACCAGGAAGTCTGGGTCTGCGGCGCCGGTCGCCGTACCCGCACGCTGCCATCCTTGTCGAGAACGACGCGGTTGATCGAGGGCACGCCCAGTGCCTGGCGGCGGATATCGACGCCAATGCGGCGGAACACCTCCAGCACCTCCGGTTGCAACACAATGCCGCCGCCCCGACTGTCGAGATCGCTGGCCGAGCGCTCGTAGATGTCAACGTCCCAGCCGATCTGGCGCAGCATGGTGCCGGCAAACAGACTGCCGAGCGAGCCACCGATGATGACGGCGTGTCGCGGGCGGGATGGCGATGGGGAGGAAACAGCGGAAGAGGAAGGCAAGGAAGTGGACACGATCTGACCCCGATATTGGACTGTCCCCACTATGCCCTGACTGCCCATGGGTGGGAATGCATCCCGGATCGCAAGGCCTTTTGCGCTGGGCGCAATGGACAGGATCAGTACGCCGGCATGGCCGCTTCCCTGGTTCCGCCACGGACCTGGATCATCTGCGCCATGATGGAGATGGCAATCTCGTGCGGCGTGCGGCTGCCGATGTCCAGCCCGACCGGGCCGTGCAGCTTGGCGATCTGATCGGCATCGAGGTCCAGCTGCAGCAGACGTTCACGGCGCCGTGACTGGTTCAGCCGCGAGCCGATGGCGCCGATGTAGAAGGCGTCGGTCTTGAGCGCTTCCATCAGGGCCATGTCGTCCAGGCGCGGATCATGGGTCAGAGCCACCACGGCGCTGCGGTGGTCCAGCCGCATCTCCAGCACCAGATCATCGGGCATGGCATGCACCACCGCCACGCCCGGCAATGACCATGCCAACCGGTGTTCTTCACGCGGATCGCAGACGGTGACCTGGTAATCGAGGGCAGTGGCAATCTGGGCCAGGAACTGCGAGAGCTGGCCGGCGCCGATGATCAATAGCCGCAGCCGGGGGCCATGGAGTGTCGTCAGGCTATGCGTGTCGAGCTGCAACGGTGCGTCTTCGCCGGCATCTTCCAGCAGGACCGTGCCACTGGCCAGGTCCAGTCGGCGTCGGGTCAGCACCCGGCGCTGCAGGCGCGCCAGCAAGGCGGCCATCTGGCTGTGCGGCCCCAGGGGTTCGACCAGCAGTTCCAACGTGCCGCCGCAAGGCAGCCCGAAGCGGTGCGCCTCATCGGCGGAAATGCCATAACTGAGCCGTTGCGGCGTGCGCCGCGTCATGCCGTCAGCGCGGGCATGGGCGATCAGGTCATCCTCGATGCAACCGCCCGAGACTGAACCGACCACCACGCCATCGGCACGGATGGCCATGGTGGAGCCCGGTGGCCGGGGACTGGAGCCCCAGGTCCGCACCACCGTGACATATTCGCAGGCATGCCCCTGCTGCAACCATTGCACGCAGGCCTGCAAAACCTGCAGATCGATACTGTCCATGCGGCCGCGAATCAACCCGGGCAGGGCATGCCGGCAGCCGACCACATCCCCAGCATCTGCACGAACTGCGCATGCGACATCGGCGGGATGGTGCGGTCGGCACCGGGCGACCAGGCCCACAGCACCAGTGGATCGGTCTTCATATGTTCGATGACCTGGGCACCGGTCTTGCGGTTGCCGTTGCGGGCCGGGTCACGCATCTGCTCACATACGCCCTTCTTGTCCAGACCCTGCCAGCGCATGGAGAGCGGTGCCAGGTGCCAGTTGGGCGCGCCGGGGACCTTGCCCTGGGCAGTGTTGGTGGCCTGGTGGCAGGCCGCACATTGCAGCACGGCCGAGCCATGACCATCCTTGCCGCGCACCACCTGCTGGGCATGCAGCACGCCCATGTCTTTCTGGTGCGGAGCTTCGGCCTGGTGGCAGTTCAGGCAGCGCGGCGACATCACTACGCTGGCAATCGGTTCGAAGAGCGTCCCATCATCCCGGGCCGGCTTGCCCTTGCCTTGCGCCTGCGCCTGGGTGAGCGAACACAGGGCCAGCAGCATCACCATCAGTGCGCGCATCATGACTGCCCCGCCGCTTTGTGGATCGCCGCGCGGATGCGCGGATAGGTCCCGCAGCGGCAGATGTTGCCGGACATGGCCTGGTCGATGTCCTTGTCGCTAGGCTTGGGGATGGCGCGCAACAAGGCCACTGCCGCCATGATCTGGCCCGACTGGCAGTAACCGCATTGCGGCACGTCGATCTCGGCCCAGGCCGCCTGCACCCGCTGTCCCACCGGGGTGGCGCCGATGGCTTCGATGGTGGTGAGCTTCTTTCCCACCGCCGCCGAGGCCGGCATGACGCAGGCACGTGCCGGCTGGCCGTCGACATGCACGGTGCAGGCGCCGCACAGGGCCGCACCGCACCCGTATTTGGTGCCGGCCATCTGCAGTTCATCGCGCAGTACCCACAACAGGGGCGTATCCGGCTCGGCCTCGACCTTGACCACCTTGCCGTTGATGTTCAGAGAAATCATGTGTGCTCCTGTCAGCTTGCTTGCAAGGCGGCCACGATGGGCAGCTTGCGGATTCGTGTTCCCGTGGCCGCATGCACGGCGTTAGCCAGTGCCGGCATGACACCGGAGGTACCTGGTTCGCCCATGCCGCCAGGGGCTTCCTGGCTGGCCACGATGTGGGTCTGGATACGCGGGGTCTCGAACATGCGCATGACGCGATAATCGTCGAAGTTGCCCTGCTCCACCTGGCCATTGCGCAGCGTGATGTTGCCCCACAATGCGCCGGACAGACCAAAGATCACCGCCCCTTCGACCTGGGCCTGCACGGTATCGGGATTGACCACCACGCCGCAGTCCAGCGCGCAGACCACGCGCTGCACCCTGACCTCGCCCTGCTCCACCTCGACATCGACCACCATGGCCATGTAGGTGCCGAAGGCGAACTGCACCGACAGGCCGCGTCCGGTCTTGCCTTCACGCGGACCATGCCAGCCGGCCTCGCGGGCCGCCACCTCCAGCACCTTGCGAGCGCGCGGATTGTCCCCCAGCAGGGAGAGCCGGTACTGCAGCGGATCGATGCCGGCCGCAAAGGCCAGTTCGTCGATGAAGCTTTCCACCACGAAGACATTGTGGGTCGGCCCCACGCCGCGCCAGAAGGCAGTCGGCAACTGCGGTTCGTGGCGGGTGTAATCGACCTGGATGGCCGGGAAGGCATACGGCGGGCGCTCGGCGCCATCCAGGGTCTCCTCGTCATAGCCATTCTTGAAGGCCGGTGGCAGGAATCGCCCCAGCACCGACGAACCGGTCAGGTGATGGAACCAGGCCACTGGCTGGCCCTGGGCATCGATGCCGGCGCGCAGGCGGTCGAACCAGTAGGGGCGGTACATGTCGTGGCGGATATCGTCCTGGCGACTGTAGATCACCTTGACCGGGTGCTTGACCTGGGTGGCGATGCGCACGGCACGCTCGACGCCGTCGATTTCGAGACGACGACCGAAGCCGCCACCCAGCAAGAAGTTGTGCACCGTCACGCGGTCCTGTGGCAGCCCGGTGACCTTGGCGGCCACAGCCCGCGCCAGCGTCATCACCTGGGTGCCGGTCCATACCTCGCAGTGGTCGGGGGTGACATGCACGGTACAGTTCATCGGCTCCATGGCGGCGTGCGCCAGGAAGGGTAATTCGTAGGTCGCCTCCAGCACCTTGGCCGCCCCGGCGATGCGAGCCTCGGGGTCCCCCTCGCTGCGCACGCGGGCGGCCGCGCTCTGGCTGGCGCGTCGCATGTCGGAAACGATGTCCTCGGTGGACAGACTCGCATGCGAGCCGGCATGCCAGGTCGGACGAGCCGCCAGCAAACCCTTTTGCGCGGCGCCATAGTGGTCGGCGATGACCGCCACGCAGTCGTCCAGACGTACCACCTGGCGCACTCCGCGCACGCGCAGTGCGGCTGCTTCGTCCACGCTGTCCAGGCGTCCCCCGATGGTAGGGGTGATGGCCAGTGCGGCTACCTTCATACCGGGCAGTTGCACGTCCATTCCGTAGCGGGCCGAACCATCCAGCTTGCCGGCAGTGTCCAGGCGACGGGCTGGCTTGCCGATCAGGCGAAAATCGGCCGGCTGCTTGAGCACGATGCTGGCCGGTGCAGGCAGCGGCATGGCAGCGGCCGCCTCGACCAGTTCACCGTAGCCCAGCTTGCGGCCACTGGCGGGATGCATCACGGTTCCACTGCGTGCCAGGCAGCTGGCGGGGTCGACCTGCCAGCGTTGCGCGGCCGCCTGCACCAGCAACATGCGGGCGGCGGCGCCGGCCTGGCGCATCGGCATCCACGCTGCGCGCATGGTGGTGGAACCACCGGTGACCTGGAAGCCCAGGGCCGGGTTCATGTAGCGCTTGTCATCGGCGCCGGCATGTTCCAGGACGACGTCGTGGAGATCGATCTCCAGTTCTTCGGCAATCAGCATGGGGACCGAGGTATAGGTCCCCTGCCCCATTTCCACATAAGGCATGGTCATGGTGACCCGGCCATCACTGGCGATGCGCAGTACGGCACTGGGCTCCCAGCTGCTGCCGGTGTCCGCAGCGCCAGGCTTGGTACGGGCGTGCGCACCGGCCTGGGGCAACAGCACCCCCAGCATCAGGCCACCGCCGCCGGCAGCCAGGGTTTTGAGAAAAAGTCGACGGTCGGTCATGGGCGATCCTGGCGTGTCAATGCTGCAGCCATCCCTGTCACGGGAGTGCCACGTCAAGGCTGGTTGGAAAGAGTCCCGCGGACATCGGTCTCGGTCATCGATCAACGGTCATGACCTGGCCTGACACCCGTGGCGGAGAATGGACAGTCCGGGCAAGGAAGATGTGGCATACCACAGTGCGTTCTTGCGCTTGGGACCAGGCAAATTATACGGAGCCAACCATCCTGCAACAGTCAGGAAAGCATGCAAAACCGGCCATCAAGATGAGCTTGCATCGGCCACGGAAAGCGCCATGCCGATGGCAGGAATCACCTGTTTTCCTGTCCTTCGCAAGGTCCTGGCCGGTGCTATATTCAGCCGTCCCGCTCGCTCGTACCGGACGCGCGCTGCGTCTGGAGAGGCGGCGTTCCTGTTGCTTGCCGTATCGAAAGAATCACTGGCCGGCCTCGCTGTCATGGCTGCTCCCACCACCGGGGGCGGCCGCTGCATGGATGAGGTCTTGTTGCCAAGAGAGTGCGCTTGTATGCTGGCGGGACCTGTTTTCTACGTTCGTGAGGTCCCGTGGTTGCCCGTGTCGCGTTGCTTGTCTATCCCGGATTCCATATCCTGGATCTCTCCGTTCTCACCATCCTGGGAATCGCCAACCACTTTGCGCCGGGCAGCTATGCCGTGGACATCGTCTCCATGCGGGGCGGCAACATCGAGACCCGCTCCGGGGTCCCCATCGGCACCCAGGCCATTGACGACACCCCCTACGACACCCTGCTGGTGGCCAGCACACCGGCCGTACCCACGCCCTGCCCGGGCCTGCTGGATCGCCTGCGCCAGGCCGAGCGGGATAGTCGTCGCATCGCCGGTATCTGTACCGCCGCCTTCCTGCTGGCCGAAGCCGGCCTGCTCGACGGCCGCGCCGTGACCACTCATTGGAGTTTCGCTGACACGCTGGCGACGCGGTTCCCGCAGCTGCGGGTACAGCCGGACCAGATCTACGTGCGCGATGGCAAGTTCTGGAGTTCGGCCGGCATGACGGCCGGCATCGATATGGTGCTGGGTCTGGTGGAGTCCGATCTCGGCCACGAGGTCACGCGGGCCATCTGCAAGACCATGGTGCTCAGTCATCGTCGTCCGGGAGGCACCAGCCAGTTCTCGGTACTGGCCGAGATCGATCCCAAGCAGGAACGCATCCAGCGCGTGCTCAGTTTCATCCGGGAAAACCTGCGCGAACCACTGACCATCCAGCAGTTGGCAGACCAGGTCAACTGGAGTGCGCGCCACTTCAGCCGTACTTTCCAGGCCGAGACTGGCCTGTCCCCCGCCAAGGCCATCGAAAAATTGCGTGTGCAGGCTGCGCAGTCACTGATGGAAAGCGGTCACTCCACCCCGTCCCGCATTGCAGTGCAGACCGGCTTTGGCGATGACGAGCGGATGCGGCGCGCCTTTGCCCGCGTGCTGGGGGAATCTCCGCAAAAGATCCTGCGCGACATCCGCACCCGCAAGCAGGCCTGAGCAGGCCGGTACGGGGTGCCTGGGGCCTGGATCAGGCCCCCCTTCAGGCCCTGACTTCCCGCCGCATCGATTGCGGCGGCACGCCATAACCACGCATGAAGACCTCTCGCATGTGGCGACGGTCGCGAAAACCCGTTTCGCGGGCGATCACTTCCAGCGGATGGCGGCTCTGCTCGATCATCAGGCGCGCCGCTTCCAGACGCAGACCTTCGATCGCCTTGGAGGGCGACAAGCCGGTCTCGGCGGTGAAGACGCGGCTGAACTGGCGCGGGCTGAGATTGGCCTCCTCGGCCAGTTCTTCCACCGTGAGCGGTCGCATCAGGTTCTTGCGGGCGTAGTTGAGGGCATTCTGGATGCGGTCGGTCTTGGGGGCCAGGGAGAGCATTTCAGAATGCTGGGTCTGACCGCCGGTGCGATGCTGATGCATCACCAGGTTGTGCGCCACACCGCGTGCCACGTCCTCGCCCAGGTCCTTGCCGACCATGGCCAGCGCCATGTCCAGCCCGGCGGTCATGCCGGCCGAGGTCCAGATGGCGCCGTCGACGATGTAGATGCGGTCGTCCTCGACCTGGATGTCCGGGAAGCGCGCCTGCATGTCGCGAGCGAAAAACCAGTGGGTGGTGGCACGGCGCTTGGACAACAGGCCCGATTCGGCCAACACGAAACCACCGGTACAGATGGCCGCAATGCGTCGGGCACGCTGGCCGGTGGTCTGCAGGAAACTGCGTTCCTCCTGGCTGGAGGGCGACTCCAGCGGATTGCCCACGCCGCAGACCATCCAGCTGTCGATGTGATCGGCCTGCTCCACCGGGAGCGTGGCGATGGACATGCCCAGCGAGGAGCGCACATCGCCACCAGCTACCGAGAAATTGCGCAGGGCATAGAAGTCCTCGCCGGCCACCTTGTTGGCGTACTCGAAGACGGTCTGCGTCGCCAGCCCCATGACCTGGAAACCGTCGGTGAGCAAGTAGCCGATGTGATGCATGCTGATTCCTTCCCGTTTCCCCGTTGTGCAAGCCAGCACGATAGCCGCCCGCCTGCGTTCGTGCAAGCGCTCAGGCTGGGAGCGGTACTACCTCCGCGCCCGCAGAGAGGTGCAGGCCGGCTTCGGGCAACTTCTGCGGCGCGCCGGCCAGCAGCGTGTGCAAGGCCGCCAGTTCCGGCGGGCAGGCGGCGTCCTGCAGTTCGCCATTGACCATCTCGCGCATCAGACGGCGCAGGACCTTGCCCGAGCGCGTGCGCGGCAAGCTCTCCACCAGCACGATGCGACGCGGCCGCGCCCAGGCACCGATGGCCGACACCACGGCTTCCCCCAGCCGGTGTTCCAGCAGGCTGGGCAGGTATTGGATACCGGCACGCGGCACCACCACCGCCATCGGCACCTGCCCGCGCAGGCGATGCGGCATGCCGATCACGGCCACCTCGGCCACGGCATCGTCGGCCAGCAGGACTTCCTCCACCTCGCGCGTTCCCAGGCGCTTGCCGGCCACGTTGATGACGTCGTCGGCCCGGCCCAGTACGCGCAGATGACCATCCGGCCCGGCCACCGCCACGTCGAAGGTGGCATAGCGCCACTGGCCCTGCTCACGCCGCCAGTAGGTGCTCAGGAATTGTTCATCACGCTGCCACAGCGTAGTCAGGCAACCGGGCGGCAAGACGCCGCTGGCGACCAGCAAACCCTTGTCACCGGGGGCGCAGGGCTGGCCGCCCTGCCCTCCCTGCCCCTCCAGCACGGCCAGCCGGTAGCCGGCCGCCGGCATTCCCGGCGAACCCCGCTGGCGTCGTAACGGAGTGTGACCATCGAGATCGGTCAGCGGCAGGCCGATCATGGGCGAGCCGGTCTCGGTCTGCCAGTAGTGATCGATGACGGGCTTGCCCAGCGCCTCTTCCAGCCAGTCGGCGGTCGGTTCGTCCAGCGGTTCGCCGGCCAGGAACAGGCAACGCAAGGACGACAGGTCGGCGCTGCGAAAGGCGCGGCGCCCGCCTCGCTTGAGCAGCCGCATCGCCGTGGCCGAGGACAGCATCAGATCCACGCCATGCCGCTCCACCAGCCGCCACCAGGCACTGGCATCGGGCCGCAGCGGCGAGCCTTCGTAGAGCACGCTGCGCATGCCCAGCAGCAAAGGACCATACAACCCATAGCTGTGACCGACCACCCATCCCAGGTCGGAGGTGGTGAACAGGGTCTGCCCGGGCCGGGCCTGGAACAACAGGTCCATCGAAGTCGCCAGCGCCACCGCGTGGCCGCCGGTATCGCGCTGCACGCCCTTGGGCTGGCCCGTGGTGCCGGAGGTGTAGAGCAGATAGCTGGGTTCGTTCGATTCCAGCCAGACACAGGGCACGTCGGCCTGCAGATGGCGCTCGCGCAGCGCCGCGTAGTCGTGGTCGCGCCCGACCACCCTCGTCCAGGGCAACACGCCGCGATCCACCACCAGCACCGGGCAGGCATGAACGGCGATCTCCAGGGCCTGATCGACCCAGGCCTTGTAGCCTACCGCCACGCCATTCTGGAAACCGGCATCGGCACACACCACCAGCGCCGGGCGCGCATCGACGATGCGGCTCGCCAGGCTGGCCGGTGCGAAGCCGCCGAACACCACCGCGTGCACCGCGCCAATGCGGGCGCAGGCCAGCATGGCGATGGCGGCCTCGGCCACCATGGGCAGATATATCAGCACCCGGTCACCGCGCCGCACCCCGCGTTCCAGCAGGATGGCGGCCATCGCATTGACCTCGCGATGCAGCTGGCGATAGCTCAATACCCGCTCGTGGCCGCCGTCCTGCTGCGCCTTCGGCTCGCCCTGCATCTCGTTAGAAATGCAGATCAGGGCCGCCTGCTCAGCCCGCGCCGGCAGATGGCGGTCCACGGCGTTATGGCAGAGATTGGTCAGCCCGCCTACGAACCAGCGCGCAAACGGCGCCCGGCTGTCGTCGAGGACCTGATCAAATTCGCGTTGCCAGCTGATACGGCCGGCCTGCTCGCGCCAGAAGCCCTCGGGGTCCTGCTGCGAGCGGCGCATCAGGCGGCCATAGGCGGAACTGGCGGCGTCGACGGGCGAAAGTACGGCTTGCTGCGGCATGGGAAACTCCCTTGGGCTCAGGCGGCCTGTGACAGCGCCGATGGTGTCGATTCAGTGGACGACGTCGCCCCGGCACGCAAGGCGCTGATGTGGTCGAACAGGTAGCGCGCATCGCGGTCGATGCCGGAGAAGCGACCCGAGCCCCAGGTGTATTGCCACGGCAGGCCCAGGAAGTAGAGGCCGGGAGCCGCCGTCACACCACGCTCGTGACCGGGATAGCCACGGCCGTCGAAGATGGGTTCGTTGATCCAGCTGAAATCGGTACGGAAGCCGATGCACCAGACCACCGCCGAAATGCCCGAGGCGCGCAGGTCCAGCGCCCGCGCCGTATCCGAAGGCGGCTGCCAGACCGGCACATAGCGGGCTTCGGTCGGCGCCTCGATGCCGTTGGCGTCGATGAAGCGGTCGATGCTGTCCTTGATGCTCTCGGAGACAGCGTCGGCCTCGTCCAGGTAACCCTTCACGCCGCCGCCGAAGTGCGCCACCTCGCCCTCCAGGCTCTCGAACTTGCCATAGAGCTGCATGCCTTCCAGGGCGAACTTGCGCAGGTCGATATCGCGCCCGCCATCACGGCCGGTGACGTAGTGGTTGGTTTTTTCGCGTACGCCCGTGCCCAGCGGATGCTTGTCCACCGGCAGGTCGTAATACTTCATCTTGTCCAGCCACTCGACCACATCCTTGCCCCGGTAGGTGCGCGCCACGCGAGGCGCGTCACCCACGCCCAGGTGCACGCGACGGCCGGCCAGGTGCAGGTCTTCGGCGATCTGGCAACCGGACTGGCCGGTGCCCACCACCAGCACCTCGCCCTCCGGCAGCGATTGCGGATTGAGATACTGGCTGGAGTGGATCTGCACGATATCGGCCGGCAGGCGCTCGGCCGCACGCGGCACCACCGGGATGTGATAGCCACCCACCGCCACCACCACCTGATCGGCCGAATAGGCGCCATCGCTGGCGGTGATGCGCCACAGCCCGTCCTCGCGCCACAGCTTGTTCACGCTCACGCCTTCACGCACCGGCGGCTGGAAGCTGGCGACGAAGCCATCCAGGTACTCGACGATCTCATCCTTCTTCATGAAGCCGAAGGGATCGTTGCCGCGATACGGATAGCCCGGCAGGTTGCATTGCCAGTTGGGCGTGACCAGGCAGAAGGTATCCCAGCGCTCGTTGCGCCAGGCGTGGCCGACCTGGTGCTTTTCCAGCACCAGATGATCGACTCCGGCCTGCTTGAGGTACCAGCTGATGGACAGCCCGGCCTGGCCGCCGCCGATGATGATGACACTGTGATGGCGCACTGCGCCTTGGCTTGCAATGGACATGATGTTCCTCGTGGGATGTTGTCGGGTTGGATGAGCAGATCAGGGCAGGAAGGCTTCGACCACCACCTCGGCGTCGGCCTGGCCCTCGAAACGGGCGGCGGTCTCTTCGATGCGGCGCAGCTGGTCCATGGCCGATGAGCAGGCGAAGCCGTATTTCTCGCGCACGCGCTCGCTGCCGATGTTGAGGGCAGTGGCGCTACGCTCGACGAAATCGGCCAGCCGATAACGGCTACCGGCTTGCAGGTGTTCCTTGACCACCAGCGAGGGCGAATAGCAGTCGCTGACGGTGTCGTCCGGCCAGCGGACGCGAAAGTGCATTTCAGGCATGGTGTTCCTCTTGGGGTGTTGCAGATGGGGCGCGCTGGCCCAGGTAATCGTGGTAAAGCTCAAGATGGCGTCGCGCCGAGCGCGACCAGGAAAATCCCGCACAGATCGCCTGGCCGGCGGCCACCATCGCGGCGCGGCCGGCCGGGTCGAGCGCATGCGCAATGCCGGCGGCAATCGAGGCAGGGTCATGGGGATCGACCCAGGCGCAGCAACCACCGTCCAGATATTCGGTAAAAGGGGCGATGCGCGAGACCACTGCCGGCACGCCGCTGGCCATGGCTTCCAGCACCACCAGGCCGAAGCCTTCCTTGAGGGAGGGAAACACCAGTGCATCGGCACAGCGAAACAGGGCCGGCATGTCGGCGTCCGGCACCTGGCCGAGGATGCGCAGCGCGCCCGGCGGCAGATCGGCAGCCTGCAGTTCATCCTGGAAACTGCGCTGGTAGTCGGCGTGGTCCAGCACGCTGGCGCCACCGGCAATCACCAGTTGCGCCTGCGGATAGACGCGCCGCAGCCGCAGGAAGGCACGCAGGATGCCCAAGGTATTCTTGCGTGGTTCCACCCCGCCCACCGCCAGCAGCACCGGTGCGCCATCCAGCCCCAGTTCCTGGCGCAGCAGTGGGTCGCGCTGGGCTGCCTGCACCGCAGGTGTTGCGGTGTAGCGCTGCAGGTCGACGCCATTGGAGACCAGCTCGGCCCGCACGCCGTGCTCGCGGGCCAGGATGTCCTGCCAGGTGCGGCTCACGCACAGCAGACGGTCAGCGGCGCGATAGCCGCGTTCCTGCCAGGCGTGCAGCCGCAGGTCGTCGAACTGGTCCAGGTGATGCACGGTGCGCACATAGCCCGGGATCACGCCACGGGCGACCAGCGTGGCCAGGGCGTTGGCACTGATCGAATCCTGGGCGTGGTAGAGATCGAAGCGGTCCATGCCGGGCTGTTCGAAGCAGCGCAGATAGTCGTCGATACGCTGGCGCACCATGTCCACCACGTCGGCGCAGTGCACCGACCCCGGCACGGGATGAAAACCACAGGCAGCTTCGCGGAACAGACCGCGTCCACGGGCATCGGGCGCGAACAGCGTGGTCTCCTGTCCCAGGGCCTGCAGGCTCTCGGCCAGTTGCAGGGCATGCACCACGCCGCCCCGGGGGTTGACCGAGTGGGTCAGCATGGCGATCCGCAGAGGCCGCATCAGGGCCGAGACTGGTCGCGTCATCACATACCACCCTGCCCGGCACGCACCGGGCCGCAGCCGATCAGGGCTTCTTCGGCCAGGTCCCAGAAGGTCTCGGTCTGGCCCTGCATGGACAGACGTAGTTTGCGGCTGTCATCGATGCGGCCGATGGACGCGGCCGACAGGCCACGGGCGGCGAAGCGGCCCAGTACCTGTTCCAGGTCCGGCGCCGACACGCTGAGCAAGAAACCATAACTGGGGAAGGCCGTCAGCCAGCGCTGGAAATCCACACCCGGTGGGCAGGGAATGGCGTCCAGATCGATCAGCGCGCCCTTGCCGGAGCACTCCAGCAGCATCAGCGCGGTACCGATCACACCGGCCATGCTGATGTCCTTGGCGGCACTGGCCAGCCCGTCCTCGGCGATGGCCGGCAGCAATTCCAGATCGGCGCGCAGGCGTTCGGCAGGCGCGCCGGAA
Organism: Herbaspirillum frisingense GSF30; assembly: GCF_000300975.2. Lineage (GTDB taxonomy): Bacteria > Pseudomonadota > Gammaproteobacteria > Burkholderiales > Burkholderiaceae_D > Herbaspirillum > Herbaspirillum frisingense. The sequence goes on along the minus strand of NZ_AEEC02000010.1, from coordinate 54,562 downwards.
CTGGCGTTCCAGTAGGCATAGGGTTCCTGGAAGCGGCCGCGCAGATCGATCACGGCCACCAGATGATCACCGCTGCGGGCATCAAAGCTGGTCAGCAGGCGCCGGGCGCGACCGATGATGGACACCGACAACTGCTCGCGGTCATTGCGCCGGTTGCTATGCCCGCCCACCAGTGGCACGCCATACACGCGCGCACCCTCGGCCAGTCCTTCCAGCACCGGCCGCGCGGCATCGCCGTCGCGGCTCCACAGGGCATCGACCACCGCCACCGGGCGGCCGCCCATGGCATAGATGTCGCTGACGTTGACCATCACGCCGCAATAGCCGGCAAACCACGGTTGCTGTTCAACGAATTCGTTGATGAAACCTTCGATGGCGAACAGCAGATAGCCATCGCCATCGGGAATGGCAGCACAGTCGTCACCCACGGCCAGGGTGTGGCCCTGATGCCGCACCGCTGGCGCCGGGTCCAGCACCTGGACCACCGCATCGATATCGCGCTTGTGCGCGATGCCACGGGCGGTGCGCAGGGTCGTCACGATCTGCGCCAGCGTGGGCGCGCTGTCTCGCGCATTCATGCTGCGCGCTCCTCGCGCTGGCCGGTCAGGAAACCCCGCTCGCCGTCGCTGATGGGCGGATAGAAGGCCAGGTCAGCCTGCATCTGGTGATGCGGCAGGCCGTGTACCTCGATCTCGGCCAGGGTCTGCCAGTGCAGGCGTCGGAACAGCGGCGCGTTCTGGCTCTGCACCTGGGCCAGGAAGGTATGGCAGCCATGGGCATGGGCGGTGCAGACGGCCAGCCGGATCAGGCCGCTGCCAACCGACCCGATGCGCCGCGCATGCTGCGCCACCGCCAGGCGCGAGCCGTGCCACACGCCGGGCGCGGATTCATGGATGCGCACGGTACCGACCACGCTGCGACTGCCATCGGGCGCCTCCATCACAGCCACGATAGGCATGGCGATGGCGTCGATGGCGTCGGTATCGTCGTCATGGAACACACCCTGCTCGACGCAGAACACTTCGCGTCGCAGCTGGCGCGCCTGCTCGCGCTCCCATTTGTCCAACGCCAGCTTGATGCGCACTACCGGGGCTGACGGCGCCAGCGCAGTGACGGGGGCAACAGCTTTCTCGACCACATCGCTCATGATCACTTCCTTTCGAACGAAGACAGGGAGGAGCAGGCGCCGCACTTGCCGCAGCCGGCCTTGGCGTCGCCGGAGCGCATGCCGGCCGCTTCCAGCATGCCGGCCAGCGGGCTCAACAGGCGCCGCATGGCAGCGGCGTCGGGCGAGGGATGATCTTCCAATGGCGTGCCGGAGATCGGCACGAAGGGCACCACGAAGGGATAGACACCCAGCGCGATCAGGCGCTCGCTCATGCCGAGGATGGCCTCGTCGCTGTCGCCCAGCCCGGCCAGGATGTAGGTGCTGACCTGGCCGCGACCGAAGACCTCGACCGCAGCCGCGAAGGCGTCCATGTAGCGCTCCACCGGCACACTGGCCTTGCCCGGCATGATGCGCTTGCGCACTTCGGGGGTAACCGCTTCCAGATGCATGCCCAGGGTATCGATGCCGGCGTCGTGCATGCGGCGGAACCAGGCATCGTCATCGGGCGGCTCGCACTGGCCCTGGATCGGCAGGTTCACCGCCGACTTCACGCCGAAGGCGCTCTCGCAAAGGATCTGCGCGCCACGGTCGGTGGCGTTGGGCGTACCGGTGGTCATCACCATGTGCTTGACGCCATCCAGCAGTACCGCGGCCCGCGCCACCTCGCCCAGTTGCTCGGGGGTCTTGCGCAGGATGGTGCGGCCGGCCGCCAGCGACTGGCCGATGGCGCAGAACTGGCAGGATTTGCGCCGGCTTTCGTAGCGGATGCAGCTCTGCAGGATGGTGGTGGCCAGCACGTCGGCGCCGTGCAGCGTGGCGATCTTGCCGTAGGGGATGCCATCGAAGGTCTGCATCTTGTAGAAGCGCGGCTGGCGCGGGAAGGACACCACCCCCACCTCGACGCCGTCGCGCAGGATGCGCGAGGCGCCATCCGCGCCCGGTTGCGTGGCCACATAGGGCGACGACCAGGAGCCGGCCGTATGCACCGGGATCATCACGGTATGACCGTCGACCGTCACCGCCTTGTGGTCGGACGGCCCTGCCCCGCCGCGCCGGCTTTGCGCGCCGGCAGTGGGATCGTCAAGACGCAGCCCTAAGGATTGCAGCTCCGAGATCAGCTCCATGGGCGCCTTGCGGCTCGAACGCTGGGGATGCAACTGGATGACGGCTGTCTGCATGATGGGGCCTCGCGGAAGATGGGATGACAGGAGAAGACTGTTCCGCCGGGAACAGGGAAGACATGGGGGAAGTACGGCGATCATCGATCACCAGGTGCAGCAGTTCCGGGCGCGCGTAGTGGCCCACCGAATCCATCATGCGCTTGCGCTTGGTGACCAGTTCCATATCGAGATCGGCCACCAGGATGCCTTCGCCGCTGCGCAGTGGCTCGGCCAGCAGCTTGCCCTCCGGCGAGACGATGGCGGTACAGCAGCCGCCGCGCAGCGCCTTCTGCGCCTTGGGATCGGGTTCGATGGCGGCGATCTGCTCATCAGTCAGCCAGCCCGTGGCATTGATGACGAAACAGCCCGCTTCCAGGGCGTGATGGCGGATGGTGACTTCCATCTGGTCGGCAAAGATCTGGCCGACCATGGAGCCGGGGAATTGCGCGCAGTGGATTTCCTCGTGCTGCGCCATCAGGCTGTAGCGTGCCAGCGGGTTGTAGTGTTCCCAGCAGGCCAGCGCACCCAGGCGCCCCACGGCAGTAGGTACCACCTTCAGACCGCTGGCGTCACCCTGGCCCCAGATCATGCGCTCGTGATAGGTCGGCGTGATCTTGCGGCGCTTCAGCACCAGCTCGCCATCGGCATCGAACACCAGTTGCGTGTTGTAGAGCGTGCCGTGGTCGCGTTCATTGACACCCAGCACGACCACCGTGCCATGCTGGCGTGCCGCAGCCGACACGGCCTGGGTGACCGGACCCGGCACCTCGACGGCGCGCTCGTAGAGCAGCAGGTGCTCAGGCCCGGACGCAAAGGGCGGCCGCACGAACGAAAAGTACGGATAGTAGGGAACGAAGGTTTCCGGAAACACCACCAGCTGCGCTCCTTGCGCAGCGGCGTCGGCGATGGCCTGGCAGACCTTGGCCACGGTGCCGTCGGCACTATCGAGGTCGGGCGCGATCTGCACCGCCGCCGCCCGTACCGTTCTCTTGTTGATGCTCATGGGCCGCCCTTCCGCTTACAGGGTCCAGGTGTCGAGGATGAAGGCGTTGTCGCGACGATGCAGCAACACCAGGTCCAGCACATCCAGCGGGTTGATCGGACGGATGCCCGGGATCAGCGAGGGCTCGCCGTGGCCGTACAGGGCCTGCAGGGCGAAGCGGCAGGCATAGACCTTGCCGCCCTCTTCCATGAACTTGACGATCTGCTTGTTGAAGTTCTGGTGGCCGGGGAAGGCTTCATCGCCCAGGGTGGGGAAGCCACGCTGCACGCCCAGCGTCACACCCGGACCGTACAGCAGGATGGAGGTTTCGAAACCCTTGCGCTTCAGACGCGTGGCCTGCAACAGGTTGACGAAACCGATCGAACCTTCGAAGGCCACGGTATGGAAGGTCACCAGCGCTTTTTCACCCGGCTGGGCTTTGACGTCTTCGAATACCTTCTCTTCATAATCCACCAGGAAATCGCCGGGGGCGTGGGCTGCTTTGGTGACTGCGGGCATGGTGAGACTCCTCTTGATTGCTGTGGGTGGTCACTTGTGGAAGTGGTCCGGCGACGTTGCCGCGACGCTGGCATTGAATGCATCACGCGTGCCAACAATGCCCCGTCAATGCGTGAATTGACTGCATGAAAATCCCGTCAATCGCTGATCACCGATCCGGCTTCCAGCACGCTCGCGGCTTCCGGGGGAGACCTTCTCGACGGGCTTTTCAGCACCCATGCAGCAATCCATTCAATCGCTCCATACAATCGCGCAAACCCGCATGCACTCTGGAGTAGCGGCGTGTTTTACCTTGGTGCAGGCACGCCATCTCCGATGACACAAGGCGGTGCAGCGAGAGCCGCCTGGGTGCTGCATTGGATGGAATACAAATTGCATTCAATGACGCATGCCGATGCAGTCAATATTGAATCCGGGCAAGCTCAAGAGATCGGGAAGGATCAGGAGCCGCCAGGAACGCCGACCAAGGAATCGTCATGCCGAAGAACAGCACCATGTGGGTCCCCAAACTGAAAAAGGGCAGCGGCCCGCTCTACCTGGCCATCGCCAATGCCATTGCCGAGGATGTCGCCACCGGGCAGCTGCAGGCCGAGCAGCGCCTGCCGCCGCAGCGCAAGCTGGCTGAAGCACTGGACCTGGACTTCACCACGGTGGCCCGGGCGTATACAGAAGCACACCGGCGCGGGCTGGTCGATTCGGTGGTGGGACGCGGCACCTTCGTCTGCGGCAAGCGGCGCCCGCGCATCCCCCGCGTAACCGAGGGACGGCCCAACGTGGACATGTCCATGAACATGCCGCCCGAGCCGGAGTCGCCGGAACTGGTGGAACTGATGCAGGCAGGATGGAGCAAGGTCAACGGCAGGCTGCGCGACCTGATGCGCTACCAGGACTTCGGCGGCTCGCCCGAAGACCGCGAGGCCGGCGCCCTGTGGCTGCGCCGGCGCGGGATGGTGGTGGAACCGGAACGGGTGCTGGTCACCCCAGGCGCGCAATGCGCGTTGCTGGCGATCCTGACCATGCTGGTCGGCCCCGGTGGCGTGCTGTGCTGTGAAGACGTGACCTACCCCGGCCTGCGTGCCATGGCCGGGCAACTGGGCATCAAGCTGGTAGGCTTGCCGATGGACAACGAAGGCATCGACGCCGTCGCCTTTGCCGGCGCCTGCGCGCAATACGCGCCCAAGGCCCTGTACTGCAACCCGACGCTGTTGAACCCCACCACCTGCACCACCTCGCTGTCACGGCGCCAGGCGCTGGTGGATATCGCCCGCCACTACGAAGTCGCCATCATCGAGGACGACGCCTATGGCTTCCTGCCGCGCTCGACCCCGCCGGCCATTGCCAGCCTGGGCAGCGAGCTGACCTTCTACGTCACCGGCCTGGCCAAGAGCGTGGGCGCCGGTTTGCGCATCGCCTACATGGTGGCGCCGGACACCCACTCGGCGGCACGCCTCACGGCCTCGCTACGGGCCACCACGGTGATGGCCTCGCCCATCACCTCGACCCTGGCCACGCACTGGATACGCGATGGCGTGGCCGACCTGGCACTGGCCAACATCCGCAAGGAATCCATGGCCCGCCAGAAGATCGCGGCCCGTATCCTGCCGCCACACAGCTACGCCTCCGAAGCCGAGGCCTTCCATCTCTGGATCAAGTTGCGCGGCGGCTGGCAGGCCGCCAGCTTCGCCGCCCAGATGCGCTCCTCCGGCATCGGCGTGGTGGCCAGCGACGCCTTCGCCGTGGGCGCCGCGCCGGAGCAGGCAGTACGGGTCTGTATCGGCGGCGTGGCCAACCGCCACGATATCCAGCATGCGCTGGAGGTCATCCGCGATGCGCTCAATGAAGCGCCGCTGGCGCGGCCGGCGGTGGTGTAGTTTCGCCGGTAACCGCCTCGGCGGCGGCACCATCGGCATCCACCCACTGCGCGAGGAACCTGCCCAAGCTGGCCTCGATATCAGTATCGATGGTCTGCAGGCGCAGCAGATCGATACCGCTCTTGCGCAGGATGCTGTTCTTGAGCGCATCACGTTCGCCCTGTTGCTGGCCATGGTGCAAGCCCCCGTCCACTTCGATCACGCCCAGTGGTTGCTTGCCGACCTTGAAATAGATTACGAAGTCACAACTGGCCTGTTGTGCCATGAATTCAAGCTCGCGCGGTGTCATGGCGGGATTGCGGGCAGACGCCAGCTGCTTCAGGCGGACCTGGCAATGGAAGCGCAAGCCGGCAAAGCGCGTGCTTGCCAGCAGTTCTCGCAACAGCTGCGTCACGATCTGCTCCGACCGGAAGTGCGAATCGCTGCTGCGCAAGCTGGCGGCCAGCCTGGCCAGTGAGCGGTCGTATTCCTGGTACAGCAGGTCGAAGGCCGACACCACCGGCGCGCGCCGCACTTGCGCCTGGTCTGCGTAGTATTCGATATAGCGGATCAGTGCGGCCACCGGCCCATTGCGCTGGGCGAAGACCTCATCGCCGGTCACCAGAGTGAATCTCCGCTTGGCCCGTGACACGGCGACATTGACCATCTGCGCCGCGTCGACGAAGCCGGACATCGACTGGCTGCTGCGCTTCTTGTCCAGCACGGTCGAGAAGACCATTTCCTCGCATTCCCTGCCCTGGAATTTGTGCACGGTATCGCTGACGAAATCCGACGGCAGTTGCGCGCCGGCCAGCTTCACCTGTGCCCGGAAAGGCGCGATGAAGCCACGGCCCTGGGCATCCACACCGCTGCGCTCACCGGCCTCATCCAGAACCGCCAGCAGGGATTCGATTTCCCTCAGATTGGTCGTCGTACGCATGTGATTGCCCTTGGCCATAACGATCAGGCGCAGCGGCTCGCTGCCGTCGTCGGACGTCATCGGGATCAGGGCATTTTCATAGAACTGCTGGTTGCAGAACTGGATGATGCGCGGATGGCAGCGGTAATGCTCCTTGAGCAAGGTACGCGGCAGCGCATCCCCGAAGACCGCCATCACCGAATCGAGCAGGCTCAGCCGCTCGCAGTCATAAGCCGGCGACGGCGCCAGCTTGCCCAGCTCCACCGGAATATGCGGCAACTGGCGGCGGTCACCGACGACGATCAGGTTGCGTGCGCAGCCCAAGCCCAGGATGCCGGGCAGGATGTCCTGCTGGGAGGCCTCGTCGATGATGACATAGTCCAGCATGACACCTTCGGCCAGCGAATTGATGATGGAATGGGTACTGCTGGCAATGATCGGATAGCGTGCCAGAAAATCGCCGAAGTCTGCCTGATAGGTATCGATCCCGAAGGCTTGTGAAGCGGGGGCGCTGCTGTGCAGATGTTGCTTCAGGCAGAGCATGGAATCCTGGCGCACCTGCTCCAGCGAGGCATCGAAGCTCCCCTCTTTCAGGGGCGCCTGGCAGGCCGCCAGCTCGCTTTCCTTCTCTTGCAGCTGGCGCTGGTAGAAGTGGGCCTGCAGGGCATGGAAGCTGCGTGCGCGCTGGGCGCCGGCAGCGAAGGGACCGACGCGGACGATGCCGAAGCGCAACAGCAGGCTGAACCGTTCGCGCAGTCCGATCGACTTCTGCCCCAGATGCGACAGGTAGGCCATGAGATCGGCCGCGCGGGCGGGCGTCAATCGGTATCGTTCCAGCGCCGGCCCCGCTGGCACGTCGTTTTCATCATGCCACTGCTGCAGATAGCGCTGCTCGACCTGCAACTCCTGGATCTCGGCCTTGAGCTGAGCTGCGCGGTTGTGGGCGTGCAGGTACTGCTTGAGGCGGATGACGGCGGCGTCAATTTCTTCCAGCGCGGGAGCGGGCAATGGGGGTTCCGACGGCACCGCAGGCGGGGATTCAAAGAATACGGAACGCTTTGCCTTGCTGCCGAGTTTGGCCACCAGATAATCCAGGTCATATTTCTGCAGCTTCTCAACCACGTTATCCACGGCCGAATTGTTGTTGGATAGGATGGCGACCGTTTCGTCCCGCAACAGGATATTGGCAACGATATTGAGGATGGTCTGGGTCTTGCCGGTACCGGGAGGACCTTCGATCACGCTGATCTGCGCACGGAAGGCTTGCTCCACCGCCTCGATCTGGCTGGCATTGACGCCGAAGGGGAAGATCAATGGACGGGAGAGTTCACGGCTGCGGTTCGCGCCACTGCAATAGGCCTGCAAGGCGCTGTCCGGATGGGCTGGCAGCTTGTTGAGCTGGCGCAATACGTTATCGGCGATGCGGTCCTGATCCGGCGAGGCCTCACCGCCCTGCCCGCCCCGGGCCTGCGCAACGGCCAGGAAATAGCGGAAGACCGGCGTTTGCTTGAGGTCGGTCTCGGCCACCACGCTGACGTCATCCAGGCGATGCAGATAGCCCTTGCGGTTACCGGCATAGTTGACGATCACATACTTGTTTCCATAGAGCGTAGCCTGCTCCACCCGCTTGGCCGCCCCACCCTTGCCCTTGTTGAGCAAGGCGCCGCCCAGCTCGCGGGTCGGAGAGATGCGGCATTCGGCCAGCGGCAGGCTGAAGGATTTGGTGCTGTGGAAGTAACAGGTCAGGAACCAGGCCTGATGCTTGTCGCTCCAGTAAATCTTCCAGTCATGGATTTGTGCAGTCCGGTCTTCGCCCCGAAGATGGATGGTTACCGCTGACATCGCCGCCCCCTGCGCTTGCCCGCTGCCACCAACGCCATCGGAGGACAATGTCGGGCAGCAGGTCATTGATATGTTTGCCTTGCGGCAAATTAGAGGCGTTATCATGCCACCAGCATGCCGGCTTGTCAGCCAGGCCTGCGGCTGCAGGATGATCGGCGCTAAGCCCAAGGAGGCGCCGCTGCCGTCACCGCTGGTGTTGCAGCGGGCGGCAGAGGGGCAGCGGAGGGCTGAAGCGGCCATTCATGAGGACCGCAATCGCCAGAAGCAGGCCTTCGTCAAAGTGAGACGAACGTTTATCAACTTGTCATGTACCCAACCGTATAGGCTTCCACGATGTCACAGGCTCCCGTCGCACTTATCACAGGCTCAACTTCTGGCATCGGTGTGGCAATTGCCCGCCGGCTCGCAAGCGAAGGCTATTCAATCGTATTGCACTCGCGCAATTCGGTAGAGGCCGGGCGACGACTAGCGCTCGAACTCGGATCGGCCATCTATGTGCAAGCTGATCTGGCTAATGATGACGACAGAGTGCGACTGATCCGCGAAGCGATAGCGTCATGGGGACGGCTGGATGTTCTGGTTAATAACGCAGGAATCAGCCGTGTTATTTCGCACCAGGATTTGGCGGCCGCAACGCCCGATGTATGGCATGAGCTCTATGAAGTGAACGTGGTTGCTCCTTTTCGTTTGATCGCTGAGGCTGAATCGGCCTTGCGTGATTCGAAACGCTTCGGTCGACCCGGCTGCATAGTCAACATCAGCTCCCATGCTGGCGTCCGCCCGAAGGGTGCATCGATTCCATATTCAGCGACCAAGGCGGCCTTGAATCATATGACCCGGCTACTCGCTGTTTCACTTGCGCCCGACATCCGAGTAAATGCTGTCGCCCCTGGATTGGTCGATACGCCACTGACCGCAGACTGGACCCAGGCGCAGCAAATATGGAAGGAGCGCTCGCCGATGCGCCGATCTGCCCGTCCGGAGGACATCGCCCAAGCCGTTGCGATGTTGGTTGCATCGGACTATCTCACCGGTGAAATCCTGCTATCGGATGGCGGATTGAATCTAACCTAGGCCCTGTTCACACCAGATCTGCGAGTGCGAGAGCGCGTCAAGAACTGGAAGCATCAGGGCGCATACCCCCCCTCCACCTTTCCATCACACTGAAAAATGTCTCGACACCGCTTCGAAGAATTGATTTCCCATCTGGACCTTCAACCGCATCCGGAGGGGGGCTTCTATCGCGAGACCCATCGCAGTCAGGAGCGTGTGGAACGCTCGGCGGGCGGTTCGCCGCGCTCGGCGGCGACCGCGATCTATTACCTTCTCGGTGGCGAGGATAGGTCAACCTGGCATCGGATCGATTCAGAAGAGATGTGGCACTTCTATGAAGGTGATCCTCTGCACGTCCACGTCCTGCAGCCGCACGGGGCGCTTCAGACTTTCCGCCTGGGTAATCCGCTGGAGCATGACGGTGCCGATTTCCAGGCGCTGGTCCCGGCAGGCGCCTGGTTTGCGGCGGAGTGTACGGTTCAAGACGGTCACAGTCTGATGGGCTGCACGGTGGCTCCAGGCTTCGAATTTGATGCGTTTGAAATCGCCCAGGCAGAGTTGCTGCTGGAAGATTGGCCGCTGCACCAGGAACTGATCAATCGTCTAGCACGGAAGTGACGGTCGCTTGGCAAGGCGATTGGAGTTTTCTTTCCACGATGCGCATATTGACTATAGGGTCTCTAGGCCGCGATCGGTGGACATGGACATTCTTGCGAGCAAATCCAGCCCTTCCGGCCAGGCACCTAGCTTGCTTTCCGCATTGACGTGCCCCTTCGCTCCAACCTCGACGAACTCGCTGCCCCAGGCATTGGCGCATTCTCGGCCGTGGTCCACGCTGCCGTAGGGATCGTCCGTGCTACAGACGACGACTGACGGAAACCTTAACGGCACCAGAGGTATAGGTGCGAATCCATGCGCCGCGCCACGCGGAAATGAAGGTGCTGCTGGATCGGGAACTGCGACCAGCAAGGCGCCACCGATCTTCTTTTCCGAATGTGCAGCCCAATGTGCCACCGCTAGGCATCCAAGGCTATGTGCTACCAGCAGGGTGTTTGCAGGAGCATTGACAAGTTGTCGCTCCAGGGCAGATACCCAGTCGTCGCGTTCTACTTTGTCCCAATTCTCGACGATGAGGCGCCGCCAATTCGGATACGAAGACTGCCATAGGCTCTGCCAGTGAGAAGGGCCAGAGTTGCCGATGCCGGGAACCACAAGGACGGAATGATGCATTTGCGAAATCTCCATTGATGAAACAGTGCTCATTGTATTGAGACCCGAACTAAGGCAACATCGGCATTCGAATGTATTGACGGCACTGAACCGATGAATTGACGGAAGATGATGGACTCGACAAATGAAATTAAAGCGGAGGCATTAGACCGCCTGGACTGGCGCATCTTGGAGGCCCTTCAACACAATGCGCGCATGAGCAATACAGAGCTGGGAAAGCAGATTGGTCTATCTCAACCAGCCATCACCGCCCGCATCAGGAAATTGGAAGACCGAGGTGTAATTGAAGGCTACACGGCAAGAATAAATCCCGGCTTGGTGGGCCACAATATCTCCGCAATGGTACGGATTCGTACCACTCACGCGGAGATCAAGCGCTGCTTGTCGGCCTTCGAAGCGATGCCGGAGATTATTGAAGCACACCGCATAACTGGGGAAGATTGCTTCATTGTGCGTGTCGTTGTTGAAGAGATGGCGCAGCTGGAAGCTGCTATCGATGCGCTGGCGCGGTTTGGGCCAGTTACCACGTCAGTAATTCTGGCAAGTTACCCGTCGAAAGCTATCGTTCCAAGGGCTTGAATCACCTTTACGATGAAGGTCTGTGGTGACTACGGTCCTGGTCACCAGTCGATCGTCGCCCACGCTCTCGACCGAAAGAGTATTCAAACAAAGCGGTTGCAAACCGGCAGCTTAGAGGTACGCGTCAGGCTGCTGTCGGAAAGTTTTGGACGGTCGTGACCGTTCTTGACTTTTCAGCGCGGCAGCCTGCTCTGCTGAGCCCAACGGCCGAATTCGGCCAGTTGCGGGCAGAGTGGGAATCCCGTTGTCTGTGTAACCAATTAAGCTCTCAATCCATTGAAGATATGACAAACAGAATTCATTCACCGATACCAATACTCAGGATTTTCGACGAGGCGAAGGCACTGTCCTTTTACGTTGAGTGGCTAAATTTCAAAATTGATTGGCAACATCGGTTTGACCAGCATCTGCCCCTATATCTGCAGATTTCCCGGGAGAGCTGCATTTTGCATCTATCGGAGCATCATGGGGATGCCTGCCCGGGATCTGCGTTGCGCATCCCGGTAGGGAACGTGGACGAGCTCTACCTCGAACTGAAAGGCCGTCCATACATGGGATATTTCCCGGAGGTGGAGGCAACTCCCTGGGGCAGCCGAGATATGTCGATTCTGGACCCATTTGGTAATCGAATCGTCTTCACTACTGACGCAGAGAGCAACTGACGGCAGCTGTCGGCCAGAAGCGGACGACATCGGCTACGATTAAGCCATGAGCTCACCTACCATTACCCAATATCCCCCGCATGCTGCGCTCGAACAGGCGATGATAAGAACGTTTGAAGCGATGAAGAAAAAAGCGCTTCTCCTCAACGACTTCCAGATTATCAAGGGCGATGCTTGGGTCGCTATCTGGATATTTTTTGTCAATGATGCGAATGTCCCAAAGCATTCCGATGTTGGGATTCTCGACGAGCTGGAGATGGATTTTCGTGAAAGGCTAATGGCCTCAAAGGAGCATTTTTCATTTCAAGAACTGCCTCTAATCAACTTTGAGTATGACTCAAAGGAGAACATCGATAAGAACTATCAAGGCAGCTACTACCTGCGTATGCGCTAACCTAAAAGCAAGAGGCCCTAACTTCCATGTCTGGGATTTCCGCTATCGGCCAGAGGCGGTCTTCAATGGGCAAAAGCTTCGCTGCGATTAAAACTTAAGTGCGTATCACCCGCTTGGCAATCAGGCAGGTGACTGGAGTGCTCGACATGGCATCACTAGAAATCATCTGGCGCGGGCACCTGCGTGACCAGATATCGCCAAGGGAGATCGCCAGGCGGCTTGGCTTCTGCAAGAACACCGTTAGCCGCCAACTACGCTGTGAACTGTAGAACCAGTCTATCGTTACCTTGCGCCCTCGATCCCGTTTTCTACAGCGCCCCGTGGTCATAAAACCGGATCGCATTGCGACCGGCCGCCTTGGCCTGATACATGGCAGCATCAGCCCATTTGAAAATATCTTCCGGTGTGACCAAGGTCCCCAAGTAGAGCGCCACGCCGATGCTGGCAGAGCACCGATGCTTCACCGTCTCAGGTTCCTGGGTGGCGTGCTCCACGCTAAGCACATAGGGAGCTGACAGGCTGACGCCAATTTTTTCGGCAACCGTCCTTGCCTGCACTGTCGCTTTTGCCAGGTTCGCATCAAGGTCGCTTAGTAACACCACAAACTCATCACCGCCAAAGCGACCTACCGTGTCGACTTCGCGGACGATACCCTTCAAGCGAAGTGCGGCTTCGATCAACAACAGATCACCCACCAAATGGCCGTGCACATCATTTAGCGGCTTGAAATTATCCAGATCAAGCACCAGCAAGGCGTAGTGGCAATTGTTGCGCTGGCTGGCCGCGATGGATTGATTCAGGCGATCGCTCAGCAGGCGGCGGTTTGGCAGGTGAGTCAGCGGGTCATAAAACGCCAGTTGACGCACCTGCTCTTCGAGTTGCCTACGTTCGGTGGTTTCGCGGGTGATACCGTGGTAACCAATGATGGTACCGTCGGCGTCGCGCACAGGTCTGGAATGCAGCTCGCCCCATAGCAGTCGCCCGTCCTTGCAGCGATGCTGTACCTCGAAGGCGAGGGATTCATCCTCCTTGCCCTCCAGCTCAGCCTGTCGCCGTTTGCCGAGCATATCCCGAATGACCGCCATACCTTCATCGGTCAACATTTCAGACACGTGACACCCCAATACCTCGCTGGCGTGGTATCCCCGAACGCGTTCGTCAACCGGACTGATATAGGTAATGTGCAAATTGCTATCAGCTTTCCAGACGACATCGGCGATGTCTTCGGTCAACAGTTTGAAATGCTCTTCCAGCTCACTTAATTTTTCAGCAACCTGATTGCGCTCAACTGAAAGGCTTTCGAGTTGCGCAAGCAGCGTCTGCAATTGCGCATTCGACTGATGGTGGTCGGCTTCACGTCGTTTTTCGTCCGAAATATCGCGAAACGTACCTGCCAGGCCGAACAAACCCGGTGCCAGCTCGACCTGGTCGCCGCGAAACGCAAGGCAAATGGGCCTGCCCTCTCCGGCGAACACCTCAAGTTCTAGCTGCAAAGCCACATGATTGGCCATGGCCTGATCGAAAGCTGCATGGAGACGTTCAAGACCGCCATTTGCGAAGGCCTGCATGGACGGGGCCGGAGCATTGCCGGGACTCCCGGTAATACTGGCTAGCAGCCCCTGCGAAGCCTCGGGCAGAAAGAGCGATTTCTTGGCCGGATCGTATTCCCAGTAACCGATACAGCCGATTCGCTGAACAATATCTAGTCGCTTGCCTTCCAGGGTTGCGGAGAAGCTATTCGATTTCACGTGTCTACCTCAGGTCGTTTTTTTTCATACAAGCACTCTTTCTCTGGAGTGTTGATTTGATATCGTTTTGCGGCAATCAGACATACTATTGCCAAAACCAGTGCGACGATCAGGTCCCATCGAACGATAAAACAGGCAGCAGCTGTAGCCTCCTTCTCCACGTCGATAAGTGCGTGATTTCCTTGTAGAGCAAGTCGCGTGGGAGATGGTTTTTTTAGTTTTTCGTCTAGACGAACGATTCTACTGAAATCCTTTTATCGACTCCAGCGGCTCGTCGAGATTCGTTATGCCACCATTGTTGGCTGCCATCGATCAGAAGCAAATCCATTCTCAACTACTGCGCATTTTTTAACCGGAGATCCCGTGGAAAAGGAAGAACCGATGAGCAACCCGTATACCACCACCGCCGCCATGCAATACATCATGACGATGCTGCTTCAACGATTGGACGCGACCGGCGCCATCAAGCTTGACGGGATGATCGCGGGAGTACAAAGCGATCTTCAGGCGTGCGTCGATCTGACTCCTGCCGTGCAGGAGACCTTCAAGGAAACACTGAACATCCTTCGGTTTGCCAGGAACTGTGGTACCGGCCAGTGAAATGCCAACCTGGGCATTGTCGATCCAGCAGGAACAGGAAGTTTTCGATAAGGCGAAGACCGTCGGGTGGGTATCGAGAAGGTCTCAGACCTGGCGCAATCTCAAGGGCGGATGAGTGCGTCCCAGACTGCGGCTATTCGGGTCGCTCCAAAGCTGACATTTTTGTCATTCAAATGTCATGCAAATGACTCCTTTGCGTGACTAGCATGAGTCTTTTCCCAACCCACTCAACTGGTCAGGATCTCATGAGCGCATCCCTTCGCAACCTCGTCCATGGCATCGCTGTATCCGCCATCTTCGCCACCTCCGCCTCCTTTGCACAAGCGCCCGCACCCGCCGCCATGGCCGGTATCCGCGGCGCCATCGTTTCCGTTGCGGCCGACAAGCTGGTCGTCAAGAGCAACCGTGGCGGCGAGCAGACCATAGCCCTCGATAAGGACACCCGTGTCGCTGCCATCTCGCTGGCCAACATCAACGACATCAAGCCGGGCAGCTACATCGGCGCGGCCGGCATCCCGCAGCCGGACGGCTCGCAGAAGGCGCTGGAAGTGCACGTGTTCCCGCCGGCCATGGCCGGCACCGGCGATGGCCATCGTCCGTTCGACCTGGCGCCCAACAGCACCATGACCAACGGCACCGTGGGTGACGTGGTGGCCAGCAACGGCCGCACGCTGACCTTGAAGTACAAGGATGGCGAAAAGAAGATCGTGGTGCCGGACGACGTGCCCATCGTCAACATCGAAGCCGGTGAACGCTCCATGCTGGTGGCCGGTGCCAAGGTGGTGGTGCGCGCCCGCAAGAACCCCGACGGCAGCCTGACCGCCGCTTCGGTCAGCGTCGGCCGCAACGGCATCACGCCGCCGATGTAAGAGGCGCGCAATGTCCGGCAGGCTTGCTCTTCATCCGATGGCGGTGCGCATCGCCCACTGGCTCAACGCCTTCGCCATCGGCTGCATGCTGACCAGCGGCTGGGGCATCTACAACGCTTCACCGATCTTCGGCTTCCGGTTTCCGGCCTGGATGACCCTGGGTGGTTGGCTGGGCGGTTCGATCGCCTGGCATTTCGCCGCGATGTGGCTGCTGGTGGTCAATGGCCTGTTCTATCTGGGCTATGGTGCGGCCAGCGGTCATTTCCGCCGGCGCCTGCTGCCGCTGCGCGCGCGCGATGTGGTGGCCGATGCCGCCAGCGCCTTGCGTTTTCGCCTGCCGCATCATCCGGGCGCCTATAACGCTGTACAGAAATTGCTGTACTGGGGAGTCATCCTGTTGGGCGTCGTCGTGGTCTTGTCCGGGCTCGCCATCTGGAAGCCGGTGCAACTGGAGCCGCTGTGCAATTTCTTCGGCGGCTTCGACTTCGCACGCAAGGTCCATTTCGCCGCGATGGCGGGTATCGCCGCGTTCGTGGTCGTGCATCTGGCCTTGGTCGCCATCGTACCCAAGACCCTCTTGCCCATGCTGGTCGGGCGCGGGCATACGGAAGGAAACGTGCAATGAGCCGGCCGGACGAAAAACCTCCCCGCCAACCCGAGAAGATCCGACTGGCCGACCACCGCACGTCGCTGGTCAAGGTGGAACGTCGTCTGTTACTGCGCTCGGCGCTGTCGCTGGGCGCACTGTCGATGCTGGCCGGTTGCGACCTGCAGGACAACGATAGTGTCGACAAGGCGCTGTGGGCCATGTCGCGCTGGAACGACCGGGTCCAGGCGCTGCTGTTCCGCGGCGACAAGCTGGCGCCAACCTATGCGGCGAGCCAGATCACCAACCCCTTCCCTTTCAACGCCTTCTACGACCAGGCCAGCGCGCCCGACATCGATCCTGCCGACTGGCGTCTGGAAGTAAGCGGCATGGTCAGCGACAAACGGCCATGGACGCTGGAGCGCCTGCGCGCCTTGCCGCAAGCCGCGCAGATCACGCGCCATATCTGCATCGAAGGCTGGAGCGCCATCGGCCAGTGGTCGGGCGTGCCACTCAAGCTCTTCCTGCAGGCCATCGGTGCCGACCTGTCGGCCCGATACGTGGGCTTCAAGTGCGCCGATCGTTACTACACCAGCCTTGACATGCCCACCGCCTTGCATCCGCAGACCATCCTTGCGCTGGACTTCGGCAAGGAGCCGCTGCCGACCGAGTTCGGCTTCCCGCTCAAGGTGCGGGTGCCGACCAAGCTCGGTTTCAAGAACCCCAAGCACGTGGCCGCGATCTTCGTGACCAACCAGAACCCTGGCGGCTATTGGGAAGATCAGGGCTACAACTGGTTCAGCGGCATCTGATCCTGATTGATCAGCGCCTGGCTGATGATCTGTCGCGGTCATGGAAGATGGCAGGTTCAGGGCGGCGCGTGAGCTGCACTTGCCGCCCTGTCCATGCTCTTCTTGTTGACCTGGGTTGACTCAAGGTTTGGCGTCGGTGGCCAGCACGCTGCGCGACATCCGCCCCGCATTGGCCAGCAGGCGCAGGCGCGCCGAGCGCCAGTCCGACAGTGTGCGGATGCGTTCCTGGCTGGCGTCCGATAGCGCGGCCTGGGCGTTGAGCATTTCCACGATGTCGGCGATGCCGCTGTCGTATTTACGACTGATCGCATCGACCGAGGATTGCGCGGCATCCAGCAGCCGGCGCGAGGAAGCCAGGTTGCGCAAGGCGGCACTGGCCTCGACATAGGCGGTGGAGATATCGCCCTGTAACTGGGCCTGGACATCACGCAACTCGGCCTGCCTGAGCTCGACCTGGCCCTGCGCGCCCCTGACCTTGTAGGTGCGCGAGAAGCCGTCGAAGAGCGGGATGTTGAGGCTCACGCCGACCGTGGTGTCACGCTCGCCACGGGCGCTGGGGGACTGGTTGGGCCGGCCGTTGATGTATTGCCCGGCGCTCAGGTCCACGCTCGGCAGGCCCTCGGCACGGGTGGCCTGGACTTTTTCACGGGAGGCGTCCAGTTGGGCCTGCGCGGCCAGGATGGCCGGATGCTGCTCGCGTGCGCTCTGCAGCCATTCGCGTAGATCCAGCTCCAGCGCCGGCAGGTCATCGTCCGTGTGAGGCGCCAGCGACAGGGTCTGCGCCTCTTCACCGGCCACCGGCGCGCCCATGGCCAGGTTCAGGGCCACCAGCGCCTTCTGGTGCTGGCCGCGGGCGCGGGCAAGCTCCAGCTCGGCCTTGGCGACGAAGGTGCGGGCCTGCAGGGTCTCGGGGCGCGAGCCGACGCCGCGCTGTTCGCGCTTGAGCGCGGTCTCCAGTACCTGGCGCGCCAGCGCTTCGCTCTGGGCGCGGGCCTGCTCACTGGCCTGGCTGCTCTGGGCGTCGAAGTACAGTCCGATCACATTGGCCATGGCCTTTTGCAGGGTCGCGTCATGTCCGGCGGCGGCGGCTTCCAGCAGGGCATCGGCGGCGCGCCGGTTGGCCGCTCGCGCACCCGCGTCCAGCAGGCGCCAGGTCAGCGCCGCGTAGTAGCTCTGGGCGGACCGCACGCCCTCGCCTGCGGCCGGGCTGCTCTTGCTGCGCACCTGGCTGGCGCCGGCATTGACGCTGGGCAGGTAGGCGGCGCGTGCCTCGCCCAGTTGGGCGGCCTGGATCTTGATGCCGGCCCAGGCGGCCTGGACCTGCGGATGCTGGCACAGCGCCAGGTCGATGGCGTCGGCCAGCGACAGCGGCTCGCGCAGCACGGTCGGGCCGGGGCTGCAGATCAGGCCTTCCTGATCGCCCGGCAGGGGCTTGCCATGCACCAGCACCGGAGGCTGCGCCAGCAGCGGGTCGGCCAGCGGCGTGGTCAGCTCGTCCAGCATGGCGGCGTGGCTCGTGGGCGGCAACATGGTGCCGGCGATGGCCAGGCTGAAGAGGACGGCGGTGATTTCCTTGAGCTGTTTCAGGTGCGACTCCGGTTTTATTGGCATAGGGTGCTTCATCGGTTTGCTGCGGTTCATCTGTTTCATGGTCGGGGTGATGGGTGAGGCATAAGGCATGGGCGCGGGAGGCTTCATGGGACGCTCTGGCAAGGACCAGCGGTGCCCTGCTCCATCAACGTTCATGCAAGGCCTCCTTCTGGTGGCGCACCAGCGGCGAGAGCAGGTATTCGATGACGCGCCGGCTACCGGTCCTGATTTCCACATTGCTGGCCAGGCCCGACGAAAGCGCCACGCGCTGGCCGTCGATGACGATGCTCTTGTCTTCCAGCACGACGCGTACCGAATAGAGCAAGCCGCGCTTCTCGTCCGGGATGGCGTCACGCGAGACATGCCGGACCTTGGCGCGCAGGGTGCCGTACTTGGTGTAGTCATAGGCGTCCAGCTTGACCTCGGCCTGCTGGCCGACCTGGACGAAGCCCACATCCTTGTTCTCCAGGAAGGCTTCGATTTCCAGTTCCTTGTCTTCCGGCACGATCTGCATCAGCGGCTGCGCCGCCGGCACCACGCCGCCCACGGTATGCACGCTCACCTGCTGCACCGTCCCGGTCACCGGCGCGGTGAGCCTGAGCAGACGACTGTGTTCCTCGGCGCGAAGCTGGTCCTGCTGCGCGGCCTCGATGATCTTTTCGGCTTCCACGCGGCTGTCGTGCGCTTCCTTCCGGGTCTGGGCGATCAGCGCGGCGCGCTGGTTGCGGGCGTCGGACAGCTGGCCCTGCAGGTCGATGCGGGCCTGCTCGCGCTCCAGCCAGGCATGCTGGGAGACAGTGCGATCGGCCATCAGTGCCTGGTAGTCGCGGGCGCGCTGGGTGGCCAGGCGCAGGGCCGAGCCATAGCGCCAGATTTCGTCATCCAGCCGTGCCAGGCGAGCGCGCACCTCCTGGTACTGGCCCTGCAGCTGGCTGCGTACCGAGGCCCACTGGGCGGGGGATACGCCTTCCACCTTGCCCAGTTCGGGCGGCTGCTGGTTCTGTACAGCGTCCATCAGGGCGGCGGCGCGCGCAGCCTGCAGCCTGGCCTGGGCCACCGCATCGGCGGCCTTGGCGCGTTCGGCATCGCTGTTGCTGGAGTCCAGTGCGATCAACAGATCACCCGCCTCCACACGCTGGCCTTCGGTAACGAACAGGCCCTTCACGCTGGCCAGGTCGACCGAGGCAATGGTTTTTACGCGGACCGTCGGAATGAGCTTGCCATTGGCGCTGACGATGATGTCGATCTGCCCACTACCGACCAGACCAGGGCGAAGACCACCATGACCACCATCAGGCGGGCGGTCCACAGCAGACTGGGTGAACCGGGCGACTCCTGCAGGGCCAGGGCGGCGGGCAGGAATTCGGCTTCCTGGCGATTGTAGAAATCGCTGGGCAGCGCGTGGCGGGCCTTCCAGTGATGCTGAAACACCCGGACGTAACGGTTGCCCAGCTCGCTCCAGGCCTGACGACGGTGTTGCATCCTCATGCCGCGCCTCCCTCGGGCAGCGCCGCGCCGGCCACTGCGGGGCTGGCCTGCTGACTCTGCAGTCCGTAGAGATGGGCGTAGATGCCGTCGGGCCGTGCCAGCAGTTCGGCGTGGGGGCCGCTTTCGGCGATGCGTCCCTGATCCATGACGACGATGCGGTCGGCGTCGCGCACTGCCGAGAGCCGGTGCGCGATGATGAGCACGGTACGACCGGCGCAGATCTGGCGCATGTTGTCCTGGATGATCTTTTCGGACTCATAGTCCAGGGCGCTGGTGGCCTCGTCGAAGATGAGGATGCCGGGGTTGGTGATGAGCGCGCGGGCAATCGCGATGCGCTGGCGCTGACCGCCGGAGAGGCCACTGCCCTGCTCGCCGACCACGGTGTCGTAGCCTTCGGGCAGCTCGCAGATGAAATCATGGGCGCCGGCCAGGCGGGCGGCGGCGATGATGTCTTCGATCGGCAGGGCCGGATCGGCCAGGGCGATGTTGTCGCGGATGGAGCGGGAGAACAGCGTGCTCTCCTGCAGTACCACGCCGATCTGCCGGCGCAGCGAGGCAGTGTCGATGACGGCGATATCCTGACCGTCCACGCTGATGCGACCGCTGTCGCAGATGTAGAGGCGCTGTACCAGCCGCGCCAGCGTGCTCTTGCCGGAGCCGGAACGGCCGACCACGCCGATGACCTCGCCCGGCGCGATCTCCAGCGAAACCGAATGGATCACCGGCGGGCTTTCGGGGCGGTAGCGGAAGGACACCTGGTCGAAGCTGATGGCCCCGCTCACCTGCGGCAGCCGGGTGCGGTTGCCGCCCACTTCGGCGCGGGCGTCCAGCACATCGGCCAGCCGGCTCATGGAGATGCCGACCTGCTGGAAATCGTTCCACAACTGCGCCATGCGCAGGATAGGCGAAGCCACCTGCCCGGCCAGCATGTTGAAGGCGACCAGCTCGCCCACGGTCAATTCGTTCTTGACCACCAGCAGCGCGCCCAGCCACATGATGCCCACGGTCACCAGCTTGCTCACCAGGGTGACGCCGCCACTGGCCAGCAGCCCGATGTTGGTGCTGCCCAGGCTGGCGGCGACATAGGCGGCCAGTTGCTTGTCCCAGCGCTGTTGCCAGCGCGGTTCCACCGCCATGGACTTGACGGTGTCCATGCCGGTCAGGGTCTCCACCAGAAAGGACTGGTTCTCGGCGTTCTTGTTGAACTTGTCGTTCAGGCGCGCCCGCAGCATGGGCGTAAATACCAACGACAGCGCCAGGTACAGCGGGATCGAGGCCAGCACGATCAGACTCAGGGTGACGCTATAGCACAGCATCACACCCAGGAAGATGAAGGAAAAAACGATATCCAGTACCAGTGTCAGGGCGTTGCTGGTGAGGAAGGAGCGGATGTTTTCCAGCTCGCGGATGCGCGCAATCGAGTCACCGGCGCGCCGCACCTGGAAGTAGCCGATCGGCAGGCTCAGCAGATGGGCGAACAGGCGCGAGCCCAGCTCGACATCGATCTTGCTGCTGGTATGGGCGAACACGGCGGTACGAATGCCGGTCAGGGCGGCCTCGAACAGGGTAGCGGCCACCAGCGCCACAGCCACCACGTTGAGCGTCATCATGGCGTGATTGACCAACACCTTGTCCATCACCACCTGGAAGAACAGGGGCGTGACCAGCCCCAGGATCTGCAGCACCAGCGAGATCACCAGGACCTCCACCAACACCTTGCGGTACTTGATCACGGCCGGGATGAACCACGAAAAATCGAAACGCGCCGATTCGCCGGCGTAGCTCGCCTTGCTGGTCACCAGAATCACCCGGCCCGACCACAGCGACTCGAAATCGCGCCGTGACAGCACCTGTGGCGGCTGTCCGGGCCGCTGGATGAGGATGCGCAGGCTGCCCCAGTCCTTGGCCTGTCCCTGCTCCAGCTTGGCCAGGATGAAATAACGACCCTGGCGGTCCACGCCGATGGCCGGCAGCGGCGTGCGTTCCAGGCGCTTGCGGTCCTGGGTGATGCAGCGCGCACTCATGCCCAGGGCGCGCGCGCCCAGCAAGAGTTTGTCCAGGGTGAAGGGCTCGCGCCCGAACTGGTGCTGCAACTGCGCGGGATCGGCGGCGATGCCATGCAGGCGCGCCATCATCATCAGGCATTGCAGGGCACTGTCTTGCCCCGCCTGATCGGGATCCTTGTCGGACTGGTTCATAGATTTCCGGATTCTTGAATAGATACTTCGCGTGGATGGCCATGGCCATCGGCACGCCCTACCCCGCCCTGCCTGCTCGCAGAGGACGCATGGCGTCGCCGCCGGGCGCAAGGCCCGGCGTCGGGTACTACACTTGCTTGGGGTTCAGGCTCAGTGGGTGACGGTCATGAGCACCTTGTCCTGGCTGGTCTGCCCGTTGACCCAGGAGGTCTGGGTGGCGGCGGGCGGGGCGAAGCTGGCCATGGCCTGCACCAGCTTGTCGACATCGCTGTCGTAGAGAGTGTTGCCGTCGGCGGTCTTGATGCGCTCGATGCGGTTGTCGCTACCGCTGACACCGCCCACGTACCAGTCCTTCACGGTCACGCGGTCGCTGCTGCCCATGATGTCGATGTACAGGTCGTTGCCGGACCTCCTGAACCAGAGGTTGTTCTGGTTGATGTCGGTCAGCTGCAGCACGTCCAGGTTACCCCGGGTCTTGTCGTTGTCGACGATGACATCGCGACCATCGCCCCGGCTGAAGACATAGGTGTCGTTGCCAGCTTCGCCGATCAGGGTGTCGTTGCCCTTGCCGCCCTTCATGAGGTTGTTACCGCGATTGCCGGTGAGCACGTTGTCCAGCGCGTTGCCGATGGCGTCCATGTTCTGGTCGCGCATCTTGATCGGTTCCAGCGTGGTGATCATGCCGGCCCCGATCACATCGGCGGCATTGCGCACCTCCTCCAGGGTGAGATAGCGGCAGCCGTCGCTGGTCCGGCCCCGTCCGGAATCGGCGATGTAGAAACCGGCCACCTCGCCGGTCTCGGCGTCGCAGACCACGCCGGTGACGGTGATCTTGTGGTTGACCCAGCCGCCCTCGACGTACTCCGGCACGCCCCACAGCTTGCCGGCGTTGACCGACAGCATCACGCCGCGCCCATCGCGGACCAGCTCGGCCATGCGCTTGATGTTGTAGCCGTCGACGATTTCGGCACGCAGGCCATAGCTGTTGAGCATGGCCACCTGCGAGAACGGGTTGCTGGAGCCACGGGTGCTTTCGTCGGCCGCCGAGGTGTTGCACCAGCCGTTGGCGATGGCCTTCTTGACCACGTCCCCTTCGCTCACCGACAGGCCTGCCATGACGCAGACGTTGGCCACGCTGGTCTCGCTGCAGGTGCCCTTGTAACCCGGCACCTCATCGCCCTGCTTGTAATCGAGCAGGTAGAAGCGCGGCGAGCCATAGGTCAGCATCTTCTTGCCGTTGATGATCTCGCTTTCCGGCTTGCTGGCGTCCATCAGGGTCAGGTTTTCCAGGTTGTCACCCAGGGTGTAGCTGATGCGGGAGACCACGGTGTCGATGCCCTCGCCGGCGTTTTCGACGATCTTGTCGCCGAGGTTGTCGACCATGTAGGTGTCGTTGCCGCGACCGCCGATCATGGTGTCGATACCCTTGCCGCCATCCAGGACGTTGTCGCCGCTGTTGCCGGTGAGCAGGTTGTCGCGGGCGTTACCGATGGCATCGAAGTCGCCGCCTTCGGTCAGGCGCAGGTCCTCCACCTCACCGGACAGCGTATAGCTGCAGGAGGCGATGACGGTGTCGTGACCCTCGTTGGCGTTTTCGACGACCTTGTCGTTGACGTTGTCGACCACGTAGATGTCGTCGCCCTTGCCGCCTTCCAGGTAGTCTTCGCCGCTGCCGCCGTCGAGCAGGTCGTCGCCCACCCCGCCATACA
Organism: Herbaspirillum frisingense GSF30; assembly: GCF_000300975.2. GTDB lineage: Bacteria > Pseudomonadota > Gammaproteobacteria > Burkholderiales > Burkholderiaceae_D > Herbaspirillum > Herbaspirillum frisingense. The sequence goes on along the minus strand of NZ_AEEC02000010.1, from coordinate 30,664 downwards.
GGCTGTCCTTGCCGGCGCCGCCATAGAGCAGGTCGTTGCCGCCGACGTCGTTGTCCGGCGAGGCATAGGCGCGCCGGAAATCGCCGTAGAGTTCGTCGTCGCCATCACCGCCCATGAGGACATCGTTGCCGTCTTCGCCGAAGAGGATGTCGTTGCCCTCGTCGCCGTAGAGCTTGTCGTCGCCACTGCCACCGCGCAGACGGTCATCACCGGTGCCGCCCCACATCTGGTCGTTGCCGAAGCCGCCGTTCATGGTGTCGTTGCCGGCGCCGCCATCCATCACGTCGTCGTCGGTCTGCCCCGGGAGCAAGGCGGGCTGCAGGTTGCCGAAGAGCTGGTAGCCATACATCAGGTCATCGCCATCGCCGCCGAACAGGGTGTCGTTGCCCAGGCCGCCGGCCAGGTCATCCCTGCCGGCACCGCCGACCAGCAGGTCGTTGCCGTTGTCGCCGTCGAGGCGATCGTCGCCCTCTTCGCCATAGAGCGTATCGTCGCCATCGCGGCCCAGCATGATGTCGTTGCCGGTACCGCCCCACATGGTGTCGGCCTTGGCGCCACCGATGATCACGTCATCGCCACCGCCGCCGACAAAGCGGGTGAAGCGCGGCCGGTTGCGGCGAATGGCCTCGTCCAGACCGGTACCCCAGTCATCAAGGCGGTCGTTGCCGTCGGTGCCGATCAACAGGTCAGGTTCGCCGGCCTTGGTCTTGATATCGCCCGGCTTGAAATTGACGGTGCGCCCACCCTCCAGCTTGAGGGTGTTGTCGTTGTCGCGCAGGCTGCGGAACTGGCTGTCGGGCAGGACCGGCGACTTGGGTGCGGCCACTGCCATGGCAGCAGGCAGCGCCACGGCGGCACCCAGCGCCACGACTGGCAGGGTCTGCGCCGCGCTGCCGCTGGTACTGTCGGTGACACCCGCCCCCTTGGCTTGGCCGGCCACGGCGGGCTGGGAGGATGTTGCCGGCGTGCTGGCCGGTACCGGTACCGATACCGACACCGGTACCGGCACCGACTTCGGCGTCGCCACCGGTGTCGTGACCAGAACCGGCTTCTCACCAGGCGCGACCACCGGCGCATCGGCGGTCTTCAGCACCGGCTTGACCACCGGGGTCAGCACGGGCGTGAGCACCGGTTCAGGCAGCGGTTTCAATGTCGGCACCAGCTTGGGACCGGCCGATGGGACCAGGCTGGAGATGGGCACCGGCGTGCAGTCCAGGAACTCGATGACGACCCCGGGCGGGAACGCCTGCGACAGCGGCACCACTTCCTTGGTGACGATCCATGGCTTGGCTGGATCGGCCTTGAGTGTGGGCACCACGCCCTGGATCGCCGGGCAGATGCTGACCGGCGTCAAGGGGCAGGGACGGACAGCTGATCATCGACAGCGGTCCGCACCCGCCCGGCGTCGCGGTGCCGCCCGCCGTGGTGCCGGACGATCGGTTGATCACGATCGGCGAGCCGAAGCTGGCGCTGAGGGGGGCGCTGCACGACCACGCGCCGGACAGCGCGTCGGCCATGTTCTTGACCGTGCTGGCTACGTTCAGGCGGATGGGGCCGCTGTTCCAGCTGGCGACGGCGTTGCGCTCGGGGCTGGCGGCGGGCCAGATGAAATCGCTGTCGGCCTGGGTCGGCTGGGTCGGCTGTATGGGCTTGCCAGCCGACAGTGACGGGATGGCAGCCGCCCGGCTGCCGATCGTCACGGGGCGGTGTACGGCAAAGGCACTGGTGGGCAGGATGCTGTCCAGGGCCCGTGCGCCCGCGCTCTGGAAGCTGGAGGTGCTGGTCACGGAGACGGACGTGCTCTTGCGACTGCGGGCAGTCGATGAGGATGTGGGCGTAGGCGTAGACGGCAATGAAGCCGCGGCCTGGCCACTCATGCGATTGCTGGTGATGGTGATAGACATATTGTTTTTCCTGAGCTGTCTGACATGGAGGAAATGACACGGACGAGCATTTCTCGCGGCCCTTTCGCGTGGGACCCCCATGACCCGCAAAGACGACCGGAACCGGCGGCAGCCTGTCCTTTATCTTCACGTTTCATGCGTTGATCTTGCAGATCTGTTCATTGCCTGCTCATGTCGATCGCGCTCATCCCGAATTTTCTGGTTTCAAAATTCTTCATATTTCGTCCCGTGCCCATTCAATCGAAGCTTGCTAACGGCGACAATCGCACCATGGTGAAGCTTGTTCATTCAGGAGAATTTGTTTATGAAGGACGACTTGTCGGCTAAATGAAGAATCATTCACACCATGGTTTTTTGGCGCCTTGACTAACCTGGAGCACGGACAACTTCGCCATCTCTTCATGGCTTTACAAGTGAATGTTTGCGCACCATCGGAACCAGCAAACAACTTCACATCTTCAGCAATTGAAAAGACTGTTTGCGCAGAAACGGCGCGATGGGCAAGGTGAATTTCTTGTCACTTCTGATGCCATTGTTGGCGGCGCGAAGGACGGCCCGAGCGTCGTCAGGCGAAGACGATGCGGAAATCAGGCAGAGATCAGGCGGAGAAATGAAAAACGGCCCCGGATTCACAGGGGCCGTCTTGAGCGAAGTGCTCAGGTGAGGGGGTGATGACCGTGCTGATGGCTGCCATCCATTGGTTTCGATGGCTCAGAACTTGTGCCGCAGTCCGATGCGGAGCACGTTCTGGCTGCTGTCGTCGGACGGAGCCGAGGAATAGGCGGCGCTGATCACGCCGGGGTTGATCACGTCGCTGGCTGACTGGCGGCTGGCCATCGCGTACACATCGGTGCGCTTGGAGAGGAAGTAATCCACGCCCAGGTTGAGCTGGGTGGTGTGCCCACGGGTGGCACCAGCCCCCGCGCGTGCCAGGTCGGCGCGGTCATGGATGACGCTCGCCAGCAGGTGCAGCTTGGCGTTGAGCGCATAGTTCACGCCGACGTCGAATACATTGGCACGGGTGGCGCTGGTGATGGCCACCAGGCCGGTACTGCCCAGGGCCTGCTGGGTCGGGCGACGCACCTGCGACCAGGCTGCGAACAGCTTGGCCGGGCCGGCCTGGTAGCTGGCGCCCAGGGTGAAGGTCTTGAGGTCGGTATCACCGGCACTGGCCGGTATGGCGTCGGCCGCCAGGCGGCTCTGGTAATAGGCCGCGCCGATGCCGGCATTGCCGTTGCGGTAGTTGGCGCCAACCCCGAAGGCCTGCCCGGCCGAGGTCTTGCCGGCGACTTCGCCAAAGCCATAGAAGAGGCTGCCGCTGAAGCCACCGAACTCGGCACTGTCGAAGCGTACCGAGTTGTTGGTACGGGCGCCGGTCAGGCGGTCGAGGCTGTTGAAGTGGCCGGCCCGCACGCCGCCCCCGCCAAAGATCTGGAAGGAGCTGTATTGCTGGCCGATCTCTTCGAGGTAGTCGGTCTGGCGACCCACGGTCAGGGTGCCGTAGCGACCGGCGAGGCCGACCACCGACTTGCGGTCGAACAGGCTGCCGGGCGTGGCCATGGCGCCGTCGTCAGCGCTGAAGCCGGTTTCCAGTTGGAAGATGGCCGACAGGCCGCCGCCCAGGTCTTCCTTGCCGCGAAAGCCGATGCGCGAGGCCATGGCATCGCCCGAATCGAGACTGACGCGGCTGTTGTTGCCCGGGCCGACCTTGCTGGTATAGACCATGCTCATGTCGATGACGCCGTAGACGGTGACGCTGGAGGCTTCTGCGTGAGCCGCGAGACTGGTCTGGGCCAGGGCGCAGGCGGTGAAAGTGAGGACGAGTTTTTTCATGAGGAGAAGGCGGCACAGGCCGCATGGTGCAGAAAACGTCAGGGTGGCCGCGACGCTTTCCATGGATGGACAGGCGCGCATTGCATCGCCCTGACAGGAAGTGCGCATGGTAGAAGCGCCACCGGCACGGGACAATTACCTCTTGGGATAGTCCTGCCGGCACGCTGGCGCAAAGCACCGGGCTCATGCAATACTTGGCGCCGTGCCATGAGCGATTTGGCACGCACGCGCTAAATGTAGGTAAACTGCCGCATCCCCATCCATACACCCACCCGCGTCCGACTTGAATACCGCTGCCACCTTCCGCCTGGAACCGACCAGCCCGCCCGTGCTGCATGTGGAGGGCGACTGGACACTGCAAAACTATCCCGCGCTGTCGCGCCGGATCGCGCAGGAACGGCCGGCCATGGGGGACGATCTGGTGCTGACGTTTTCTGCACTGACCGCCTTCGATACCGTGGGCGCCAAGATGCTGGTGGATCTGCTGGGCGTGCCGGCGGCACTGCGCCAGACCGGTGACGACAGCGACCTGGCGCCGGCCTGGCGTGGCCTGCTGGCCGCCGTGGCCGACGCCAAGGCGATCGCCATTCCCAAGCCGGCGCCGCCGCCCCAGGCCTGGATCACCGATGTACTGGAGCGTGCCGGCATCGCCACCCTCAGCCTGCGTGCCTGCGCGCGCGGCCTGCTGGGCTTTTCAGGGCTGTGCCTGCAGACGCTGGTGGCGTCCTTCTGGCGCCCTTCGCGCTGGCGCTTCACCGCCGTGGTGGCACAGGTCGAACAGACCGGGCTGGATGCGGTGCCCATCGTTTCGCTGCTGACCTTCATGGTGGGCGCGGTGGTGGCCTTCCTGGGCGCCACGGTGCTGGCCGATTTCGGCGCCAGCATCTATACGGTGGACCTGGTGGCGTTTTCCTTCCTGCGCGAATTCGCGGTGCTGTTGACGGCCATCCTGATGGCCGGGCGCACCGCCAGCTCCTTTACCGCGCAGATCGGTTCCATGAAGGCCAACGAGGAAATCGACGCCATCCGCGCCCTCGGGATGGACCCGGTCAACCTGCTGGTCCTGCCGCGCATCATCGCGCTGCTGGTGTCCATGCCCATCCTGACCTTCATTGCCATGATGTCGGGCCTGCTCGGTGGCGCCATGGTGTGCGCCCTGTCGCTGGACATCAGCCCCACCATGTTCCTGTCGCTGCTGCAGCAGGATGTGGGCATCCGCCATTTCGTGCTGGGCATGGTCAAGGCGCCGCTGTTTGCCTTCGTCATCGCCATCATCGGCTGCAATGAAGGTTTCAAGGTCAGCGGCAGTGCGCAGTCGGTGGGGCAGCACACCACCTCCAGCGTGGTGCAGTCGATCTTCGTGGTGATCCTGCTGGATGCGCTGGCGGCCCTGTTCTTCATGGAGATGGGATGGTGAACGCACCCCACGACCCCGCTCACACCGGCACCGAAAACATCATCGACGTGCGCGGCCTGCGCAACCAGTTCGGTACCCAGGTGGTGCACGAGCAGCTGGACCTGCAGGTGCGGCGCGGCGAAATCCTCGGCGTGGTGGGCGGCTCGGGCACCGGCAAGTCGGTACTCCTGCGCAGCATCGTCGGCCTGCAACGTCCGGCCGCCGGGCAGGTGAAGGTGTTCGGACAGGACCTGTCGGCGCTCTCCACCCAGGCGCGCTCGCGCTACGAGCGCCGCTTTGGCGTGCTGTTCCAGCAGGGTGCGCTGTTCTCCTCGCTGACGGTGCTGGAAAACATCGCCCTGCCCTTGACCGAATACGGTGGCCTCGATGCCGACCAGGCGCGGGGCGTGTCGGCCATGAAGCTGGCCCTGGCCGGCCTGCCCATTGCCGCCGGCGACAAGTTCCCGGCCGAGCTCTCGGGCGGCATGATCAAGCGCGCCGCGCTGGCGCGGGCCCTGGCGCTGGACCCGGACATCCTGTTCCTGGACGAACCCACCGCCGGCCTGGACCCGATCAGCGCCGCCGCCTTCGACCGCCTGATCCTGACCCTGCGCGACGCCCTCGGGCTGACCGTATTCCTGGTCACCCACGATCTCGACACCCTCTATGCCATCTGCGACCGCGTGGCCGTGCTGTCGGCGCGACGGGTGCTGGTGGCCGACCGCATCGAAGCGGTGGCAGCCTTCGACGATCCGTGGATACGCCAATATTTCCAGGGCCCGCGTGGACGGGCCGCCAGTGTGGCTGCGCTGCGATCGGCCGCCACCGCAACCCAGCAAGGACATCCCTGATGGAAACCCGCGCACATCACGTCCTCATCGGACTCTTCACCATCCTGGTCGCGCTGGCGGCGCTGCTGTTCTGCCTGTGGCTGACCAAGGTCGGCCAGGACCGCGACGTGGATTACTACACGGTGATCTTCAACGAAGCCGTCAGCGGTCTGTCCCGGGGCAGCCCGGTGCAGTACAGCGGCATCAAGGTGGGCGACGTGGTCGGCCTGAGCCTGGACCCGGCCGATCCGCGCAAGGTGCGCGCGCGCATCCGCGTGACCGGCAAGGCACCGATCAAGGAAGACACCGGTGCCAAGCTGGCCCTGGCCGGCATCACCGGCACCGCCCTGATCCAGTTGACCAACGGCTCGCCGCAAAGCCCGCGCCTGGAGTCCAAAGACGGCAACGATCCGGTCATCATCGCCTCCCCTTCGCCGCTGACCTCGCTGCTGGCCAATGGCGAAGACCTGCTCTCCAACGTCAATGAAGTGCTGATCAATGCCAAGCAGTTCCTGGCACCGGAAAATGCGCAGCGCCTGAACCAGACCCTGGCCCACCTGGAACAGCTGACCGGCAGCCTGGCCGCGCAGCGGGGCAACGTCGGCCGGGCCATGCAGGATCTGGCCGAGGCGGCGCGCCAGGCCAATATCGCCATGCAGTCGGCCAACCAGTTGCTGTCCACCCGGGGCAACGACGCCATGGGCAACCTGCAGAAGGCCATGAGTTCGCTGGCCGCCAGCAGCCAGCAGATCGAAACCCTGATCCAGCAGAACCAGGCGGCGCTGAACAACGGCGCCCAGGGCGTGGCCGAGATCGGCCCGGCCATCACCGAACTGCGCGGCACACTGGCCTCGGTCCGGGCCATCAGCCGCAAGCTGGAAAACAATCCCGGCGCCTATCTGCTGGGCCAAGACAATCTCCAGGAATTCCAACCATGAAGACCCTGCTCCTGCGCACCGCCCTCGTGGCCGGCAGCCTGGCATTGACGGCCTGCTCCATCCTGCCCAAGGCCGACCCGCTGGCGGTGTACCGCCTGCCGGCCCCGACCTTGGCTACGCCTGCCAGCACAGGCAACAGCGCCAGCCCCTACCGGGCGCTGCGCATCGTCACGCCCAGCGCCAATCGCAGCGTCGACAGCGAACGCATCCTGGTGCTGCCCGAGGGCGACATGATCAAGTCCTATGCCGGCGTACGCTGGAGCGATCCGGCCCCGCAACTGCTGCGTGACCGCCTGCTGGATGCCTTCCAGGCCGATGGCCGCTTCCCGCGATTGTCCGGCGACAATGCCAATATCGCGGCCGAGGTCGAACTCAACGGCGTGCTGGCTGCCTTCCAGACCGAATATCGCAACGGTGTACCGCAGGTGGTGATCGTCTATGACGCCCGCCTGGTCGATACCACCACGCGCCAGCAACTGGCGGCGCGCCGCTTTGCCGTGGTGCAACCGGTGGCTGGCAGCAAGGTGCCGGAAGTGGTCACCGCCTTCGGCGCGGCCAGCGAGCGGCTGGCGGCCGAGGTGGTGAGCTGGGCGGCCGGGGTGCGCTAGCGCGCCAGCGCCAGGTGCCGAGCATGGTTGGGGCCATGCTGACCATTATCCAAACGTAGCATGTTCATGCCCGCGCGCCTGTGGCACGCTGGACGGTATTTTTCTTGCAGATCGGAGACAGCTTGGACAAGTTGCAAGCCATGGAAACCTTCGTCGCCGTGGTCGAGAGCGGCAGCTTCGTCAGCGCGGTGGATGTCACCGGCCTTTCCAAGCCGGCCGTCTCGCGCCAGGTGTCGGAGCTGGAGCAATTCCTGGGCATCCGCCTGCTCCACCGCACCACGCGGCGGCTGTCGCTGACCGATGAAGGGCGCGTCTATTTCGCCCGCTGCAAGGAATTGCTGGAATCGATACAGGACGTGGAAAGCGAGGTCGGGCTCAATTCCGACCAGGCCTGCGGCCGCCTGCGCATCGGCGCGCCCCAGGATTTCGGGGTGGAGCAGCTGGCGCCGCTATGGGGCCGATTCGCCGAAGACAATCCGCTGATCACGCTCAACATCACCCTCTCGGACCGCACCATCGACCTGATCGAAGAAGGTTTCGACATGGTCATCCGCATCAGCACCCTGGGTGACAGCCGCATGGTGGCGCGCCCACTGGCGCCGGTGCGCATGATTGCCTGCGCCTCGCCGGAATTCCTGCGCCGCCACGGCACGCCGGAGACGCCGGCCGAGCTGCGTGAATACCCCTTCATTTCCTACAGCTACCGCGCCAATGGCGACGAATGGAGCTTCAGGCATGTGCATGGCGACACCTGCCATGTGCGCGTGCGTTCCACCGTCTATGTCAACAATGGCGTAACCTGCCGCGAGATGGCCATCGCCGGTCAGGGCATCGCGATCCAGCCGGACTTCATCGTCAATGCCGCCATCGCCTCGGGGCAACTGGTGGAACTGTTCGAGGGCTGGAGCACCGGTGAGCAACTGGTGGTGCATACGCTCTACCCGACCCGCACCCACCTGCCACCCAAGGTCCAGCGCATGCGCGACTTTCTGGTGGAACAGTTCAAGGTACCGCCCTGGTGCCCCAAGCCGGCCAGGTAAGCCGGCAAAATAAGCCAGCAAAGTAAGCCGGCAAGGCAATCGGCGCCGGCCTCAGGCGCCGATCCAGCGCAGGAACACCGGCATCGCCAGCGGCACCACGATCGCCGTGAAGACCCCATTGAGCCCCATGCCCAGGCCAGCGAAAGCGCCCATCTCGGCGCTCACCTGCAGCGCCCGCGCCGTACCGATGCCGTGCGAGGCCACGCCCAGCGCGAAGCCGCGTACCGGATGGCTGTCGATGCGCAGGAAGTTCAGCACATAGCGCGCCAGCACCGCCCCCAGGATACCGGTGCAGATCACCAGCACGGCGGTCAGCGAAGGCAGGCCGCCGAAGCGTTCCGAAATCGCCATGGCTATCGGCGTGGTGGCTGACTTGGGCGCCAGCGATGCCATGATCTGCGGCGAAGCGCCCATGGCATAGGCAATGCCCACCGCCGACACCACCGCCGTGATGGACCCCGCTGCCAGGCCCAGCAGCAGCGGCACGGCGGCGTGACGCAGCTTGTTCCATTGCTTGTACAGCGGCATGGCCAGCGCCACCGTGGCCGGGCCGAGCATGAAGTGCACGAACTGCGCGCCTTCGAAGTAGGTCTTGTAGGGGGTGCCGGTCACGGTCAGGATGCTCACCACGATAGCGATGGCGATCAGCACCGGATTGGCCAGCGGATTGAAACCAAGCCGGCGATACACCCATAGCGCCACCAGATAGGCCACCAGCGTGGTGGTCAGCCCCAGCAGCGGCGAGGCGGCGAGATAGACCCAGATGTCGGTCAGACGTGCCAGGCCGTGCATCAGTGCGACTCCTGGCCGGCGTCGGGCGTTGTCGGCTGATCTGACGGGGCAGGCGGACCGGACTTGCCAAGCCACTTCATGGCCGCCTGCGTCACCAGCGCACCCACGGCGATGGCCAGTACCGTGCTGGCCACCAGCGCCACCACGATGGCCGGCAGGTCGGCCTTGAGCTGGCCGGCGGCGGCGATCACGCCCACCCCGGCCGGCACGAACAGCAATGACAGGTGCTGCAGGATGCCCCAGGAAGTGGGCTCCATCAGCTCAGCCAGGCGCGGTGATGACAGGAAGGCCAGCAGCAACAGCAGCATGCCGATCACCGGGCCGGGGATAGGCAGGCCCAGCAGCTGGGCGACGCCTTCTCCCAGGCACTGGAAGACGAGAAGGAGTGCGAGCGAAGTCAGGTTCATGGCGGGCTCTTGGGCAGGGACGTGGCCTGCGCGATCAGGAAAGGGCGACATCAGGGGCAAGCCGTGATTGTGCCATCAGGCGGGCCATTTGATGCAAGCCCGTCTGCTGTACCTGCTGCCTGCTGCCTGCTGCTTGCTATCAGCGCAGCATCCCGCTCATCCCGCCAGCGCCACCAGCCCCGCACAGAACAGCAGCGCCGACACGATGCGCTGGAACCATGACGGTGACAGCAGGCCATAGAGCCGTTCCCCCACCAGCACACCGGCCGCGAAGGCCGGCACCAGCCAGGCCGTCAGCGCCAGTTGCGGCAGACCCACCTGTCCGTCCCAGGCCAGGATCATGGCCGCGCCGAAGAACAGCACCATGAAGTAAGCCAGCAGGTTGGCGCGCAGGTGTGCGGCCTGCTCATGTGCCTGCCCGTGATCGGCCGCTTGCGGTATCGCTCCTGCCTCAGCGCGCCGGATGCCATTGAAGTAGTACACCGCCGCCACCCCGCCGATCCCGCACAGCGCTGTCATCAGTCCCGATACCGCACCGGCCGCCAGCGTCGGCGTGGCGCCGCCCCCATGGCGCCAGCGCCAGCCCAGCACGTGCAGGGCGGTCACCGCCAGCACGCACAGGCCGATCAGGCGATGCATGTCGGGCAGGCTGCCGCTGGCGATCAGCCGCACCCCCACCGCCGTACAGGCCAGTGCGATGGCCGCCAGCGGCAACACCGTAGGCCAGTGGGCCTGCCGGATCCAGCCGCGCCAGCCCTGCAGCGACGCCGCGCAATTGACCAGCACGATCAGGGCCGCCGCCTCTGACGACGGCAGCGCCAGGCCGAACAGCGGCGCCATGACCAGCGCCCCGCCAAAGCCGGTCACGCCCTTGGTGAGACCGGCCAGCAGGCTGACCGCCATGAGGCCGGCGACCAGCGACAGGGAGGCGCTCATGCGACCACCTCGGGATGGCACACGCGGCAAGAAGAAGGGATAAGTCGGGACATGGTGCAATCATTGCATCGGCACCGGCTGGACCATAAGACCAGCGAGACCTTTCCATGGAGCCAGCCACGACAGCACCGCAGGTGGGCAAGGCGCACAACAATGGTACGAAGACAGCACGAAAGCAGTGCCGCGCCCTGCCCGCTGTACAGCATCCACGCCGGGAAGCCGGCGGAGGCGCGGAGCGCAGCGATATCGGCATTGCCAGAACGCGGCGGACCAGGCATGGCTGCGCTGGTCCAATCGAAAGGCCGCTGTGGCTCCATCGGCTGGCGCAGTTTCTGCGTCAGAGTAGGCGTGTTGCCAACACCGAAACGGGCAACCGCGTGCCAGCCACGGGCCGCGTTCCTTGCTCACATCGCCACATCACGATAACGAGGGGTTCTCCATGAAAGCATTCGCACTTCGTCCTACCCTGACCGGCCTGCTGGCCGGCGTCTGCCTGCTCTCCGCCGTCAGCGTCAGTTCCCTGGCCCTGGCCGCCGACAAGGAAGTCACCATCGCCTACCAGGACATGATGGTCCCCTGGCGCTATGCCCAGCAGCTTGACGAAGCCGCCAAGGAAACCGGCTACAAGGTCAACTACCGCAAGTTCGGCGGTGGCGGCGACGTCATCCGCGCCATGGCCTCGGGCAACGTGCAGATCGGTGAAGCCGGTTCCAGCCCGGTGGCGGCCGGCCTGTCGCAGGGCCTGCCGATCCAGCTGTTCTGGATCCTGGACAACATCAACGACGCCGAGGCCATGGTGGCCCGCAACGGGTCCGGCATCAGCTCGGTGGCGCAGCTCAAGGGCAAGCGCCTGGGCGTGCCCTTCGTCTCCACCAGCCACTTCCATGCGCTCATGGCGATCAAGCAGGCCGGCCTGTCGGCGGCCGACGTGAAGGTGCTCAACATGCGCCCGCCCGAGATCGCCGCGGCCTGGGAGCGCGGCGACATCGATGCCGCCTTCGTCTGGAACCCGGTGCTGGCCAAGATCAGCGCCAGTGGCACGGTGGTGACCAGCTCCGGCAAGATCGCCGCCCAGACCGGCATCGCCACTTTCGACGGCTTCGTGGTCAACCGCGACTGGGCCAAGGAGCATGAGAAGTTCATGATCAGCTTCACCCGCATGCTGGCCAAGTACGACGCCATGTATCGCGCCAACCCGGGTCAATGGACCGGCGACACCGCGCAGGGCAAGGCGGTGGCGGCCATCTCCGGTGGCGAGCCGGGCGAGGTGGCGGCAGCACTGAAGCTCTACCAGTTCCCGACGCCGGCCGAACAGGCTTCCACCAAGTGGCTCTCGGGCGGCAAGGAGGCCGGTGCCGTCAAGTCGCTGCAGGCCACGGCCGAGTTCCTGAAAGAACAGAAGACCCTGCAGGCCATCCTGCCGGACTACTCGGTGGGCGTGACCGACCAGTACGTCAAGGCCATCGCGGCCGGCAAGTAAGGTCGTCGTCCCATCCCTTTTTCACCCATTCATCCTTGGAGCGCGAGCATGCTTGAAATCGACCAGGTCTCGATCGAATACCCGGCCCGCAAGGGGCCGCCCAGCCTGGCGCTGGACCAGGTCTCGCTGTCCATCCCGGCTGGCGAGTTCGTGGTGGCGCTGGGGGCCTCCGGCTGCGGCAAGACCACCCTGCTCAACACCATTGCCGGCTTCATCCCGCCCACGCGGGGCGAAATCCGGCTGGCCGGCGAGGCGGTGGACGGTCCCGGTTCGGACCGGGGCGTGGTGTTCCAGAAGCACGCGCTGATGCCCTGGATGAATGTGGTGGAAAACGTCGAATTCGGCCTCAAGCTGCGCAAGATGCCGTTGCACGAGCGGCGCCGCATCGCCCTCGAATGTCTCAACAAGGTGGGCCTGCTGTCCTCGGCCCACAAGCAGGTCTATGAACTGTCGGGCGGCATGCAGCAGCGCGTGGGGGTGGCGCGCGCCATCGCCTCCTCGCCCTCGGTGATGTTGCTGGACGAACCGCTGGGCGCGCTCGACGCCTTCACCCGCGAAGCCATCCAGGAACTGCTGCTGGACCTCTGGAACGAGTCCCAGGGGGTGTTCTTCTTCATCACCCACGATGTGGAGGAAGCCCTGTTCCTGGCCACCCGCCTGATCGTGATGGCGCCCAGCCCAGGCCGCGTGGTGCATGACCTGAGCATGCCCTTCGCCCGCCGCTACCTGGCCACCCGCGATGCCCGCGGTACCAAGGCCGATCCTGAATTCATCGCCGCCCGCGAACGCGTGCTGGCGCTGGTCCACCAAACCTCGTCGACCGGGATGCACTGATGAACAGCACCACCGCCACCGCCGTCACCAAGCCGGCGCAGGAGACCACCATGCCCCCCACTACCCGCCCTGCGGCCACCGCATCCGCCCAGGCCACTGCCCCGCGCCGTCGCCGGCGCCCGCGCAACTATGGCGCCCCGGGCCAGGGCAGCACCTGGCTGATCAGCACCATCACCCTGGTGGCCTTGCTGCTGCTGTGGTGGATCGCCACCGGCCTGCACTGGATCAAGCCGCTGTTCCTGCCCACCCCGCAGGCCACCCTGGATGCACTGATTGGCGCCCTGCACGGCCAGACCCAGGGCGACACGCCGTTGGCGCAACACGTGCTCATCAGCCTGAGCCGGGTGATGGCGGCCTTCCTGCTGGCTGTGGTCACGGCCGTGCCGGTGGGCCTGGCCATGGGCACCTCGCGCCTGGTGCGCGGCATCGCCGACCCGATCATCGAGTTCTATCGACCGCTGCCGCCGCTGGCCTACCTGCCGCTGATCGTGATCTGGCTGGGTATCGATGAAAGCGCCAAGGTCACGCTGATCTACCTGGCCTGCTTCGCCCCGCTGGCGATGGCTTCCAAGGCCGGCGTGCGCTCGGTGGCGATCGAACAGATCAATGCAGCGCGCTCGCTGGGTGCGAGCAACTGGCAGGTGATCCGCATGGTGGTGTTTCCGGCGGCACTGCCGGAAATCCTGACCGGCATGCGCATCGCCGTGGGCTTCGGCTGGACCACCCTGGTGGCGGCCGAGATGGTGGCGGCCACCGCCGGCATCGGGCAGATGGTGCTCAATGCCTCCAACTTCCTGCGTACCGACATCGTGATCATGGGCATCATCGTCATCGGCGTGCTGGCCTACCTGATCGACCTGCTCATGCGCAAGATGGAAGAAAAGCTGATTCCGTGGAAGGGCAAGATGTGAAACCCGCACAGCCGGCTGCTGGCACGCTTCCTGCGACAACGCAGGCTTTGGGACAGCGGAGCAAAGGCGTGCGTGACCACCAGGCCCATCAGGTGATGTGGCGACAGATCTTTCCCGAGCCGGAGCGCCAGGGCAGTACCCTGCAGAGCCAGTTGCGGGTGTGCTTCGTCGATGCCGTGCTGGACGGGCGACTGGCGCCCGGCATGCGCCTGCCCTCCAGCCGCGAGCTGGCCGACATGCTGGCCATTTCACGCAATACCGTGGTGCTGGTCTATGAAAAGCTGGCCGAGGACGGCTACCTGGAAAACCGTCCGCGCAACGGCTACTACGTCAGCGAGCGTTACCTGCACCACCACCGGCCGGCGCAGACCGCGCCCGACCATCCCCGTCGCGAGGCACCGCAGGGGGTGGACTGGCAGGCGCGCATGCAGGCTGAGCCTGCCGGCATCAAATGGCTGGACAAGCCGGAAGACTGGCAGCGCCATCGCTATCCCTTCCTGTATGGCCAGTTCGATCCCAGCCTGTTCCCCATCGCCGACTGGCGTGAGTGCAGCCGCCAGGCGCTGGACGTGAGCTCGATCCGGGGCTGGGCGCCGGATGCCATCGACCACGACAATGCCTCCCTGGTGGACCAGTTGATCAAGCGCGTGCTGCCCCGGCGCGGGATCGCGGCGCGCCGGGACGAGGTACTGCTGACAGTGGGGGCGCAACAGGCCCTGTACCTGGTGAGCGAACTGCTGACGCCGCCTGGCTCCACCGTGGCGGTGGAAGATCCGGGCTACATGGATGCCCGCAACATCTTCCTGCGCCGGGGCGCGCAACTGGTGGGGCTGGAGGTGGACCGCGATGGCGTGCTGCCCGATCCGGCGGTGCTGGCCCAGGCCAGCATGCTGTATTGCACGCCCAGCCACCAGTGCCCGACCGGTATCACGCTCTCCACCGAGCGGCGGCTGGCCTTGCTGGAATGGGCGCGCACCCATGATGGTGTGATCATCGAAGACGACTACGACGCCGAGATGCAATACGTCGGCAAGCCCTCCCCGGCCCTGAAGGCCATCGACCATGAGCGCCGGGTGATCTACATCGGCAGCCTGTCCAAGACGCTTTCGCCGGGCCTGCGCATCGGCTATATCGTGGCACCGGCGGAGGTGGTGGTGCGGCTGCGCGCCTTGCGGCGGCTGATGATCCGCCATCCGGCCACCAACAACCAGCTGGCGGCGGCGCTGTTCATCTCGCACGGCCATTACGACCGCTTCCTGCACCTGATGCGCGATGAACTGGCGCGCCGGGCGGGTCTCCTGATCGACGCAGTGCGCACGCATCTGCCGATGATGGATTTCACGCCACCGGATGGCGGCTCTGCCTTGTGGGGACGCTTTGCGCCGGAGATCGATACCCGGCTGCTGCGGCAGGCGGCCTTCGAGCAAGGCATCCTGGTGGAATCAGGCGAGGCCTTCTGGCTGGCCGAACCGGGCAAGGTCAATGGACTGCGGCTGGGGTTTTCATCCATCCAGGCCGAACGCATCGAACCCGGGATTGCGGCGCTGGCGGCCCTGGTGCCGCGCTGTCGCCTGCGCTGAGGAGACACTCTCCTTCAGCGTCTTGCAGCCGTGCAGGGCGCACGCCCCGCACGGCCCTTGTCTCTTCCCTTATCCCTGCCTACAGGATTTCGTCACGCAGCCAGTACCAGCGATAGAGCATGCTCTGCCCCAGGCGGCGGAAGGGTGCGGCCCACTCGCCCTGGCGCGGGAAGGGCAAGGCGCTGTCGTAGATGGGCAGCTCGATTTCCGGCCCACGCAGGCCGGCCACGCGCTCGGCCATGCGACGCCCGGCATGGGCCGAGAAGGAGACGCCGTTGCCGCCATAGCCCAGGGCGTAGTAGATGCTCTGCGCCGGATCAGGCTGCACCACGCGCGGCATCATGTCGTGGCTGACATCGACCCAGCCCCACCAGGAGTGATCGATGCGGATGCCCTTGAGGGCGGGAAACTTGCGGGCCAGCCCGTCGACCAGCAGGCGGTAGTGATGCTCCTGATGGGCGGCGGCGCCACTGATGGCGCTGCGGCTGCCGATCTGCACCCGGCGGTCCGGCAGCAGGCGGTAGTAGAAGCGCAGCGTGCGGGTATCGGTGATGGCCTGATGGGTCAGGAAGTTGGTGGCCTGCAGTTCTTCGTCGGTGAGCGGGCGCGTGACGATGGAATTGGACAATACCGGGAACACGCGATTCTTCAGCAGAGGCGTCAAGCCCTGCAGGCCGTAGGCCCCGGTGGCCACCGCCACCGCGCGCGCCCGCACCACCCCGCCGGGGGTACGCAGGTGATGCACGCCATTGCGCGTTTCCCAGCCCGTCACCGGGCTGGAGGGATGCACCCGGGCGCCCAGTGCGCGGGCCATCTTCATGTAGCCGAAGGCCAGTTTCAGCGGATGCACGCAGATGCCCACCGGTTCGTGCATGGCGCCGGCAGCCTCGCGGTCGCCGCACCAGTCACGCCGCACTTCCTCGCCGGTGAGGATACGGGTGTCGTAACCGAAGCGGCTGCGCATGACCTCGGCTTCGTTGCGCAGGAAGTCCATCTTCTTGGGCCGATGGGCGATGTAGAGATGGCCGCCAGGCTGGGGATCGCAATCGATTTCCTCGGTGAGCTGGCGGAAGGTCTCGAAGCCGTTGCGGATTTCCTCGTCCAGCTTCAGCGCGGTCGGCAAACCCCAGCGGGCAATCCACTGCGAGCGGTACAGGCGACCGCTGGCGTTCTGCCCCTGGCCGCCATTGCGGCTGGTGCAGCCCCAGGCGACCTGGTTGGCTTCCAGCACGGTGGCGCGGATACCGTGCTCGCGTGCCAGGAACAAGGCCGTGGCCAGGCCGGTGAAACCGGAGCCGATGATGACCACGTCGGCATCGGTGTCACCCGTGATAGGGCCATCGTCCGGCGGCGGATCACCCGCGCTGGCGATCCAGTAGGTCGGCGCGTACTGCATGTTATGGCCGGGCGAGCGCGAGACCAGCGGATCGAAGGCCGGATCGTAGGGCGTGGCAGGGGCGCGGGAATCGGTGAAGGCAGCGCCGACTTCGGCGCGGGACAGGCTGTTCATGGCAGTGGCCTTGGAAGCGGTGAGCGGGCGGCGCGGTGTTTGCTGCGGATCAGGCCGGCCTGACCGTGCGGTTCTTGCGGAAGACGTTCTTCTGCAGGATCTTGCCATCGCGGAAGATGAACAGATCGACACCGTCGGCCTCGATGGGCGAGCCATCGGCGGCGGTGCCGGTAAAGGTCCATTCGGACACGCCACGCTCGCCGGACACCCAATGGCGACCATTGCGCCACTGCGCATCGGGCACGGCGACCCAGGCCGAGGCAAAGGCCTTGGCGACCGCCTCCTGGCCGGCATGGCGGGTGCCGTGGGCATCGTGCCCGGCGGCAGTGAGGAATTCACAGTCGGGGTGCATGTAGCTCATGAGGGCAGCGATGTCGTGGCGGTTCCAGGCATCGGAGAAGGCCTGCAGGGTTTCCACCGTCACGGCCGGTGCGGTGCTGAGCGAATGGGATGGCGAGGACATGCGAACTCCATGGGATACCTGATACAGGCGAATACGGCACAGCCTACTGGAGCCTGGCCTGAAGGCCATAGAGCCAGCGGAGGCTTTTGATCAGGCCAGGGCGGCCGGCGATGGAGCCAGTCGATGTGCGGCGGGCAGGATGACGCCTTCTGCACCGCGCCTGACGTTTTCTGCACCATGGGCGGCAGGCGTGGCCTCTACGATGAGCGCTCTTCAACCCCTGTGGAGCACATGCATGAACCATCCCAAACACCTGGCCGCTACCCTGGCCACCAGCGCAGCCCTGACGCTTTCCGCACTGTCGGCCCAGGCGGCCGACTTCAGCGTGACCAGCAAGGACATCCAGGAAGGCCAGACCCTGAGCAACGCCCAGGTCTTCCAAGGCTTCGGCTGCAACGGCCTGAACCGTTCGCCGCAATTGTCCTGGTCGGGCGCGCCAGCCGGCACCAAGAGCTTTGCCGTCACGGTCTACGATCCCGATGCACCAACGGGCAGTGGCTGGTGGCACTGGACGGTATTCAACATCCCTGCCTCGGTGACCAGCCTGCCGGGCGGGATCACCGCCGAGGGCAAGGGCTTGCCGGCCGGCGCCATCCAGGGCCGCACCGACTTCGGCAGCAGCAGCTTCGGCGGCGCCTGCCCGCCGGAAGGCGACAAGCCGCACCGTTATCAATTCGTGGTCTGGGCCTTGAAAACCGACAAGTTGCCACTGGACGCACAAGCCAGCGGTGCTATGCTCGGCTTCATGCTCAATGCCTCGGTGCTCGGCCAGGCCCGACTGACCGCCCACTACGGACGCTGACTCCGACGCTGATTTCCCCCCCCCATCCCCGCATGCAAAACGATCTCGCCATCCTGCCCTTCGCGCATGGTCCCGCACCGACCCTGACCCGCATCCGTGCCCGCCAGGAGCAGAAGCTGCGTCAGGTCTTCATCGGACTGGCCAGCATCTGCCACGTGCGGCAGGGGCGCAAGCGGGTCGAATGGGGCAGCCGTCAGCTGCAATGCGGTCAGGATGTATTGCTGCTGATCGCCCCCGGCATGCAGATGAACGTGGCCAACCTTCCCCGGGCTGGGGAATACGCGGCCGACATGGTCTCGCTGCCGTCGTCGCTGCTGGAGCGCTTCCGCCTGCATTATCCCGGCCAGGGCGTGCGCAGCAGCGAAGCCACGGCCTTGGTCAGCGTGCAGCAGGATGCGGACATCCTGCGCGCCTGGCGCTACCTGCTCGACTGCATCCGCGATGACGCGGCCGCTGACCTGCAGTGCCAGGCCGCCGAAGGCCTGTTGCTGGCGCTCAGTCTGCGCGGGGTGGTGGGTGGTCTCTTGCGTGAACGGGGCGACGCGATCAGCCAGCGCATCGAACAGCATCTGCTGATGCTGGCCCCAGAGCAGCGCAGCCTGGAACGGGTGGCCGATGCCTTCCACTGCAGCGTGTCGACCCTGCGGCGCCGCCTGGCACGCGAGCAGACCGGTTTTCGCGAACTGCTGGACAAGGTGCAGCTGGGCCAGGCGCTGGAACAACTGCAGGCCTCATCCCTGCCGATTGCCGACATCGCCGCCTCCTGCGGCTACGATTCGGCTTCGCGTTTTGCGATCCGCTTTCGCCAGCATTACGGGCTGAGCCCCAGTGAATTGCGGCAGACCCTGCCTTGACAATGTGGGGCAGCCCGCTGCGGGATTACGCTGACGCCCAAATCGCTGCTGCGCCGACTGCCGATGGCCCCTGGCGCTCCTATGATCGAAGAGCCTATGTACGACCTCTCGATTCACTTCACCAGGAGCACATGCCATGATTACCCTCCCCTCCCACCGTTCCCTCGCCTGCCTCAGTACCGCCGCGCTGGCCCTGATCCTGCAGACCGTGCCGGCCCTGGCGCAAACCCAGGCATCCCGACCCTTCGAACAACCGGGACCGACCGGAGATAACCGCGCTGCCACCGGCCACCCCGCCACTCAGGTGCCACCGGCCGGCCACGCCCGCGACGAGGCAATGAAGCGCCCGGCGCGCGCCGTCCCCCGCGCCGACGGTCAGCATCGCGCCGGCACGGATGAGCGCAATGCGCCGCAATACCTGACGCCGGGTGCACCGGCCGAAGACGATGTGGGCCAGCGCAAGAACTGATCGCTGCCAGCACGACACAGCGCGGCAGTAGAGGCAGGAGGAGCTGCGTACAGGTAGTGCAGACCTGACCAACTCAACAACAGTCACCGTCATCCCGGTACGAAAGCACCGACAAGCGTATGAAGTGACGTCCGACTGTAGGAAACGGGAGCGAAGCCTAGTATGGCTTCAACGGCTCGCGACAGCGGGACGCCCCCAAAACTCAAGGAGATACGCATGTCATCCAAACCGACTCTGAAATTCCTCGGCACTGCCCTGATCGTTGCAGCCTTCAGCACGGGCGCCATGGCGCAGGCTTCGGGCGGCGCTGCCGGCTCTGGTTCGGCCGGCTCCGGTGCCACCGGTGCCACCGGCGCGCAGACCACCCCGGGTAGCGGCAACAGCGGCGCCTCCGATGCGGGCAGTTCCTCCAGCAAGAGCAAGACCATGCGCAACCACAACAAGTCCGACAAGAGCAGCACCAAGTCCCGTTCGGGTAACAACCCGAATGCCACCGAGATGAAGGATGGTCCCATGGGCACCTCCCCCGGCGGTAATGGCGGCACGGGCGGCGGCTCCGGTGCCGGTGGTGCGGGCGCTGGCGGCTCCGGTTCCTGATCTTTCGCAACAGTCTTTCCTGACATGAGCCGACCTATGAAGGTCGCTCAGCAGGGCTTGACCAGCTTGCATGTTTGAGCGCGGCATGGCGTAGCCTCCGTTCCTTCCCGCCATGCCTGATTTGCCCCGTCGATTCTGACGGGGCTTTTTTATGCACGTTCGCCCGGCTCTGAGTGCAGGAACCAGCAAGGCGCAAGGGTACAATGGCGGGCTGTAACCACCCGTATTGCAACCTTCTCTCGCCGCCCCGACCGCGCCCATGACCGACCATTTCGAAGTCTTCTACCGTCTCTGCTTTGCCATGCTGATCGGCTGCATCATCGGCATCGACCGCAACCTGCGTGGCAAGCCCACCGGCATGAAGACGCTGGGTCTGGTGGCCCTGGGCTCGGCGCTGGTGACGATGGCGGCGATGGATTTCTCCTTCAGTGCCGACGACCATTATCGTGACGCCGTCAGCCGCGCCATCCAGGGCGTGATCACCGGCATCGGCTTCCTGGGCGCCGGCGTCATCATCCATGAACAGCGGACCGAGAAAGTCCGGGGACTGACCACGGCGGCCTCGATCTGGGTGACGGCGGCGGTGGGCATCGTCTGCGGCGGTGGCTGGTGGCGCGTGGCCCTGATGGCGACGGCGCTGATCCTGCTGCTGTTCGTGGTGGGCCGGCCGCTGGAGCAGTTCATGCACCGCCAATGGCTGCGCAAGAGCGACGACGAACGGGCCGACATCACCGCCCGTGAAGAAGACTGAGCCCGGCCGGCCATGAAGACCCTGCTGCTCTACCTCTGCACCGCCGTGGCCGAAATCGTCGGCTGCTACCTCCCCTATCTCTGGCTCAAGCAGGACCGTTCAGCCTGGCTGCTGCTGCCGGCCGCGCTGAGCCTGGCGCTGTTCGCCTGGCTGCTGACCCTGCACGACGCCGCCTCGGGGCGGGTGTATGCGGCCTATGGCGGGGTCTACATCGCCGTGGCCATGGCCTGGCTGTGGGCGGTGGACGGCATCCGGCCCTCTGCCTGGGATTGCGCGGGCGTGGCGGTAGCGCTGGCCGGCATGGGCATCATCGCCTTCCAGCCGCGCTGAACACCGGCCGTGTCCGGGCGGCAAGCTCCCCGCGCACCGCCTTGATGCCCTGCACCCTCACGATGCACTGCACCACGAACGCGCAGCTTGCACTGCAATACATCACACGATGATATATATCGGGGCCACCCGTCAGCTCTGCAGTGGCGCCCTGCTCTCCCTCTTCCCGCCGCAAACCCGCACCGCACGGGCGCCCCGCCCGATTCCCACGGCCTGGCACGACCTTTGCTCATAAGAGCCCAGGATCAAGGACGATCCCCCAATTCGATGCCGATCTAACGATGGATCTGCAAGACACACGGACAATGGCGTCCGCTAGAACCGAGCCCTGCGCTTGGTTCCAGCGGGCGCCTTTTTGTTTTTACAGGACCCGAGATGAGCAAATCCAATCGTATCGAGCTGTTCTCCCTGCGCACGCCGCAGATGCGCGCCTTCCACCTGACCTGGATGGCTTTCTTCGTCTGCTTCTTCGCCTGGTTCGCCTGCGCGCCGCTGATGCCGGTGATCAAGGGTGAATTCCATCTCACGCCCGGCCAGATCGCCAACATCAATATCGCCGCCGTGGCCGTGACCATCCTGGTGCGCCTGGTCATCGGCCCCATGTGTGACCGTTTCGGCCCGCGCAAGACCTATACCGGCCTGCTGCTGGCCGGTGCCGTGCCGGTCATCGGCGTGGCCTTTGCGCAGAGCTACGAGAGCTTCCTGTTCTTCCGCCTGCTGATCGGTGCGGTCGGTGCCAGCTTCGTGATCACCCAATACCACACCTCGGTGATGTTCGCCCCCAATGTGGTCGGTACCGCCAACGCGGCCACGGCCGGCTGGGGCAATGCCGGCGGTGGCGTGGCGCAGGGTGTGATGCCGCTGCTGATGGCGGCCGTGCTGATGCTGGGCGTCTCCCAGGCCTGGGGCTGGCGCGTGGCGCTGCTGGTGCCGGGCGTGCTGATGCTGATCATGGCAGCGCTCTACTGGCGCTTTACGCAGGACTGCCCGGAAGGCAACTATGATGACCTGCGCGCCGCCGGCGTGACCATCGAAAGCGGCAAGCGCGGTGGCTGGGCGAGCTTCCGCGCCGCCGCCGCCAACTACCGCGTGTGGATGCTCTTCATCACCTACGGCGCCTGCTTCGGCGTGGAAATCTTCATCCACAACATCGCCGCCATCTACTACGTGGAGCACTTCCAGCTGTCGCTGGAGTCGGCCGGCATCGCCGCTGCCAGCTTCGGCCTGCTGGCGCTGTTCGCCCGCGCCCTGGGTGGTTTCATCTCGGACAAGGTAGCCCTCGCGGGCGGCCTGAACCGCCGCGCCACCCTGCTGTTCGTGATGATGCTGGGCGAAGGCCTGGGCCTGCTGTGGTTTGCCCATGCCGGTAGCGTCGCAGCGGCCATCTTCGCCATGCTGTGCTTCGGCCTGTTCACCCACATGGCCTGCGGCGCCACCTACGCGCTGGTGCCCTTCATCGACCGCAAGGCCCTGGGCGGCGTGGCCGGCATCATCGGCGCCGGCGGCAACGTGGGCGCGGTGCTGGCGGGCTTCCTGATGAAGGGTCTGGGCAATACCCAGCAGACCCTGTCGGCGCTGGGCGTGCTGGTGACCGTCTCGGCACTGTGCGCTGTGGCCATCCGTTTCACTGCCTCGGACAAGAACGGCGAAGCCGTCCTGGCCGACAGCAAAGTTGCAGCCTGAGGAGATAAGCCATGAAGATCATCGTCATCGGCCACGGCATGGTCGGCCACAAGTTCCTGGAAAGCCTGGCCGAAAGCGGCGCCGGGGAACTGCAGGTCACCATCCTGTGTGAAGAACCGCGCCCGGCCTACGACCGCGTGCACCTCTCCGAATTCTTCGCCGGCAAGAGCGCAGAGGACCTGTCGCTGGTGGCGCCAGGCTTCTTCGATGCCGGCCGTAGCGCGGTGCAGTTCGACCTCAAGCTCAACGCCAAGGCCCAGCAGATCGACCTGGAACGCAAGCAGGTGCTGGTCAACGTGGCCGGCGTGGAAGAAACCCTGTCCTATGACAAGCTGGTGCTGGCCACCGGCTCCTATCCCTTTGTGCCGACGGTGGCCGGCAACCAGCGCAAGGACTGCTTCGTCTACCGCACCATTGAAGATCTGGAAGCGATGCTGGAATGCGGCAGCCGTTCCAAGTCGGGCGTGGTCATCGGCGGCGGCCTGCTGGGCCTGGAATGTGCCAAGGCCCTGCGCGACCTCAAGCTGGAGACCCATGTGGTCGAGTTCGCCCCGCGCCTGATGGCGGTGCAGGTGGACGAAAGCGGCGGCCGCGTGCTGCGCCAGAAGATCGAGGAACTGGGCGTGACCGCCCATACGCAAAAGAACACGGTCGAGATCGTCGATGGCAAGCAGCACACCCATCGCATGAACTTCGAGGATGGCTCGCACCTGGAAACCGACATGATCGTCTTCTCCGCCGGCATCCGCCCGCGTGACGAACTGGCGCGCCAGGCCGGACTGAAGGTAGGCGACCGTGGCGGCATCGTCATCGACAACTGCTGCCTGACCTCGGACCCGGCGGTCTATGCCATTGGCGAATGTGCGCTGTGGAACGGCAAGATCTTCGGCCTGGTCGCGCCGGGCTACGACATGGCGCGCACCGCCGCCAAGCATCTGCTGTCGCACCGCGATGACGCCATCGAAGTGCCGCAATTCAACGGCGCCGACATGAGCACCAAGCTCAAGCTCATGGGCGTGGACGTGGCCAGCATCGGCGACGCCCATGGCAAGGAAGCCGGCAGCCGCTCCTACCAGTTCACCGATGAGCGCCGCCAGATCTACAAGAAGATCGTGGTCTCCGAATCCGGCAAGCACCTGCTGGGTGCGGTGATGGTGGGCGACGCTGCCGAATACGGCACGCTCCTGCAGATGATGCTGAACAAGATCGAACTGCCGGAGGCCCCGGAATTCCTGATCCTGCCGCAGTCCGACGGCAAGGCCAAGCCCGGCCTGGGCGTGGATGCGCTGCCGGATTCGGCGCAGATCTGCTCCTGCAACAATGTCTCCAAGGGCCAACTGTGCGCCGCTGTCGCTTCTGGCGTGACCAATATCGGTGATCTGAAGGCTTGCACCAAGGCAGGCACGGCCTGCGGCGGTTGCGTGCCATTGGTGACCCAGGTCATGAAGGCGGAAATGAAGAAACAGGGGATGGCGGTCAATAACCACGTCTGCGAGCACTTCCCCTATTCGCGCCAGGAAATCCACCATCTGGTGCGCGTGGGCCAGATCAGGAGCTTCGACGAACTGCTGGCCAAGCACGGTCGCGGTCTGGGCTGCGACGTCTGCAAGCCGATGGTGGCCAATGTGCTGGCCTCGCTGTGGAACGACTTCGTGCTCAAGAAGGAGCATGCCAGCCTGCAGGATTCCAACGACTACTTCCTGGGCAACATCCAGAAGGATGGCACCTACTCGGTGGTGCCGCGCATGGCCGGTGGCGAAGTCACTCCCGACGGCCTGATCGCCGTCGGCCAGATCGCCAAGAAATACGGTCTCTACACCAAGATCACCGGCGGCCAGCGGGTAGACCTGTTCGGCGCCCGCGTGGACCAGTTGCCCGATATCTGGGAAGAACTGATCGCCGCCGGCTTCGAGACCGGCCACGCCTACGGCAAGTCGCTGCGCACCGTCAAATCCTGCGTGGGCTCGACCTGGTGCCGCTATGGCGTGGGCGATAGCGTGGGCTTCGCGGTGCGCCTGGAAAACCGCTACAAGGGCCTGCGCTCGCCGCACAAGATCAAGTTCGGCGTCTCCGGCTGCACCCGCGAATGCGCCGAGGCGCAGGGCAAGGACGTGGGCATCATCGCCACCGACAAGGGCTGGAACCTCTACGTCTGCGGCAATGGCGGCATGAAGCCGCGCCATGCCGAGCTGATCGCCTCGGACCTCGACGAAGCGACCCTGGTCCGTTATGTGGACCGCTTCCTGATGTTCTACGTGCGCACCGCCGACCGCCTGCAACGCACCAGCACCTGGCGCGAAAACCTGGAAGGCGGCCTGGACTACCTCAAGAGCGTGGTCATCGACGACAAGCTGGGCATCGCCGCGGAGCTGGAAAGCGAGATGCAGCACGTGGTCGACACCTACGAATGCGAATGGAAGAAGGCCGTCACCGATCCGGAAACCCGCAAGCGCTTCCGCCACTTCGTCAACAGCAAGGCCGCCGATGGCAATATCAGGTTTGTCGAGGAACGCGGACAGATCCGGCCGGCCACCGTGGCGGAAAAGAAGTTGCTCGACATCCCCGTTGTCGTCGAGACCGTGTGATATCCGGCCTTAGTCGCGCCTTCGATACGTCGCTGCGCGACTACTCAGTCCGAACGGGCGTCACCGGACAAAGAACCGTTCGTTCTGGTGACTACTCAGTCCGAGCGAGCGTCGCCGGACAAAGAACCGTTCGTTCTGAGTAGCGGCAACGCCGCGTATCGAAGACGCACCCGAAGACGCACCCGCCGTACAACCATCAGGAGCACCGCATGCACAGCGACCAACAAATCCAGCACTGGACCCCGATCTGCGACCTGGGCGAGATCGTCCCCAACACCGGCGTGGCCGCCCTGGTCGGCGACCAGCAAGTGGCGATCTTCCACGTCATCGACCATAGCGCGGGCCAGGCGCAGGCACGCGTCTTCGCCATCGGCAACTACGATCCCAACGCCGACGCCGCCGTGCTCTCGCGTGGCCTGGTGGGCAACCTGGGCGAACGCATCGTGGTGGCCTCGCCGATCTACAAGCATCACTTCGACCTGACCACCGGCGAATGCCTGGAAGAACCCGCCCACTCGGTACCGGCCTGGCCGGCGCGCATCGAGCAGGGCAAGGTCTGGATCGGGGCCTGAGATGGAAACCGGGGCCGACAAGCGCGCCGCCAAACCATCGCTGGTGGTGATCGGCAATGGCATGGCCGGCATGCGCACCGTGGAAGAACTGCTCAAGCTGGCGCCGGACCTGTACGACATTACCGTCTTCGGCGCCGAGCCGCACGGCAACTACAACCGCATCATGCTCTCGCCGGTCCTGGCCGGAGACAAGAGCATCGATGACATCATGCTCAACCCCCGTGCCTGGTACGACGACAACGGCATCACCCTGCACGCGGGCGACCCGGTGATCCACATCGACCGCCGCCAACGCACCGTGCATGCGCGCTCCGGCCTGGCAGTGAAGTACGACCGCCTGCTGCTGGCCACCGGCTCCACGCCCTTCATCATCCCGGTGCCGGGCCACCAATTGCCGGGCGTGATCGCCTTCCGCGACATCCAGGACGTCGATACCATGCTGGAAGCCGCCCGTACCCACCGGCATGCTGTCGTCATCGGCGGTGGCCTGTTGGGGCTGGAAGCGGCCAATGGCCTGATGCGCCAGGGCATGGAGGTGACCGTGGTGCACGTCACCGACGCCCTGATGAACCAGCAACTGGACAAGCCCGCCGCCGCCCTGCTCAAGAAGGCGCTGGAAGACCGTGGCCTGCGCTTTCTGCTCAATGCCCATACCGAGGAAATCGTCGGGCCGGACCGCGTGACCGCCCTGCGCTTCAAGGATGGCAGCACCATCCCCGCCGACCTGGTGGTGATGACCGCCGGCGTGCGCCCCAATATCGCCCTGGCCAAGGCCGCCGGCCTGCACTGCGAACGTGCCATCATCGTCGACGATACCCTGCAGACCTACGACCCGCGCGTCTATGCCGTGGGCGAATGCGTGCAGCACCGCAAGGCCACCTTCGGCCTGGTGGCGCCGATCTGGGACCAGGCCCGCGTCTGCGGTGCGCACCTGGCCGGCGCCGGCCATCGCCGCTACGTGCAGCAGGCCACTGCCACCAAGCTCAAGGTGACCGGGGTGGACCTGTATTCGGCCGGTGACTTCATCGGCGGCGAGGATACCGAAGACCTGGTGGTGCGCGACCCGCGTCGCGGCATCTACAAGCGGCTGGTGCTGCGCGGTTCGCGCCTGGTAGGCGCGGTGCTGTATGGCGACGTCAAGGACGGACCGTGGTACTTCGACCTGATCCAGAGCGGCCGCGACATCAGCGCCTTCCGCCGCGAACTGCCCTTCGGCCAGGCCATGTGCCAGCAAGCCGCCTAGCTCCAAAGGAAACTTCATGAATCTCTCCCAGACCCCGCTCGCCCTGGCCGTGACGACCACCCGCACCACCTGCCCCTATTGCGGCGTGGGCTGCGGCGTGACGGCATCGCTGAAAGAGGACGGCAGCCTGGGCATCAAGGGCGACGAGCAGCACCCCGCCAACCTGGGCCGCCTGTGCGTGAAGGGCTCGGCCCTGGGCGAGACCGTCGATCTCGACGGCCGCCTGCTGCATCCGCAGCGCCGCAACGCCCAGGGTGAATTGGAGCAGGTCTCCTGGGACGATGCCCTGAACGAAGTCGCCAGCAAGTTCGCCGCCATCATCGCCCAACACGGGCCGGATGCGGTGGCCCTGTATGTCTCCGGGCAGTTGCTGACCGAGGACTACTACATCGCCAACAAGCTCATGAAGGGCTATATCGGCAGCGCCAACATCGACACCAATTCGCGCCTGTGCATGTCGTCGGCCGTGGCCGGCCACAAGCGCGCCTTCGGCGAAGACCTGGTGCCGATCTGCTACGAAGACCTGGAACTGGCCGACCTGGTGGTGCTGGTAGGATCGAACGCCGCCTGGTGCCATCCCATCCTGTTCCAGCGCATCGCCCGCCTGAAAGAAACCCGCCCCGCAATGCGCCTGATCGTCATCGATCCACGCCGCACCGCCACCTGCGAACTGGCCGACCTGCACCTGCCGATCAAGGCCGGCACCGATGTCTGGCTGTTCAACGGCCTGATGAGTTACCTGGCCCATCGCGGCCTGCGCGACAACGCCTTCATCAGCGCCCACACCAACGGCTTCGACGACGCCCTGGCGGTGGCCGACGCCGACTGCGCCGACCCCGCCACGGTGGCGCGCATCTGCAAAGTGGACCTGCAGGATCTGCTGGCCTTCTACCAGGCCTTTGCCGACACTGAAAAAGTGGTCACCGGTTTCTCGATGGGCGTGAACCAGTCCTCCGCCGGTACCGACAAGGTCAACAGCATCATCAACTGCCATCTCGCCACCGGCCGCATCGGCAAGCCTGGCATGGGACCGTTTTCCATCACCGGCCAGCCCAACGCCATGGGCGGCCGCGAAGTCGGCGGCCTGGCCAACATGCTGGCGGCCCACATGGATCTGGAGCAGCCGCTGCACCGCGAGATCGTGCAAGACTTCTGGCAATCCCCGCGCATCGCCGACAAACCCGGCCTGAAAGCGGTGGACATGTTCCGCGCCATCGAGGACGGCCGCATCAAGGCGGTGTGGATCATGGCCACCAACCCCATGGTCAGCCTGCCCGACGCCGACCTGGTGCAACGCGCCCTGCAAAAATGCGAACTGGTGGTGGCCTCGGACGTGGTCACCCAGACCGATACCAATGCCTACGCCCACCTGCTACTGCCGGCCCTGGCCTGGGGCGAGAAGGATGGCACAGTCACCAATTCCGAACGCCGCATCTCGCGCCAGCGCGCTTTCCTGAGCGCCCCCGGCGAAGCACGCGGCGACTGGCGCACCCTGTGCGACGTGGCGCAGCGCATGGGCTTCGAGGGTTTCGACTTCGACGGCCCGCACGCCATCTTCGACGAACATGCCCGCCTGTCGGCCTATCGCAATGGCGAGGCCCATGCTGAGACCGAACCAGGCAAAGTGCGCCGCGTCTTCAACCTGGCCGGCCTGACCGGCCTGGACCGCAGCGGCTACGACACCCTGGCGCCGATCCAGTGGCCGGTGCAGCGCCTGTCCGATGGCAGTGTGGTCGGCACGGCGCGGGTGCTGCAGGACTACCGTTTCAGCACCGCCGACGGCCGTGCGCGTTTTGTGCCGACCGCGCCGCGCAGCCCGCTGCATGCCGCCTGCGAAGACTACCCGCTGATCCTCAACACCGGCCGCGTGCGCGACCACTGGCACACCATGACGCGTACCGGCAAATCAGCCACCCTGGGCAGCCACATCGCTGAATCCTTCATCGACATCCATCCCCAGGACGCCCTGCTCTACGGTCTGCGCGAAGGCGGTCTGGCGCGCATCAGCAGCCGCTGGGGCGCCATGGTGGCGCGGGTTCAGCACGGCGGCGGCATCCCGCGTGGCGCGGTCTTCGTGCCTATCCACTGGAACAGCCAGTCGGCCTCGGACGCCCGCGTGGGCGCGGTGGTCAACCCGGTGGTCGACCCGGTCTCGGGCGAGCCCGAGTTCAAGCACACGCCGGTGGCCATCGAAGAATTCCGCGTCGGCTGGCACGGCTTCATCCTCACCCGCCATCCGCTGGCACTGGACGACATCACCCACTGGACCCGCGTGCAGGGCCGCGACTTCCTGCGCTATGAACTGGCCGGCCGCAACCAGATCAACGACCACACCGCCTGGGCGCGCGCCCTGCTGGGCGTACGCGACGACGACGCCGACTGGCTGGAATATGAAGACCTGAGCGACGGCAGCTATCGTGCCGTGCATGTGGTGGATGACCGCATCGACATGTGCCTGTTCATGTCCGCCCGCCCCGACCTGCCCTCACGCTCCTGGCTGGCCGGCCTGTTCGCCAAGGACAAGCTGGAAGAAGCCGACCGCGTCGGCCTGCTGGTGGGCCAGCCCATCGAAAAAGGCGCCGACACCGGACCGACTGTCTGCTCCTGCTTTGGCGTGGGCCGCAACACGATCTGCGACGCCATCAGGAAGCGGGATCTGGAAGAGGTCAGCCAGGTCACGGCCTGCCTGAAGGCGGGCGGCAACTGCGGCTCCTGCGTACCGGAGATCAAGAAACTGCTGGTGGAAATCAGGCTGCAGAAAGTGGCCGAATCCCGCGAGGGAGAGGCGGTTTCCTGATTGTTTTTAAGCTTGCTTGCAATCGTTGTTGACCGTTCGCGAAAGATGCTGCTATTATCTCGCTTCTCGGAGTGTAGCGCAGCCCGGTAGCGCACCTGGTTTGGGACCAGGGGGTCCAAGGTTCGAATCCTTGTACTCCGACCACACTTGAAAAACGGGCTGTTTTTACAGCCCGTTTTCCTTTTCTGGCTCGCTGGTGGAATTGCGGTGACGCACTGATGCAGTCGCACCCCGCCCTTCCCGCCAGCCACGCCGAACTGCCCTTAGCTCAACTGGATAGAGCAATGGCCTTCTAAGCCATAGGTCGGGGGTTCGAGTCCCTCAGGGCAGGCCATATCTCTGGCATATTTCCATTCCATATCAAGCACGCGATATCTCATCAGGCAGAACGCATTCGCCGCGCTGATGCCCCCCCTGCTTTTACCAAGCTGCCACACCAAAACCGGGCCATCAGGAACTGCACTGCCGCAGGACAATGGTGTAGAGGCAGGTGCTCATCGACGATTACGAAAAAAAAGG